>CAITNO010000146.1 GCA_903893795.1 Candidatus Hydrogenedentota bacterium | reverse complement strand
TTGTCGGGTATCCCATGGCCTGCTCCTTTGGGTTGGTATACTCTAGCATATATGCTAGAGTATAGTTTAACACGAACCAACGCAAAAAGCAAGGGGTTTTACAAAGACCGTCTAAAATCTAGATAAAGGCCAAACACCAGATCCCCCTTTGAAGGGGGACCTGAAGCAGCATCCCCTCACCGCTTTCGCGGGTGCAGATATCGCGCGGTATTCTAGCTTATATTGCCCATGCCGCTCACCTGTGTCAGTCGACCAAGTCCGCCCTGGGGAAGGACCCTAGTATTTTCAGGTTGCGCGTCTGATCTCCGGCCTCCTCCAGGGTCTCCTTCACGATGGCATCCTCAATGTGGCCGAGGAAATCAATGAAGAAGACATACTCCCACGCCTTTTGCTGGCTGGGCCGGGACTCAATGCGGGTCAGATTGATACCGCGCTTTTGGAACGGCAGCAGCAGGTTGTACAAAGCGCCCGCCCTGTCTTTCACCCAGACGAGTATGGAGGTCTTGTCGTCGCCCGTGGGACGGACCAGTTGGCGGCCAATCACCACAAAGCGGGTGAAATTGTGCGGGGCATCCTCCACCCGCTCGGCCAGCACATCCAACTCATAGGTCACGGCGGCTAGCCGGCTTGCAATGGCCGCGGCGCCCGGTTCGCCTGCGGCGCGGCGGGCCGCTTCGGCCGTGCTGCTCGTTTCGATGAGCGGCACACCGGGCAGGTTGGCCCGGAGCCAGTTGCGGCATTGCAGGATGGCGTTGTCCTTGGAATAGACGCGCTTGACTTCCTCCAGCTTGCTCTTGGACAGCAGGTTCTGCGTGATGTGCATCAGGATTTCGTTCACGATTTTGAGCTCGGACGTGATGAACCGGTCCAGCGTGTCGCTGACCGAACCGCCCATGCTGCTCTCGACAGGCACCACGCCATAGTCGATGCGGCCCCGCTCCACCTCGGTGAACACGTCGGCAAAAGAGGGCAGCGGGTGGTATTCGCTCTCGGCACCGAAGACGCGCAGCGCCGCCATGTGGCTGAAGGTGTCGCGCGGCCCCAGGAAAGCGACGCTCGTCGGCCTTTCCAAGGCGCGGATGGCGCTGATAATCTCGCGGTACACGGTCGTGAGCGCCTTGTTGCTCAGCGGCCCGGTGTTTCTTTCCGCGATGCGCGAAAAGACCGCCTTCTCCCGCTCGGGCACATAAATCGGCGCGTCGGAACGGCGTTTCAACTCGCCTATTTCCTGCGCCATGCGGGCCCGCTCGTTCAGATTCGTGAGAATGTCCGAGTCCAGCGAGTCTATCTTCGCGCGAAGTTCATCGAGATTCATTTCTTTCTGGTCTCCAATATTTCCAGTGGTGCGAGTGCAATCATGAGGGTTGCCACCCGGCCCGTGTCAAATCGAACACGGGCGCGGACCTTCTCCCCCGTCCCCTGCAGGAACATCACCGTGCCCGGGCCAAAACTGGCATGGCGCACGCGTGAGCCCATGCGCAGGCCCGAAGTGTCGGTCTCGGCGGCCACGGGGCGCCCGGTCTCGGCCGGTCTTGCCGCGGCGCGCGGGGCCGGTTTGTTAATCCAGTCGAGCCGCGTGTCGCCTATCTCGCGGACAAAGCGCGACACCTCGCGGCCCGCGTCGGTGCGTCCGTAGATCATGCGCGCCTGCGCGGCGCTCAGCGTGAGCGTTTCGCGGGCGCGGGTCATGGCGACATAGCAGAGCCTGCGCTCCTCTTCCAAGTCGGCCGCGCTGTCCTCCTCCTCGTCGCGAAGCATGGGGAACAGGCCCTCCTCCAGCCCGGCAATATAAACGTGCTGAAATTCGAGGCCCTTGGCGCTGTAGCAGGTCATAAGGGTCACGGCGGGCGTTTCCGGGTCATAGCCGTCCACATCGGACGAGAGGGAAAGGTCGGCGAGAAAATCGAGCAGGGGCGTGCCCGTGTCCTTGTCGTGCTGGCGGCAGGCGACAACGAACTCGTCCACCACCTCGATGCGGGAGCGGAAGTCCTTTTCATCGCTCTGGCGGACGTATTCGCGGTATCCGATGCGCTCCAGCAGGTTTTCCACCAGCGGCGCCACAGGTCCTTTGATCGCCTCGATGGACAGGTCGTCAATCAGCGCGACCAATTCGGTGGCGGACTGGCGCGCGCGCGCCGCCAGTGTCTCGTCGCTTTCGGTTTCGCGCAGCACCTCTATGAGCGGACAACCCCGGGCGGCCGCATATTCGGTAAACCGGTCGCGGGTGATGCCGCCGATGCCACGCGTGGGCACGTTGATGATGCGCCGCAGCGACTCGTCGTCGCGGGGGTTCACCAGCAAACGCAGGTAGGCGACGATATCCTTGATTTCTTTGCGGCTGTAAAAGCGGATGCCGCCGACCACGATGTAGTTGATGCCGCGTCGCAGCAGCGATTCTTCCAGCAAACGCGCCTGCGCGTTGGTGCGGTAGAGCACGGCCGTGTCGCGCGGCGCAAGGCCGCGCTTGACCATATCCTCGACGATAAAGCGTCCCTCTTCGTCGCCGTGCTCCGCGAGGTAATAGCGCACCTGCGCTCCCTCGGCCCGGTCCGTCCAGAGCGACTTGCCCAGCCGGTTGATGTTGTTCGAAACCACTCTGTTTGCCGCGTCCAGGATGGGGCGCGTGCTGCGGTAGTTTTGTTCCAAGCGAAACACCGCCGCCTGGGGAAAGTCGTTGCCAAAGTCGAGGATGTTGTTGATGTCCGCGCCGCGCCAGGAGTAGATGCTCTGGTCCTCGTCGCCGACGGCGAAGATATTGCCCTGCTCACCGCCCAGATAGCGCGTGATGAGATACTGGGCGCGGTTCGTGTCCTGATACTCGTCCACGTGGATGTGCGTGTAGCGACGCTGCCACTTGGTGCGCGCGTCGTCGTCCGTGTCAAAGAGACGCACCAGCAGCACCAGCAGATCGTCAAAGTCGAGCGTGGAAGAGGCCTCCAGCGCCGCGTGATAGCGTTTCCACAGCTCGCGGTAGCTCTCCTCGGCGGGATACTTGGCGTCGTGCCCCCAGTCCGGCACTTCGACGTTCTGCTTGAGCCGGCTGATCCACGACAGTGCCGCGCGCGGCGTGACGGGCTCGAAGCTCTGCGGCAATTCCTTGACCAGCCGCTTTATGAGTGAATTCTGGTCCTGGTCATCGCACACCGTGAAGTTCTTGTTCCGGCCAAGCCGGTCGATGTCACGGCGCAGCACATGCAGACCGAAGGAGTGAAAGGTCCCCAGAAAGGAGCCCGGACGGCTCGGGTCCATGCGCCCTGAAAGGCGCGCGACCAGGCGCGACCGCATTTCCGCCGCCGCCTTGTTCGTGAAGGTAAGCGCCAGCAGGCGCGCAGGGTCCACGCCGCGCTCCTCCACGAGCCAGGCCATGCGCTCGATGATGACGCGGGTCTTGCCGCTGCCGGCGCCCGCAAGCACCAGCGTCGGACCCTCCGCCGCCTCCACCGCCGCCTGTTGCGCTTTGTTCAATGCAATCATAGAACCACCATTCACTCACATTTGCCAGAAAGGCATTTATTGACATGGATGAACAGGATGGACAGGATAAGATAGAGTGATCTGTACGTCATCCGCCCTGTTATCCTGTCTGTCCACATTCTTATTTTCTTTTGAAAGATCGTCTAACGAGCCGAGGTCCGGTTAATCCTGTCTGAAGTCTTTCCTGCGAGTGAGACGCTTGAACTCAAGTCTCGGGTTGCCGAAATTAATGAGCAGGCCAACTTCATATCCCGTGGCGTTCAAGTAGTTGATCACTTGCGCTTCATGTTCAGGCAGGAGTGCCTTAACCGCCTGCAATTCAACAATAACCTTCTCCTCGATAAGCACGTCAGCGAAGAACTCACCCACGCACACGCCTCGGAACATAACTTTTATTGGGTGCTGCGCCGAGACCGACAGCCCATTTTGGCTTGCTGCCACAACAAGCGAGTTCTCATACACCTTCTCATTGAATCCGGAACCCATCTCATTGATCACCTCAAATGCGCTTCCAATGATCTTCTCCGTCAGTTTCTCGTGCAGCAGTGCATCGTGCTTCTCATCCATGCCCAATCCCTCCTATGGAATACAGCCTGTTCGCAGGCGCCGACAGGAAGCAGCCAGTCATCCTAAGCATCCTGCTGTTCATTTCCTTCCGAACAAAACACTTTCATTAATATGAATGGACCGGGTGAACAGGGTAGGACGAGAATATTCGCATGCCTTTCATCCTGTATATCCTGTCTATCCATGTTTAATTCTGTCTTGTTTTCCCTTTGTTCCCCCCGGTCATACAATGAGGTCATCTGGTTCCACGGCCGGTGTGGTGACCAGGTCATAGGGCAGCGCGTCGGGCGCGAAACTCTGCATAGGCAGTTCGGCCAGCGGCCGGTAGGTGCAGTCGAAGGAGGCCTCGCCGCTGCTGCGGTCGATAAGCACCGACACGCCGACCACCTCGGCGCCACGCTCCCGCAGGTGCTCAATCGTTTTCTTGACCGAGCCGCCGGTGGTCACGATGTCCTCGACCACCAGCACGCGCATGCCGGGCGTGATCGCAAAGCCGCGTTTGACGGCCATCCCCCCCTTGCCGTCCTTCTCGGAATAGGCGCAGCGGCAGTTGAGGTGGCGGGCCGTTTCATAGGCGAGCATGATGCCACCGGTCGCCGGACCGACCACCAGTTCCACCCCGTCATCCTTGAACTTTTCCGCCATGCCCCGGCACAGCGTCTCGGTGTGCTCCGGGCACTGCATCACCCGCGCCGCCTGCAGGAACTGGCGTCCGTGCCGGCCGCTGGTGTAGATGAAATGGCCGTCCAGCAAAGCGCCGGTCGCTTTGAAAATGTCTATGACTTCCTTCGATGTCATGCTTGCATCTCCTTCAGTATTAGGTCCACCGCTTCTGCAGGGTTTGGATGTTTCAGAATGGGTCTGCCCACCACAATCATGCTGGCGCCCGCCGCAGCCGCCTCGCCGGGCGTCATAATGCGCTGCTGGTCGTCCGCGCCCGCCCAGGCGGGCCGGATGCCCGGCGTAACCACCAGCGCGTCCGGACCGACCGCCGCGCGCACCTGCGCAATCTCGTGGGGGGAACAGACAATGCCGTGGGCGCCCGATTCCACCGCCATCTTCGCCAAGCGCGGCACGGTCTGCGCGGCCGTCTCCGGCACGCCCAGTTCGTCGCGCAGCATGGCGTCGCTCAGGCTGGTCAGCACCGTAACGGCAAGGAGACGGGAACCCGTCCCCTCGACCGCCCCGCGCGCCGCGGCAATCATTTTGCGTCCGCCAAAGGCGTGCAGCGTCATCAGTCCCGCGCCCAGCGCCGCGCCCGCCGCCGCCGCATGGGCCACCGTGTTGGGAATGTCGTGAAACTTGAGGTCCAGCATCACCTGCTTGCCCCGCGCAATCACCTCGCGCACAATGTCGGGCCCTTCGCGGGTGTACAACTGCGAGCCGATCTTGAACCAGCGGCACGCGCCGCAGCGGTCCACGATGTCCAGCGCCTCGGCGCGGGTGTCCACGTCAAGCACGACAATCAGGTCTGTGTTGGGCATGGTTGTCCAGTTCCTTGCTTAATTGGCGCACCCAATAAACATGCCGGGACAGGCAATCCTATTCCCGGCCGGGCGCGGTCCGCAATTATACCTGTTGAGAATATGGAAGTGACAGGGGGAATATGCCGGATATGTTCAGGGTGTCGGCGGGAAAGCGAGACGCACCATCGTATAACCACGATGCGTTCCATGGCGCTTCGCGCAACTCCACGCAGCCTACCGTGTCAGCACCCCGCCGACCAGTTCATTAATGTCGACCACGCCGTGGCGCTTGCAGTAGTCTTCGAGACCATTTACGACCTGCAACGCCGTGTCCGGCTGCCGGAAGGAGGCGCAGCCCACTGCCACTGCGCGCGCACCGGCCAGAATGAACTGCATGGCGTCGCCCGCCGTGCAGATGCCGCCCATGCCGATAATCGGAATCTTGACCACGCTGGCCGCCTCCCAGACCATTTTCACGGCCACGGGCCGGATCGCCGGGCCGCTCAACCCTCCCACCATGTTGCTCAAAATCGAGCGCCGCGTTTCGGGGTTGATGCCCATGCCGATAAGCGTGTTAATCAGCGAGATCGCATCGGCGCCCGCCTCTTCCGCGGCCAGCGCGGGCTGGGTAATGTCCATCACGTTGGGCGACAGCTTCACAAACACCGGCAACTTGGTGGCCGATTTGACGATGCGGGTGTATTCCGCCACCCGTTCCGGCGACTGGGCCACCAGTTTGCAGCCCCCCGCGTCGCGCGCATTGTGCACATTCGGACAGGAAAGGTTCGCCTCGATGGCGTCGGCGCCGCCCTCGCGTTCCAGCCTTTCGGCGAGCTGCCCGTATTCATCCGGCGTGTGCCCGTAAATATTGGCGATAATCGTGCATCCGTGCTTGCGCAACCAGGGCAGCTTTTCGGACAGGTAGGCGTCAATACCCACATTTTGCAGGCCGATGGCATTGAGCATGCCTGCGGGCGTTTCCACCAGGCGCGGCGGCGGATTGCCCGCCCGCGGCTTGAGGGAGAGGCTCTTTACCGTGATTGCGCCCAATTGCGACACGTCGAAATAGTTGTTGTATTCCTGGCCGTAACCGAAGGTCCCCGACCCAACGGTCACAGGGTTCTTCATCACCAGTCCGCCGATGTTAACCTGAAGGTTGACGCTCATGACCGGCCTCCCGTGCGGGCACGCTGCGCCGTCCAGTCGATAATGGTGGTGTCGAACACCGGCCCGTCGGCACAGACGCGAACCATGCGTTCCGCCTCTATCTCCACATTGGCCTCAATCACGCATCCCATGCACACGCCGTCGCCGCAGGCCATGAATGCCTCCAGCGACGCGTAGCAGGTCACCCCGCGGGCAACGCACACCTCATGCACGGCGTACATCATGGCCAGCGGGCCGCAGGCATACACCACGGCCCCCGGCCCGGGTTCCAGGTCGGCAAGGGCTTCGGAGGCAAAACCTTTCCGCCCGGCCGAACCGTCATCGGTGGCCAGCGTCACCCGGCACCCCATGCGCTTGAAGTCTTTCTCGCACAGAATCAGCGAATCGTTGCGCGCGGCAATCACCACCTCGGGCGCGCGCCCGGTTTTGCTGATGATGGCCTCAGCCAAGCCCGGAAAGGGCGCCACGCCGATGCCGCCCGCCACGAGGATGGGCCGCTCCCAGGCCGGATTTATGGGAAAGGGCTTTCCAAGCGGCCCCTGCACACTGACCGACTGGCCCACGGCGACCGTCGACAGGAGCCGTGTGCCCTCGCCCTCCACCTTGTAGAGCAGCGAGATGCCGTCGGCGAAAATGCGCTCTATCGACATCGGCCGCCGCAGGAAAGGATGGTAACCCGGCCTCACCTCGATCATGCAGAACTGGCCCGGCGAGGCCTCCGCCGCGATTTTCGGCGCGCGCAGAGCCATTCGGTAATGGCCCCTGCCCGCCTCCTGGTGCGCTGTTATCTTGCAGTCAACCACGTGGGGCATTGCTTATTTCCTGGTGTCCATGTTGAGCTGGGTGCGCAGCATTTCAACGCCCGTGCGCAACCGTTCAGCCATTGCCTCGCCAACCCCGTCCACCTCCACCAGTTGCTCCTTGGTGGCCTTGAGGATGCCCGGCAACGAGCCGAATTCCTCGATCAGGTTGTGGATGACAGTGTCCGAGAAACGGGCTCCGATAATGATCAGCACCCGGTATCCCCGCGGTGAAAGCTGGGTTTCGAGCACGCGTGCGCCCGACCCGCAACCCAGTGCCTGGGCAATCAGCCCGGAATTGAGCATGTCGTCGCTGTCCATGGTGCGGATGCGCTCGATAACCGCATCCTCGGTCCGGTCCCGCGCATAGTCGCGCACCACGAGCCGGGCCTCCTCAAAGGGCTTGCGCAGTTCGCTCACCTGGAGCATCATAAGACGCCCCTCCTCGCCCAGTTCCTCCACAAGAGGGATGACCTCGCGGCGCATAATGCGCTCGGCCATTTCGCGGCGCTGCAGCACGCGGCACACATCCATCACCGTGACCCAGCCCCCCAATTCGCGGATGGTCAGATCCTTGAGCGTCTGCTGCAGAATGGCCACATACTTTTCCAGCGTCTGGATGGCCTGGGTGGCTTTGTTGACCGAGGCCTGCACCGTCTTCACCAGGTGGCGGCGCCCATGGCAGAACACCGTCACCGAGGCGCGGCGCTGCGAGACGGTCACCACGGTGCACTTGGCCCGGAAGGACATGCGCTGGGCGACACGGTGGCGCGTGCCGGTCTCGCCGGAGGGGAAACCCGTCGCCGGCCGGAGGAACCGATTCGCATAGTGGATGCGGGTGCCTTTTTCGTCCAGGATAATCGCACCGTCCATTTTGGAAAGCTCATAAATGAGCTGCGGTGTCGCCTCGGCGCTCAGTTGAACGCCGCCTTCCGACAGGCGGGCAAGCTTGCCCACGTCTCCAAAGCACAGGAGCGCGCCCGTGCCCGCCTGAAGCACCATGGACAGCGCCTCGCGAATGTGCGTTCCCGGGGCCACCATGCGGATGGCCGAGTGAAGCGCCTCTTCATCGCTAATGATCTTTTTCGGCATGTTGTCCCTCCAATCCAAGCCGTATGGCCTCGGTCAGCCGGGCGACGGCCACCACTCCCGCGCCCGGAGGCGCATCGGCTGCGCAACCGCGCGGCAGCATGCAGGATTCAAACCCAAATTTGGCCGCCTCCGCCGCGCGCTGCCGCGCCGCGTCCACGGCCCGAACTTCTCCGGCAAGGCCCACCTCGCCAAAAACCGCCAGGCCCTCGCGCACGGGTCGCTCCAGGCAGCTCGACGCAACGGCCAGCGCCACAGCCAAATCGGCTGCGGGCTCGTCCACTTTAACGCCGCCCGCGACATTAATGAAGACATCCCGGTCGCACAACCGCAATCCGGCCCGTTTTTCGAGCACGGCCAGCAGCAGCGACACGCGGCCCGGGTTGACCCCGGACACGGCCCGCCGTGGCGAACCGGCATGGGGCTCGCCCACCAGCGCCTGCACCTCCACCAGCACCGGGCGGGTGCCTTCCATGCCCGGCAAGACCGCCGAACCGCTCACGCCCTTCGGGCGCTCGCCCAGGAACAGCGCGCTCGGGTCGGCCACCTCGTGCAGTCCCGTCTCGCGCATCTCAAACACGCCAATCTCGTTCGTCGAGCCGAAGCGGTTCTTTACGGCGCGCAGTATGCGCAATGACTGGCGACCTTCACCTTCAAAGTATAGAACAGTGTCCACCATGTGTTCCAAGAGCCGCGGACCGGCAATGACCCCGTCCTTGGTCACATGCCCCACCAGCATCACCGGCGCCTGCATGCCCTTGGCCAGCCGCATGTATTCGGCCGCGCACTCGCGCACCTGGCCCACGCTGCCCGGCGCCGACGGCATCGCGGACGTGTGCATGGACTGAATCGAATCGGCCACGACAAGCCGCCAGCCGCCCTTCTCAATCTGCCCGGCCACCGCGTCCATGGAAGTCTCGGTGTAGAGCAGCAGGTTCTCATTGAGCGCGCCCAGCCGGTCGGCGCGCATGCGCGCCTGGGAGAAGGATTCCTCACCGCTTACATAGAGCACGCGGCCGCCCTCGCGGGCGACCCGGTGGGACACCTGGAGCATGAGGGTCGACTTGCCTATGCCCGGATCGCCGCCCACCAGCGTGATGGAGCCCGGCACAATGCCTCCGCCCAACACCCGGTCAAACTCGACCAGCCCCGTCGCCAGGCGCTCGGGCGTTTCACCCGCGCCCTCGGTCACGGGACGCGGCACGCTGGCGACCCCGGTCACCGACGCCATCGAGCGGCTGTCCTCTGCGGTGGCGCTCTCCTCCTCTATCGTGTTCCATGCGCCGCACTCGGGGCAGCGGCCCATCCAGCCCGGATGCACGGTGCCGCACTCGTTGCAGACATACCTAACCCGTCCACGAACCATGTCAGTGCCCCCCCTTGTCCGTATTGGTGTTGTCCGCGCACTTGGGATCGGAAATTCCGAACATGCCCACGTACTCCATGCCCGGGTCGTCCCGGTGAACGGCCGGGGCATACATGCCCGAAATGGCGCCGTCCAGATAAATCGCATCCGTGCAGCCCAGCTCATCGCGGAAGAAGAGGGCAAAATCGTAGAGGTTTACTTCCTGTTCTGAAAGCACAAACACCGCTTCCGTGTCCGAAACGACGCCCACGCCGTTGCGCCTGTGGCGGCTGTCTGAACCGGGGGAAAAGCTTGGGTGAACAGCGCCATGCCGCAGCAGCATGGGCCCGGACTGCACCGCCACATCGGGCCGCAGCCCGGCTGCGGCATAATCATCGGTACTGAGCACACCGGCATGTCCCCCGGCCGTATAGAACACGCCGTTGGGCTTCAGAAAGAAGTTGCCGCCGCCGTTCTTCAGATTGAGCGGCGCCAATTCATGGCCATCCTGCACATGCAGACCAAGAGGGGTGTAGTCCCGGGCGTAAATACCGGCATTGGTGGCGAACACCAACCGATCCCCCTTCTCGTCCAGCGCCCCGCGCAGTGCCGTGAAATTGCGGTAGGGAATCCCCGCATCGTTCTTCCAATGGAGACGCAGGGGGGCTTTGTCCATTTGCACATGGGCCACTATGTAGGAAATGCCGCCCTGTTCGCGCTTTTCGATGGAAAGCCCCGGCACCGTGCCCCGCGCGCTTTCTCCCGCATGGACCAGCAGACACAGCATCAGCAGGAACCCAAACAAATATACCCTAATCAGCCGATTTGCCATGTTTGCACGCGTTTTCCAAACGTTGAGTGCGATTATTCCCGTAGTGTTGGGCCATCGTAACACAGGTATGGCTGACGCACAAAACCCGCGTAGTTGTCGGCATCGGCGGGCTTCTTCGGAACTTCTACTCCGTGTGAACGCACCCGCAACCGCACTGGGCCGCGGAAGATTCATCCGCAATGCGGCGAATATGTTCCCAGGAGAATATGCCGGAGGAGTGGCCGTCGCTCCAGGCAATGCTGACGGCGTAGTTGCCGAGCGGGACAATCTCCACCGCTTCGATGTTCTCCGGCACGGAGGCCGGATCGAGCATGGGCGCTCCGCTCATCTCATTGACGCACAGGGCACAGCGACAGGACAGCCGCAGGACGCGGTTTGCCACACGACTCTCCGAGCCGTCCGGCCATTTCACGGTGATGAAGTTCTTATCGGCACTGATTTCCGGGTGACCCGCATGGTCGCCCCGGCGCATGCCCACGGCACGGTGCAGCCGTTCGGCCAGTTGGGCAAACTCGGGGATATCCGCGCCCGCATCGCGCGATTCGGCGTTGTGCACATTCGGCAGTATGGGCAACCGCGCGAGCGTGTCGAGCCCGAAGCGGTCGTGCAGTGTGCCTGAACTGTCGCCGAAGGGATGATGCGCCTTGCCACATCCGTCGCAGGTAAAGAAGGCCATGTTTTCGACCACGCCGAGCACGGGCACTTCCAGCTTCTCAAACATGAGTATGCCGCGCGCCACATCCACCAGCGACAGCGCCTGCGGCGTGGTGACGATGATTGCGCCATCAAAGGACACCCGCTGGGTCAGCGTGAGCTGAATGTCACCGGTGCCCGGAGGCAGGTCGATCAGCAGGTAGTCGAGCTTTCCCCAGTCGGTGTTGGACAGCAGTTGCATCACGTAGTTCGACACCATCGGCCCGCGCATGACAGCGGGCTTCTCGCCCAGAAAATAGCCCAGGCTCATGGTGGCCAACCCGTCCACCACCACCGGGAGGAAGGTCTCGTCCATGGTGACAACGTCGGGATGGTGCGTGTTGAACAGCGTCGGAATGGACGGGCCGTGAATGTCGGCATCCAGCAGGCCCACCGCAAGCCCCTCGCGCTGCAGCGCCCGCGCCAGCAGCGCGGCCACGGTGGATTTGCCCACGCCGCCCTTGCAGGATGAAACGGCAATGATGGTGCCGATATTGTCGAGCGCCACCGAGGGCGCCGCCCCATGCCGCTGCTGCGCGGTGATTTCCACATCCACACCGGTCACGCCGGGCAGCGCCTGTACCACCTCCATCGCCTGGGAACGAAAGCGTTCGCGCACGGGACAGGCGGGCGTGGTCAGTTCAATGGTGAAAGACACGGCGCCACCGTTAATCTTCACATTCTTCACAAAGCCGAGCGAGACGATGTCGCGGTGCAGGTCGGGATCGATGATGCTCCGCAGTGCATCGAGAATTGCCGTTTCCGTAACCATTGCAGACTCCTCACGGCACCTTTCGGTGCCGCATGTTTGTTTTGAAGGCGAAAGGTCTGTTTCGCCCTTTCAGGGCGTTGAAATCGGGGCGCATACTTTCCTGGGGCGGTGCCCCAGGCTGCAACCTTATGCGCCTTCGGCGCGTTGGAACATGAACACTTTCTGGACCTTTGCGGCCGCGGCGTCCTCCGCGCCAAAGGCGCAAGACAAGACAGCCCGGGGCAACGCCCCGGGAAACCGGTTATCTCCAAGCACAAGCGCTGAAAGCGCGAAACAAGCGCCTCAGCCGAAGGCGTCTCCTTCAAACAACAGGCCGCAGTACAAACACTTCTTATGGCGCGAATTGGACACCCGTCCGCATTGGGGGCACTGGAGCGGATGCTCGGACAGCCGTCCGTCCTGTTTGCCGTCGCGCAGGTCCACTTCCTGGGCGATTCTTTCCAAGTCGGCATCGCTTAGCTGCAGCCGTTCCCGCACCAGTTCCCACAATGCCTGATTTAACAGCGCAATCCGCTCAACCTGTTCCCGAAGCAGTTCTATCTCGCTTTTCTGGGAATTGGCCACCTGCATGGCGGCATTGGCCGTTTTTCGCGCCAGCGCATCGGGCGGATTCAGCGGGTCAAGCCCGCCCGTCGGAAAGAACATTCCAATCATTGGTGTGTCCTCCTGCTCAATCGGAAGGCAAAGGGGTCAGAGCAAGCGTCCCGCCCAGAGGCCCAAAGCGCACAGCCCCAGCCCCGCCACATTGTTCGCCAGAATGTTGACCACGGCAAGACCCGCCCCGCCCTCGGCTGCGAAGAGCACCGTCTCCATGCCGTAGCTGGAGAAGGTGGTGAACCCGCCCAGAAATCCCGCCAGCAGAAACATGCGCACTTCGGGGCCAAAGGGCACCATGTTGCGCACAATCAGCGCAAAGGCAAACCCGTAGATGAAACAGCCCAAGAGATTGACCACCAGTGTTCCCCAGGGAAACTGCGGTCCCAAGAGCCTTGCAAAGCCGACTGACGTGCCATACCGGGCCAAAGAACCCAGCGCGCCGCCCGTGCCGACCAGGAACACAGCCTTGAAGACTGCGGTCATGGTGGCTGGATTGTTCATCCAAAATGTTCCTGCAGATAACCCAGGTCAAGCTGCGGATAAACCGGATAGCGGTCCAGCAGGGTCTTGACGCGGGAAAATGCCGCGTCGCGCACTTTCGGGTCAAGGACGTATTTCTTCTTGCTCGGCTTGCCCGCATTCTCGCCCGTGGTCAGCACAGCCGCCTGTGTGCCGTCCAGAACGGACTTGATAATGCCGGCAATCTCGACCATTTCGTCCGCGCCCATGCCGAGCGTGGTGACGGCCGGTGTGCCGATGCGCAAACCGCTGGTGATCATGGGGCCGTTCGGGTCGAAGGGCAGCGAGTTGTAGTTGAGCGTGACGCCGCACTCGCGCAGTGCGGAGGCGGCCTGCGTGCCCGTGAGTCCGCAGCTTTTGGCCACGTTGATCAGCATCAGATGATTGTCCGTGCCGCCGGTCGCCAGGGTGAGTCCGCTCTTGATGAAGGTCTCGGCCAGGGTGCGGGCATTCTCCACGATCTTCGCGGCGTAGGCCTTGAATTCGGGC
The DNA here is from genome assembly GCA_903893795.1 of Candidatus Hydrogenedentota bacterium. Lineage (GTDB taxonomy): Bacteria > Hydrogenedentota > Hydrogenedentia > Hydrogenedentales > CAITNO01 > CAITNO01. The sequence continues at coordinate 52,164 of CAITNO010000146.1, read as the reverse complement.
TTGTTCGCCTCGGTAAAGGCCACCGCCTTGGCGGCGATGACATGTGACAGCGGACCGCCAAGCACCAGCGGGCAGCCCTTGTCCACAAATTCGGCAAATTCCTTCTTGCAGAGCACCACGCCGCCGCGGGGCCCGCGCAGCGTCTTGTGGGTGGTGGAGGTGACAACATGCGCGTGGGGCACGGGATTGGCGTCGCCGGTGAACACGCCTCCCGCCACCAGCCCGGCGAAATGGGCCATGTCCACCATAAACACCGCGCCGACCTTGTCCGCAATCTCGCGCATGCGCGCGAAGTTTATCAGGCGGGGATAGGCACTGTAGCCCGCCAGCAGCACCAGCGGCTTCAGTTCCAACGCCATCTTCTCGATCTCGTCGTAGTCGATGTAGCCCGTCTCGCGGTTCACGGCGTAGCTGAATGACTCGAACATCTTGGCGGAGAGATTGCGCCGGTAACCATGGGTCAGGTGGCCGCCCGAATAGTAGTCCATGCCGATCAGGCGCTTGCCGTTTATCTCCTGGCGGACTTTGTTCCAGTCCTCGGCCGAAAGTGCGGCGGGATTGGTTGTGTTGAATTTCTCCAGGCAGGGCACCTCGACTTTGGCCGTCAAAATGGCCCAGTAGGCCACCATGTTCGCATCGGCGCCGCTGTGCGGCTGCACATAGGCGTGATCGGCCCCAAACAGCTTTTCGGCCTGCTCGGCCGCGTAGGCCTCGACGTTGTCCACGTTGTCGCAGCCTTCGTAAAAGCGCTGATGGGGAATGCCCTCGGCATACTTGTCCGTAAGCAGGTTGCCCATGGCCAACTGGGTGGACAGCGAGCAGTAGTTTTCGCTGGCAATCAGTTTCAGGTAGCGCCGCTGGTCGGCCAGTTCCTGCACTATCGACTTGGCCACCGTGGGCGCGACCTTGGAAACCTCAGTCATTTGGGCCAAATAGGCCACAAAACCGGCATCGACCTGGTCGGCCGGGGTCTGCTGAAGATAGGAAACCAATGGATTCTGGGACACGGTATGATCCTCACAGGTTGGAAAAAGCACCGAACAAATTCGGGAATAGGATACCCTGTCTGCGGCAGGGGATGCAATTTGGGTGCATAAACCTCCGTCACAGACCCCGAGGAATTATCACAATTGGCAGACAGAAAACCGCAGATTGTGCGGCTGATATCCCGTTGAGCCGAGACCTGCTGAAGAGGCTCATGGACAATCATAAACAACGCGGACACGGGTGCAAGTTCAACTTGCCGCCCGTGTCCGCTTGATTAACAGAGCTTACGCCTTAGAACATCGACTATTTACGCCGACGCAGCCTCATGGCACCCGCCAAAGCGCTGAAGGATGCCAGTGCGGCCAATCCGAGCCCGCCCGCAAGCGGCATGCCGGCGCCAATGGTCACCCGTGCCACGTCGCTCGTCACAGTTTCGGTTGCACCCGACTGCACCGTTGCCTGATAGTTGCCCTGGTCTTCCAGGGTGGCACCGTCAACCGTAAGTGTGCCCAGGGTGGCATCGGCAATCGGAACGCCATCCTTGGTCCAAGAATACTGGTAATTCGTCGTACTGCCGCCAAACGCCAGCACCTCGAGCGTAAACGGACGGTTCAACTGCACCACAACGCCGGCCGGCTGCCGCACGATGCGCAGGGGACTGGCCGTAACATCTGAAGCAGTCAGAGTCAGACGCGCCGTGGCGGAAGTCACCGTGCCGGGGTCTGGGGTGGTGGGTTGCGCCAGCCGGTCTTTCACCACGCAGTAGTACAGACCCTGGTCTGTCGGCTGCGCATTGGTGACCGTCAGAGACGCCGCGTTTCCAACCTCAAGGTCAGGCGGCGTGACGCTTTTCTTGAACCAGGCGTACGCAAGATTGCCCGCACCGCCAATGACATTCACGCTAAAGGTGTAATTGGCGCCCGCAGGGCCTTTCTGGTGCTGCGGTTGTCCCGCAGGCAACAGCAACGGCGCCCTGGAAATGTTGAGACCAACGGCAGGCGACTCATACACCGTGCCTGTGCCATAGGTGGGTGTCAGTTCAAAATAGCGCCCGTCACCCGTGCCTATGTCGCGAACCTGAACGGTGTATATACCGGCATCCACCCCCGCCAGCGGGCTGAGATTGTAGACCGGACCATTTGCCTGCAACGGCTCACCATCACGGAACCACTTGTAGCTGAGTGCCCCGACACCGCCCGTCATCGTCACGGAGAGCGGCGGCACGTGCGCGTCGCCCGTGTGGAAGAATCCGCCCTGGGGCGCGGCAACCACATCCAGCTTCGTGCCGACGAAGAGCTGTGCCAGATTCGAGGTAATGGACTGCACACCGTCGCTTATTTGCGCGAAGTAGTAGCCCGCATTCACGAGTTGCGGACTGCTGATCGTATAGATAGACTTGAAAGACCCACCGCCCATGTCTGTCATCGGCGTGGCTATGCCCAGGGAAACCGCGCCGCTGCCCTCGGCGTTCTGGGAGAAGAACCATCCGCAGCTCAACTGGTTGCCCGGCTCTCCGCCGGTGACCACGACCTGGAAGGCCTTGGGGTTGCCGTTGATCAGTCTGCCACCGCCCACCGGTTGGCCCGTCGGCGCAATCAGGATGGGGTTGTTCGTGACGGTCACCGTGGTCGGCGGGGCGAAAGCGTACCCGGACGCGACACAACCGTCGCCCACCACGCAGTAGTAATCTCCGTCATCGGTGCCAATCTGGGCATTTGGGATAATCAAATGCTCGGTGAGCGCGCTGGCGTTGCCCGTGATCTGCACGCCCCCCTTGAACCACTGGTAGCTATACTGGCCGAAGAAGGCCGGGTCGCTGCCGGTGGGCGGCACGGGATTGGTCACGTTTCCGCCCGCAGGCACCACAGAGAGGTTCAGGGTTCCGCCCAACAACACCGCAACGAACTGGCTGGGCTTGCTGAAGAGATACAGTACGGTCAGTTTGCCTATGTTGGAGTTGACAGAATAGGACACCGACCCGGCGCCCGGCAGCGTGATCGTGTTGGTAATCCGGCATCGGTACTGCCCCGGGTCGGACACGGGATCCGCCACAAGCTTGCCATAGCTCAGTCCGATCGCGCCGACAATATCGGACCACCCACCGCCATTGTTTATCTGCCACTGATAACTGAGCGTTCCCACAGAACTCGCGCCGTTCACGCTGAAGGCAAAGGAATCGCCGCGGCGCACGCAGTGGTCGGCGGGTTGGGTGCTCAGGTCGATCGGAGGCGCGGGCACATAGACTTGATAGACCGGGGAATTCTTCAGGCCCGTGCCGCAGCCGGTCAGCACGGACCACTTGTAATAGTGGGTGCTTCCCAGAAAATCCACATCCAGATTGAATGAAAACTTTCCATTGGCAGGGTTGTAAGTTCCGGAAGAGGTGTCCACTTGGACAAACGTGTCCGGTGCCGTTCCGGCAAACAGTTGGAACTGGTAGTTGGCGGCACCGGCGACGGTGTGGTCCACATCGACCACAAAGGGGATCACATCGCCAAAGCTGGCTGTGGCCGGGACCGTGGGCCAGTTCTGCACGACGATTTCCGGGAAATCGGCAGCTTCCCTCACAAACCACCCGGCGCGGTTGCCCGCGCTGGCCGCGTAGGAGTTTCTGAGCGTTGTGCCGTCGCCGTTCAAATCCCCGTAGGAGGCCAGCCATGCGGCCTGGCAAGGATAGGTGGAGCAGGAAAGCGGGGCGATGGCCACATTCAGCGAGTTGCAAACATCAGCGCCGTAAATGGTGACCGTCCCTGTTGCCTGAACGTTGGACGTGTTGAGATTGATGTTGATAACCTGATCGGAACAGCCGCTCATGTTGTACAGCGATTTCTCTTCCGGCAGGGGAGGCATTTCGACTGCGGCGGACTTCTGAATAAGCGACAGCATATCCTCCTGGGTGATGCCCTTTTCAATGGACTTCCCGCCAATTCCCGCAAGCAGCTTTGGCACGAGGTTCTGAATGACACCCAGGCAGAGGTTGCCAACCAGACCGCGGTACCAGTTAATGGTCGGCTCATCGCCGGTGGTCATCACCGCACCGGCGAGATTCTGCAGGCAGTCTTCGATGTCATACGTGACCGGCGAACCGTCGGCCGCATAAATCTGCGGACTGGTGGGATTAAGAGCCGACCGAAGCAACCCCTCACTCCCAACAGGGAACTTGTTGGACCATAGACTGGGAATGTCCACCGGATAACCCAGCAGCGTGTTGGTCTGCCCGGTGGTAACACTCGAAACCAGAAGGTCAACATTGTTCAGGTCGATGGACGTGCTTCCCGCATAATGCAGATGGGCAATGTGAACATGCAGGTTCTGCAAGGTCAGTTCCAGATTCCGAATGGTGTTTCGGGATGTGGTAAATGACGACCGAACGGTGGGGATGATACTCGGATTGACCGTATCCAGCGGCGCGGCACAGCCCGAAGCGGTGTTGACAAGGGTTCTGACCAGTGCAAAATGGTCCTGGTCAACAATTCCATCGCCGCCGTAGAGGGCCGCGCTCAGGTCGTATCCTGTAAACCCTGGCTGACCCTGAACATGCTGATAGAGGGGTGAGGCACCGCCGCTCCAGGTATCCACGCCGTTCACGGTGAACAGCGCGCTCAGATCGGCCTTCAGGTCGAGCAGAATCTTGTCGAAATCAGGCGCGGTTTGCGCCTGTGCCGGCGCCGCCACCAACACTGCCGCGATGACAGCAAGCATTGCCGCCAAACCCTTCCGGGCGATGCGCCGACGAAGGCGCCAGACCGCCGCGCCGGAAAGCAGCGCCGCAATAAGGCCCATGCCCCAGTGCGAGGCGGCAGGCACTTTTGCCACCGGGGGCGTGACGGCGGCCTTCAGTGTTGCGGAGGACGAGGTCGTGCCGCCGCGATAGGTTACCACGACGGTGTACTTGCCGTTGTCTACCGCCGAGACCGAACCGATGACATAGGTGGCTTCGTCGGGCGCGCCGGAAATCGTGACACCGTCTTTCTGCCACGCATAATGCACGTCCAAACCTCCTTCAGTCAGCAGGGTGAATGTCTTCACCGACCCAATTTCAGCCTGCAAATCATCTTGCAGCGCATACTTGATGGCAAACGGCTTGGCGATGCGCACCTTGGCCTCACGGGTCAGGATCTCCTGCAGCACCGTTCCGCCCTGCACGTCGCGGATGCGGCACACAAAGCTCTCTTCACCCTGGGTCGGTCCCGGGAAACTTAGCGTGCTCTGTGTGGCGCCGGGCACCTCCACGCTCGCCTTGGCACCGCCCACACTCAACCACTGGTACTCAAGAATGCCCTGCGCCTCTTCGGCGAGCGCTTCGATCTGCCTGCCGTCGTCCGCGGCATACATGCACAAGTCTTCAGGTTGACGGGTTATCGCAAAGGGCACCATCGACAGCCGGGCACAGTTCGACGTAAGATGACTGCCAAGCGGTTCCGTAAGCATTACACGGTAATAGCCGGCCGTTTCCGCAGTCGCAGTGAAAAGGAGTTTGGCAGCGCTGGGCGCCGTCGGCACCGCAACCCAGTCGGTCGAGTCCGCTGCGGGGCAGTCCGGACCCGCTGTTCCGGCAAATCGCTGCCAGACATACTGCAAATTGGTCAGACTGGCCGGCGCATCCACGGCGAACAAGCACTGTTCACCGGTGCGGGCCAGCACGTCTTCGGGCTGTTTCGTAATCTGCAACTGACCGAACACATTGATCTGATAGGCTGCCGTCACGGCGCTGGGAGCCGGTGTGCAGGCGGGATCCACAGCATCGCTGACGATGCAGCGGAAGCTTCCACTGTCGGAAAGCTGGGCATTGTCGAGCGTCAACACATTCCCGCTGACGCTGTAACCTCCGCCTCCCCCGAAATCCTCCCAGTCCGAGCTGAGCGTGTTAAGGCGCTGCCATTGATACAGGAATGACGGCGCACCGTACGCCGAGGCGTTTCCGCCCTCCGCGATCACGGTAAAGGAGATGCCGGCACCGGAGAAAATGTCACGGGAGGTGACCGGGGAGGTGATGATGATGGGAATGCTCGCGTAGGTTACGGTCACCGGACCGGCAATCACCTGCTGGGTGTCGTCATCGATCAGGCAACGGTACCGGTCCGAATCCGGCAGTGCGCAGTCCACATGATAGGAAATGGCGGACGTGTCGGCACCCGCCCCGGTGTAGTTTGTCCACACGTTTGAGGCGGTGCTGAATACCTGCCATTGATAGGCAAGAGGTCCGGTATAGGTGTTCGGCTCCACCAGGACCGAAAGATCCACATTGCCGTTAGGATACACCACCTGGTTCTCAATCGGCGATACCACCATGGTCTTGCCGACCACAACAGGGGTCCCGGTCACCACGGTTGTCGTGAAGACGCTCCCGGGCGACATGGTCCCGGCCGCGCCGCCGCCCGGTGCTGCCGGAAGCAGCACATCGGCTCCGCCATCCACGTTGAGCGTGACGCCATTAAGCGCCTGGTAGTGGTTGTTGCGCACGAATATCTGGTCATAACCGGTGTACACGCCCGGCACCCGCACCAATTCGAGACGGTGGTCGCCGGTGAACAGGCCCTCCACCTGATCCTGGTTCCAGTAACCGCCGGAGGGGTCGAGGAAGCCCTGAGTGGCCGCCTTGTAGTAGGGGAGAACCAGTGGCTGAAGCAATTCACCTATATACGGATGGCCATTGTCTGAATCAAACGAATTCACCCCGCGTATGGCGTTCCAGTTGGTCGTCGTGCCCAGGTTCAGGGTGATCGGATTCAGAACGGGGAGGTTGTCCAGCAACAACTGCTGCGACATGTTGGTGATGCGGCTGAAGAAGCCGTTGCGCCGTGCCGCTGCCGAACCGTTGACATTGTTTGCCACCACACTGGCGGCGCCGTTCATCAGAATAATCGAACCCTGCATCTTCACCATGCCGGGAAGGGCCACACCGCCGGGCGCGCCGTCGCCCCCCTTGCCACCCATGCCGCCCCGGCCGCCGTCGCCGCCGGTACCACCGGAGGCGCCGGCGCCGCCCTTGCCCATGACGCTTGCATTGGAACCCAATGCGCCGCTAAGGGTGCTGTTGGAAATGGTAATTGACGGTCCAGCGCCCCCCGCATTTCCACCGCGGCCGCCGGAAGCTCCCGCCGGAAACACCGCGCCACTTCCCGTACCGCCGTTTGACGGTCCACCTGCGGAAACATTGAACGTGGGGGCGCCCACAATGCTCAGCACACCCCTTGAGGCCAGCACAAAGGAACCGCCGCCAGCTCCGCCGATTCCGCCCGATGCGCCCACACCGCCTGCAGTCCCGTCGCCCCCCTTGACACCAGTGCCGCCACCGCCACCCTGGCTGGCGGCATAGCCCGCATGTGCGCCGCCGCTGCCGGGACCGCCTGCGCCACCATAGCTGCCTGCGCCAGTGCCGCCGGTGCCGGGTGTTGCGTTGCTGTTCAGCACACCCGAGCCACCTTGAGCTCCGATCGGGCAGTCTGTAATGCCCGCCACCGCAGCGCCGCCGCCACCGCCGCAACCGCCACCGCCGCCGCCCGAACCGGATATCTCCCTGCCGCCCAAGAAGGTGTCTATGACCCAGTCATATCCACCGGCTGAAAGCCATGAACCCGCACCGCCGCCGCCACCGCCGCCGCCCGAACCGCCGCCGCCGCCGCCGCCACCCGCACCGCCGCCGCCGCCGCCGCCACCGCCACCACCACCGCCACCGGCTCCCGCCACGAGGCTCAGTGTATCCGCCCAGTCAGTCAGTGCAAATTCGGCGGTGCCGCCCTGAGAACCGGCTCCGCCCGCACCACCGTCGTTTCCGATTAGACCCGAATTGCCCGCACTGTTGGTGCCATTCGACCCTCCCAGTCCAAGCTTTATTTGAATGTTGATGGTCAGATTGGTCACGTACAGATTAACATTCACGGGAATGACAACGATGGATTCGGAACGGATGCCCCCCGCACCGCCGACACCAATGGCGCTGCCGGCGCCGCGTGTGCCGCCGGACAATCCGGCGCCTTTGGCGCCGCCTGCACCGCCGGCACCGCCGGCAGCCTTGCCAAACCCGGCAATGCCATCACCGCCAACGCCGCCAACCGAACCAGGCTGGCCCGAGCCTCCCTGAACTCCGTCCAGGCCCGCCGTTCCATTGCCGCCCGCACCACCCGCGGTGTTTCCACCGCCGTCGTTCTCGCCGCCACCGCCGCCGCCACCGCCAGAGCCGCCCTGGCCGCCCATGCCGCCTATTCCAAAAGCGCCGCCCGCGCTGCCGGTACCAGCACTGCCGCCAGCGCCACCGCCAAGACTTCCGGGGGGCACTGTCACGGAAGCCCCCCACGACATGTCGTTGTCGGACACGATGGACAGGGGACGCGCTCCCGATACGGAAAGTGTGACCCCCTGGGGCACTTTGACGTAATCAAAGTAAAACACCGCCACCGGACCGTCGCCATAGTTGATGGTCGTGCCCGTATAGGTCGTTGTTCCATTGACGACCAGGGTCGGGTTGCCCGTACTCCCTGTGTTGATAACCGCCGTGTCGCCGGTGTGGAGGCTCAGCGTCCCCAGACTCGGTGAACCCAGGTTCCGGTAGACCGAATTGAGGGAGTCTGCGCCGGCGATTCCTGCGCAGGCGGCAACAGTGAATACCAGCGCCATGGTGACGCCCAGACCAAGGCCTCTGCGCGAAACGGCACCGCACGCTGTGCATGACTTGGCGATCAACATAAGCATATCCTCATCTCTCCCGAAATGTTGAAGATCTCCGGCGAAAGGCTCCCGGGCTGGTTCGGGTTCCAGCGAGTCCACCGGGAGTCACACTCCCGGCAGATACTCGATCATTCATCAGATACTATCTCGACAAAAGGGGGCGTCCGAGGGCGGTCGTCCTATTTTGCGTGTCTCTTTCGAAGGCGGGCAATCGCCGCCACTGCCACCAGCGACGCGGCGCCCGCAAGGCCCACCGCACCGCCAAACAAAGGCGTCCGCCAGAGTATCGTCACATGGAGCACGGCCGGGACCGACTGAAGATTGCCCGTATGCTCGTCCACCACGGACACCGTGTACGAACCCTCGTCCTTGGCCGACAACTTCGCGATTCGGTAGAAGGCCGCCGTGGCGCCCGGTATCACAACATTTTCCTTTTCCCACTGATAGGAAAGCCGGCCCACGCCGCCGGTGACGCCGACCGTAAAGGTGAAGGAGTCAAACTCGTCCCGCGTGCCGCCCTGCGGTTGTGTCTCCATGACGAGCGGATCGCCAATGGCCAGTGTGGCGCTGTCCGACCTGTAGGTAAAGGGCGAAAGGTCCGTCACTTCACAATAATAGGTCCCGGCATTGTCCAGTGTCAGATTCTGGACAAACAGCTCGGGCACATTGCCGCCGATGTCGGTGATGGATTTCTGGCCATTGTCGAATTTCCAATGGTACACGGGGTCGCCGTAACCGCCGACCACACCCTCAACGGAGAATGCCGCGAATTCACCGACATAGCGCATGACACTCACGGGCTGTGCGACGAACGTGATGATCGCGCCGTTCACCCCGAACAGAACAGGATTGGAAACGACGGTGCCGTAACTGTTCGACACCGCGCAGGTGTAGGTGCCCTGGTCTTCATACCGGGCATAGGGAACGATAAAGTGGATGCCATTGGCGCCGAGAATGTCCTGGCCGTCTTTTCTCCACTGGTAGTTCAGGTTGATGTCGCCCGCTCCAGCGCCAATGCACTCGAAAGTCCAGTCGGGGTCGGCCGTCACAGTGCCTGGAGCCACTGCGGTGGAAATCGGCTGCACCAGGATGGCCAGATGGTCGTTCACCGAAAGCGTCGCGGGTTTTGACTCCGCGTCGGGTCCCGAACCGCCGACAATGCAACTGTAGTTGGTCTGGTCATCATCCGCCGTGGTGACATCGGATATCGTCAGGTTTGGCGTGTCCACGCCGCTGACGCGCGGGTCCAGCGGAAGATTAAAGTTCACGCCGTTCTTCAGCCAGTGGTAGGTGAGGAAGCCGGAGCCGCTGGCCGTCACAGAGAAAGTTGCCTTCCATCCCAGACCACCCAGGCGAGACTGATTGGCGGGGTCCTGGGTGATGGCCGGGTCTGCCACCGTCACATGGATGGCCTGCGAATCAAGATGGCCTGTCACATTGGTCACCTGGCAGAAATAGTCCGCCGCATCGCGGGCCTCCATCGTCGGACGTGAATAGGACGACAATGTTTCGCCCGGGATGTCCACCGTTCCCTGGCGCCACTGGTAGGTGATCGGCGGCGTTCCCGCCGCAACAACGGAAAGATTCAATGTCCCATGGTAGGGAACAACGACAGTAGACGGCGGCTGAACCACAAAGCGCAGCGGATTGTTGACGATGAGCGTGACAATGTTCGTCTTCACCGTTCCTGCCGGATTGGACAGGAAGCACTGGTAGGAGCCCTGGTCGGCCTTCTTTGCTGCAAAGCTGAGCGTGGACGCGGTGGCGCCCGGAATCAGAACGCTGTCCTTGTACCACTGGTACTGGATACTGTTTCCCAGCGCCGTTACAGTGAACGTGACGGGGTCATCAGGATTCGCCGTTTGCGACAGGGGCTGGCCCACTATCGAAAGCACGCCTGCGCCGACCGTCGTGCCGGCCACAACGGTGGTTGTCCACACCTGACCGGGACCCAGTTCGCCCACGGTGCCGCCGCTGCCGTCGATGAAATTGCTGTTGCCCGAATCCACCCGCACCCGGACATCGGAGGCCGTCGTGGCGCCCGTGTTCTTTATGACAAGCTGGTCAAAGCCCGCAAATGCGCTGGCCGGTGTCGTGGAGGATGTCAGCACGGTGTATTCGACATTCCCTGTGGTGGGAATGGCCAAGTCCACGTCGCTCTTGTTCCAATACTGATCCACGCACCACCCATGCACGGCCGGTCCGCCAACAAGCATGGGAATGAGGGGATAGGCGACACCGCCCGAGGACTGATAGGGTGCGTTGTTCGATACGGTCAGGAAAGCGTCATTGCGCGCTGCGCCAAGCACCGGGACGTCAAATGCCGCGCCGGAACCCAGGGTGGGTTTGTTCGCGTTGCGCGCCGCGTCGGTCATGTTTGAAATGATGGTGCATGCGCCGTTTTGGTTTGGCGCCGCACTCAGGGCATTCTGGCCGGTCACTGTGGCCTGTCCTGCAAGCACTACAGAACCCTGCAGTTTGACCATGCCGGGCGTGCCGCAGCCGGCTGTGCCGCCCGTGCCGCCCGTGCCGCCTACACCACCGGTGCCGCCGCTGCCGCCCAAACCGCCCGATGTGCCGTCGGGCGACTGCGCTGAAAATCCACCGGTACCACCTGCACTGACGCCGTCAGTGCCACCGGCACCCTTGGCGCCGCGCAAACCGCCCTTGGCGCCCGCCGCGCCCGCAGAGGGAAGTATGCCAGCACCGCCCGTACTGCCTGTAACCGGAACACCGGCGGACACGTTAAACAGTGCCGGGCCGGTTATCTTGAGCAATCCCTTGGCTGCCAGCACAAAAGATCCACCGCCTGATGCGCCCGTGGAACCCGTGCCGCCGATACCGCCCGTGCCGCCCGTGCCGCCCGCGCCACCCGCACCGCCCGCCGCGCCCGCGCCGCCCAAGGGGGCCGCAGGCCAGGCAACGGTGCTTGAAACGCCGCCCACGCCGTCACCGGCAACACCGATGGGAGCGGTGCCCGCACTGGGCACCAAAACTTCCAAGCCGCCCGCACCGCCGTTTTCACCAATTTGCGTTCCACTGCCGCCTGCGCCACCGCCACCCGCCGCGGTACCCGCGCTGCCACCACCGGCACCGCCGCCGCCCGCACCGCCGCCGCCGCCGCCACCCGTGGAAACGGAAGTGCCACTCTCGCCCGCACCGCCACCGCCGCCGCCGGAAGATCCGCCGCCGCCGCCACCGCCGCCACCACCACCACCGCCACCACCACCGCCGCCACCACCGCCACCACCACCGCCATTGCCGGCCACCAGCGTGAGTGAATTGGCCGCACCGGCGATGCTGGCGTACACGGCATTGCCGCCGTTTCCGCCGACTTTGCCGGCGGCCTTTGCCGACACGCCGCCATTGCCGCCGTTGACGCCCGGTTTGCCCACATATCCGTTCAGGCCGTTGTTGCCGCTGGGGGTTCCGTAATTGCCGCCAAGGCCCACGCTGTTCTGGGCGGTGCCACCGGCCCCTGCCGTGCCTCCACCGCCGCCCGCGCCGCCTGCAACGCCGTTGCTGTTGTTGCCTTTTGCACCGCCCGCACCCGCACCGGCGGCACTATTGCCGCCAAAGCCGAGTGTGCCCGCGGCACCCGCAGTACCGTCGGCGCCGAGTGTGCCCGCGCCGGCCGCGCTGTCACCGGTGCCGCCGCCAAGGCCCGCTCCGCCGATGCCGCCGTTTTCGCCATTACCGGCGCCGCCCCCAAGCTTCGTGCCGCCCGCGCCGCCCGCGCCGCCAATACCGCCGTCGCCGCCTTTTCCGCCCTTGCCGCCGTCGCCGCCTTTTCCGCCATTGCCGCCCTTGCCGCCGTTGCCGCCGCCAAGCCGTGAAAGGGCGCCCGCGGCAGGCGCCGACGCGTCAAGCGAGGCCCCCCAATACATGTCTGTACTGGACACGATGGAACAGGGAGCGGAACCTACCGTCGTAATCACAACCGAAGGCGCCACAACCACGTCCGCAAACCGGAACACGGCCACACCGCCTTCGTGCGTTCCGAAGAACAGGCCGACATGTCTGCCGGCCGTGGTGTCGAAAATGGACGGTTGGTCCGTGTCTATGGTGACGGAGCTGATGTTCACTCCGTCCAGAATCAGGTTGCCCAGATAACCGTCACTGTCGTATATGCTTGCCGCCGCGGAAACGGCGCCTCCCAACAGCAGCACCGCGCATGCCGCGCGTGCAATCCCATTCACACTCCACCCTCCGCCAAACCGTTTGCCAAGATTCATGCCATGCGTCCCTGTCTCCCGCGCCATCTCAGGGGACGCTTTCGGGAGACTCATTTTGTTTGCCGTTTTATGTTTGCGCTATTTCTTGCGACCCGAACCCGGGCGGCATCCCATCAACGCGCACAGGCCCGCGAGCACCGCCAATCCGCCCAGGCCGGCGACAGGCACGGGCTGTCCGCTCACCACCAGGGTGGCAAGGGTGGACGAGGCCGAGGTGCCCAGCACATCCGACACAATTACCTGATAGCTTCCAGCGTCCTTATGCTCCACCTTCGCTATGCTCAGCGAGTTGCCGGTGGCATTGCTAATCCGCGCGCCGTCCTTCCACCATTCATAGGCGAGCGGCGGGAAACCTCCCTCCGCCACGACGGAGAAGTCGCAACGCTCGCCGACCATCCTTGTTTCATCCTGCGGTTCCTGCGCGATGGAAGGACGGGCCGCAACAAAGAGCGTGGCCTTGTTGGATGAGTAGATGACGCCGTCGTAGGTGACATCGCACCAATAAGAGCCGGCCTTGCCGGTCACGTCGGGAATGACCAAGTCCGGGGAATCGGTGCCCACATCAAGGATGGACTTCGCTCCGTCGTTCCATTTCCACGCATACACTGGGGTGCTGGTGCCAAAACTGGCCTCCACGTGGAAGCTGTGCGGGCTCCCATCGTAGGCGCCCGCAGTCTGCGGATGGACCGTAAAGCCCATCCAATTGCTGACCGACCAGTCCGGTGAGGCGGCACCGGCATAAGCGTTGAGCGCCCTGTCGGTGACCGTCGGGTTAATCTGCACGCCAAGGGTGCCGTCGGCATTCGGGTCGTTCATGGTAATGGTCACGGTGTACGCCGGGGCGGCGCCGCTGACATCAAAGCTCACCGCATCCTTCAGTGTGCCGGTAAGCGTCACACCGCTGCCGTCCAGGGGCGAGGCCAGCGCTTCGTTGAAGGTGACCGTAACATGAAGAACGTCCTCGTTGGTGGGAGAGCCTTCGAGCAGGGAGAATGTGGCCGCAGGTCCGTGCGTGTCGACGGTCAGTTCATTGGTCGAACCGTCCGTTCCCGGACGGGTCACATTGTCCACCGTATGCGCCGCAACGTCATAAATCCCCTCCGGCAGCACTTCAGTCACATGCGCCGTCCACGCCACCGTGCTGCCTGAGGGCGGTGCCAGCACCGCGCTGTAGGTCTGCCCGTGAACGACGACACTCACGCTGGAAACGCCCGTCGCCGGGGGGGTGAACACCACGGAACCGGTGATGGTCGGCGAGGTGTTGCTGGTGAACAGGTTGTTGACGTAAACCGTCGGCACACTGGTGCTGAAAGTGAGTTCGTTGGTGGTGGCGTCATGGCCCACATTTCCGGCAGTGTCCGTGGCCGTGACCACCACGTCATACTGCTGGTCCACGGCCGGCAGTTGGTTCGTCACCTGGCCGTTCCAGGCACCGCCCGACAGAGTTGCATTGTAGGTGACACCGTTGACGGTGAAGGTCACCGAACTCACCCCGACATTGTCGCTCACGGTGCCCGAGATGAAGGGGGTCCTGTCGCCCGTCAACTGCGAAGTCACGGTCACCGTCGGCGGGGTGAGGTCCACCGTCAATTCGCCGCTGGTGCTGTCCCCCGCCGTGTTTCCGGCCGTGTCGGTCACCGTGGCCGCAACATCATAAACGCCCTGCGGCAGGGTGTCGGGCCACGCTATGCTCCACGTGCCGGAACCGATATCGAACGAAGCGGCATGGGTGGTGCCGTTTACGGTGACACTGACAGAGGCCACCCCGAAGTTGTCGCCCGCGGAGCCGCCCAGTGTGGGAGTCTGGCTCTTCGTTACGAGCGAGTTCACGGTCACGGTGGGAAGGGTGTTGTCGACGGTCAGCGGAACACTGAAAACACTCGAATCGAGCTGGTTGCCCGCCTGGTCTTTAATGTCCGCAACCGTGTTTGCCGCCAGGGAAATCGTGCCTGTTCCATGCACACCCGTGAGACTCACGGTGTAGTCCTGCGGTCCGCCCGAGATCGTCGCGCCGGTATGGCCTACGGTCTGCGTTTCGGCAATCACGAGGTCGGTCGCATCCGTAAAGTTTTTCACGCTCTCACTGAAATGCACGGAGAAACTCACCGAGGTGCTGTGCGTGGGGTTGGCCGTCACCGGTGTAATGGCCGTGGCGCGGGGCCGGGTGATGTCGACGTTGACCGGAGCGCTCGTCACGCTGGACAGGATCTGGTTGTTGCTCAGGTCGCACACGTTGGAATGAATGTTTACCGCCAGCGTGATCGTCCCTTCGCCGGACATGCCGGCCACGAACACGGTCCACGTCTGCGGGCCGCCCTGGATGGCGATGCCGGCATAACTGACCGAACCCGTCGTCGTGATCACCAAGTCGTTGGCGGCGTCAAACTGTTTCACCGCCTCATTAAAGGTGACCGTGAAGGGAACCGCGCCGCCCTGGACATAATTGCCGCTCTGACTGGTGATGTCGGTGACACGGGGCCCCGTGTTGTCGATAATGACGCCCGAACTGCTCACGCTCGAATAGAGCTTGTTGCCCGCCTGGTCGTGCGCGACGCCGCCCTGGTCCCCTGTCTTGACCCGCAACACCATGGTGCCATCACCAGACACCCCGGTGACCTGGACACTCCAGGTGGTGTCGCCGTCGTTGCCGTAAATCTGCGCACCGGTGTAATTGACACCGGCTCCGCTCACCGCAAGGTCAGCGGGTACGAATCCATAGACGGGCTTGTCGAACTGCACCGTAAAGCCAATCGACGTGGCGCTGGTGGGACCGTTGCCGTTGGTCGGGCTGATGGCCACCGCCCTGGGCTGCACCGTGTCCACCGTTACCGTAACCTGGCTCCCGGTGGAGGATAGTGCGCTGAGGGCCGAATCATGAATGTCGGAGGCATTGACCTTCAGCGAGAGGGCGCCCGACCCCACTATGCCTTGGAAACCCACCGTGTACACACGGGGACCGCCGGTCAAGGTCACGCCGGTCCAGTCCAGCGTGGAACTCACCCCCTTGGTAATCGTCAGGTCGGTTGCAGGGTCATTAAAGGCCAGCACATCCTTGTTGAAGGTAATCGTGAACTGGGGGTTGTTCGTTGGGCTGGGACAGGTGACCGAGACCACATAGGGTTGAACACGGTCCAACTGGACAACCACGGTGGGCAGTGTGACCGGCGTCACCAGCGGGTTGCCCGCAAGGTCCTGTATGGCCGGTGAGGAGGCGAAAGCACATGAAATTGTACCCGTGCCATTGCCGCTTACTGTCACGGAGCGAAATTCAATCGAATAGGTGGTGGGTCCACCGGTAATGAACGGACCGTTGTACGACACTCCCGTGGAGGGCGAGAACACCAGGTCACTGATGTCGAAATTCTGGACCGGTTCACTGAACACCACCGTAAGAGGAACCAAGGTGGCACCCGTCGGATTGGATGGGGTGTTCAGCACAAGTGAATTCGCCGTTGGTGCTATGCCCTTGCCTGTGACCCAATAAAGGGTTCCATCAGGAACAGGCGTGCCCGAGAGCTCTTTCATGCTGTTGACAATGACTTTTCCCAACTGGCCCTGAAGCATTTCTCCCGAATTCCAAGTCAGCCAGTAGGTGTTGGGCGAGAAATCCAAACCTGGGCGGCTTGGGTCAGGCCCTGTCTTGCCGGCAACCATATCAGGATGAATGGTGAGCGTCCCCAGGGGCAGGCTGGCATTCGTCCTGTCGCTTACGAAGAAGTTGGCCGGTATAACTGTGCTCAGATCCATTGCCGACTCGAACTCCACTTGGACCGTGGGCACACCGCCAGTCAACGGCAGATTCACGACGAACGCCGTTGAAATCGCTTTCTCACCCACCGGCGCCGCCCAAGCGGGAGACGTTGCTGCCGCACCGATGAACGCCATGAGCACTGCGCACTTGAACGCAAGGTTCAGGCCCGTAAGACTTCCTGTTCTCAGTTGGCTCGACGAAACAGGACGGCTCTTGAAAATGGATCGATTTGAATACATGACGTGGGGTGCCTTCATTGCCGCAAGACAAATGTATTTATGAACGCGCATATCTGCCTCCAAGAAAACCTGGCTCTGCCGAAAGTTTCACAATCACTCATCGCAGTGTAGCACTAGCGCCCTGTGCTGTCAACGAAAACCTTCGATTTGTTGACATTTTACCTGTTCTTTAGCTGTATTTACAGTTGGCGCGGGGGCCTTTTCAGACACAAAACGTCAACTTCCACTATCAGGGCTAACAATCACCCTTACCCAGTTAATTATGCCACATACCCTGAGATAACTTCATAACCGACTGAAAGTGGCGTTCCAATGCCGACTGCTTTCAGTACTCGATCCTCCAGAGTGTTGCCAAGGGAATTACGAACGCTACAGGGGTACAGCCCCCTGCGGCGCATGGCTAACCTTTATAGAGTGCGGCGGCAACGACGCCGCTTTGGCTAATAGGCCCATTAAGTCAACCAAGGTGGTGTAGCCGCTACGCTCTGTCACAACAGTCCAAATTGGAAAACGTCGGTGCCATAAAACTGTGACCTGTCCGAATACTCGACCTCCGCAACGGCAATCTCTTGCCCCACAGCCCGGCGCAGGGAGGCTCGAACCCGTAAGAACGGTCTTTCTTGTGCGCACCGGCGCTGCCTGGGCAATTCTGACAACCAATTTACAACTGCACAATGAAAATATTGACAAAATCGCACCTCTGCCATACAATTAGAACAATATGGGGCTCAACATGGGATTACATTGGGCCATTTCTGGATTGGGCCAGTACCCAAAGGTCGGAAATGGCCGGTGTAACAGCCTCTTCCTGAAAGCCACTACGGGAAAGGCGTCCCTAAAACCAGGCACGGATTGCGTTTCCAGCGCAACCTATGAACCACTGAAACTCAATGGCAAACCCTAAGTCAACCAAGAAAAAGAAGAACAGCGGCAGGGAATCAGCAACCACTTCGGCGGTTTTCCCCTCTGTCAATGCTGCGTTGCGGACCTGCCCCCCTTCTCCGGACCGGCAGAAGCTCATGGTGCCGCTCGTCTGTGCCGGGCTCATCATTGCCTGCGTCTCCATTTATGGCCAGACGCTGTCGCATGGATTCATCAACTTCGACGACAACATCTACGTCACGGAAAATCCCTTTGTCCAGGCGGGACTGCACCTGAAATCCCTCGGCTGGGCCTTTTACACCGACACCGCCCTCTATCTTCACCCGCTGACGTGGATGTCGCACATGCTCGACTGCACGGTCTACGGCCTGAACGCCTGGGGCCACCATCTCACCAACCTGCTCTTTCACACCGCCGCCTCGGTGCTCCTCTTTCTGGCGCTGCGGCTGCTGACGGGGGCACTTTGGCCGAGCGCGGCCGTGGCTGCACTGTTTGCGGTGCATCCGCTCCATGTGGAGTCGGTGGCCTGGGTGGCCGAGCGCAAAGACGTCCTGAGCGCATTCTTCTGGATGGCGGCGCTGTGGGCCTACGGCCTGTATGCCCGGCGCGGCGGCGCGGCGCGCTATGCGGCAGTGGCGGCGGCCTTCATTCTGGGGCTGATGTCAAAGCCGATGGTGGTGACGCTGCCCTGTGTGCTGCTGCTGCTGGACTACTGGCCGCTGAACCGGGTGGACGGCAACGGGCCCCTGGAAGGAATGGCCCGCGCGGCAACAAAACTGGCTGTCGAGAAGATTCCGCTCTTCCTGATCACCGTGCTCTCTGCCATGAGCACCATGTGGATGCAGTCCGCGGGAGAGAATCTCTCCTTTGGCAACCGGGTCCCCCCGCTGGCGCGGTGCGCGAACGCCATTGTGGTTTATGTGCTCTACCTGGTCAAAACGGTGTGGCCCTCCGGTTTGGCGCCCTTTTACCCCCATCCCATCACACGGCCCGCCTGGCAGGTGGCCGGGTCCGCCCTGATACTGTGCGCCATCACGGTGTACTGCCTGCGAGAGTTGCGCCGCCGCCCTTATCTTATGGTCGGGTGGCTGTGGTATCTGGGCGCACTGGTGCCGGTCATGGAGCTGGTGCAGGCGGGTGAGTTTTCCCATGCAGACCGCTACACCTATCTCCCCTCCATTGGCGTGTACATTATGATCGCCTGGGGTGCGGCCGACCTCGCCGCCGCATGGGGGGTGCCCCGGAGAGCCCTGGCCGCCGTATCAGGCCTCGTGCTGGCCGCACTAACGGTCTGCGCGATCGTCCAGACGGCCCACTGGCGCAATGACGAAATGCTGTTCGGCCACGCGCTGGCCGTGGGACAGGAGAGCAGTCTCGCGCTCACGAACATGGGGCTGGTCGCCAAAGACCAGGGGCACCACGAGGAGGCACTGGCCTATTTCAAACGGGCGCTGGACCTGAACCCGGGCTATGTAAACGCCATCAATGATCTGGGCGTGCTGGCGATGGACCTGAAGCGCTACGACGAGGCCAAGACCTATCTGCAAAAGGCACTGGACCTCAACCCGAAGCAGGTGGCCGCCCTGTACAACATGGGGGTGGTCGCCAAGGACGAGAATCGGTATGACGAAGCCCGGGTGTATTTGAAAAAGGCGCTGGACGTGGACCCCGGATATGTCAGCGCCCTGAGCAGCCTGGGTTCGGTGGCCATGGACCAAGGGCAAACGGACGAGGCGGTTGGCTATCTCAAGAAGGCACTCGAACTGAAGCCGGGCCATATCAGCGCGCTCAACAACCTGGCCAACATCGCCATGGGCCAGGGGCACGACGACGAGGCGCGGGGCTATCTGAACAAAGCGCTGGAGGTGGACCCCAAGTGCATTTCCGCGCTCAACACCCTCGGTCTGCTCGAAATGAACCAGGGACACAATGACGAGGCCCTGGCCTGCCTGACAAGAGCGCTGGACGCGGACCCGAAAGACCTGAAAACCCTGACCAACCTAAGCGGCCTCTCGGTGGCCCGGGGACAACTGGACGAAGCCAAGAACTACCTGCTGAAGACGCTGGAACTGGACCCGGGATATGTCATCGCATTCCAAAACCTGAGCAAACTCGCCAAGGACCAGGGGCACGAGGACGAGGCCCGGGAATGGCTGACGAAGGCCGTGGGCAAGGACCCCAAGAATGCCCAGGCGCTCAATGAACTCGGCACGGCCGCCGTGGCCCGCGGACACTTTGACGAGGCCATCGGCAATCTGATGAAGGCGCTCGAACTAGAGCCGAAGAACGTGGAGATCCTGTACAACCTGGGGGTGGCCACCAAGGGTGCGAAGCGCTATGACGAGGCCAAGAGTTACTTCACCAAGGTGCTGGAAATCGACCCGGCCTACGTGAAAGCAGTGAACAACCTCGGTGTCCTGGCCATGGAACAGGGCCATAACGACGAGGCCATGACCTATCTGAAGAAGGCCTTGGAACTAAAGCCGGACCATGTGAACGCACTCAGCAATCTGGGCAAACTGTCCATGGACCAGAAGAATTTCGACGAAGCCAAGACCTATCTGAAGAAGGCTCTGGAACTGGACCCCAAAAGCGTCCCCGCGCTGTACAACCTGGGGTTGTGCCTCATGAACCAGGAACAGTACGAGGAGGCCCAGGCCAGTTTCCGAAAGACGCTTGAGCTGGATCCGCAGTACCTGCGGTCCATGAAGGCGCTGTCGGCCGCGCTGGCCAAACTGGGACGGCAGGAGGAGGCGGACAGCTACGCCAAGAAGGCAGCGGAATTGGAACAGGCCCGCGCGGGGAAATAGGGGCGGATAACGGGGGACATTGGATCAGTCCGATCCGCCCGATCGGTCCGATCCGTCTGACCTGCGGAAAACATGAGTCCCGCGGCTACACCAGCTTGGTAACACCCGGAATGGCAACATCGGGCACGGCCATGGCGCCAAAGGCGATGTCCGGCTTGGGCATGAGGTCCAGCTTGGACTCTTCCATCGCCCATTTCCAGGTCACTTCGCGGCCGGTGTAGGCGGACATGCGGCCCATGATGGCGGCCAGAGTGCTCTCGGCCACATTGCGGGCCTCGTTGATCGGCTTGCCGTCGCGGATGCTCGCGATAAGATGGACGTGCTCCTGCACATAGGGGTCGGCGTCCTCGCCCTTGAACTTGTAGATCTTGTCCGTGCAAATGTCCTTGCCGGGATTGGCCGTGCCCTTCGTTCCCACGAGGTGTTCCCCGACGCGCGAGAAGGTGTCGGCGTTCTGGCGGCACAGGCTCTGCACGCGCACGCCGCCGGGATATTCGAACTCCACGGCGAAGTGATCGTAAATGTGGCCAAACTCGGACCCGGTGCGCTGCTGGCGGCCGCCGATGGCGAAGCAGGACAACGGATGGGCCCGGAGGGCCCAGTTCATGACATCAAGGTTGTGCACGTGCTGCTCGACGATATGGTCACCCGACAGCCAGGTGAAATAGTTCCAGTTGCGAATCTGCGCCTCCACGTCGGTCCAGCCGTCCTCGCGAATCACGGCCGGATAGTAGCCGAAGTCCCCCACCCAGTAGCAGGAACCGGCGACGATGTCGCCGATGGCGTCGTCGTGAATGCGGTGGATCATGTCGCGGTAGTTCGGCGCGTGGCGGCGCTGCGTGCCGGCCGCGATGGAAAGCCCCTTCTTCACCGCCATTTCGCCGGACTCAATGATGGAGCGCACCCCCGCCGGGCAGGTGGCCGCGGGCTTTTCCATGAACACGTGCTTGCCCGCCTCAACGGCGGCGCGCAGATGGGTGGGGCGGAATCCCGGAGGCGCGCAAAGCAACACCAGGTCGATGTCGCACTTGAGCACCTTCTCGGCGGCGTCAAACCCGGTAAAGCAGGTGTCGTCGGTGACGGCGGTCCGGTCGCCCCAATCGGCCATCTTCTTGCGGGCCGTTTCCATCTGGTCCGGGAAAAGATCGCCCATGGCGACAATTTTCACGGCAGGGTCGGCGTCGAGAAAGTTGCGCGCCGCGCCCGTGCCGCGCCGGCCGCAGCCGATCAGCCCCGCGCGCAACGGTTCCGCATCCGCCCCCTGCGCCCGGCCGATAATGGCAAAGGAGCCCAGCGCGGCCGTGGCCGCCGAAGCCGTCCTCAGAAAGTCCCTGCGTGTTGTGCCTGTGTCAGCCTGCATCGTGCCCGAGCCTCCTTGTTTGGCGGCATTTCTTCCGCCGGACCGGCATCGAGCGTAGCATCCGGGCCGGGGCCAGTCAAGCAGGATTAAGCGCGCCGCACGGAGCAGAACCAGGCACTGCCCCCCCCACACCCAGACAGCATCGCTAACGCAGGCGCTGGCGGAGGGCTTCCAGTTCCTTGCGCAGTTCGGAGGGTATGTTCGGACCAAGGCCGTCAAAGAAGGTCTCAATGTCGTCGGCCTCGGCCTTCCAATCCGCGGAGTTCACCTTCAGCAGCTCTTCCATGACCCCCGGCGCCAGGTCCAGCCCGGTCAGGTCGAGGGCATCGGGCGTGGGCACTTTTCCAATGGACGTCTCCTGGAAACTGCCCTCGCCGCGCGCGCGCTGGAGTATCCATTCCAGCACACGAAGGTTCTCGCCGTAGCCCGGCCACAGGAACCTGCCGTTCTCGTCCTTGCGAAACCAATTGACGTGGAAGATCTTGGGGGCCTTGGCCGTTGTCCCGCCGATGTTGATCCAGTGCTGGAAATAGTCCGCCATATTATAGCCGCAGAAGGGCAGCATCGCGAAGGGGTCGCGGCGCACTTCGCCCTGTTTGCCGTTTTGGGCCGAGGTGCGCTCGGACGCCACGCTCGCGCCGACAAACACTCCGTGGTTCCACGATGTGGACTCATACACCAGCGGCACCAGAGACTCACGGCGGCCGCCGAAGATGATGGCCGAAAGGGGCACGCCCTGGTGGCGGTCCATGCTGGGGAGAGCGGTGGGACACTGGCTGAAGGGCGCGGTGAACCGGCTATTGGGGTGCGCGCCAACGACAGCCTTGCCGTTATTGTCTGTAATGCCTGGCTTCCAGGGACGCCCCATCCAATCCAACGCGTCCGCAGGCGCTTCCCCGTCGCCGTCCTCCCACCACACCGTTCCGTCACCGCCCAGCACCACATTGGTGAAGATGGTGTTCTTTCTTGACGTCTTCACGCCGTTCGGGTTGGTCTTTGAGTTTGTGCCCGGCGCGACGCAGAAGAAGCCCGCCTCAGGATTCACCGCCCAAAGTCTGCCGTCATCACCAGGACGAATCCAAGCGATGTCGTCGCCCACCGTCCAGATCCGGTAACCCTTGCTGCGCAGCCCCTCGGGCGGAATGAGCATGGCAAGATTGGTCTTTCCGCAGGCGCTGGGGAATGCCGCCGCGACATATTCTATGGTCCCGTTGGGCGCCTCGACGCCAAGAAGGAGCATGTGCTCGGCGAGCCACCCCTCATTCCGCCCCATCCAGCTCGCAATGCGCAGTGCCAGGCACTTCTTGCCCAGCAGCACGTTGCCGCCGTAGGCGGAGTTCACCGACCAGACGGTGTTGTCCTGGGGGAAATGCAGAATGCGGCGCTTGTCGGGGTCGAGAGTGCCTTTGCTGTGCAGACAGCGGGTGAAATCATTGCTCTCACCCAGCGCGTCGAGCACCGCCTGTCCCACGTGGCACATGACCTGCATGTTGAGCACCACATAAATACTGTCGGTCAGCTCTATGCCGATCTTGCTGAAGGGGGAGCCGACGGGCCCCATGGAGAACGGCACCACGTACATCGTGCGGCCGCGCATGGAGGCCCGGAAGAACTCCGCCGCCTCGGCGTAGGCCTCACCGGGTTCCTTCCAGTTGTTGGTCGCCCCGGCGTCCTTCGGGTCAGGGCAGCAGATGAACGTCTTGTCCTCCACCCGGGCCACGTCCTGCGGGTCTGACCGATGGTAGTAGCATCCGGGGTGCTTTTCCTGGTTGAGCGCGACAATTTCGCCGGTGGCGCATGCCTCCTCAGTGAGCGCCCTGCGCTGCTCCTCGCTCCCATCAATCCATTGCACCCTGTCAGGCAGGCATAAGGCCGCCATTTCATCCACCCAGGCGGTCACGAGACGGTTGGTGGAAAGCGCTCCATTTATAGATAGATTGGGCATGCTCATGTTCTCCTTGTTGGTCTTGGAAACATCCGGCTGCCCGTCATTAGTCCCGCCATTTTCCGGCGGGCACCCGTGACAGACCTGCACATGAGAAAATCCCTTAATCGTCCCCTTTCCGGGTGCTGAAGCCAAGTCTGGGCCGCGTTCAGCCCATTCTTTAGCGAAACAGCGACCACTTGGAATTTTCCAAGGATGGGGGGAATAGGGCTTGCCGGAGGCAATGTTTCAGCACGTGGCGGGCAAATGCGCATAGTGACAAAGGAACGCCTCCTGCGCCGAATCATACGGGGGCAGGGGCAATAAACTGCATAAGGAATACAGCATATGACAACCAGCCTTAAGGCCGGGAAAGAAGTTGAAATCCTGCGGCCCATTGCAAGCGAGCATGAGCATATTCTGACGCCCGAGACGCTTGAATTCTTGAAGGTGCTTCACAGGGAATTCAATCCACGGCGCTTGGAACTGCTGAAGGCGCGGGTGGAGCGCCAAAGGACGCTCGACGCGGGGGCGCTTCCAGATTTTCTTCCAGAAACCAAGAGTATCCGCGAGGGTGACTGGCGGGTGGACCCGGTTCCGCAGGACATGCAGGACCGGCGGGTGGAAATTACCGGACCGACGGACCGAAAAATGGTCGTGAACGCGCTCAATTCCGGTGCCCGCACTTTCATGGCCGATTTCGAGGACTCCCACGCGCCCACCTGGCAGGGAACTTTGGACGGTCAGGTGAACCTCTTTGACGCGGAGCGCGGGCAGATTGATTTCACCGTTCCCGGAGGCAAGAGTTACGCCCTCAAAGAAAAGACCGCCACTCTGATGGTGCGTCCCAGGGGATGGCACCTGAACGAGAGGCATGTCACGGTCGATGGAGAGCCGGTTTCAGGCTCCCTCTTTGATTTCGCGCTCTATTTCTTCCATAACGCGCGGTTGCGGCTGGAAAGGGGCTCGGGCACCTACTTCTACCTGCCCAAGATGGAGCACCACCTGGAGGCGCGCCTGTGGAATGACGTGTTCACCCGCGCCGAGACACTGCTGGGCGTGCCTGAAGGCACCATCAAGGCAACCGTGCTCATTGAGACGATCCTGGCGTCCTTCCAGATGGAGGAGATTCTCTATGAACTGCGCCACCACAGCGCGGGGCTGAACTGCGGACGGTGGGACTATATCTTCAGCTACATCAAGAAACTGCACTCAAACCCGCGCTTTCTGCTGCCGGACCGGGGCCAGGTCACCATGACCGTGCCGTTCATGCGCGCCTACACCCTCTCCTGCATCCGGGCCTGCCACAAGCGCGGCGCCCACGCCATGGGCGGCATGGCCGCGCAGATACCCATCAAGGGCGATGAGACGGCCAACGCGGCGGCGCTCGAAAAGGTGCGCTGCGACAAGGAGCGCGAGGCAAACGACGGACACGACGGCACCTGGGTGGCCCATCCCGGACTGGTTCCCATCGCCCTGGCCGAGTTTGACAAGGTTTTGGGCGACCGCCCCAACCAACGGGAGAAAATGCCCGAGGCGCCCTTTGGCGCGGCGGACTTTATCGAAGCGCCACAGGGCACCATCACCGAGGCGGGACTGCGCCAGAACATCAGTGTGGGCATCCAGTACATTGCCTCGTGGCTTTGCGGAAACGGCTGCGTGCCGCTGTACAACCTGATGGAGGACGCGGCCACGGCGGAGATTTCCCGGACACAGGTGTGGCAGTGGACACATCACCCGGAGGCCTCTCTGGCCGACGGGCGCAAAGTCACACTGGAACTGGCGCGGGCTGTCACCGATGAGGAGATGGAAAAACTGGCGCGGGATTTGGGCCCGGAGCGCTTAAAAAATGGACGTTTCGCCGAGGCGCGCGATCTTTTCGACAGCTTGGTCGCGGCGGACAAACCGGCTGAATTCTTGACCCTTGAAGCCTACGGAATGCTGGACTAGGAACAGCGAAAGGAGCATGAGGTGAACACCAACGGAAAAGACGCCAACAAACCGGCGCAAACGCGTGGAAAACACTGCGGTCTCTGCGGCTGGGAAGACCAGTGCGACCCTCAGGTGCTGGTCTGCCCCAACGAGGTGGCCGCCCTGAAGGAGCACTGGAAAAATGACCCGCGCTGGGCGCGCATCGACCGAACCTATTCCGCGGAAAAGGTTATCACCCTTCGGGGCTCGATGCGCGTGCAGCACACCATCGCCACGGAAATGGCAAAGAAGCTGTGGGGCCTGCTGCATACGGAGGCTTATGTAAATGCCCTGGGCGCCCTCACCGGCAACCAGGCCGTGCAAATGGCCATGGCCGGACTCAAGGCCATTTACCTGAGCGGGTGGCAGGTGGCGGCCGACGCCAATCTTGGGGAATCGATGTACCCCGACCAGAGCCTGTATCCGGCGAACAGCGTGCCCACGGTGGTGCGCCGCATAAACAATGCGCTCATGCGCGCCGACCAGATTCAGACGCTCGGAGGAAAGAAAGACTTTGACCCCTGGACGCCCATTGTGGCCGATGCCGAGGCCGGCTTCGGCGGCGCGCTTAACGCCTATGAGCTCATGCTCGCCATGATTGATGCGGGCGCGGCGGGGGTCCATTTTGAGGACCAGCTCGCCTCGGCCAAGAAGTGCGGCCATCTGGGCGGCAAGGTGCTGGTGCCCACCCGGGAGTTTGTGCAAAAGCTTATCGCCGCGCGGCTCGCATCCGACGTGGCCGGCGCCCCCACCGTCATCGTGGCGCGCACCGATGCGGACGCCGCCGGGCTGCTCACCAGCGACATTGACGACCGCGACAAGCCCTTCTGCACTGGCGAGCGAACCGAAGAGGGCTTCTTCGAAATGCGTCCCGGCGTGGAGACCGCCATCGCACGGGGCCGCGCCTACGCCCCCCACGCCGACGTGGTGTGGTGCGAAACCAGCACCCCCGACCTGAAGCAGGCCCGCCAGTTTGCAGAGGGTGTGCTCTCGGAGCACCCCGATGTGCTGCTGGCCTACAACTGCTCGCCCTCCTTCAACTGGCGCGCCAAACTGGACCTCGACACCATCGCCAAGTTCCAGAACGAGCTGGGGGCCATGGGGTACAAATTCCAGTTCGTCACGCTGGCGGGCTTCCATGCGCTGAACCTCTCCATGTGGAAACTCGCGCGGGGCTACAAAGACCGCCAAATGGCGGCCTACAGCGAACTGCAGGAAGATGAGTTTGCCGAGGAGAAACTGGGCTACATGGCAACGAAGCACCAGCGTTTTGTCGGAACCGGCTTCTTCGACGAGGTCAACAACATTACCTCGCAGGGAACCTCCGCGCTGGCGGCCCTCTCCGGCTCCACCGAGGAGGCCCAGTTTAAGCACTGATACCGGTTGCGTGCTGAACAATCAAGTATCATCCGCCCCGGAGAAACTGCGACACTCCGGGGCGGATTTTCTTTTCTTCAGTGCCGTTTCTCTTTTGCCGGGTGATTCAGAATATGGCCCCGCAGGATGGCTGGTAGTTTCCCGGAAGATTGGCCTCAACAGCAACGCCGACCGGTCCCCTGCGGAACCGGCCGGCGCGTAAGTTTGACTGTGCTGTCAGCGTGCGTCTGTGATTAGTGCTTGCAGCCGCACTTCTTTTCGTCGTCCTTGGAGGGCGCGTCGGTGATGAGGCATTCGGTGGTGACGATCATACCGGCGGCGCTGACTGCGTTCTGCAGGGCGCAACGGATGACCTTGGCCGGGTCGATGATGCCGGCCTTCACCAGGTCCTCAATCTCGCCGGTGGCGGCGTTGAGGCCGATGTTGCCCTTGGTCGCGGTGACGGCGTTGACAATCACGCCGCCTTCAAGACCCGCATTCTCGGCGATCTGCGCAAGCGGCTCGGCCATCGCCTTGATGACGATCTGGGCACCGACTTTCTCGTCGCCTTCGAGCACAAGCGCGGCAACCTTGTCGCGGGCGCGCAGCAGCGCCACGCCGCCGCCGACCACCACGCCCTCTTCGATGGCGGCGCGGGTCGCGCTGAGCGCATCGTCGGCGCGGTCCTTCTTTTCCTTCAGCTCAACTTCGCTGGCCGCACCGATCTTGATGACCGCCACGCCGCCCGCAAGCTTGGCCAGGCGTTCCTGGAGCTTCTCGCGGTCATAGTCGGAGGTCGTGTCCTCGATCTGGCGGCGAATCTGGTCGCAACGGCCGGTGATTTCCTTCTTGTTGCCGCCGCCCTTGATGATGGTCGTGTTGTCCTTGGTGATCTCAACGCGCTTGGCGGAGCCGAGCTGTTCGAGTTCAACCTTCTCCAGGGTCATGCCAAGGTCCTCGCTCACGTAGGTGGCGCCGGTGACGATGGCGATGTCGCGCATGATCTCTTTGCGGCGGTCGCCGAAGGCGGGGGCCTTCACGGCGCACACGTTCAGAATGCCGCGCAGGCGGTTGACGACGAGCGTCGCCAGTGCCTCGCCCTCGATGTCCTCGGAGAGGATGAGCAGCGGCTTGGCGCTCTGGGCGACCTTCTGCAGCAGCGGAAGCAGCTCGCGGATGTTGCTGATCTTCTTCTCGCAGCACAGAATGGCCACATCCTCAAGCACGACCTTCATCGTCTCGGGCTGGTTCACAAAGTGCGGGGAGATGTAGCCGCGGTCGAACTGCATGCCGTCGACGATCTCAACCTCGGTCTGAAGGCTCTTGCCTTCCTCGATGGTGATCACGCCGTCCTGGCCTACCTGGTCGATGGCATCGGCGATGATGTCGCCGATGGTCGCGTCGCCGTTGGCCGACACGGTCGCCACCTGTTTGATTTCGTCTTTGTTCTTGATCTTCTTGGCGGCCGAGGCAATCGCATCGAGGGCGACAACAAGCGCCTTGTCCATGCCGCGCTTGAGGTGGATGGGATTGGCGCCGGAGGTCACGTGCTTCATGCCCTCATGCACAATGGACTGGGCCAGCACGGTCGCCGTCGTCGTTCCGTCGCCGGCGATGTCGCCCGTCTTGCTCGCGGCCTGGCGCACCATGCGCACGCCCATGTTGGCCAGCGGCTCGGCCAGCTCAATTTCCTTCGCCACGGTCACGCCGTCCTTGGTGACCTTGGGCGCGCCGAAAGACTTTGCCATCAGGACGTTGCGGCCCTTGGGGCCGAGCGTCGCCTTGACGGCATTCGCCAGTGCGTCCACGCCCTGCAACAGTGCCACACGGGCTTCCTGACCGAATATCAACTGCTTCGCCATTGCTGTAATTCTCCTTGCTTTTACGTTGCGGCACGGCGGCCGTAACCATGGTTATTTGGGATGTTAGCACTCATTGCGGTTGAGTGCTAACAGTAGAGTAGCATACAAGACGGTGCGTGTCAAGTCATGTGGCGTGACAGATAAGCGCTTGTTTCGACCCATGGGGTATACACAGACCGGCCCGATGAAGACTCGGTTTCTTGCCTCGCAGGGTCTGTGCCGGTAGAATCCCTGTAATCTCTATTGACAGGCATGGCACAACCTGGAATTCCCTATGACCGCAGACCTTGCTCGGACACGACAATTCCTTCGGGGATCTCTCTGGTCCGCCGCCAGTGTGCTGTGGACCACGCTGGCCCTGCTGGTGGTGGGCAAAATGGCGACCAATGCCCTCCCCTCGCAGGCGGTGGGCCTTTTTTCACTTATTCTTATCTGCGCCGACTTTCTCAATATGCTTTTCAGCGGCGGACTGTGGATTACCATGCCCAAACTGGCGGCGGCCGCCTCCGCGGGGGAACGCCCGGCCCTGATCGGTTCCGTGCTACGCTGGCAGTTCAGGGTGGTGGCGGCGGGCAGCGCACTGGGCCTGGGCGGATGGCTCCTTGCGCGGCTGGGCCTGCTCGACGGGCTTCCCGCAACCAGTCAGAGTGTGGCACAACTGCTTTGGGCGGTCGTGCTCCTGTCGGGGGTGGGCATATTTCGGGACCTGCTGCTGGCCATCCTGGCCGGCATGGACCGCTACGCCTCGCGCGCCACGGCGATGGCTGTGGCCTCGCTGGTGCAGGTGGCGGCGGTCTATCTGGCGGTCTGGTCCTTTGGCGGTGGGGTTCCCGCGATGCTCCTCTGCCTGGCGCTGGGATACGGGGCGGGCGTGGCCCTCTGCGCGCGAATTGTGCTGCGCGGTGCCAATCTCAAGGCGGATATGGGCCGCGCCTGGGAGGCCGTCCGATTCAGCAGTCCCCTCTATTTAAACAGTCTGCTCGTTTTTCTGTACCAGCGGACCGACACGCTGCTCATCAGCGGCCTGATCGGTCTCGAGGCGGCCGCCGTCCTGGAAATGGTGAAACGGTTGCCGATGGTGCTAACCCGCGTGATGGGCGCGGCACTAACCCCCTATCTCCCGAGCATGTCCCGGTGCCTCGCCGTGCCGGATCTGGCAACCGCCGGAGCTCTCGCGGGCAAGGCGGCCCGGACAGTGGGCTTTCTCGGCTATTGCATTGCGCTCTCCGCCATGGTGGTGCGGGAACCGCTTATCCGGCTGCTGTTTGCTGAATCCTATGTGAGCGGTGCCACCGTGCTGTGCCTGATGCTCATCACCGCCGTGCCGGCGCTGCAGGCGGGAATCATGACCCAGGCGCTGATTGCGCTGGGCCGGAACCGCATGATCCTGGTCGTGAACATCGGCGTCATCGCTGTCACCGTGCTCGGCACTGTCATTCTGGCGCCCCGCTGGGGCCTGGCCGGCACAGGCGCCGCTGCCCTGACGGGAAATCTGTGCAGCCTTGCGGCGCAAACCTTCTGGGCCCGGCGATGCGGCCTGCCCGTGCCCCGGGGCAGCGCCTTTTTCCCCCATCTCGCCGCGGCGCCTTTCGCGGCGTTGTCATGTTTCGGGGATGGATGGGAAATCAGGGTGCTTTCAGTGCTACTGTTTGTGGCGGGTTGCGCCGTGTTGCGCGTAATCCGAATGGACGACTTGGTGACTGTTTGGAGGGCGGCCAGCCCGGAGGCCGATGCCCGGTAAGGAGAGGCTGCGATGATTGCCAGAGGAACAACGCGGGTTATCAACGCGACAGCGCCCATTCGCATCTGCGATCTGGGCGGATGGACCGACACTTGGTTCGCCGAACAGGGGCTGGTTTTCAACATCGGCGTGTACCCCTATGCGGAGGTGCAGATTCGTGTTTCTCACGGACGGGGCGAAGACGGGGGCCGCATCACGATCAACGCGGAGAATTTCGGTGACCGCTATGTCATTCACCGGCTTCCCATAGAGTACGACAAGCATCCGCTGATCGAGGCCTGTGTCGACATCATGGAACTGCCGACCGACCTTTCCTTCGAGGTCAACCTCTACTCAAACGCACCGGCCGGCTGTTCCACCGGCACCTCGGCGGCCGTGAGTGTGGCGCTGCTGGGCGCGCTCGACCTGCTCACGCCGGGGCGGCGCATGACCCCGCACGAGGTTGCCTCGATGGCACACCGTGTGGAAACGGAGAAACTGGGCCTGCAATGCGGCATTCAGGACCAGTTGTGCTCGGCCTACGGCGGCATCTGCTTCATCGAAATGCACCAGTACCCCCATGCCTCCGTGTCGCAGGTGCAGGTTCCCAACAGTGTCTGGTGGGAACTGGAGCGCCGCCTGGCGCTGGTCTTTGTGGGCAAGTCGCACTCGTCCAGTGAGGTGCATGGCAAGGTGATTGCGAATTTCGAGCGGCAGGGTGCGGATAAATCCGCGCTGGCCCCCCTGCGCAGCGCCGCCCGCGACGGAAAGAACGCGCTCTACAGCGGCGATTTCGACGGGCTCGGCCGGGCCATGGCCGCAAACACCGACGCCCAGCGGGCCTTGCACCCCGCCCTGGTCTCCGCCGAGGCGGACAGCATCATCGCGCTGGCCAAAGAGCACGGGGCCGTGGGCTGGAAAGTCAACGGCGCCGGCGGCGAGGGCGGTTCGGTCACGCTCCTTTTCGGTCCCGAAAGCGAGCGCAAGCGCGCGTTCATTGCGGGGTTGGCTCCCCTCAATCCCGCCTTTCAGTCCATCCCGATCTACCTGTCCCGCTTCGGCCTTCGGCAGTGGGAAGGCGTGTGACAGGACGCCGTCTCTTGAGACTCCCATCACTCCCATGCTTCCCATAGTTCCCATGGAGTGTTTGCCATGACCCATTCACGCAGAGAATTCTTTGCCGCTTCCGGCGGCCTGATGGCCGCCGGTCTGTGGAGCGCCGACGGTGCCTGCATCCCACCCGAATCGGGCCCCCCTCCCCCGCCGGATTCGTGGACCACGCGGGAACTGAAAGCGGAAGTGCTGGTGGCGGGCGGCGGACTGGCGGGGGTGTGCGCGGCACTGGCGGTGGCGCGCAATGGGGCGTCGGTCATTCTGGTGCAGGACCGGTCCCGGTTGGGCGGCAATTCGAGCGGCGAGATCCGCATGCACGTCTGTGGCGCGAACCAAACGAAGGAACTCACCCTCTGGCGCGAGACGGGCATCATTGAGGAACTGAAACTCACCGAATCGGCGGTGAACCGGCAACGCTCGTTCGAGATTTGGGATTTCATCCTCTACGACAAGATTGTCAGCGAGCCCAATATCACCCTGCTGCTCGACACCGCCGTGGTAGGTGCCGAGGTGGCAAACGGGAAGCTCACACAGGTCGCTGCGTCCAGTTTCCTGCTGGCCGAACACTACACCATCGAGGCGCTGTGCTTCATCGACTGCACCGGTGATGCGGCGCTGGCCGCGGTGGCCGGGGCGCACTGCATGCGCGGCCGCGAGGCCCGCGAGCAGTACGGTGAATCGCTCGCCCCGGAAACGGCGGACCTGAAGACCATGGGCAACAGCCTGCTCTTCCAGGCACGCAAACATGACAAGCCCATGCCCTTTCATCCGCCCGCATGGGCGCGCAAGTTCACCGAGGAGGATTTCAAGCACCGCTCCATCCACTCTTGGGAATACGGCTACTGGTGGATCGAATGGGGCGGTGAACTCGACACGATCAAGGACAACCGCCGCATTCGCCATGAATTGTTGCGCATCCTCATGGGCGTGTGGGATTTCATCAAGAACGGCGGCAAATATCCCGAATCGGAAAACTGGGCACTGGAATGGGTGGGTATGCTGCCCGGCAAGCGGGAAAGCCGCCGCATCGTCGGCGAGCATATCCTCATCCAGCAGGAATTGGAGCGGGCCGAATTGTTCCCCGACCGCGTCGCCTATGGCGGCTGGCCCATGGACGACCATCCGCCGGGCGGCATGGACTGCCGCGACCTGCCGCCCTGCCAGCAGATTCACTTCAAACAGCCCTACTCCGTTCCCCTGCGCTCCCTGTACAGTGCGGACCGCGCCAACCTGTTCATGGCCGGACGAAACCTGAGCGCCTCCCATGTGGCGCTGACCTCCACCCGCGTCATGGCCAGTTGCTCCACCTTGGGCCAGGCCGCAGGCACGGCCGCGGCTTTCTGCGCCAAGCAGGGGGTACTGCCAAAAGCAGTGACCGTCACCCCGGAGCTTATGATCCAACTGCAACAATTGCTGCTGCGTAACGACCAGTCCCTGCTGGGCATTGCCAATGAAGATCCGGACGACCTGGCGCGCAAGGCCCGCGTGAGCTGTTCCCACCAAACCGAAAGCGGCACGGCAGCCCAGGTAATCGACGGCTGGAACCGCGACATCGGCGACGGTCATTCGCACCAGTGGCAGGCGGCCATGACCAACGGCGAGCCCTGGCTGCGTCTCGACTGGGACCAACCCCAAACACTGCGCCAAGTGCAACTCACCTTTGACTCAGCCCTCCACCGAAGACTTTTTCTGAGCGGCGAAGACGGCGCCTACAACGCCCAGACCCGCGGCCCCCAGCCTGAAATCGTCGCCGAATATGTTGTGGAAATCCTCGTGAACGGGGCATGGCGAGAAGTGGCGCGCAACGCGGACAACTGCCTGCGGCGCGTTGTCCACGCGTTTGAGCCTGCTCCCGTTTCAGCGCTGCGCCTGCGCGTCCTCAAGACCCAGGGGGATCCCCTCGCGCGGGTCTTTGAACTGCGCTGCTACGCGTAGGCGGTCCGCCTGAATTCCGCACGGCCCTTTGCCGACAGTACTGATTTCTGGATGCGCCATGGCTTACAATCCCCCCTCGCAAGAAAGAAACGGAGATTATGACTGAGAATAGGCACATATTGAGGCGGTGGTTGCGCATCGACGGACTGGATGCGCCCGAGAATGACACGGCGGTGCGTTTTGGGCTGATACTCGCCTTTGTTGCAGTGGTGCTTCGCCTCTTCTTCTGGGCCTACACGGGACGTGTCTGGGAAGACGCGCTCATCACCGTGCTCCACTCGGAGAACTTTGTCAACGGTCTGGGCCTGACCCACTGGCTGGGCGAGGGAGAACCGCCGCTGCACGGTTTCACCAGCCCTTTAAGCGTGCTGGTCCCGCTAGTGGGCGACCTTGTACATGTCGGATTTGGCCTGTCGTTCATCAAGATTGTGTCGGCACTGGCCGGCGGCTTGACCGTGCTCTATGCCATGGCCGTGGCGATCCATCCGAAAATGAAACTGCCGACACCGCTGGCGGTCATGGTGATGGGCTACCTGGCCGTCGAACACCACCAGATCCTCTGGGGCATGGCGGGCATGGAAACGCAGGTGGCCACGCTGGTGCTGCTCATGTCCCTCTATTTCGCCCTTGCCGAAAAGCCGGGCGCACTGGGCGTTACCCTGGGTCTCTGCATGCTTGCGCGGCCCGATTTTGCCTTCTGGACGGTTATCGCCGGGGGCTATGTGCTGTTTGTCTATCCACGGCGCCTGCCGGTCGTGGTCGCCGCGGCCCTCGCGGTCTACCTGCCCTGGGTCCTGTTTGCCACGTGGTATTACGGTTCGCCCATACCCAACACCATTGTCGCAAAAGACCTGGGTTATCCGCTGTGGACCACCTGGCCCCAGTTTCACCGCACACCCTCTTTCGTGCTCAAAGCGGTCTGGGACGGCATCACCGGTTCCTACGTGAACGGGGCCGTTTTTCAACCGCTCGGCCCCTCCTTTGCGGGACATGGCGCCGGTTATCAGCGGCTCATCAACGACCACGGTATGGTGTGCAACATCATGGCCGTCTTGGCGGCGCTGGGAAGCGTGGCGGCGCTGCGCCGCCGGCAATGGGCATGGATTTCCGTGATGCTCTTTGTGCTGGCCTACGCCGCCTACTTCATCTTCTGCGTTCCCTACGTTTTCGGCTGGTACCTTTCCCCCTTTGTTGCTGCGGCCATCTTCCTGTCGGCACGGGGCGTGCAGGCTGCAGGTACCCTTCTTCTGTCGCCAAAACTCCGACCAACCGCGTGGAGCCTCTTCGCGGCGGCTTATCTTGCGCTCTTTGTCGCCCTGCTCCCCAAGACCTTTGCCACCGAGAAGACCATTCAGGAACGGATCGAGAGCCAGGTGCGCAAGCAGGTTGGCCTGTTCCTCGGTCACGTGATGGGAAAGAACGAGGTGGTGGGCACCGAACCGCTCGGCTACATCAGTTACTATTCCCGCCGTATTGTTTACGACTGGCCCGGACTGTGCAGCCGCAAGGTGGTCGAATTCAGCCGGACCCATCCCCGGGAACAGCGTTCCCTGCTCGACATGCTGAAGTGCTGCCAGCCAGAATTCATCGCCCTGCGCCATGCCGAATACCAGAACTCGCTCTCCCACACCTGGATCGATGAAAACTACCGCATCATCGCCTCTTTTGAAGTGCCCTACGACAAGAATGACCCGGTGTTCCGCAGCCCCAACATAGACACGGGCTTCATGGTGCTTGCCAGGAAGACATGGCATCCCGGCGCAACCGAGTACGCGGGTGAATCCCTTGGCATCAACCCCGGCCACGCCCGCGCGCTCAACAGCCAGGGCTACCGGCTTCTAAAACGCGGACAGATTGCCGAGGCGGTCAGCGTGCTCAACATGTCGATTGCCGCCTGCCCCGACTTCCCCGAAGCCCACAACAACCTGGGACTGGCCTTAGGCGATCAGCAGAACCCCTCCGGAGCGCTGGCCCAGTTCCGCCGGGCGCTCGAACTGGACCCGGATTATGCGCTTGCGCACAACAACCTCGGCGCGGTGCTCGCCGGACAGGGCGACTATGAGGGCGCGGTGAAGCAATTGCAGGAAGCCATCCACTGCGATGCAGACTATCCGGAACCGCAGATCAATCTTGGCAATCTGCTGGCCCGCCGCGGAAAGCTCGCGGAGGCCCGGCCGCACTTTGAGGCCGCGCTCCGCGTAGAGCCGGGAAACCGCGAAGCGACGGAGGGCATGCGTAGAATAGATGCAGCCATGAGCCGGTAAGCGCCCGCCCGCCCCGGCCAACAAAACAGGGAACGACAACATGACGGTTCAGGAAATCCTCGATGAATGGAACAGCGAAGCACCCCTCTCCAAGGAAACGCTCCAGCAGGCGGTGGCCCTTCAGGAAGAGATAACCCCGCATCTCATAGCGATTCTTGAGCGGGTGGCCGCCGACCCCGAGCACTACGCATATGACACCGGTTACGAAGGCCATCTTTGCGCACTGTTTCTGCTGGCACAGTTTCGGGAATCCAGCGCCTGCGCGGCGGTGGCCGCCTTCAGCCGCATCGAGCCGGACTTGCTGGAGGAATTTCTCGGCGACCTGGTGACCCAGGACTTGGGAAGAATGCTTGCTGCGGTTTGTGGTGGCGACACCACCCCCATTCGGGCGCTCATAGAAGATACCAAAGCCAACGAGTATGCCCGTGACGCAGGTATCGAAGCGCTGAAGATCATGGTCTTGGAGGAACTTCTCCCCCGCGACGAGGTCATGGCCTATTTCAAGGAACTCTTCGTTTCCCGCCTGGAACGGGAGAAGGGTTCCATGATCAGGGCAGGACTTGTTTGTGAGGCGGTCGACCTGTATCCCGCCGAGGTGATGGAGGAGATTCGGGAGGCATACCGGGAGGAACTGCTGGATGACTGTTTCATTTCTTTACAGGAAGTGGAAAAGATACTGGACGACGGCGTGGAACTCTGCCGACAGCGAGCCAACCGCTTTCACAAGGGACTTGTTTTCGACGCGGCCGCCGAAGCGCCCGAATGGCAGCGCACCACCGATGACTGGGGGGATGAGGACTGGGAAGATGGCCCGCCGGTCACCGTGCTGGACGAAATGCGAGGGTATGAGATGGGCCTTCATCGGGACGACACCCCCTACCGACGTGAGGAAATCAAGGTGGGTCCCAATGATCCCTGCCCCTGCGGCAGTGGAAAAAAGCACAAGAAATGCTGCGGCCGCATGGACGGCAATCCGACCGCATTTTAGTAGGGTGCCGTGGAGTGCCGCAAAGCGGCACGTAACGCACCATCCCCCGGCGCACGACATGACCGAAGATGGTGCGTTCCATTTTGCGCTGCAAAATTCCACGCACCCTACGTGTTGCCCTCAGGCGATGCCGTTCGCCTTTTCGTAGGCTGAAATCTTGTCCTCATTGAGCAGCGTGAGGCCAATCTGGTCCCAGCCGTTGAGCAGGCGCTCGCGCAGGAAGGGATGCAGTTCAAAGGCAATCGTGCCGCCGCAGGGTTTCACAATCTGCAACGCCTCCAGATCAACGGTCAGTTCATAACTGTCCGCCGAACGAATCTCCTGGAAGAGCTGTTCGACCACATCGCCTGCCAGCGTAATTGGCAGCATGCCGTTGTTGAAGCAGTTGTTGTAGAAAATGTCCGCGTAGGACGTGGCGATGATGCATCGGATGCCGTAGTCGTTGATCGCCCAGGGGGCGTGCTCGCGGGAAGAGCCGCAGCCGAAGTTGTCCTTCGACAGGAGGATGCTGGCGCCAGCGTAGCGCGCCGCGTTCATCTCAAAGTCGGGGTTCGGCGTCTTGCCGTCGTCCAGATAACGCCAGTCGAAGAACAGCACATCGCCGTAGCCGGTGCGCTCGATGCGCTTGAGGAATTGCTTCGGAATGATCTGGTCCGTGTCGACGTTCAGCGCCTCCAGCGGGGCGACAATTCCGGTCAGTTTCTTGAAGGGTTCCATAGTCTTTATTCCTTCTTCCGGGCTGCGCCCGGGATGCTGTTTGATTCGTCATTCCCGCGAAGGCGGGAATCCAGAACGCCATATCGTCAGTCTGTCGTTGCCCCGCCTCCTGGATTCCCGCTTTCGCGGGAATGACGGAGCGCCGAGACATCTATTCTTGGTTTAGTCCTTGTACGCCCACGCGCGAATGTCAACAAAGGTGCCCGCAATGGCCGCGGCCGCCGCCATGGCCGGACTCACCAGATGGGTGCGCCCGCCCTTGCCCTGCCGTCCTTCGAAATTGCGGTTCGAGGTGGCCGCGCAGCGTTCGCCCGGCTCCAGCCGGTCGTCGTTCATCGCCAGGCACATCGAGCAGCCCGGCTCGCGCCATTCAAAACCCGCCGCCGTAAAGACCTTGTCCAATCCCTCGGCTTCGGCCTGTTTCTTGACCTCGTATGAACCGGGCACGACCATGGCCAGCTTCACCGAGTCGGCCTTCTTGTAGCCCTTGGCCACGGCGGCCGCCGCGCGCAGGTCCTCGATGCGGCCGTTGGTGCAGGAACCGATGAACATCTTGTCGATGGCGATCTCCGTGATCGGCATGCCCTCGGCGAGCCCCATGTACTCGAGCGCCTTCTCGGCGGACAGTTTCGCATTGGCGTCGGCCAGTTCGGCGATCACGGGCGTCCTGCCGCTGACTGCCGTCACCATGCCCGGCGACGTGCCCCAGGTCACCTGCGGCTCGATGTCCAGCCCGTTCAGCTCGACCAGCGTGTCATAGCTGCAGCCCGCATCGGACGCCCAAGACAGCCAGCCCTGCGCCAGTTCGTCGAAGGACTTGTCCTTGGGCAGGTAGGGGCGGTCTTTCAAATACTCGACCGTCTTGGCATCCGGTGAAATCAGCCCGGCCCGTGCGCCCGCCTCGATGGTCATGTTGCAGACCGTCATGCGTCCTTCCATGCTCAGGTCGCGAATGGCCTCGCCGGTGTATTCAATCACATAACCCGTGCCGCCGGCCGTGCCGATCTTGCCGATGACCGCCAGCACCAGGTCCTTCGCGGTGACGCCCGCCGGAAGCGGGCCGTTGATGCGCACTTCCATCGTCTTCGACGGCTTCTGCAGCAACGTCTGCGTCGCCAGCACATGCTCCACCTCGCTGGTGCCGATACCGTGCGCCAGCGCGCCGAGCGCGCCGTGGGTCGAGGTGTGCGAATCGCCGCACACAATCGTCATACCGGGCAGCGTCAAACCCAGTTCCGGGCCGATGATGTGTACCACGCCGTTGCGCGGATCATTCATGTCAAAGCAGGTGATGCCGAACTCGGCGCAGTTGCTCTTCAGCGCCTCAATCTGCGCCTTCGACAGCGGGTCCGAAATCGGGATGGACCGGTCCGTCGTCGGGATGTTGTGGTCCATCGTCGCAAAGGTCATCTCCGGATGGCGCACCTTGCGTCCCGCCAGCCGCAATCCCTCGAAGGCCTGCGCCGAGGTCACCTCATGCACATAATGCCGGTCGATGTACAGAATCGCGTCCTGCCCCGTCGGCGTGTGGACCAGATGGGCTTCCCATATCTTTTGATAAATGTTCTTGGCCATGATGCTGTCTTTCCTTTGGTGTTTCCGCGCCGAACGGGCGGAAACGCATTTTAACAGAAGCCGCCGCCGGGTTTCCCGTTTCACCCGCCCAGCGCCGATAAGACCGAATGCATGTCCGGCTTTTTTTGGAGTGCGGCGGCAAAGCGCAACGGCGACACCGCTTTGGCTGGTCCCCAGTTGTGGCATGGTCTCCGGACCGCGCCACAACAGGGGGTGTCCCCTAAAGCTGCCACGCCGCGACCCTCCGACACGCGCCACCGTCACAAGCCATGGGTTTGATTTACGGGAAGGGCGCTCCTTAGAATGGCCTTGTTCGCTGGAGAATTGAGGATTGCATGATTACCTTGGTTTGGAAAACGGGGATTTGTAGGCCAGCGAAGTAGGGAGAGTAACAAGGAGATTCGCAGAAGCATTCAGAACAACAGATTTTAGGCGTTAAGCCTTGAGCGGGTCCACGCAAAACTTCCACATTGCATGACCGGAATACCGCGCAAGTGCTCGACGCGCTCCGTTTGGAGCGCGGTCGACACTGCGTTTTCCGGTGGGATGTGGAAGTCCCTGCGTGGAGCGTGGTCAGTTGCCGCGCTCCTCTGTTTTCCCGCCTCTTTGCCACGCCAGAGTCAAACGGAGGGAACATGCGATGATTTGTCAAGTATGTGAGAAGTGCGGACAGCAGTTGTCAATACCGGATGAGTATGCGGGCACAACGGGGCGCTGTAACAAATGTGGTGCGGCTGTCGTTATTCAAAGACTGCCTGATACCCCGGCCGAGGAACCGGCGGCACCACCTCCCCCGGTTCAATCAACGCAGCAAGCAGCGCCGTCGCCGGGATTCCGAATTGTAACTACTGTCGGTTGGACTCTATTTCTTGCCACAGCGACCACGGGCGTTCTGGCTCGATTCGCGATCATCGGCTGGCAGTCTAGCCTCCTCCTGATGATCGCATGCTTAACTTTTCTTCTCATGGACGCGATTAAGCGCCAGATACCGCGCAACAAGGTGATACTCTGGGTCGTTGGAGGTGGGCTTCTGTACTATTGGATTTTTCCGCTCTACCTCTTGTTACGGCAGGGAACCCGAAAACTGATTGCCATACCCGTGAGCATGGTCTTGGCTGTACTTGTCGGATTTATCCTGTTCCAGCCGTATTTCGAGAACACTGCGCCACCGCGTCCCGGATCCTCCCGAGCGGAAGCCAAAGTGGCCAAAAGTAGGGTCACCACGGCCAAAGACTCCAAGGATCCATCGGTGAAAGCTGTCAAGAGTGGAACCTTGGCAATTGACAAGTCGGTAACGGTCGGCGATGCGCTCGACGGTTACGGATACTTCGCTAACCGTGAGTGGTCAATGATCAAGGATTCGCAGAATAGAAAGACAGTCCAGTTCAGGGGGCACCTTGATTACGACAAATTTGTGGGTGCGGAACTGGAAGGAATGACACTGACGGAGGATTTGGTCAAGAAGGCAAAAGCCATATTTAGTCAAGGCAAGGTTGAGTTGACCTTCATCGTGCAGTTCGCAATAAGCACCGGCGGGGACACGTTTGAGGTCAAATACAGCGGGATTGAAGTCAAGGGCATAAACAAAGACACGGGTGTGAGTGAAACGAACGCTCAGCCCGATGAGAATTCGGTAATGCTTCAGCATGTTTATGCGAACAAGCCAGAGCCCGTGACTTTCCAGCTGCTGCTGTCAACTTCATTGAATCCGTCTAATGACTCTGGGGTCGGCCCTGGCGCGGAAGGATCAGAAGCGAACAAGGTGGGGGCTGCCGAGGAAAAAGGACCAGAGGCCACGGCTGTTGAGCCGGTGCGGACTGATATCACGTTCAATCCATTGGGCATTACCTTTAGGGAAACACCTGAGTCTGTTGAGCAAAAACTGGGCGCAAGTGGCCTCCTAAATGGTGTGAGGGACTTCAACAAAAACGTCATTTTTGATGTGCCGCAGTGGGTTGTCAGGACTACCATTGCCGGCAGGCCTTATGAAAGAGGTTTCTCGGTATCACTAAAGGAACCCTTCAGTGAAGCGTCTTTTTTCTTCGGCGTGGACAGCGGAGAACCAATGGCGATATCCATTGCCGCTGCTTACAGCGCTGACAAGCTTGGTGACGAAGACCCGCTCTACGCAAAATTGGTTAGCAAGTACGGCGCGCCAACGAGCCTAACGTCGGAGAGGGCAGAGTGGCTCGGCAAGACGGAGGAACTTCATTATGATCGAATCAAGAGGGTCCAATACTACGTGAATATCCGGGCTTTTGAGGAACTGAAGGAGAAGGCACAGGCAGCAGAACGACAAAAGCAGGATGAAAAGAAGAACAACCTCGAAAAGTTCTAGACAGGTGGTCTCAAGGTCCCGCTTGGGGTCGAGGAACCTCCGTCCACCGACAGGATGCCAGCACGGCGAACAGAAAGGGAATACGATGTCAATGTGGAATGACTTGGATATGGACGCGAAGATCGTACAAGTACTAAACGTGCAGTCTCATGACCCCGGCCATCATTTTGAAAGGCCATTCTTGACGCCCTATCAAATAGCCATCCGTTTCGAGCAGCAGTTTCCTGAGGACTTTGCGTATATAGACAAGCTTAAGGGCGGGAAAGGAACAGGGCGACACGATTCACTTGCCCAATATATTGCCCTTGAACTTTCCAGGGGAATCAAGGATCACCGCATTGACGACATAATAGAGGGCCGTTTCCTGTATGGAGAGAATCTGCGCAAACTCGAATATGAAGTGGACGGAGACATAATCGAATCATCGGCTTCTAATTTGTCGATGTACAGACTGCGCTAATCCGGCTGTCAGACAAAATATGACAAGACCCCTGGCACACGCGAGGGGGGCCGGGGTTGTGTTAAATGGGGGCGGTGACGACGGAGTTACAGCACGGCCACGACGGTGCAAAGAAGTACGAAGTACGAAGTGCAAAGGGCGAAGGGCGAAGGGCAAGGAGAACAAGGACGGACGATACTTCACTCTTCGCTCTTTAGCCCTTGCCCTTCAGCCTTCATCCTTTCACAATACCGCCATGACGGTGTTGCTCGGCGGGCCCTCCCCCGCCTTGTTCACCGCGATGACCTGGTATTCCCATTCCTTGCCGCGCTCCTGATCATGGAGCGTGGTTTCGCTTTCCATGGCCAGCCCGACGTCGTGCCAGGTTCCCCCGGCGCGCAGCCGCCGCTGTATCTTGTAGCTGGCGACGGCGCCGCCGTCGGCCGGCTGTTTCCAGTCCAGGAAGACCCATCCCTCGCCCTGCCGGGGTGCTTCGAGGATGCGGCACTGTCCGGGCGGCACCAGCGCCCTGGCCGCGGCGGGTCCGCCCCAGCCCAGCAGTTTCAGTTTGGCATCGTCGTAGTGGGCGGTGTTCTCGGCGTAGCGCAGGATCGATTTCATGTCGTCCACCAGCAGCTTGAGGGCGTCATTCTTGGAGGTCACGGACTGCTTGAGCGATGCCCGACCGTTCGTGACCGCGCTCCGGGCGCTGATAAACCCGTCCAAATCCGCCTGGAGGGCTGCCGGACTCACCGGCGAGGTGTTGTACAGCGCGATGTTGACCGCCAGACCGCTTGCGATGCTCTGTGCGAGGCTCACAATCTCCGCCTCACCCTCTGGAAACCTTGCCATGGCCCTATCTCCCTTTTGCTAAATGACTTAAGTCACCCTTGCGGCGGTCCATACCGCCGAAAAGGCCCTTTCGGAAGCCCGTGCCGACACCCTGGTAGTTCGTAACAACACCCCGGCAGCACCTGCCGAAACTCCGGTAGCACCTACCGACACTCCGGCAGACTCTACCTATACCCCGGAAAACCCCACCGACGCCCCGGAAAGCCCTGCCGATACCCCGGCAAGTCCTACCGAGACTTCGGCAAGCCATGCCGACACCCCGGCAACCTCTACCCACGGCGGCGATTCGCGGCAGAAAGCCGCCAGGGGACTGGCTCCCGTTTCCGCCCATGGCCAGAGGAGGTCAACACCGGCGCGTATCGGAAACGGGTGCCTGTACCCGAGTCCCCTGGGCTTTGGCGAGCAAAACCGCCACCGTCATTGCGAGCGAAGCGCGGCAATCTCTTGGAAC
This sequence comes from Candidatus Hydrogenedentota bacterium, assembly GCA_903893795.1. Lineage (GTDB taxonomy): Bacteria > Hydrogenedentota > Hydrogenedentia > Hydrogenedentales > CAITNO01 > CAITNO01. The sequence continues at coordinate 8,727 of CAITNO010000146.1, read as the reverse complement.
TACGGCCCAGGGTCCGGGCCATTGCGAGGACGAGATTGCCGCGCTTCGCTCGCAATGACGGTAGTGCAGTCCGCGGCGCGTCATCCCGACGCGTTCTTCTGCGACCCGGGCGTGGGGAAGAAAGCGGCAGGATGCCGCTTCCACAAAACCACTCCTTCAACTTTCCCCGCAACTGCCACTACGGGCAAAAGGATAACGGGCCGCTTTGGCGGAATCAAACGGCGGCTCTTTTCCGCCGCTGGAAGCGCGAGGCGGGTTTCGGTATGCTTTCTGCTCGGCACGACGGGAAAGGGCATTTCCCGCATGGAAAGGAATCCACATGAATCGTATTACGGCAATGCTGGGTGTTTGGGCGATGGTCGCTGTGGCTGGCGGCGTTTGCGCTGCGGAGGAGAAGGCCGCACCGCCGAACTGGCACGAGAATGCCTTTTTCGGCCTGCACTACGACCTGCACGCCGGTGCCAAGGACACGGAACTGGGACGGGAAACGACCGAAGAGCACATCCGCGCGATGCTGGACCTCGTGAAGCCCGACTTTGTGCAGTACGACTGCAAGGGGCATCCCGGCTATGCCGGGTATCCCACCAAGGTGGGCTCGCCCTCGCCGGGCATCGTCAACGACGCGCTCAAGGTCTGGCGCAAGGTGACGAAGGACATGGGCATCCCGCTGTCCATCCATTATTCCGGCGTGTGGGACACGCGCGCGATTGAACTGCACCCCGAATGGGCGCGCATCAATGCCAACGGCAAGCCCGACCCCAACAACACAAGCCGTATGAGCAAGTACGACGAGGAACTGCTCATTCCGCAGTTGTTGGAGGTCGTCAAGGAGTATGACATCGACGGCATGTGGATTGATGGAGAGAACTGGGCCTGCAAACCCGACTGGAGCGACGCCTGCCAGAAGGCATTCACCGAGAAGACAGGCATCGCCGAAATCCCGAAGAAATCCAGTGACGCGCACTGGCAGGAGTGGCTCCAATTCAACCGCGAGCTGTTTGTCCAGCACGTGACGCGCTACGTCGAAGCAGTTCACCAGGCGAAACCGACCTGCATGGTCACCAGCAACTGGATGTACAGCGTGCGCCAGCCGGAACAAATGCAGGCGCCGATCGACTATCTCAGCGGCGATTTTGACCCCTCCTTCGGCGCGGAACGGGCCATGGCCGAGGCGCGGTTCATGGGCAGCCGCGGCAAGCCCTGGGACCTGATGGCCTGGAGCTTCCTGCAGACTGGCGAACAGGGCTGGACTTTCAAGACCGTGCCGCACATGTGCCAGGAACTGGCCACCGTGCTGGCGCAGGGCGGGTCCATTTTCATCTACGACACACCGGTGCGCTCCGGCCGCCTCCTGGAATGGCACCAGGACGTGCTGGCACAGGTGGCCCAGTTCTGCCGCAAGCGCCAGCAGTTCTGCCACAAGACGCAGACCATCCCCCAGGTGGCGATTCTGCACAGCGAAAGCTCCTACTATGAGTTCAACGACCCGCTGTACAACTTCGGCCGCGCCAACCGCGCCATGGAAGGCGCGCTGCACGCCGTGCTCGAAAACGGCTACAGCGCCGACATTCTCAACGAGGAAACCCTGTCGGCCCATCTGTCCGAATATCCGGTGGTGATCGTGCCCGAGGCCAAGAATGTGCCCGACAGCCTGAAGGCCAAACTGAAGGAATACGTCACCAACGGCGGCAAACTGGTCCTAAGCGGCACCTTTGTGGCCGACCAGTACGCTGACATCGCTGGTGTGGAAAAGCGCGCCGAAGCACCCCAGGGCGGGTGGCTTCCCGTGCAGGGCGAGTCAGTCAATGCCTGCGGACCGTTCCAGCCGACCAAGCCCACCACCGCCGAGACCCTGGCCGTGATGCTCTCCGAGCGCGACCCGCAGTTGGACAAGCGCGACTTCCCCGCCGCCACGCGCAACCGCGTGGGCAAGGGCATGGTGACCGCCGCCTACGGCGACATCTTCGACGCCTACCTCGCCGGGCACTATCCCGGTCTGCGCAGGTTCATCGGCGACATGCTCAACGCACTTGACGTGACGCCGCTCATCCACGTCGACGGACCGTGGTGGGTCGAGATGGCCGCGCGCAAGAAAGACGGCAAAACGCTCATTCAGTTCGTCAACCGCTCCACCGGCGGCTACCTCTCCCCCAGCCGCCACATGGTGGAGCAGGTGCCCGACGCCGGTACTTTCACGGTCACCGTCCCCATGCCCGAAAAACCGAAGCGCTGCTTCCTGGCCCCCGACGAGGCGGGACTGGACTGGTCCTGGAGCAACGGCGTGCTGAAGGCGAAAATCGGCGGCCTGCAAATCCACAACGTTCTGGTTATCGAGTAAACGTCATCACCGTCATTGCGAGCGAAGCGCGGCAATCTCGTTCTCGCAATGGCCTGGACCCTGGGCTTTGGTTCCAAGTGATTGCCGCGCTTCGCTCGCAATGACGCGCGTGGTTTAGGCCTTGGCGGATATGAGATTGCCGCGCCTTGCTCGCAATGACGGCTGCGGTCTGGAGTATGGAGTCAGATATGCGTATTAATGCAAAATCCGTTCTTGGCGTGGCGCTTGTTCTCGGCTGCGCGGCGATGGCCTTCGCCGAAGAGAAGAGCGCCACACCGGCAGCGCCCGCGCCGCCGCCCATCAGCATCGGCGAGAAGGGTGTCGTGCTGCGCGACGGCAAGCCCTACCGCGCCGTCGGCATCAACTATTTCAGCGCGTTCAGCCGCACCATTGCCAAAGCGGAGGACACCAGCTACGAGGCGGGGCTGGACGAACTGGCGAAGCGCGGCATCCCCTTCATCCGTTTCTCCGCCTGTCCCTTCTGGCCCAAAGAGTATGACCTGTACAAGAATGATCCGGACAGCTATTTCCGGTTGATGGATGCCTTTGTGAAGGCCGCGGAACAGCGCAAGATCGGTCTGATCCCGAGCCTGTTCTGGTACGACACGGCCGTGCCCGACGTGGTGGATGAACCGCGCAGCGCCTGGGGCGACCCGAACAGCAAGACCATCGCGTTCATGCGCAAGTACATTTCCGATGTGGTCGGCCGCTATGTGAATTCCCCGGTCCTCTGGGCGTGGGAGTTGGGCAACGAGTACAGTTTGGGCGTGGACCTTCCCAATGCGGCGCAACTCCGTCCCCCGGTGGTGCCTTATCTGGGCTCACGGGCCGAACGCGGCCCGGCAGATGACCTGACATCCGACATGGTCCTGACGGCCTGCCGCGAATTCAGCGACGCCATCCGGAAGATTGACAAGGTCCACCCCATCACCACCGGGCACAGTCTGCCCCGGAACGCCGCCGAGCACCTGCGCCGCAAGGATGCCTGGGTGCAGGACACGCGCGAGGAACTGGTGAAGAACCTCATCGAAATGACGCCCGACCCCATCAACCTGTTCAGCATCCACGTCTATCCCTTCGGCGCGGAAAAACGCTTCAATCAGGAAGAAACGAGTTATCTCGAAGTCCTGCAACTGTGCATGAAAGCGTCCGAACAGACCGGCAAAGGCCTCTTTGTGGGCGAATTCGGCGCGGCGGACGATGAGAAGAACGGCGGACCGGAAAAGGCGCACCAGGAGTTCGACAAGCTGCTGGCGGCCATTGAGGAGGCCGGTGTGCCCCTCTCCGCGCTGTGGGTGTTCGACCTGCCCTTTCAGGAATCCTACGTGAATGTTTCAACCACCAACGCCCGCAGTTGGCAGTTGGGTGAGCTGGAACAGGCCAACCAGCGGCTGAAGGAAAAAGGGTATCAATGAGAGAGCATCCGTCATTGCGAGCGAAGCGAAGCAATGACAGGGCGCCCTTCGCGCCATCCACCATGGGCGAATACTAGGAGAGCGACATGAAGACGTCACACTTGGGCCTGTTTGCAAGCATCCTGGCGGCCACTGCGCTGAGCACAGCCGATGATACTTCATTGGCCCTCAAAGACAACTGGCGGCTGCAGTCCGCCGCACAAATCACGGCCGACGGCACCTCCATTTCCCTGCCGGGTTTTGACGCGGGCGCCTGGTATCCCACCAGCGTGCCCAAAACCGTGCTCGCGGCACTGGTGGACAACAAGGTCTATCCGGACCCGTATTACGGCACAAATCTCAAGAACATTCCGGGGTATCAGCCCGACCTGTGGCTGGTGATGAAGGAGGACAGCCCCTTCCGCAGTCACTGGTGGTACCGCACCGAATTCACCGCGCCGGCCGCCGCCAGAGACCGTGTCTTCACACTGCACTTCGACGGCATCAATTACGAGGCCAATATCTGGCTGAACGGCAAACTCGTGGCAGGCGCTGAAACCGTCCGCGGCATGTTCCGCAGCTTTGAATTCCCCGTGACCGCGCTGCTGCAGCCCGGCAAGACCAACGCTTTGGCCGTCGAAATCATCCCGCCCGGACTGCGCACGGACAAACTGCCCCACACCAAGCAGGTGGAGGCCACCACGGGTTGGGACGACCACAACCCCCAGCCGCCCGACATGAACATGGGCATCTGGCAGGGGGTGCACCTGCGCGAGCAGGGTCCCGTCTCGCTGCGACATGCCTATGCCGCCTCCAAACTCGACGTGCCCGGCCTGGTGTCGGCCCAACTGACCCTTTCTGTCTACGCGCGCAACAACACCGACAAGCCCGTCACCGGAGCCCTGTCCGCCACCATTGAGAATATCCGGCTGGCGCAGGAACTCACCCTGCAACCAGGGGAAAACAGAGAAGTCTTCTTCAATCCCGAAACCTGCAAGGAACTCACCATCGCCAACCCGCGCGTGTGGTGGCCCCATCCCCTGGGACCGCAGGCACTCTATGACATGAACATGGAGTTCAAGGTCGGAAAACAGGTGTCCGACACGGCCCATGTCCGCTTCGGCATACGCGAAATCACCTCGTCCATCAACAAGGAGCACTGGCGCGAGTACCAGGTCAACGGCAAGCCCATCCTCATCCGCGGCGGGGCCTGGATGACCTCGGACATGATGCTCAACCTGTCCCACGACCGCTACGCCGCCCTCATCCGCTACGCCCGCGAGGCCAATCTGAACATGCTCCGCTCCGAGGGCTTCTCCATCCGCGAGACGGAGGATTTCTACAACCTCTGCGACGAGATGGGCGTCATGGTCACGCAGCAGATCTTCGGCCGCAGCATACTGGACGAGGACCTGGCCATCGCCTGCATCGACGACATGATGCTGCGCGTGCGCACCCATCCCTGCCTGGCCCATTTTCTCGCCCACGACGAGACCTTCCCCACGGACAAACTGGACACGGCGTACCGCGGCCTCATAGAGAAATACCGCGTGGACCGCACCTATCAGCCCCACTCGGGCACCTTCAACATCGCCACACGGCTCAAGACAGGCGGCACCCGCACGGGCACGCGCGAACTGTGGACCTACGCCAGTCCGGCTCACTACCATTACACTGAGCGCAAGCATGACGTGGCCTGGGGTTTTGCCCAGTCTGGCGGCATTGGCGGCATCGTGGCCGTCCGCGACAGCATCCGCCAGATGATGCCCGAAGACCAGCTTTGGCCCGCCATGAAAACCGATGCGTGGTCGTTCCACACGGTCACGCAGGGCGCCGATTACTTTGACGCGGTGGTAAAGTCCATGAATCTCCAATACGGGGAGGCGGCCAACTTCGACGACTTCTGCAGCAAGGCCTACGCGATGAACTACAACAGCGCCCGCGGCATGTTTGAGGCCTATGCGAAGAACAAATATACCGCCACCGGCATCACCACCTGGAAGTACGACGCGGCATGGCCTGCCGCCATGACCTGGCAGTACGTGGACTGGTATCTGCGCGGGACGGCCGCCTATTACGGCGCCAAGAAAGCCTGCACACCGGTGCATGCGCTCTACGCCTACAACGACAACTCCGTTTACGTCACCAACAGCCTGCGCCAGGCCGTCTCCGGACTCAGCCTCCACGCCGCGGTGTATGACATGGACAGCAAGCAGGTGTGGGCCAAAGACATGAGGCTGAATATCGGCGAGGACGGCGGGGAAAAGGCCTTTGCCGTAGAGGTGCCGGCAAATATTTCCGACCCCTGGTTCCTGCGCCTCGACCTGTCCGACAAAGACGGCAACGCCCTGTCCGACAACTTCTACTGGCTCTCCAAGACGCTTGACATCCCCGGCCGCGACACTGAGCGCGGCGACATCTACGCCACGCTGCCCAAGAGCCGTGCCGTCTTCACCGGGCTCCAGAGCCTCAAACCGGCGCACCTGGAAATGACGCTTGCGTCACTGCCCTCGGCCGACGACGAGAAGAAACTGGCCGTCACCGTGCACAACACAGGTGACACCATCGCCTTTCTCGTTCAGTTGGCAGTGGTCAACACCGCCACCGACCGCGAGGCGGGACCTACCTTCTGGAGTGACAACTATTTTGCCCTGCTCCCCGGCGAAACACGCAACCTGACGGCCACCGTCCCCATGTACGCCCTTGCTGGTGGCCTGCCCAAGGTATCGCTCACCGGGTGGAATCTGGCGGAGTAGTCATTGGCCTAAAACGAGAACTTGGACTACTGGAAGAACGGCTGGACTACCAGGCGATGCTTCGTTTCAATAGGTCATTTCCAAGAATTCCCTTGCAGTTTTGAACCGCTGGTATCAAATTGCAAGGTAATTTGGTCCTCTGCCCCGGTTGCCCTTACTCCCCGTCTTGTTTCACCAGTTCCGCCACCCGTTCGCGCAGGTGGGGCAGCACCTCCGCGTCAAACCAGGGATTGCGTTTGAGCCAGGCGTTGTTGCGGAAGGAAGGATGGGGCAACGGAAGGAAGTCGGGCTGGAAGTCGCGCCAGTGGCGCACCGTCTCCGTGAGAGAGGCGCCGACACTGTCGCCGAGGTAATAGGCCTGGGCATATCCACCCACAAGCAGAATCAATTCCAGACGGGGAAGCAGCGGGACCAAGCGGGCATGCCACAAAGGTGCGCAGCAGGAACGGGGCGGCGCATCGCCGCCGTGGGCGTCGCGGCCGGGATAGCACAGGCCCATGGGTATGATGGCGATGCGCGATTCATCATAGAAAGTGTCGCGGTCCAGGCCCATCCACTGGCGCAACCGGTCACCGCTGGGGTCGTTCCAGGGAATGCCGGTTTCATGCACCCGCGTGCCCGGCGCCTGGCCGACAATCAACAGACGTGCCGTCAGGGAGGCGCGCGCGACAGGGCGCGGACCGAGCGGCAGCACGTCTATGCAGTGCTCGCACGCGCGGGCTGCATGCAGGGCCTCTTCCAGCGCCCGCGCGGAAGGTTGGCTGGGGTTGTTGTCGAAAGGAAGTTTCACAATGACCTTCTTGCAACAGGCTATACCGCGCAATCGCGGCAGCGGCCATGCAGCACGATGTCATGCCGCTCCATGCGAAAACCGGGCGGCAGCATCGCGCTGATCTGTCCCGGGCAGCCGGGGATCACATATACCCGTCCGCAGCCGCCGCAGTAGAAATAATGGTGGTGCGAACCGCCGGCCGCCTCGTAGTGGGTGCCCACGCCCGGAATGTCCACCGGAGTGACAAGGCCCTCCTCGATAAAACGGTTGATGGCGCGGTAAACCGTGGCTATGCCGATGCGCGGTTGAATCTTGAGCGCCAGTTCATGCGCCTCGCGGGAGGACAGGGGACGCTGCGCATCCTCAAAGACGGTGCGAATGATCTCGCCCTGCACAGTCCTGCGAATGGGAACCGGGCCCGATGGGGCCCGAGATTTGGACGAGGCGTCCACCGAAAACTAATTGACCTCGACGCCAACCTTGGCCAAGGCGCGCCGGAGGTCGTCGGGGGTAAAGGGCTTCTGAACGAGCATGACAGCGCCCAATTCGATCACGCGCTGGGCAACGTCGCCCTCGTAGTAACCGGTCATGGCAATGACGTGCGAAGAGGAGGAGTCGGCGTTGGTCTTGATGCGGCGGCATACTTCAAAGCCGTCAATGCCGGGGAGGCGCAGGTCAAGGAAGATGATGTCGGGCCGGAACGTGGCCACCTGATGGCCCGCGTCAAAACCGTCCATGGCCACCTCAATCTGAAACGGCGTCGTGGCGCGTTCAAGAAAGCGGCGAATGACGGACAGCACCGCCTTTTCATCGTCCACCACAAGAATCTTCACCCCCGAGTTGTCCAGGTCCTCGTGCATAGGAATGCTGTTCTCGCGCAGAAAGCGGACCAGATCTTCACGCCGTATACGACGGTGCCCGCCGGGCGTCTTGAACACGCGAATGCGCCCCGCTTCGGCCCATTTACGGATGGTGTCGGCGGTGACGTGGCAATATTTGGCCACCTGGGACGTGCTGAATGACTGCTTCGATTCCATATTCTTACACCTTGCTTGGATTACTGGGTTTTCTTGAATCTCACGGCATATAATACCCGGCGGCAACTTGATTTTCAACTTTGTATAGCTTCGGTTGAACCACTTCCCGCCACCGAGTTTCCCCGCGTAATTTGCGCGGAAGCACAGCAACTCTCCCCAAAAAAACAAACGGCGCGAAACAGGTTCCAGAGGAACTGCTTCGCGCCGCGCGCTAAAACTGGAGCCGGGACGGGGAATCGAACCCCGGACCTCGTCATTACGAGTGACGCGCTCTACCGACTGAGCTATCCCGGCTCGCATAGACAAAAAGAATGGTGCCGAAGGGCGGAATTGAACCGCCGACACGCGGATTTTCAGTCCGCTGCTCTACCAACTGAGCTACCTCGGCACGACGTGGATATAATACGACATTCAATGATTCGTGTCAAGT
>CAITNO010000145.1 GCA_903893795.1 Candidatus Hydrogenedentota bacterium | reverse complement strand
TGACGAGCACAGGAAACTGGAGATGCTGCTGGAGGACATAAGGACCACGTCCCTGCAGATACTCGAAGCCACAACCCCCGGTGTAACAAAACGCAAACACATAAAATAGAAAGACTTGCGCCTTAAGTCAGTGCCATTCGGCCCCGTGCCAAGTTTTGGCAACCCACATAACCTCAAGTGTGGGAAGCTCTTAAGTCCGCCGTGGAAAGGGGAACTTAGGGGGACGTTGGGCGGGTGTAAACTTCGCCCCCAATTGCTTGGAGCCGCAGAGCCGCAGCCAAAGGGGTTCGAATTCAGACAGAATTCAGAAGGAAGTGTGGGGCAGACATTCCTGTCCGCCTTCCGGGTTGCTTGACCAAAGACGGCAGACAGGAATGTCCGCCCCACATTAATTAGAATCTTCGCGTCTTGCGGTGATTTTGAGACATAGAAGTACAGAAGCATTCCTTCCGACCCGCTCCGCGCCATTGTCCGCATCAAGCAGAACGCCCCTGTCGGCAAACAACCGACAGGGGCGATGTTAATTGAATCTCGAGTGTTGCTAGACTGCAATCACGGGCACCAAGTGCTCCCAAGGCAGCAGGTACTACCGCAGATGCTGCATTTTCCACCAGTGGAATTCCCAACGCAAGACCTAGTGGTTCTGCTACAGCAGAAATATGAACCGGATGCCGCAGCCACTCCGAAGGTCCCGGAGGATGCACCTAGTCCCGAAGCACTGGACGCAACAGGCGCCGTTATGGTGGTCACCTGCGTGCTGCGATCCGGCTGTTCGGTGCGGATGAGTTGCACCTCATCCATGGCGTAGATGAGCAGGTCCAAATCCGAGTCGGAATACTGGTCCGGGGCAGAACCGGTGGTGTACAGGTCAAAATGGGTCAGCATGGACAGGGTTGGATTGTCGAGCACATTCACCATGGCCGTCACCAGGGCCTGCGGTGCCTCTTCCTCCTCTGAACGATTCAGGAATGAAAGACACATCAGGCCGTCCGCCTTCAGAATCTCAAAGGCCCCGCGGATCTTTTTTTTGTAGATGGGGCTCCCCGGCAGATCCGCCCACGCCCCAATTAGCACATCTTGGGCACTCCAGTTCAGCCTCCTGTCCGAGGCAAAAGCGCGCACCAGCACATTCAGTGCGGCCTTTATTTCCTGCGCATCGGCCACGGCGGGGGGAGTGGTTTCAAAATTCTGCTTCCATTGCGCCACCAAGTCAGAAAGCTGCACATTGTTGGAAAACAGCGTTTCCAGCGCCTGGCCCCGGGTGAGCACAGAAGTAATCACAACGTTGTCGCCCCACTGACTCAGTGCCGTCTGGGTTGCATCAGTCCGTTGAATTGTACAGCTCTGCACGGTGGCACTGCTCAGTTCCTCGCCAAAAGCGACCCCGGAACATGCCAGCACCAGTAAAACTGCCGACAGGCATCGAATTATTCTACCCATTTGCCACTCTCCTTTCTTTGCCCGCTCCGGGCAAACACCTTGATCAACCCGCCTCTCGCCATGAGAAACGTACTCACTCACCCATTTGTACTCTTTCGCGGTTACCCTGAAAAAACCGCACCCTATACAATTATACCCTATTTTTCCTCTACTGTGAAGGAGCGTGTCAGTTCCCGGCACACCCCGTCTCGGAATGTCTGTACGAATTTGACAGTGGCACCCGATGCAACGCGCTGTTTGAGGTCGAGCAGTGTCTGCCTCAACGCCGGAACACTGGCACAGGGCATGCCGTCAACGGCAGTCAGCACCGATGAATCCACAAGATGGGCCTTGACAGACGCCGTATCCTCCGGCGAGAAAAGTACGGGAAGCCATGTTAAATCTGGATGCACCGCAAAGTGGACGGGTGTGCTGTCGATTTCATGTTGCATAAGCCAAAGGGCCTCATCACGAGTCAGCGTTACCGCGACCTCTTCGCGCGCCAGCGCCAGTGTCCAATAGCAGAGCCGACGCTCTTGGGTATTCCGAAGAACTGAAAGCGTCAGCCCTGACTTTGAGTTTTGGGACAAGCGCCCCGATGCGATTTCAAGTGCTGTCTTAAGCGCTACGCCATCGGCACACGGGGTGTCATTGATAGCGGTGATGAGGTCTCCTGCGTTTAACAGCATCGCGGCTACTGCTTGGGATCTAGACTCCGCTTTGACGCAAAGCATCGCCTGTCCAGGCATATTAGACAACTCCACCAAGCCCTCGATCCCGTGAACCAAGTCCTCATGGCTAATGAAGATGAAGTTTGTGTTCGCACCCTTCGGTGTACTTATTGCTGTTCGGGATGCCCACTCGGTCTGATACCGCCGGAAATCAGCGCGGTCTAGAGCCGCACCACCCGGCGTGCCGGACATAAGCACCGTACGCAAGTTGCCAGACCGGTCGGCTATGGCCATGGAATGACTGTCGCGTAACGGAAGTACTCGTTCAGTTTGATTAAAGAATAGTAGCGGCGTCATAGTAGCGGCGTCCCACAAGCGCCCCCCTTCTCCGGGAAGCCGCGTCATAAAGTGGCTGCCTCCCGGCAAGAAACCGAGCTCAACAGCAGATGTGGAATTATCGGCAATTGCCATAGCCTGGCCGCCTACAACCTTACCAATAGGCTTTCCATGTTCTGCATCCCAAATTTGGGCGATACCTCCCACATCCAAGGAGAGAATCCGTGTCTCGCCCTCGTTGAACACCGCCGAGGCAATTCCCTTGTCCTGCCGTTCAAATGCTCGCAGTTTCTCGCTCGTGTCGCAAGACCAAATCGAAATCTGGCCATCCAACCCGCAGGAAAGCAGACGCTGGCCGTCTTGGCTGAACTCCATGTGTGTCACAGCGCCCTCATGCGCTTTCCACCGCCGTATGACCTGGGCGTCTTTGCTGCTCCAGAGGCAAATCTCACCGGCGGTGTCGGCACTGGCCGCGGTACGGCCTTCTGGGCCGAGCGAAATCGACTCTAGTGGCGCCGCATGCCCTGCGAAAACTGTTAAGGACGGGTTGGTGGAGTCTGGATTGGCCACAACCGCAACTGTGTGGGCATCCACAGTCATGGCCAATCGCAACCCGTCATCGCTGAGCAAGGGCAGGTCGGGATTGCCACCAAAACTAGCTGAGAATGAGCACGCACCCTGCTTAGTGTCCGTGTTCACAAGCCAGATTCTTTCGATGTTTCTATCTCGGAGAAAGGCCATCCGCTCTCCAGAAGCTGAAGCGGAAATGTTTCGGAATAATCCATCGTCATTGCCCAGCCTAGAAACCATGCACTCCACACCCGTCGGTGCCAGCGGATTCAGCACCTGAAGGGCGTGGTTGTCGGAGGTCAAGGCCAGCAAGGATCCACCGGGCTGAAGGGTGGCCAGGTTCAGCGCCTGTCCCCGGCCCTGTACCCGTGAGATGCAGGAGCCTGTCTGCGCATCAAAAAGCACAGACTGATTGTCGGTGGAGATGGCCAGCACATAACCCTCCTCATTAAGGAAGAAAGAGTTAGCCACGGGTGCTTTTTCAGGCATTTTGAAGGTTTGGACTGCCTTCGCCAACGCCAAGTCCCAGAGCCGGGCCGAACCGTCTTGCGATGACGTAAGCAGTTGGCTTCCGTTGCCGTTAAAGCGGATCTCATAGATTTGCTGCGTGTGTCCCTTGAGACGAACCAGTTCTGCGCCGGTTTCGGCATCCAGCACGATCGCCTCTTTTTCCTGCGCCACGGCGATGCGCGACCCATCGGGGCTGAACACCGGCAGTTCGCCGTTGATGGTAAAGATCGGGGTCTTGGTTTCAAGGTTCCAGAGCTGTCCGACGCCCCCCTGTGCGGTGGTCAGGAGCCGGTTTGGTTTTGGACTCAGCACCACCAAGTCGATCGGGCCGGTGTCGCCGGTGAGTTCATAGGCCGGTGCGCCGCTTTGCAGGTCAAAAACATGCACCTTGCGGTCGCCCGCGCCGGCAAACAGGAAGTTTCCGGTGGGATCGAAGACCGCGCTGTAGCCTTGGGCGTTGAGCGGGAAGCGGTGCAACCGCTTGCCCGTCGCCGCGTCCCACAGGTTTACCATGCCTTCCCAACTGATTCCCATGTATTTGGTGCCGTCGGGACTGAAGGCGGTCTGGGCGTAAGTTTCCGCACCGCCCTCCAGCGTGACGAGTTTCTTGCCGGTCAGGGCTTCATAAATGGACGGTGCGCCCGGTGCCGTGTTGGTGCCAATCCGCTTTCCGTCGGGGCTGAACACGGCGGAGAACAGGTTCGAATTGGGGCTTTCGATGGTGTACACGTCGGGATTGGCGCGGTTCAGCAGGTAACCCCATTCCCATCCGCGCTCTTTTTCGGCGGTTTCCCAGAGTGTGTCGGTGGCGCGCCCAAAATCCTTCTCCCGGATGTGCGCCTGCGCCAGGTGTATCTGGGACTGGTAGGTTTTCCGCTCGGCCAGGGTGCGGGCCGTGTTTTCGTTCTGACGGGCCGTTTCTGCAACCAGGCGCTGCTCATGTTCGCGGTTGCGCGCATGGAGAATGCTGACATAGGAGGCGGCCACCACGGCGACCAGCAGCACGGTGCAGGCCAGCGCGGTGTTTATGAGCGGGCGGTGCTTGGTGTAGTAGTGGGCAAGGATCTGGCGCAGGGAATAACGGTAGGCGCGCACGAGGCTGCCCTGGATAAACCTTTCCACCTCGGCGGCGAGCTCGCTCGCCGACTGGTAACGGTCCGCGGCGCCCCGATTTAGTGCCTTTTCGCAGATGACGGCCAGTTCGGGCGGCGCATCCGGGGTGGTCTGCAAGACCGGCAACGGCGCCTCATGCAGCACCTTTTCAATGATTTCCCGCGTGTTCTTTCCTGAATGGGGGGTGGTTCCGGTGAGAATTTCGTACAGCACCGCGCCCAGGGAATACACGTCCGACCGTTCGTCAATTTCATCAATGAGACCGGCGGCCTGCTCCGGCGGCATGTAATGCGGTGTGCCCAGCGCGCGGCCGTAGGCGGTCATCGGCTCGGGAGAATCTCCCCCAACCTCGAAGGAATTAAGCGTCTCCTTGATATCCTCGACATGAATATCTTCGGCGTCGCGCAGTTTGGCTAGGCCCCAGTCGAGCACGACGGTTTCGCCAAACTGGCCCAGCATGACGTTCGCCGGCTTGATGTCGCGGTGAATGATGCCGCGGCTGTGCGCATAGGCAATGGCCTGGCAAAGACTCACAAAATTGGAGAGCAGCGCCAGACGCGCGTCGAGCCCCGCGCATTCCCGAAGAGCGGCGGAAAAGGTCTTGCCGCGCACGAGCCGCATGGTGTAGTAGAGGGTGCCGTCCTCGCGGCGGCCCATTTCGTACACGGGAACAATGGCGGGATGCTCCAACTGGCTCGTAATCCGCGCCTCCTGGAGGAACCGGGCGATCAGCGATGCGGACTGGCGGATGGGGGTGGGCTTGTCCGAGCCCCCACCCGACGTGCCCATGGGCAGCAGTTCTTTGAGGGCGATATTGCGGCCAAGATGCTCATCATGGACGATCAGCACCCTTCCCATGCCGCCCTTGGCGTGGTGGGAAACCAGGGTATAGCGGCCCGGAGCCTCGCTGACACCGGAAATGGGCTGTCCGCTGCCGAACATCGCGCCCCCGGCTTCCATGGGGGAGGTGTCCACATTATCGAGGTAACTGGAGGTTGCACCGTTGAAAAAGATCTTCTCGACGTGCTGCTCGCCCCCGAACAGCCCCAGCAATTCGCCGGAATTGCCGCCATGGGCGCGCACGGCGTCATCGACAAGTTTTTCAAGCGCCGCCTTGTCCTCAGGTGTAAGAATTTTCCTGTCGACCATGCGCTGGGCAACGGAAATGGATGGGTCAGCCGACCAGGCCGCCGACACTTCCACCAATTGCTCGGGAAACACCCCGCGCAATTGGACGGCGAAAACCCCGAAAAGCAAGTTTCTGTCCCGGCTCATATCCATACCCAAGTACCCTCTAGAGATCCGCAGACCGGCCTGGACCGGAGATATTGCACTCCCACGTCCAAATCAGCCGGCGTACCCAATCCCATTATCAGACGATAAACTGTCGTTCATCATACTGCAAACACTGGTTGAATAAAACTCACTCGGCCCTTAACTTCTTGCTCAAATGTTTCCCGGCTATGGAGACAACTGCAAATGCCATCAAAATATTAGCAAGATGCGTACCAAATTCCGCGCGTTTTTCATGGCAATCCGTAAACAACGATACTTCAATAGGTTATAAGACAAGCCGCAAAAGGTCCTGCATTTTGCATCGGATATTCAAGCCCAAAGTGTCCAGAAACTGGGCAGTGCAGTGTCCAGAAACTGGACACTTTGCTCCTGGCAGGGGATTCTTGACCCACAGGAATGCCAACTTACATCGCTACGGGCGCAATTTCCATTCGTTGTCGCTGTTCACAAAGGTCAGGGTCTGTTTGCCTGACACTTCGATGCGCTTCGTCTCCGTCGGGCCTTTCACCAGAAGACTCACCGGGACGGGCGCGTCCACGGTGAAGGCCAAAGTTCCGTCGGAGTCCCTGTGCCATTCAACGTCCACCATGGCACCGTTGGCGCTTCCCGGCATGGGAACTTTGCCGGAGGCGTGGGTGAGGCTGCCGGGATGCAGCGTCCATTCAAAACAGCCGACCCCCAGGTCAAAGCGGGGCGTCAGCCCCAGGGCATAGCGGGTAAGCTGCCAGGTGGGGCATCCCGCCCATTGGTGGCAGTGGCTCCAGCGGGTGTCAAACACCTCAATCCAGGTGCTGCGGCCGTCTTCCAGCATCCAGCCCCAGCATTTCCGATACTGGTCCAGCACGAAATCCATCTCACCATGCGCGATGAGCGCGGGCATGGCGTAGTGCGCGAAGTAGGGCGTAATCAGTCGGGGTTGCGCCGCCTGCGGGTCGCTCAGGCGCGGCGCGTCCGGATCGTTGGGGAAGCAGTTGAGCATGTGCCGCTTGATGAAGGCGACGCAGTCTTTCTCCTCCCCGCCGACAAAGAAGCCCAGACGCAGGCCAAGCACGGCGCGGTGATAGCCGATTTTATCCCAGTTGAGCCGTCCATCATCACGCTGGGATGAAAACCAACCGAACAGAAGCGCCTTTATATCGCCGGTCTGGCGCGTGTATTCCTCTGCCCGGTCTTTTCTGCCGAGCGCCTCACACCAGCGGACCATGTCGCGCAGGGCGGCGTAGTAGTGCAGATTGACAGCCATGTCGGATTTGCCCGCATTGGGCACGTAGCCCCAGTCGACAAAGCCCCAGCCCAGCTCCTCTTTCAGGCCGTCCTTGTCCAGCGCCTTGCGGAAGGCCTCGAAATTGCGCTCTGCGGCGGGAAAGAGCTCTTCGAGAATCGTGCGGTCACCCGTCAGTTCCCAGTAGTGGATGCAGGCGCTCACCCACTGGGCGGCGTAGGTGGTCAGATAGGCCCCGCCACCGGGGCACAGGCCCGAGATAAGGCCGTCCTTGCGCGCACATTGGGCGCACTGCACCAAACCGCGTCTGCACAGGCGCAGGTCGGAGTAGCCCACGGCCGCGATATCCATGCCCACGGCCACCACATCGCCCGCCCACTGGCCCCGCTCTCGCGTGGGGTTGTCAATCAGCGAGTCCTCGGCGCAGGCGCGGTGGGTCTCAACGCCCGTCGTCCAGATGCGGTCAAGCAGGGCGTCGCCGCTGTTGAACGCGCTCTCGGGCGCGTCGTAATAGCAGCGTTCCACATACGCTTCCCGGACAAAGTGTATGGCCTCCGGCGGCGCGAGCACGTGTATCTCCATAAACCGCCCGCCCTTGGGTGCCAGCGGGAAAAACTCCTGCACGCCGCCCCGGGCAACAAAGTGGTCAAGATTGCAGGAGTCGCTCGCGGACAGGGTAATCCACGGCGACACGCGCCCGTGCTGGAGTGCCTCGCAATAGGCAAACTCGACCACGGCGCCGACCGGCAGGTCGAGGGTGAAACTGGGACGGCCCAGCCGGACGCGGCCCAGGTCGTAGCGCCGCCATTCCCCCTGCGGGGGCAGTTTGTCGCACACCAGGTCGCGCAGGAAGAAGCGCGCCGAGGGATTATCCTTTTCGTAGCCGTACACTTCGGCCAGCGGACCTTTTTCCACGGCGCTGAGACTGTGCGGAATCTGGCGCACCGACGCGGTGCTCAAAGGCTTCAATTCACCCAGCGCGATTTCCTGGGCCACGGGGTCGGCCCAGGAGGCATCGTCGTAGGAGGCCATTTTCCAATCGACAGGCACCAAACGCGTGTCACACCATTCAATCCACCCAAACTGCTCGCTTGTCCGGCGCATCTTGCGGGCATAGCCATCCAGACGGCAGCATTTCCAGCGGACCGGAATCTCCTTTTCGCCGGCCCTGATCGCGCACTGAAAAAAGGCGGGCAGGTCTTCCAGCATGCGCGTGGAAACACCCTCGTGGTGCACCTGCACGGAAAGCACATGCCTGCCCGCGCCGAGTTTCACCGGGACCGTCTGGTATTCGGGGTGGTCAAGCGGAAACCGTGCCGGGCCTTCGGACAAATACGCCCCGTCCATCCACAGCACAAACCAGGAACAGCCGAGAAAGCGCGCCTCGACCTCGGCGTCCTTGGCCAGGTCGAAGCTGCCGCGAAACGCGACATGGCTGTCGGTCTCGTCGACCTTGGCCTTTTGACACCACATGGGTTTCCCGAGTGGCGATGCGTCTGCTGCGTGAACCATTCCGCTGACTGCCACGCATCCGAGCAATAGGGTGATAAAGAGGGCTCTCATGACGCTGCCTTTCATTTCATTGCGTTGGCTCATCCATCGGTCAGACGAAACGATGCGTGGAACCTGCATCATCGGGCGTGTCGAACAAGAAAGCGTGGGTAATCCCTTAATGTTTACAGTCTCGCGATCATCAGGATGTAGACAAACCATTCCAATCTGCCGCCATTATCCCGTTTCGGGCGGGCATCCGCCACTTCTTTGCCGTCTGCTGCCGCAAGTCATGCTGATGGCGTTATATTGTGACGCGAGAACGCCGCGAAAAGCAGGGACGCGCCCTTCAAACTGCCGAAAGGCGGGTCAGGCCCTGTTTTTCGCACGTTACAGTGTCCATTTTCTGGGCTCTGGTGTCCAGAGTCTGGAATCTGGACGTATTTGGCGCAAGAATCCGCTTCGTGCGCCGCGGGCCGGGGTCCGGGAAAGTGCCGACTGCCCTCGCGTCGTTTTCAGCGGCGCAACGGTCATGGCATTCTTCCCGAATATCAAGAACTTCAACATAGACTCATTGTGTATACGTTAGCATATTTGTTATGACACTTTTTAATTACATCGGCATATATTGCATAACACAGGTACTTGATAAATGTACAATCTTGTGCTATAAACAGTTTCGTTACGTGGTCCTGTTCTGCTGGTAACATGTGGAGGGCGCCTAGAAATGAGTAGTCTGTCCCTGATTTCCCCGGTGTGACAATAATGACAGCGGTAGAAATCACTTCCTCTGTACGTTCCGTCGGCATAGCTATTGGGCTGGCTGCGGTCTTGGTTGCTGCACAGAACTCCAACCGAAATGCTATGAGGATTGTGACGCGGACTACCAGCAGAGACTTCTCAGTTGTGGCAGAAATATGTGGTGCAGGGCTCGAGCTTATGCTGTTTTAAGGCGCTGCTATGTCGACTGTCTCTTCCGTCACTAGCCGATCAGTCGGCATAAGCGGAATCACAAACATGCCCCAAGGAGCTGGCGTACATGGACTCTCTTCTTTTTCTCACCAAGTTTTTTCGACTTCCATTTATTGTATTTATGTGCGCGGCTGTTCTTTCGTGCTCACCGGGCTTGACTCCTCAGGAAAAAACAACTAAACGGGCAGTCCAGCTACTCGGCTCCACGCTGAAGAAGGCGCCATTCGCAGGTCCCATGCTACTGGAGACAACTTGTATTGAAGATGGTATGGCCATAGTTGTTTATCCCGAATCCTCCGCTGATCAGCATGAGATCGACAAATACTATGTCTTTTGGGTCCATCGAGAAACGGTCCATGCTGTGAATCAAAGAGCTTCAGTCTGCTATCCAGAGCTTTCCCAATGTCCTTCGGTAGTCAGTCTGCACAAGATAATAGCATCTATTAAGGCCGAAACGGGCTTAATGCTCAAAGCGGAATCTGATGCACCTGAGAAAACGGGACTAAATGGGGACAGGCACCTGTGATATGCTGTTAGAATACGGCTACGACACGCGGCACCGGCTCACATCCATTGTGCACAAGGACGCGTCGAACAACAGTGTGCTGGACTCGTTCACGTTCACGCTGGACACCGAGGGCAACATTACCCAAACCGTGCATGCCGACGGCACGTACTGGGTGTACGGCTACGATTCCCGGCACCGCGTCGGCATCGCGACTTTGAAGGATGGCGCCAACAACAGCCTGCGCCTGTACACCTACAATTACGATGTGGCGAACAACCTCTCGTCAAAAACACGCACAGTTTTCTCGCCGTTCAGCTATAATTCCTGGGTGTATGCCTATGACAACGCAAACCAGCAGACCAGCGCCACCATGAACGGCGGCACACCCGAGACGCGCACCTATGATGACTGGGGGCGCATGGCCACGCGCACGCAGGGGACCTCGTCGGCCACTTTCGGCTACCGCTACGGCGGAAGGCAGTACAGCTATGCCACGAACTTCGGCGGGGAGGCACCAGAGACCATGCAGTACCGGGGCGACGGGCGGCTTTACTCCCGCGTCAGCGGGGCGGCCACCAAGCTGTATCGCTATGACCGTGGGTGGAACGCCATCAACGAGGAGGACGGCGCGGGCAATTTGACGGCGAGCAGCGTCTACGCGCCGGGTGCAGCCGTGGGCGAGCGGTTGGCCTATGCGTTCGGCCCCCTTTCCACCGTCGTCACCGCCTATGCCTACCACGACCAATTGGGCTCCACCCGCGCCTGGCGCTGGTGGAACAAGAGTCTCATTGGAAAGGACGATTTTGCGCCCTACGGCGAACAGGTCGCCTCGACAGGTTCCGTCCCGATAGACTACGCGCTGCACGTGCAGGATCCCTACACGCTCATGTACCATGCCGCCTACCGCGAATACGCCGCCGGATGGGCACGATGGACCAATCGCGACCCACTGGGGATGGTGGATGGGCCGAATGTCTATGCTTATGTGGGAGATGGGCCAATCAGAAACGCGGACCAAATGGGTTTGGTTCTTCCAATAGGCCCACCTCCAAGCGGGCTGGGGCGCAGCGCCGGTCCGTGTTTGAAAGCGCTTGGGAAATTGGCACTTGCGAGCGTAGTGATGGCCGATCGAGTTGGGGATATTTTTAAAGACGGGGCTGACCCATTTGATGATAAACACCAAAAAGCATTGAGGCAAGCCAAGAATCGTCTGGACAATGCGATAGACGAAGTCAACAAGAAGTGCGGAAACTTCATGGATGGATGTTCTGCTTTCGCGGACTATATAGCGGCCAGGCTGGCAGCCGCCGCAGTAGCCGACGAAAGTGCAGCGCCATTCTTGTTTGTATTGATATAGGGCATAAAACAATGGGGAACAATACATGACAGCCGTTGAATCGGATGGCGACACGCGACGGGCTGAGATAGCCGCTTTTGTGCGAGAAGTTCAGTGGTCCGTGTTCGCAGCGGCAGCGGTAGATGATGAATTTAACCCAAGTCTGTCTGGCGATCTGCGCAGTTTAGTCAGGATCACTATAGAATTTCACGAGTTTCTGCATGGCAGAGAGGTGAAGAGACTGTCTGACCCTGTGGAGTATATGCTGGATACGGTCTTTTCTGGTGTGTCGTCCTTTCAAATGCTGCACGCTGACTCCAACGCGTGGAGGGATGCCGGATTCAGTCGCCTTGATTGGACCAAAGTTTCTGTCCCACTGTTAAAGGAGACGTTCGAGTCTCTATTTACGGACTTTCTTGAGGAGAACACATTTGAAGCAAAGTGCAGGATTCTCCTGGATCTATTCAAGATACAAATCGCGCTCGCTGGCATGCTCTATTAGTTGGCTTAAATAATGATCATAATGGGGATAAGAATATGGGGACACTTCCGAATGGCACGGTCAAATCCGGGACAGACCACTATTTAAGGGCGCATAAGTAACCCGAATGGCGCTACTTAAAGATGAACTCCGCAAGGGGCTGGTGCAGTATCCCGAGGATTGGCGCTTCTCATCGGCCCGCTACTACGCCACAGGCGACAGCGCGGGGAACGACGTCAAGATCACGCAGATTGCCTGGTGAAGAGGAGACCTTCGGTCGGAAGAGTGGCGCGGTCGGGAGACCACGCCACAACGGGGGACGAGGCAGGCGAGACGCCTGCGGTACATGAAAAATGGACCGCAAAAGCGGGGACAGACCCGTCACCGCTGCGCCCGCCGCGGCGGTCAGGCTGCGCTTGGGTCAGTCCCCGTTTTTTGCCTGGGTTTCCCGGCCACGCCAGAACGGGGGTTTAGCATGTGGGACAGCCGCCCCCGGCTGTCGGCTTGCGGCGAACGGTCAAGGATCGACAGGCGAGGGCGCCTGTCCCACATTTTCTTGGCAGTAAGAACGGACTTGTCGTGCGCCGCCTTTCATTGTGCCGGTTCATCCATCCGCCACACGAAGCTTTGCGCCGTGCGCGCGTCGCCCGCCGTGTCCAGGGAAAGAGTATAGGTAATATCCCAGCTTTTCGATGCCGCGTCAAAGTCCGCCTGCCACCAGTCCCGGCCGACCTCGGGGGATTGGTCCACCTTCGCCAGTGTGCCGTCGTCGTTCCTGGTGTACAGCGTAAAGCCCCGCTGGGCGCGCGCGCCGCTGATGGTGACGGGGGTGTAAGCGACGCCGCCCGTGATGGTGAACTGGGCCTGGGTGCCCTGGTCGGCGGCTATGCACACCGGCCACACCTGTTCCACTTTGCCTACGCTCGCCTCCACCGAGACATTTGCACCGGTGGTTTCCCGCAGGGTCAGCGCCCAGGGCTCCGCATTCGCCTTCAGCGCGGCAACCATATGCTCGTTGGGACCATAGTAGTCGTCGGCCCGCTGCGGCAGGACGAGGAATTCGATTTGGGCCTCGACATAGTCGCCTTTTTCCAATCGGTCCAGATCCTTGGGCGGGGAAAGCTCCACGAGCGCGCCGTCCCAGCCGTCTTTGGTGCCATAAACGGAGTAGCAGGGCACGGGGCAGTCTTTGCCGCCGAGCTTCGCCTTCCATTCGCGCACGATAAATGCCTTGTCGCCCAGCGCGCCCTGGTCGTTGGGCGGGAAGGCGCGCGGGGTGTCCTTGTTCACCCCGTACAGGCCAATCCATGGAAAGGCGCCCTGCAGCGCCTCGCCGCGGCGGCTGTAGCTGTGGCCGCCCTTCTTGGGTTCCCACGCCTCATCGAGACCATTGACGGTGCCCCGCGCGATGCGCCTGAACGAGATGTCGTTGTAGTGGTCCGCGCCGAGTTGGAAGAAGGCCAACCGGTCGATGTCCTCCACCGGCTTCACCACGCGGTAGCGCAGCGTGTAGAGCGCGCGCACATAATCGTCCACCCGCCAGGTCTGGGTGCGGACCCGGGACTGAATCGCGCCATCCGGCGTCTCCCCCGCATAGGACACGTCGGAAATGACCGGGCCGTAACTGCTGTAAAGCGTCTTTTGCCGGTGCAGATACTGGCGCTTGGGCTGGTCTTTCAGGAACAGCGTCAGAAAATCGCAGCCGCCCACGTTGTGGGTCCAGCTCCATTGCGTCTTGGGCCGGTCGCCCATGCCCCAGACCATGAGCGGACGGATGTCGTCCACCATGGACCGCGTCAGATTCACATCGGGGTCGTAGGTGATGCTTTCGCCGAAGGAGCCGATGGCCATCTGGTCCCACAACTGGTTGCCGCCGTAGCCGACGAGGCACAGTTGCGCATGCGACACGGCGGGCAGACCGCCCCAGAAGCCATAGGCCAGGTCAAACTCGAAATCGAGCGGCGCGCCGGGGGCCGAGTCCAGCATCGTCAGCCCGTGGAACCAGCAGGGCGTGGTGTGCCAGTTCTTGGAAATCTGCACGGGCAGGCCCAGCGGCCAGCCGTCGCTGTCGCGCAGCACGGGCGACATGCCCGTGATGGGGAAACCGCCGCCCGCCTTGGCGAAGCTGAACCGGAGCGTGGCTGGGTCGGCGGCCGCGTTGTTCACCGTCACACGCACCTGCTCCATCACCTTCAGGTCGTTGTTCTCGCCGAGGATCACCTGCCACCAGCCCCGCACGGGGTCATAGGCCACAGGCAGGGCGCCGCTATAGGGCGCCATGCCCTCTGCGCCCACCTGCAATGCGCCCTTGACGCCTGCGGCCATCTGCCGCGCTTCGCGCAGCGCGGCGGCGCGCACATCTAAACCGGGAACCACCACACAGGCAAAGGTCTGCTCTGCAGGGGCATGGAAGGTGAACGGGGCCGTTTCCAGAATCAACCGTCCGTCCTCGTTCTTCCGCACCTGCTGGCCCGCGCCGGGAATGCAGAGCAGGGCGATGCCTTCCCCCTGCTCGTTGCGCATCAGAATAGCGCGGTCGCTCTTGCCCTGCACGGGTTGCCAAGTGTCGTCCGCGCCAAGCATTTCGACGATGGAATAGGCTTCGGGGACCTTGAGCAGGGCCGCAAGCACCACGTCCTTCCGCTCTGCTGACGGCAGCGCCGGGATGTCGCGCCACGCGTATTTCGCTTCCAGCGCAAAGCGGTCGGGCCAGCAATACCCGTCAATCCAGGCGCTCGCGCCCTCCAGTCCCGCGCCGGACGCCTGACCGCCAATCTGCGTCACGGGGTACTGGAACTGTTGCAGGTATTTGCCCACATGCTGCAGGCGCATCTGGTCGGGCGTGCCTGCGCCGGAAACCATGGGAAAGGCATGGCCGTTCCACACCACCGCCAGGTCCAGTTCGGCATTGGGCAGCGCGTTCAGCAGTTCGTTGCCGTCCATCGCGGCCTCTACGGCCTTTTCAGACGGACGCACCGGACCCAGCCGGGCGATGCGTCCGCCCGACCCGTCCACCAGCAGGGCGTAGTGGTTGGTCTGCACCGCGTAGCGGATGGTGGGGTCCTTCTCATCACGGCGCCAGCCGTA
Source organism: Candidatus Hydrogenedentota bacterium (assembly GCA_903893795.1). Classification (GTDB taxonomy): domain Bacteria; phylum Hydrogenedentota; class Hydrogenedentia; order Hydrogenedentales; family CAITNO01; genus CAITNO01. The sequence goes on along the minus strand of CAITNO010000145.1, from coordinate 41,077 downwards.
GGGATAGTAGCCGAAGGTGTAGTCGTCGGCATGCACCAGCGCGTCGGCGGGGATGGGTGCGGCGAGAGCCGGAAACGCCGCTAACAACGCAATCGCTACAGTCAGGAACATGGGCAGGGCGTAACGCAGCGTCAGTGCAATCATAAAACCTTTTCCCGTAGTTGTTCAGCAGAGAGCAAGGTTGCACAGTATACAAAAAAGGCATTCATGAATAGGACACCCTCGTCATTGCGAGCGAAGCGAAGCAATCTCTTGTAACGATGATCCCAAGCCTGGGTGATTGTTACAAGAGATTGCTTCGCTTCGCTCGCAATGACGGTCGAGACGGCGGGACCGTGCCTTCTTGACCCCCGCTGCCGGGGCGATTATCATTTCGCAGACGGGGAGATGGCCGCATGAAGGAGACACAGATGACTACACCCCAGGTTGTGGGAATCATACCGGCGCGCTACGGTTCGAGCCGGCTGCCGGGCAAGCCGCTGAAACTGATCGCGGGCAGGCCGATGATCCAGCATGTCTATGAGCGCTGCACCACTTCGCCCCTGCTCCAGTCGGTGTGCGTGGCGACGGACGACGAGCGCGTGCGCGACGCCGTGCTCGCCTTTGGCGGGCAGGCGATGATGACGCGCGCCGACCATCCCAGCGGCACGGACCGCGTGGCGGAGGTGGCCGAGGCGCTGGGCGCGGACATCGTGGTGAACATCCAGGGCGACCAACCCTTCATCCACCCCGACATGCTCGACGAGGCGGTGCGCCCGCTGCTCGAGGACCCGCGCTCAGAAATCGCCACGCTCATGTTTCGCATCGAGCGCGAGGAAGACCTCGCCAACCCGGCGGTGGTAAAGGTGGTCGCCGACCTGTCGGGCAACGCCCTGTATTTTTCGCGCTCGCTGATTCCCTATCCCCGCGAGAAGGTGGAGCACGGCGCCTTTGAGCATGTGGGGGTGTACGCCTACCGCAAGGACACGCTCATGCGCCTGACGAAACTGACACCGACTACGCTGGAACGGGTCGAATCGCTTGAGCAGTTGCGCTGGCTGGAACACGGCCTGCGCATCCGCATCGTCGAGTCTGTCATACCCAACCGCGACCATCACGGGTTCAGCGTGGACACGCCGGATGATCTGGCGCGGGCGGAACAGATGTATTTCGAGAAGGGCGGCAAGTAACAACACAAGAAACCCGGTCCCACCGTCATTCCCGCGAAGGCGGGAATCCAGTGCGCAAGCGAGGTTGTTTCGCGGCCTCCTGGATTCCCGCCTTCGCGGGAATGACGGTCGGGCGAGGCTTTGGAGACGCGAAGCATGAACTACGACACTGAAACGCTCGGCATGATCGAGGCACGGCTGGACGCGAAAGCACTGGACCGCGTCACCGCGGCGGTGGAGCAAATCGTTGCCGTCAAGGAACGCGGCGGGAAGGTGGCCGTGGTCACCGGAAGCGGGCCCAATGTGCATGAAGGCGTGACCACGCTCATCGCCGCGCTGATGCGCGCGGGCATCGTGGACGCCGTCTCCACCAGTTCCGCCGTCGTTTCCCACGAGATGGGCGGCACGCTGGACGAGGTGAAGCGCTGCGCGGGGGAACCGTTGGGCGTGGCGAAAGCGCTCCTGCCGCGCGGCGGCGAATTCGAGTTGTCGCTGGTGGACGACGCCCAGCTCGATGAGATGCAGCGGCACATGCCGCTGGACATGGGGCTCATCGAAAAGCTGAAACAGGCCGAAGGCAGAACCATCATCAAGGCGGCGGGCAATCTCGGCTATCCGATGGGCCTGTGGCTCGAATGGCTGTCGGGCGAGATTGCCGAACTGGCCCACGCCAACGGGATGTCCTTTGAGGAGGTTGCCGGTCTGGGTTCCGATGAGATGACCATGATCGGCGCGGGCGCCGCCAAGGACCTGCCCGTGCTGGTCACCATTCCGCAGCTCATCGGCGGCGGGGCCGTCGGGCTCAACATCGGCGACAGCATCCCCCTGCGCGAACGGGCCACGCGGCTGGCCCGCATGCTCGACAGCGCCGACGTGATCATAGAATCGGCCGTGGCGCTCACGCAGGAAATCCACGACGGCCCCTTCGAACTCTACACGGGCCACGGCCTGTGGTCCGCGTGGATGGGCCATTACGCCTATTCGCTGGAGGGCAAATCGCTGATCCGCATCGACCTTGACCCCGCACTCGACCGCGTGTGCGAGGCGGAGCGCGACGGCGGCGGCGTGCAGAAAGCCATCGCGGACGGCCTGCCCAAGACGAAGCTGTTCAAGGTTCCCTTCCGCATGGAGATGTCCGGTTTCGCCCGGCACGAGGGCAGCATTCCCATCATCGGCGACATCGGCGCGGTGTGGCCGCTCATCGCCGCGCGCGCCGCGCAGCGGCTCGGCGTGGAGCTCGACTTCCTCTCCTACCCGCAGGACACCGACCCGGGCCGCGCCATGCGCGCACAAATCGTGCGCGAAGTGAAACCCTACAGCCGCGCAAAGATGCTGACAGGATTGGAGAAGCGCGCGAAGGGATAGCCCTGCGGCCGGCTGATATCAGGTTGATGGGCATAGACGTACTTGCCTTGTCGTCCTATGCATATGGAGCCTATCTCAGGAAACGACGGCAATTGGTCCCCCCTCGAGGGGGGTGACCGCCGAGAGGCGGTCGGGGGGTGTTGCTTCTGGATCTTGACGATTGCCCCACATCTTCCGGCCCTGCGGGCCTGCCCCCTTCAAAGGGGGATTGAATCAATCTCCCGCTTCGCGGGCACCATATTGTTCAGCGTCTGCGGGGTTGTGTGCAGAATCTCCCGCGCGATGGACAGCGCGCTGTCGAAATCATACTGGCCCAGACGGATCTTGCCGGCCAGCACTTCCGCCAGCACGGACCGCACCATCATCGTCTTGGCGTAGGTCCATTCGACGCAGTACGCATCGGAGAAGAAGCCCACCTGCCGGTTGAGCGGAAGCATGTCGAGCCGTTCGGCCATGACCCGCGCCATGATGGACGGGAAGAAGTTGTGCCACCAGTACGCCGCGAGCGACAGGTTGGGCAGTTCGCGGCAGAGCGTGCACAGCGACTGGTTCGCATGGGCGCTCGACAGGTAACACTGGAACTGAAGCCCCGGATGGCGGCCGGCCATCTCGGCCAACTGGGCGATGGTGCGCTGCAGGATGCGGCTGTCGGTTTCGAAGGGCAGCGGCTCGGCGCCAAAGCTGAACTGGAACAGGAGCTGTCCGCCGTGGCGCGCTTCGAGCGCCGTGAGAAAGGCCTCATGAATGTAGGAGGCGTAGATATCCCGCTCATGGGCACCGGCAGTCGCCCGGCCCGTGAGCGCCTGGGCCATCTCCGCATCGCTGACCGGCTGGTAGTCGATGTCGGTGCTCAGGTGGGTCGCGGTGGAGATGATGTCGTCGATGGGAATCTGGTCCACGTACCATCCGATGGCGTCATGCACATCGGCAAGCGTGTGGATGACACGCTCCGTGGCCGGACGGGCGCCGCTGCCGATGGTAGTGGCTGTTCCAGGTGTATGGCCCCAGCACTTTTCGAGTTCATAGAGCGCGGTGTCGTATTCGCCCCACTGGCAGCGGGTGAAAAAGGCCCATTCGAGCGAGTAGTGCAGCAGATCGTCGTCCTGCCCCTGCTCGCGCCGCGAAATCTCGGTGCAGATGCGCTCAATGCCCGCCCGCCGCACAATTTCGCGGTGCCAGGCCCGGTCGTCGGCCCGCTCGCGGATGAGTCCGTCCAGTGTGCGCCAGTTGTCGGCCGTCACGGGCGCGGTCCAGCCGTAGAGGTCTTTCAGGATGGTGCGGATGCCCCAACTGATGCTCGTGTTGCGTACCCGATCGAGATAGGGCAGCGCCTCCCCGATGCGCCGGTGCGCCTCGGCCTCATCGGGCCAGCCGGGATACTGGGTCAACCGTGAGCCGGAGGGGCAACCGGCGGCATACAGGTCGCTCACGGCCATGTGGTACAGCAGGATGTCGTGCAGTCCGCGCGCGCCGAGACGCCCCCCCACCAAATGGGTATGCGCGTCGAGAATGGGCGTTGTGTTCAGTGCCTCAAGCACTTGCCGGTCCAGACCATCTGTGGACATGAATTCCGCGCCTTTCTGTGATTTCAGCCCGCAGCATTGCTGCGCAATGGAAGAAGACTGACACGGCGGTCACTGGGACAGCCCCGCCTGGTTCACGATTGTAATTGTTACCTGATTCGCGGGCAAACTCCCGTTTTGCCGCGGGCCTGTTCACACAGACGCTTTGCCCTTGAACGCCGTTGGAAGCGGCAATGAGCGGGACAAACCGCCGTCACAATTGCATCCTGCTTCCGCATGGGGTATCTTGTCGGCCATGCGAACCCACTCCCCCCGCGGCAACCGCACGGCCGCGCTGTTCATGGTCGGCGCGGTGTTCTGCATCGCCACCATGACGGCGCTGGCCCACGGCCTGCGCAATGATTTACCGTGGCAGGTCATCGCCTGCGCCCGGTCCTCTGTCACGCTGGTGGTCGCGCTGGGGCTGGTGTTCTGGACCGGTGCCCCTTTGGTCCTCCGGGGCAACGCCGCACTGTGGGTGCGCAGCCTCTTTGGAACCGTGGGGCTCATGCTGACCTTCTATGCCGTGAGCCGCCTGCCGGTGACGGACACCATTGTGCTGTTTGCCACGACCCCCATCTGGATCACGCTGATCCTCGCGCTGCTGGGCGAAGCCCGGCCCGCGCCGGGCGCCTGGCTGCACATTCTGCTGGCCGTGGGCGGTGTCTGGGTGATGTACCGGCCCAAATTCGATGCGGCGGCCCTGCCGCTGCTGCTCGCGCTCGCCGGGGCCGTCGCCGTTGCCGTCGCCATGGTGGGGCTGAGCCTCTCGCGTGACTATCCGCACGTCAGCATCGTGGCCCATTTTACCGGCGTGGCCACCCTGGTCACACTGGTGCTGTCCATCCCGGTGTTTGACGCGGGCACCGTTGCGGCGCTGGCGGTGCCGCGCAACCTTGCCGCTCTGCTCTTTCTGGGCGCGCTTGGCACGGTGTCGCAGTTGCTCATGACGGCGGCCTACCGGCGCGGCAACGCCACCCTGGTCGCGCTGGCGGGACTCACGCAAATCGTCTTCGGCGCCGTGTATGACATTGTCCTCTTCGATCATGCACCGGACCGGTGGAAGGCCATCGGCGTGGCGATGATAGCCCTGGGCATCGTGCTGAATGTGGCGCAGAGCCGCCGTCCCAATCGGGAGCCCACCTGACCCGCGGGCAACCGTCCCCCTCCGCTCAGAAACTGAAATTGCCCGACAGGGCGAAGGTGTACACCTCGGCAGTGTATTTGACCCGGCCCAATATGCCCCGGTCCACCCGGTTGCTACCGCCGCCGCGGGTGAGGCTGGCGTCTATGGTGAGGGAATCACCTATCTTTCTGGACACCCCCACGCCCATTCCCACACCCGGCGTGTCGGGGGTAAGCGTGGTCATGGTCTTGTCCGGTATGGACTGGCTGAGATAACCCACCGCGGCGCGCAGGGTCCATGCGTCACTGGCTTTCCACGCCACCCCCAGGCGCGCGCCATAACCATCCTTCCACGCCAGCAATTCCGATTTGCTCATGGAGAGCTTCTTGAACTGGAGCGTTAGCTCATTGGGCGTTTTCGAGTAATTCCAGAAGTGGTAGTCCGCCCCCAGCACGAGACGGTCACTGAGCCTTCTGGTGACGCCGAAATCGAAACGGGATGGAAAGACGAAGGACATGCCGAAATCATCCCGAATTTGCACCGGTCCCTGAAGAATCTTTGATTCCCCGTCGAAACGCGCCTTGAGCGCGCTGGTCCAGTTGACGCCCAGCGTCCAAAGCGCATCGGGCTTCCACAATATCCCCGCCGCCCCGCCGAAGCCGAAACCGTCGGCCTGGTTGTCCGTGTACACGGGCACGCAGACGCTGCCCAGGGCCAACGGTGCCTTGTAACGAAACTGGGCGAGGCCGGCATTGAGCGCCACGCCAACGGACCACTGCTCGGACAGGCGCAATGCCAGCGACGGGGACAGGCGCGTGAGCGCGAGGAGGGTGGCCGTGTCATAGCCAAGCTGCTGCGGGTTGTTCTTGAATTCCGAGCCCAGCCCGAAGGGCACCTTTAGGTCGATGCCAAAGGCGCCCCAGTCCCCCAGCGGTTCGGCGTATTGCAGATAGGGCATGGGATGCACCGTTAGGGAGGAGCGGGCGCGCGCGCCGCCGGAAGGCTGGTATTCAAAGCGGGGCTGCACCACCTCGACGGTGGCCTCGGCCCAGGTATGGTCCAGTTGCGTCTTCGCGGCGCAGTTGGACGGAATCTGAAATCCGTCGGGATCGGCGCCGGCGCTTATGTCGCGGGTGCCTATGGCCTGAATGCGGCCCAGCGCCCCGCCCCAGGCCGGGGTCTGCCCGAGGAGGAGGACGACGGCCAACGCCAGCAGGAGGCCGGGGACGGCAATGCCTCTCGCAGGGTGCATTTACGGCTCCGGGGCGGTGCAGGCCCGTCAGAAAGTGAAGTTGCCCGCCAGGGCGAAGGTGTTGATCGACGCCGTGTACTTCTCTTCACCCCAAATGCCCTTGTCCACATCGTTCTTGCCCCAGCCGTGCGTAATGCTGGCGTCCAGGGTGAATTTCTCGGTGAATTTGTAAGAGGTGCCTGCGGTGACATCCCAGCCGGGCGTGTCCATGGTGAGGGTGTTCACCCGCGCTTCCGGAATCGACTGGGTCATGTAGCCGCCGCCGCCGCGAATCGTCCAACGGTCGGTCACTTTGAAACTGGCACCCATGTTTACAGCGTAATTGTCTTTCCAGTTCAGCGTGTTGGTCTTGTTGATGCCGAGGTCTTTGAACTTTAGGGTCATGTCATTCGGCGTTTCCGAGTAGTTCACAAAGTACCAGTTGGCCGTCAACAGCAGCCTGTCCGTGGCTTTCCATGCCACGGCCGCGTCCAGCCGGGCGGGAAAGACAAAGGAACTGTCGAAATCGTCGCGGACGCCAAACGGACCGAGCCAAATGGTCGAGCGCCCGTCAAGGTGCGCCTTGACGGCGCTCATGTAGTTGACCCCAAGGATGACACCGTTGTCGAAATCGTAGGTGGCACCCAATCCATAGCCGAGACCCAGACCGTAGGCGGTGTTGTCCGTGAAAATGGGCAACGGACGGGTCTTGATGTCGAACGGGGCTTTGTAGATGAACTGCGCCACGCCGAGGATCATGCCCGCGCCCAGGGAGAGGTGGTCGGTCACTTTTGCCGCCAGAGAGGGCACCGTGCTGACCGTGGCGATCATGGTCTCGGTGTCATAGCCGAGCTGCTGCGGGTTGTTGTTGAATTTGCTACCCAGACCGTAGGTCGTCTGCACGGCCATGCCAAAGGCGAGCCAGTCGTTGATCGGCTGTCCGTACTGCAAATAAGGCAGCGGGCTGAAGGTCGTGGCCGAGCTGATCTTCTTGCCGTAGGTCGTTGTGTAGGTGAAATGGGGACGGACAATCTCCATGCCCGCGTTCGCCCAGACGCCGGTCAACTGCGTCTTGGCGGCCAGATTGTCCTGAAGTTTGAGCCCGTCAGGGTCGCCGCCGAGACCGATATCCCGCGTGCCTATCGCCGCAGGCCGGTTTAGGGCTCCCCCCCACGCCATGGACGACACACTTACAAGCAGGACAGCAATAACTACAGACCGAATAGAAGACATTGCGCATGACATGGGAAATGATTCCGGGGACGCGTAGTCCTGACTGAGAACTGCTTCCATCCCATGGCGCGCAACAAAGCCTCACCGCAGGACGGCTCAGCTTTGTACCCGAAATTGTTATTGAATTTCAAGTATTCAGTGAAGTAATCGTTTCTAATGTCCAGATACAGCGGTAATTTATTGTCATTTTTCTCGTTAAATAGGTGGAATCCTCGAAATCCTCTGCTATCTTATCCCAGCAAGGGCACGCAGATATTCCCGGCTCTCCCTGTTGTGGCGTGGCCTGGAAACCATGCCACAACGGGGTGGGCTTTCACACGGCGCCTCTTCGAAACGCCTCAGCAAGGGCTACATCGAGGTCTTCGACGGAGATTGGGGTATGCGGCCGGGAGGCAAGCATGCCGGACACCTCCTAAGGTTTGAGCGTTTTCGGGCGCATGCGGAGGACGCGGCCTTCTTCCATCTCGATGTCGAGCGTGTCACCGGCGTGGAGATGCAACCTCTCCCGGATGTCTCTGGGAAGGTCAATATATCCTTCCGACGTAACCGTCGCTGTGGCCATAAGTGCAACTCCTCATTGGGCCATGCTGAATTTTACTTCGTCCGGGCTATACTGTCCAGACAAATCATGGGAGCACAACGCCTTGAGAATCGAATAGGACAACGGGGACGACGCGATTTACATGCGCATGCAGGCAAGAAAGTCTTTAGCCTTGATTTATCACATCCTCACGGAGAGCGTTCTTGTTCCAGTCATGTCCCAAACCCGACACCCGAACCCGACACCGTCATTGCGAGCGAAGCGCGGCAATCTCTTGCTCGCGATGGCCCAAGGTCGGGGTAATGGTTCCAAGAGATTGCCGCGCCTCGCTGTTAAGAAAGTGCATGTGCCGCCAGGGGACTGCCACCATTTCCAACCAATGGCTCGACTTATTCGAACAGGCCGCTGTGTTGGAAATGGTGGCTGTACCAGAGCTCGCGAAACCCCAGGGTGTGGTGACTCGGGTACAGGCACCCGTTTCCGATACGCGAAAGTGCTGCCGCCCCTTGGCCTTGGACGGAAACGGGAGCCAGTCCCCCGGCGGCTTTCTGCCGCGAATCGCCGCCGAAGGCGGTCTGAAGCTCGCAATGACGGGAGGGCTTGGCATCATGGCAGCTTCATGCGATAAACTGTGCCGAAGATGACTATTGGAGGCCATGACATGACCCTGAACGAGCAACTGGAACAGATAGGGCGCCGCGCCCGCGCCGCGTCCAACGGCCTGCGATCGCTTTCCCGCTCCGTGAAGGATGCGGCCCTGCGCAACATTGCCGCGCGCCTGCGCGACGGCCGGGACTTCATCAAGGCGGAGAACGCCAAGGACCTTGCCGCAGGGCGTGAAAAAGGCCTCACGGTTGCCATGCTCGACCGGCTGGAATTGAACGACAAGCGCATTGACGCCATGGCCGAGGGTCTTGAGGTGGTGGCGGGCCTGCCCGACCCGGTGGGGGATGTGGTTCACCAGTACGTGCACCCCAACGGCCTGCGCATCGCGCAGATACGCCAGCCGCTTGGTGTCGTCGGCATCATCTATGAAAGCAGGCCCAACGTGACCGCCGACGCCGCCGCGCTGTGCCTCAAGTCGGGCAACGCCACCATCCTGCGCGGCGGTTCCGAGGCGATTCATTCCAATGTTGCCATTGCCCGCATTTTCCAGGAGGGGGCCACGGCCTCCGGCGTGCCCGAGAACGCTGTGCAGATTATCGACACCACGGACCGCGCCGCAGTCGGCGAAATGCTCAGGCTGGACAAGTATATCGACGTTATTGTGCCGCGCGGCGGCAAGAGCCTCATCGCCCGCATCTACGAGGATTCGCGCATTCCCGTTGTGGCCCATTTGGACGGCGTGTGCTGCACCTACCTGCACGACGATGCCGACGCGGAGATGGCGAAGAAGATCGTGCTCAACGCGAAACTTCAACGGCCCGGCGTCTGCAACGCCATGGAAAACCTGCTGGCGCACGAGGCCGCTGCGCCCATGCTGCTGCCGGGCATCGCTGCGGCGCTGCGCGAAGGAGGCTGTGAACTGCGCGGCTGCGACCGCACCCGTCAGCTTATCGACTGCGCCCCGGCCACGGAAGAGGACTGGAGTACCGAGTACCTGGACAAAATCTTATCCATCAAGATCGTCGCCTCGCTGGAGGAGGCCATCGACTTTATCAACGAGTACGGGTCGCACCACTCCGACGCCATCGTGACCGAGAACTACGGCGCCGCCGAAACCTTCCTCGACGCGGTGGACAGCGCCACGGTCTACGTGAACGCCTCGACGCGCTTCACCGACGGATTCGAGTTCGGCCTGGGCGCCGAGATCGGCATCAGCACCAGCAAGCTCCACTGCCGCGGACCCATGGCGCTGGAAGGGCTGACCTCCCTCAAGTACATCATCCGGGGCGCGGGCCAGGTTCGTGGATAAGGCAATCCGCATAGGCGTTTTTGGCGGGACCTTCGACCCCGTCCACAACGTGCACCTGCGCATTGCCCGGGCCGCGCGCGATCGTGTCGGGTTGGACCGTGTGCTCTTCATGGTGGCCGCCACACCGCCCCACAAGCAGCGCGAGGTGGTTGCCTCCGCCGAGGACCGTCTGGCCATGGTGCAGGCGGCGATACGGGGCGAAGAGGGGTTTGAGGCCAGCCGCATGGAGATGGACCGCACCGGTCCGTCGTACACCGTGGACACGGTGCGGACGCTTGCGGCGGCCCATCCGGAAGCCCGGCTGTATCTCATCATCGGCTACGACGCGGCACTCGACCTGCCACGCTGGCGCGATCCGCGCGCGATCTTGAAACGCGCCCGGCTCATCGTTGTCCGCAGGCCCGAATGCGATGAGGCGCTCGACCCCTCGCTGGACGGCGTGCATGAGATGCTGCCCTTTGAGGTGAGCGATCTTTCCTCCACCGAGGTGCGCGACCTGCTCGCGCGCGGGGGGGATGCGGGCGGCCTGCTGCCTCCGGCCGTGCTGGAATACATTCACGTGAAAGGGCTCTACGCATGCCCGTAGCCCGCGCCGCCTGTGCCAGAGAATATCTCGCGCGGCTGCGCGAAACGCTGTCCGAAAAGCGGCTCAGCCACTGCATCTTCACGGCCGAGTATTTTTCCTCCTACGCCGAGAGTATCGGCGTTGAACACGACAAGGCCGTTGCGGCCGGGCTGCTCCACGACCTCTGCCGCGACATGAGCAAGTCCGAACTGCTCACGGCCGCGCGCGGACTGCGGCTGCCCGTCAGCGAGGAACAACTGGCAAAACCGGTCCTGCTGCACGGTCCCGTGGCCGCTGAAAGGTGCCGGGCCGAATTCGGCATCAGCGACGACGTGTACGAGGCAGTCTACTGGCACACCACAGGCCGACCGGGGCTGGACATGCTGGGCCAGGGACTCTGCATGGCCGATTTTGCCGAGCCCATGCGCAAATACCCCGAGGCCGCCGAGGCCCGCGAGCGCCTGCGCAAGGGCGGCTTTGGGGCGGCCATCCTCTACGTCGCCGAAATAGGGGTGGAATTTGGCAGACGGCAGGAGGTCGCCGACCCGAACGCCACGGCATTCTATCTCTGGCTGAAACAGAAACAGGCCTGACATGCCCCATCCCGACCTCTTTCAGGGGCTTGCCGCCCACTATGACGCGCTCATGACCCACGTCAACTATGACCGCTGGTTTTACGCGACCGGCGTGCTGGCCGGGTTGCTCCCGCGCGGGTTCATCCATGTGGACGCCGGGTGCGGCACCGGAGTGCTGCTGGAACGGGCCCGCCGCGCGGGCTGGCGCTCTTTCGGCGTGGACATTTCGCCGTCCATGCTTTCGGCGCTGCGCCGCAGCCGCGGCGCCCTGCCCTGCGCCGTTGGGGACCTGCGCGCCCTGCCCGTGCGCGGCGTACATCTCATCACCTGCCTCTTTGACTCCATGAACTTTCTGCTGGAACACGAGGAGGTCGAGCGCGCCCTGGTCCAATGCGCCGCCGCCCTGTGCGACGGCGGGCTGCTCTATTTCGATGTGGTCACCGAGCGCATGATGCTTGACCATTTCGCCAACCAGACCTGGACCGAGACCGAGGGCAACCTCCGCACCACCTGGGCCAACCGCTACGACCCCAACACCCGCATCTGTGAAACCTGGGTCCGTGTCAGCACCGGCGCCGAGTCGTCCACCCGTGAACGGGCCTATGACCTGGAGTTTCTCGCAGAGGCCCTGCGCGGCGCGGGGTTGACGCTCCTGGGCGCCTTCGACGCGGACACCTGGAAGCCGCCCACGCGGCGCAGTTGCCGCATAGATTTCATCGCCGCCAAAAATCCCCCGCTGGACCTGCGGCGGCGCGTCGAGAGGAGCATCGGAGAAATGCGGGGACAGCGGCGGTAGCGACGCTGCGCGGCCGCGCCTTTTGCATGTTCGCGCTCATGCGCCGTCCTTTGTTCTACCGGGAATCACGCCCCACTTCCTGCCCACCTTGTAGAATGCTCCGCAATGCTCCAGCGATGCCATGGGCGGCAGGTTGTTTCCCTCCTGCAGGATAAAGCGTCCCCCCTCCAGCACGCCCGTTTCCAGGATGCGGCGCGTTTCGGCCAGCAGCGCATCCGGCCTGTCCCCGACAAAAAGCGGCGCGCGGGGCCCGCCGCTGATGAGCACCTCCGGTCCCATTTCCTGGCGGAATTGTGCGAAGTCCACCGGGAACCCCGTGTCGAAGGCCATGACGCCCAGTTCCTGATGGAGCGTGGGGAAGAGCCGCTGCGCATTGCCGCAGAGGTGGATGCCCCGGCCCTTGTACGTGCCGAGCGCGTCCAGATAGTCCCGGTGACGCGGCAGGGCGAACTCGCGGTACTGCTCCACCGACAGCATCTCCACCGAATCATCGGCCATGCCCTGGTTGTCTATTTTCTCCGACTGGCCGAAGTGCTTGCGCCATGCCTGGATGCGCGCAATGAACGCATCATTGACGAAGCGCAGCAGTTCATGCGTGTAATCGGGGTCGATCAGGAGGTCCGTGCAAATGTTCGTCGGCCCGCGCAGGCTTGCCGCGCAGGTGAAAGCCCCGTCGGAATTCAGGAAGGGCACATTGCCCTTGAAGGTTACGGGACGCCCCAGGAAGGTCCATCCGGCCGCGCTCTTCCGCTCCCAATTCTCGATGTGCCGCAGCGCCCGCTCCGCCCACTCTCCCGCGAAGGGGTCGGGCAGGCCCCGGTCGAAGAGCATGCCTTTGTTGTCGTCATTCAGAAGGGGCGCGGCATAGGGCACCTGGTCCCCGTGGTATTCCACGGGCGCACCAAACCATGCGGCGTCATAAATGTTCTCGAAATCGACGTGGATCACCCACTCGTCTGGAAGTCCCTTTTCATGGTCACCGGGCAGGAGAAAGCGCATCCAGTACTGCCATTCCAGAACGCCCTGCGCCATGATGTCCGGATCGAGCATGTATTCGCGGTAACTCAATCCCCGCCGGTTGTACGCCGGGTCCAGCATCAGCATCCGCGGATTCGTGTTGAGCCGCACCGGCACCCGCGCGTGCGTGTTTTCCGCAAACGCCGCCCACAGCGCCCTGCTTGCGGCGTTTTGCACCGCAAAATCACGGTCCCGCAAATCGGGCAGTTCAAAGAGCCAGTCTGGTGTCATTCGGCGTTCCTTTTGCGGTGTCATTGAGCTTCGTGCAGGCAATACGATGGCTAAAGGATACCCGTTTGCCCGCCGCCATGAAAGCGCGGGCGCCCTCCCGCGCCCTCTTGGCGCTTGCTTTTTCCAAAGTATTTGGCTAAACTACCAAATAGTATAATACTGGAGACGCACATGACCCCCAAGCAGCAGGCGCTTTTCGAAGCGCGCGCCAACATCGCCAAGGCACTTGCCCATCCCACCCGGCTATTCATCGTGGACATGCTGTCCAAGGGGGAGCGGTGCGTGTGCGAGCTGCGCGAGGCCGTCGGCGCCGATGTGTCCACCGTTTCCAAGCATCTTTCCGTGCTCAAGAAGGCGGGCATCCTGGAGGACGACAAGCGGGGGCTTCAGGTCTATTACCGCCTTCGCTGCTCCTGCGTGTTGAGTTTCTTCAACTGCCTTGAAGGGGTACTCCGCGAGAACGCCAAGAAGCAACTGGCGCTGATGGAGTAGCGCGCATGCGCCGCACAGCGAAATCCAAGAGCAAAAGACTGCCATGAGTGATGAGCAAGACATCGTGAATCCGGAGAATGCCTCCGCCGAACGCAACCTCCTGCGCCATCTGGCCTGGATGGCCTTTGCGCTTGCCGCATGGTGGATGATCTATACCCGCCTGGCCCCGGTGTCCAAGTGGGTCACCTATTCGCTGCTTGGACTGCCGCGCGGCACGGTGCTTTCGGCCGTAAACGGGCAGCCCTGGATATGCGAATGCATCTCCGGCCTGCCCAAGGACGCGCCGCTGAGCGCGGCCGTGGAATTCTTTGTCTTTGAAGTGCCCAAGGTGCTCATGCTGCTGACGCTCATTGTGTTTGGGGTTGGCATCCTCCGCAGCTTCTTCACCCCGGAACGCACGCGGAAACTGCTCGCCGGCAGACGCGAGTTTCCCGGCAATGTTTTGGCCGCGGCGCTGGGCGTGGTCACGCCCTTCTGCTCCTGCTCCGCCGTGCCCCTGTTCATCGGATTTGTCACGGCCGGGGTGCCGCTGGGTGTCACCTTCTCCTTTCTCATTTCCGCGCCCATGGTCAACGAAATCGCACTGGTGCTGCTCTACGGTCTGTTCGGCTGGAAAGTGGCCGCCCTGTACATGGGCACGGGTCTGACTATCGCGGTCAGCGCCGGGTGGGTCATCGGCCGCCTGCGTCTGGAACGCCACGTCGAGGACTGGGTCTATGCCGTGCCGGTGGGGGATGACCCCGAGGCAGAAGGGGCCATGACCTGGATCGACCGCATCGACCAGGGAGTGGTCGCCGTGCGCGACATCGTCGGCAGGGTGTGGCCCTATGTGATCTTGGGCATAGCCGTCGGCGCGGGCATCCACGGTTACGTGCCGCAGGATTTCATGGCCTCCATCATGGGCCGGGACGCCTGGTGGTCGGTGCCGCTGGCCGTGCTTATCGGCATCCCCATGTATTCCAACGCAGCGGGCATCATTCCCGTGGTGCAGGCCCTTCTGGGTAAGGGGGCCGCGCTGGGCACGGTACTGGCCTTCATGATGGCCGTCATTGGGCTGTCCCTGCCGGAGATGATCATCCTTCGCAAAGTGCTCAAGCCCGCGCTCATAGCGGTGTTTGTGTCGGTCGTGGGCTGCGGCATCCTCATCGTCGGTTATCTGTTCAACATGGTGTTTTGACTGTGAACCGCAAAGGGAAAACCCAATGAAGAAACTCCAGATACTGGGCACGGGCTGTGCCAAGTGCAAGAAACTTGCCGAGAACACCGAGGCGGCGGCCAAAGAGGCCGGCATCGAATATGAAATCGTCAAGGTGACCGAACTGCGCGAGATTATGGGCTTCGGCGTCATGACCACCCCCGCGCTGGTCGTGGACGGCAAGGTCAAGGTTGCCGGTCGTGTGCCCGAAGTGTCCGAACTTAAGACCCTTATCGGGTAAAAGACAGGAGCTTGCATCATGGCTGAGAATCAAGGAAGCACCTGCGCGTGCAGTGGCGCACCCACACTCCTCTTCGCCTGCTCCGGCGCTGCCGACGTCGGTGCTGTCGCCGACCAGGCTGCGCGCGGGCTCACCCGTGAGGGTGCGGGGAAGATGTACTGCCTGGCGGGGATCGGCGGGCGGGTGCCGGGCATTCTGGCCACTACTGCCACTGCGGGCAAAATACTCGCCCTCGACGGCTGCGGCTTGGACTGTGCCAAGAACACGCTCGAACAGGCAGGGTTCAACGCCCCGGCGCATGTGCGCCTCACGGACCTAGGGTTTGAAAAGGGCAAGTCTCCGGCAAACGCTGAAAACATTGCCCGTGTCATGGAAGCGGGCAAGACAGCCCTGAACGACGCACCGGGATCGTGTGCATGAGGTTCTTACCGGCGGCAACACTGCTGATTGCGGCGCTTGCGATGGCAGCCTGTTCAAAAGTCGGCGTGCCCGTGAAGGCCACCGCCGTTTCGGGCGCCAATTCGCGTCTGGACATACGCTATTTCCACCGCACCATCCGCTGCCCCTCCTGCACGCGCATCGAGGAGCTTGCCAAACAGGCAGTTGAGCAGGCCTGCGCGGGCGAGCTTTCCAGTGGGCGCGTCATGTGGGCGTCGGTGAACCTCGATGAGCCGGAGAACGCCCACTATGACAAGGATTACAAATTGACCGCCCAGTCCGTGGTGCTGTCAGAAGTGCGCGGAGACAGGGAAATGCGCTGGAAGAATCTACAAAAGGTTTGGGATCTCTTCAATGACGAGGCGGCTTTCACCGCCTATGTCCAGGAAGAGGTCTTGGCATGGCTAAACGACGGCCAGGCGAAATCGCCACTGCCGGGAGAGTCGCAATGACGGACGAACGGAACAATGCCGCGGCACCGGCGGGTGGGGGGCAAACCGGCAAGATTGTGATTGTGCTGGTGTTGGCCGCGGCCATTGCGGGCGCGTTCTACCTGAAACAGGGTCCCGGTGCGGGCGACGCGGCAAGCGTTGTCCCAACTGCCGCAGCCGCAGAGGGAACAACCGCACCAAAGGCGCTTCCAAGACTTGTGGACCTGGGCGCGGACAAGTGCATCCCCTGCAAGAAGATGGCACCCATCCTTGAAGAACTGAAGAAGGAGCACGCGGGAACACTTGAGGTGGTCTTCATTGATGTCTGGAAGAATCCGGATGCCGCAAACCCCTACAACATAAATCTGATACCCACCCAGATATTTTTTGGCGCCGACGGCAAGGAACTCTTCCGACACGAGGGATTCTTTCCGAAAGAGGACATACTGGCGAAGTGGAAGGAACTGGGCGTGGAACTGTCCGGACCGGGCGCCGCGAAAACACCGTGACCATGGGAACACTCTTTGAAAACCTGACCCACGCCGTTGACGGCTCCCCGGCTGTCGCGGTCGCGGCCGCGGTGGTCTGGGGCATGCTCAGCATCATCCTGAGTCCCTGCCATCTGGCCAGCATTCCGCTGATAGTGGGTTTCATCGACCAACAGGGCCGCATCTCAACGAGGCGCGCCTTTGTTATTTCGTTTCTTTTTGCTCTCGGAATTCTGGTGACCATCGCGGGCATCGGAGCAATCACGGCGGCGGCCGGGCGCATGCTTGGCGATGTGGGAAGCTATGGAAATTACTTCGTGGCCGCCATTTTCTTTCTCGTGGGACTGCATCTCTTGGACGTGATTCCCATGCCATGGTCCGGGCCCGGCCAGGTGGGCATGAAACGCAAAGGCCTTCTTGCTGCGCTCCTGCTGGGCCTCATCTTCGGCATCGCGCTGGGGCCCTGCACCTTCGCTTACATGGCCCCCATGCTCGGCGTCACCTTCAAACTCGGGGCGGGCCGCCCGGTGTACGGCGCGCTGCTGCTCTTGGCCTACGGCGTGGGACACTGCGCCGTGATTGTTGCGGCAGGCACGTCGACCGAACTGGTTCAGCGCTTCCTCAACTGGAATGAAAACGCACGGGGAACCACTCTCGTGAAGAAGGTCTGCGGACTGCTCGTTATCGTGGGCGGGCTGTGGATGATCTACGTGGCACCATGAGCGGCATGGCCAAGAACACAAGGACCTGCGAAGCACCGATGAAGATTCTGTTTCTGTGCACGGGCAATTCCTGCCGTAGCCAGATGGCGGAAGGTTGGGCCAGACACCTGAAATCGGAGGTGCTTGAGGCTTACTCCGCCGGCATCGAAACGCACGGACTCAACCCGCTGGCGGTGCGGGTGATGGCCGAGGCGGGCGTGGACATCTCGTCCCAGTGCTCCAAGCATGTGGGTGAGCTGAGCCACATTGCGTACGACTATGTTGTGACGGTCTGCGGTCATGCGAATGAGCATTGTCCGATGTTTCCAGGGAAGACCAAAGTGATTCATGTGGGCTTTGAGGACCCTCCCTTGCTGGCAAAAGGGCTGACCGATGAGCAGGAAGTGCTGAATATCTACCGTCGTGTCCGGGACGATATCCGGAAGTATGTCGAGAGTCTCCCGGAATCTTTGCATCCACAATGACCTTCTGGCAAGATGCAGGCGGGCGTGCTTGTGTGTACTTGACAACATGCGCGGATGGATATACACTTCGATATATGGCGAAATGAGGAAATGACCATGCGGGATTGTCTAAACATAACCAAAGCGCTCTCGGACGAATCCAGGGTGCGCATCGTCATGTTTCTGCGGGACGGCGAACTTTGCGCATGCCAGATTATAGAAATGCTTGAGTTGGCCCCCTCGACGATTTCCAGACACATGGCCGTCCTTCTGCAGGCCGGCCTTGTGGAGTGCAGAAAGTGCGGGAAGTGGCATTATTACCGTCTTCCGGGGACCGGTGCCCCCGCACCGGTTCAAAACGCCCTTGTATGGCTTGAATCGGCCCTGGCCCAATCGCCCGTCATTTCAGCAGACGGAAAGCGCCTGAAAGCGTTGCTGAAAAGGGATTTAAAGACATTGTGCGCGCGGCACAAATAGCATCCCATTTTCAGGGCAACGGACAGGCCTGCCAGGCTTGTATAAGCGTTCCCCTTGTGGGTCAACAGGAGAATGTGAAATGAAGAAAATCATGGCGGCGCTTCTGGCGCTGGCGCTTGGATGCGCCTTTTCGCTTGTTGCCCAGCATAAGGGCGTCCAGGCGGCGACCGGTGATTCAGCAGGCAATGCCGCAACGGGGGTGACCGCTCCGACTGGGCCGGCTGTGAGTGCAGGCGAAAGCGTGGCACAGGCGGCCATGAAGAAGGCGTCGGACGCCCAGAAGTATCTGTACCTGTTTATCGCGGGCAATGACAGCGAGGAAACTGCGACGGCGAGAAGGGCTGTTGAAGCCGCCGTGGCAAAGCTTGCCGACAAGGCGGATGCCGCTTTCATCAATAAGGACAGCGCCGCAGAAAAGGGAATCATTGAAAAACTGAGGCTGGCCGGAGCGCCGATGCCCATCGTTCTGGCCATGGCACCCAACGGGGCCATCACGGGCGCCTATTTTGCGGAAAAGCTCAAGGACCCGCAATTGCAGGACTCCATTGCGGGAGCGGGCGAACAGCAGTGCATGAAGGCTTTGCAGGAAAACAAACTCGTGTTCCTGTGTGTGCAGAACGATGCGACGAAATCCAACGATGCCGCCATGCAGGGCGTAAACGAATTCAAGGCGGATGCGCGGTTCTCCGAAGTCACAGAGATAGTAAAGGTCAACCCCGCCTCCGCTCCCGACCAGGGTCTTCTGGCCAAGCTGAAGGTCGACCCGGCGGTCACGGAAGCCACCACCGTCTTTGTGGTTCCGCCGGGCTCGTTGGTTTCAAAGGTTGAAGGCGCGACCAGCAAGGATGCGCTTGTCTCAGCCCTAACTGCGGCGACCTCGGGCGGGTGCGGCGGCGGCAAGTGCGGTCCCGGCGCCTGCGGTCCCAAGAAATAGCCGGGGAGCGGGTCGCATGAAACTCAGAACCTTTGTTTGGCGCGAGATCTTTGAGCGCAAGAGCCAGTTGGCCACCAGTTTCGCAGCCATCCTTCTGGGTATCAGCGTGATCGTCGCCATCAAGAACATCACCTATTACTCCGAGAAGGCCGTTGCCCGCGAACTGGATGCATTGGGGGCCAATATCCTAATCCTTCCAAAATCCGCCTCACTTCAGGATTACTATGGCGCGGACATGCAGGACGCCGAGTTCCCGGAGGAATATGTGACGCGCCTTGCCATGTCGGACCTGCAGGGACTGGACAACCTTTCACCCAAGCTCTCCGTGCCTGTGGAAACAGGCGGCCACCGCTTTACCCTGACTGGTATTCTGCCGACCAATGAGTTTCAGGCAAAAGCCGCCTGGCAGGGTGCAGGCATCTTTTCCCGCCCGCAAAACTGCGGCACAGTGACAGTCCCGGGGGCGATTGCGGAGCCGCCCAAGGAGACGCTGGTGCGCAAGCGGGTTGTCACCACGCTTGGGGACAATGAGGCGCTCGTCGGCGCGGAGGTCGGCGCCGCGATGGCAATCAGGGAGGGGGACACACTGACGCTGCTCGGCAAGGCATTTTCTGTTACCGCGGTCCTGCCTGCTACCGGAACGGTGGATGACTCCCGAGTCTTTGCGCACCTGCACACCGTGCAGCGGCTTGCCGGGAAAGGCGCCGTGCTCAATGCGGTTGAGATTCTTGGTTGCTGCGACCAAATATCCAAGGGCCTGGTGGAGAAGATAAACACGCTGCTGCCGGAAGCCAGGGTGGTGACCATCACCCAGATTGTGGACACGCAGATCAAGACCAACAAGATGATGGCGAGGCTTTCGCGGCTGTTTCTGGCGATTATAGCGCTGGTCGGGGGGGCGAGCATCGCCAACTATATGTATTCCAACGTATTTGAGCGGCGCAGGGAAATCGGCACGCTCATGGCGCTTGGCGCGGGTTCCGGCGTCGTGCTCAAGATGTTTCTGCTGAAAGCGCTTCTGCTCGGGTTTGCGGGCGGCGTGGGCGGATATGCCCTGGGCACGGCCATTGCTGTGGTGTTCGGCCCGCGCATTGCCGGGGTGCTGGTCCTGCCCATGCCCGTCCTGGCGCTGTGGGCCGTCGGCGTGGCGGTAGCCATAGCGCTTGTTTCCAGTTACTTCCCCGCACGTCAGGCGGCGCGCCTTGACCCCGCGACCGCGCTTCAGGAATTGTAGTAGCCATACTGGTCATGAAATCCGTTTCTAAAACCTATGCCCACCGGGGCAGGATGGTCAAAGCGCTCGACAACGTGACCCTGGAGATTGAGCGGGGGGACTATGTCTCCATCGTCGGCCCGAGCGGCAGCGGGAAGAGCACCTTCTTGCTGACATTCGGCGGCATGCTGTCGCCTGCCTCTGGAACGGTCTGCGTCGATGGCCAGTCGCTCTATGAACTGTCGCCGGAAAAACGGGCGACCCTGCGCAGGGAAAAGATAGGCTTTGTCTTTCAGACCTTCAACCTGGTCCCCTACTTGACGGCGCTTGAGAACGTCCAGATTCCGCTCTTCCTCGCGCGTCTGGGCGACGCCGAACAGAAGCGGCGCGCCGCCGCGCTCCTGGAACGGATGGGGCTGGGCGACCGGCTGGACCACAAACCTTCCGAACTGAGCGTGGGTCAGCAGCAGCGTGTTGCACTGGCGCGCATGCTGGCCAACGACCCGCCGGTCATTCTGGCCGACGAGCCAACGGGCAACCTGGACCCGGAAACGTCCGAGGCAATACTGGGGTTTCTGCAGGAGTTGAACGACGAGGGCCGCACGCTGGTCATGGTCACCCACGACATGAACGCTGCGGGAAAGGCGAAAAGAACATTGCGGCTTGTTGATGGCACGATAGCTGACGGCCCAAACGCCGCTTCGCAACTGGTTGCTTCCATGAAAGGAGACGCATGATGACATCTGACACACGTGACCAGGACGCAGTTCGGGAAAAAGTCCGGGAAGGCTACGGCGCAATTGCGAGGCAGGGCAGCTCGTGCTGCGGCCCCGCCAAATCGTGCTGCGGCGGCGGCAATGCCCAGGCGGTGGCGGCGGTGGCCGGATACGACGCTGCGGAACTTGCCGCATTGCCCGAAGGTGCCAACATGGGCCTGTCCTGCGGCAACCCCACGGCCATAGCGGAACTCAAGCCGGGCGAGGTTGTGGTTGACCTGGGCAGCGGCGGTGTTTCGCGAATCGACCGGCCTGGACAACGTGGAATTCCGGCTGGGTGAAATTGAGCACCTGCCCGTGGCGGACAACAGTGCGGACGTTATTATCTCGAATTGCGTCATTAATCTGTCTCCCGACAAAGCGCAGGTGTGGCGCGAGATGGCGCGCGTGCTCAAGCCGGGCGGTCGCACGGCCATTTCGGACCTCGCGCTGGTGCGGCCCCTGCCCCCCGGAAGTCCTCAAAATGGTGGAGGCGCTCATCGGCTGTGTGGCGGGGGCGGTGCTGGTGGAGGAGACGGAACACATGGCGCGCGAGGCCGGCCTCGTTGACATCGTCCTCACGCAGAAGACCGACTACGTGGACAGCCTGACGGAATGGCAGGACCCGCTTTACCGGAAGATTCTGGAATTTCTGCCGCCCAATGCCAAGCCGAGCGATTTCGTCACCAGCCTGTATGTGGCCGCCAAAAAGCCGGTTGCATAAGCGGGGAAAAGAGGAATCATGGAAAACAGCGTAATCAGAAAGCTCTCCTTTCTTGATCGGTATCTGACCCTGTGGATTTTTCTGGGCATGGGCATGGGCGTCGCGACGGGATATCTGATTCCCGGCGTCGAGGCCTTCATCAACCGGTTTCAGGCGGGGACGACGAACATCCCCATTGCCATCGGCCTGATCCTGATGATGTATCCGCCCCTGGCAAAGGTGAAGTATGAGGAACTGGGCGATGTGTTCCGCAACACCAAGGTGCTCGGGCTGTCGCTGGTTCAGAACTGGGTCATCGGCCCCGTGCTCATGTTCGGCCTGGCCATTGTGTTTCTGCACGACAAGCCGGAGTACATGGTGGGTCTTATCATGATCGGCCTTGCCCGCTGCATCGCCATGGTCATCGTGTGGAATGAACTCGCCAAGGGCGACACCGAATACTGCGCCGGGCTCGTCGCCTTCAACAGCATTTTCCAGGTGCTGTTTTACAGCCTCTATGCGTGGGTATTCGTCACCGTGCTGCCGCCGCTCTTCGGGTTGCAGGGCAGCGTCGTCGGCGTCTCCATCAGCCAGATCGCCAAGAGCGTGTTCATCTACCTCGGCGTGCCCTTCATTGCGGGGATGCTGACACGGCTTGTCCTGGTGAAGGCGCGGGGCAAAGAGTGGTACCACCAGAAGTTCATCCCCAGGATCAGTCCCATCACGCTCGTCGCCCTGCTCTTCACCATCTTAGTCATGTTCAGCCTCAAGGGAAACCTGATTGTGCAGATCCCCATGGACGTGGTCCGCATCGCCATTCCGCTGCTCATCTATTTTGTCGTGATGTTCCTGCTCAGCTTCTTCATGGGCAAGAAGGTCGGCGCCACCTATGCGCAAAGTGCCACACTGTCTTTCACTGCTTCAAGCAACAACTTCGAGTTGTCCATCGCGGTGGCCGTGGCCGTGTTTGGCATCAACTCCGGCGTCGCCTTTGCCGCCGTGATTGGTCCATTGGTGGAGGTTCCTGTGCTGATTGGACTCGTGAACGTTGCGTTGTATTTCCAAAAGCGTTACTTTTCTGAAGAGGTTCATTGAGAGTGGCGTAGAGCTCACCGTCCGTCGCGTAGTTGGTTGATCCGGGTCTGCCGAAGATTGACCCATTCCGAAGCATCCCGCCATAATCTCCCCGGTGTAGTTTTTGCACCGGCTGGCCGGTGTTCAATCTGAGAGGAATGACAGATGCGTCAAGCAGTCGGCAGGATGAGTTTCGGCGTGGGTGTGGTCATGAGTGTGCTACTGGCAGTTTTCTCTGCCCAGGCGGCGGACAAGCCAACCAAGTATGAACCCACCTGGGATTCGCTCAAGCAATACAGCGTTCCCGACTGGTATCAGGATGCCAAGTTTGGCATCTTCATCCATTGGGGCGTCTATTCCGTGCCCGCCTTCGGCAGCGAATGGTATCCACGGAACATGTACCGGGAGGGTTCGCCCGAATTCAAGCACCAGGTGGAAACCCACGGTCCCCAGTCCAAGTTTGGCTACAAGGACTTTATTCCCGAGTTCAAGGCGGAGAAGTTTGACCCGGCCATCTGGGCCGAACTCTTCCGGAAGTCAGGCGCGAAGTATGTCGTGCCCGTGGCCGAACACCACGACGGCTTCGCCATGTACGACTGCAGCCTTTGCGACTACAACGCCGTCAAGATGGGACCCAAGCGCGACATCGTGGGCGAGCTGGCCAAGGCCGTGCGGAAAGAGGGGTTGATCTTCGGCCTGTCCTCGCACCGGGCAGAGCATTGGTGGTTCTACGGCGACGGCCGCAACTTTGATTCGGATGTGAAGGCGGACACATGGAACGATCTCTACGGCCCGGCCCGCACGGAGAAGGACATCCCCGACGAGGCTTTCCTCGACAACTGGCTCGCCCGCACCAACGAACTGGTGGACAAGTACCAGCCGCAGGTGGTCTGGTTCGACTGGTGGATCGAGCAGCCCTGCTTTGAGCCCTACCTCCAGAAATTCGCCGCCCATTATTACAACCGCGGTGTGGAGTGGAAGAAGGGCGTGGCCATCAACTACAAAAACAAATCCTTTCCGCGCGAGGCGGCCGTGCTCGACATCGAGCGCGGCAAGCTCGACAAGATCAGCGACCAGTTCTGGCAGACCGACACCTCCGTCAGCATCAAGTCCTGGGGTTACATTGAAAACGACAAGTTCCGCTCCGTGACCTCGCTGCTGCACGAGTTGATCGACATCGTGAGCAAGAACGGCTGCCTCCTGCTCAACCTCGGCCCCCGCGCCGACGGCACCATCCCGCAGGAGGCGCAGGACATCCTGGTCGGCATGGGCGACTGGCTGAACATCAACGGCGAGGCCATCTACGGCACCCGTCCCTGGTTCATCGCGGCCGAAGGCCCGACCGCCGTGCAGTCGGGCTCCTTCTCCGACGACCGCGAGGACCCGTTCACGGCGGAGGATGTGCGGTTCACCTGCAAGGGCGGCACGCTCTACGCCATCTGCATGGGCTGGCCCAAAGAGGGACAGAGTTTCCGCATCGCCTCGCTCGGCGCGAACGCCGCGCCGAAACTCAAGATTGGCGCCGTGAGCATGCTGGGCTGCGGGCAGGCCATCCAGTCCCGGCAGGAGGCCGACGCGCTCATCATCACCCCGCCCACCACGAAACCCTGCGGGCATGCCGTCGCGTTCAAGATCGCCCTGGAGGGCACCGCCTTTGGTGAGTTGAAAGTTTCCCTGGCGGCGGACAACACCCTCACGGCCGTGCTGCCCATGGGCAACTGCACCGGCACGGCCTGGTCGAACATCCTGCGTCTGTTCATTGACAGCGTTCCTGTCGAGAGGCAGAAAATGACGCTGGCTCCGGACGCGAAGGAGAATGTCACCATCGCGCACCAGTTGGCCAAGCCCGGTCTGCATCAGATTACCGTCGGCGCCGATGACTGGGAATGCGCCGCGGCGCGGGTGATCGCCCCGTACATTGCGCTGGAAGGTGAATGGCTCTTCAAGCGCGGCGACAACCTCGACTGGCGCGAGCTTGACCTGAAAGACGGGGACTGGGAAAAGGTGACCCTGCCCGCCACATGGAATGAAAGTTCCGGCTACAACGACGAGCCCGCATTCGGTTGGTACCGCAAGCACATCACCATTCCCGCCGAATGGAAGGGCCACGACCTGGAACTGCCGCTCGGCCGGATCGACGACGTGGATCGTTCTTTCTTCAACAACAAGGCCATCGGCGGAAAAGGCATGCTTCCCGACCACTTCAAGACCGCCTATCAGGAAGAGCGCCTGTACAAGGTGAGCGCGGACAACGTCAATTTCGGCGGAGACAATGTCATCGCCATCCGCGTCTACAACGAAAAGGGCAACGGCGGCCTCTATGCCGGTCCGCTGGGACCGGTAGGCATCAAACCGTAGTGTGCTGTGCAGTGGCGTGAAGCGCCACGGAACGCACCGGTTGGGCTTGGAAAGGGGCCGGCAGGGATGCCGGCGCTCCCAGTGGCCGTCACTGTCATGACGGCCGTGGATTTTGATCTTGGTTCCATAGAAGAGCGGAGGATGCCAGCGACAGCGAACCGAATTTCTTCCAGGAAGTGCCGTCGTTGGTGGTCTGGTGCGCGCAATGATGGGAGCTGTTTGCGGCTCAGTAAACGTTCTTTTTCTGCATGAGGATCAACTGGGCCAGTTCGATGGGGTCGGGATTGGGACGGTAATTGAGATAGAAACTGAGGACCTCTTTCTTGACCCCGGGATTGAACTTGGCCAGCGGCAGCCAATTGGTGATAAAGCGGATGCGCTCGGGCTTGGAATAGGCGTTGCCGGTGATGTCACCGAGGAACATGCCGCCGCCGAGCCGGGCCAGGCCGTGCATGACCATGCCTGCGAGACGCTCCATGTCGGCCTTGAAGAACACCTCGTTGTCTGCGGCGAGCGCAAAGGGCAGCATCATGGTCAACCCGGCGTGCGAGGTGTCCTCGCCCAGAACCTCATCGCGGTGCTTCTCCCCGCGCACAGGCTCCTCGGGGCACTCGTAGGTCCAGTAGAAAGCGCCGTCAGGCGACGGCACGAGCCGGTCGCGGAGGTAGTGGCCGATGGCGAGCGCCCGCGCGCGGTGCTTAGCTTCACCGGTGTACTTGTAGGCCAGCCAGTAGGCCCAACCCATGGCGCTTTGGCGGTTGGCCGGAAGAATCTTGTGCTCGTACATGTTTTCCTGGTCCATGCCGATGTAATGGCCGGCTTGGGTCTCCGGTCCCTCGCGCCACTGCCGCTCATGGAATTCCATTGCGCGGAGCGCCGTGTCAACAATGGCCTTGCGTTCCTCCCCCAGTGCGGCGTCGAAGGCGGAGGCCTTCTTTGCCGTGAGCAGAAAATCGAAGAGCGCCGCGCAGATGAGTCCCGTGTTTACGACCAGTGCGGCACGGCCGCGTTCGGCGTATTTTGGCGAACCCCAGGTGGGAACGACCTTTCCGGTAAACAGCGGTATGCCGCGCTTGTCATCGGTGCATTCGACGGCGGCCCGCACAATCCTGAGAGCGGCGTCCAGATACTTGGTGTTTTCCGTGGCGAGATACATGTCGTCCAGGGCGCGGACGTAATAGGTGAGCCACCACGCCAGCGTGCCGTCGTCATTCGTGTGGTCCTTAAGTTCCTTGTCCAGCCGCTCGCCCAGCCACATTTTGTCAAAACGCGCGGTCGTGGCATATTCGTCCAGGGTCGGGACGGGATGCACCTTCGGATACAGGGCCAAAAAGCTCTCGATGTACTTCGCCTCGGCTATCTGCTCGTTGTAGGCAAAGGCGGAGGTGCACAGGCAGGATAGGAGAAGGAAGCTCCCCAAGACCCCTGACATGGACTTCTTGCGTGCGTAGCTCATACTGCCAATTCTCCTCTGCCGCTGCCATTCGTACAGGCGTTGATCCATTTTCCCGCATCCGCGGCGGCAAGCGACGGACACCAGCACTGACCAATATACTCTAAAACGAGTGCGGTGCCCTCACCGTGGGACACCCTCGGGGAAGGCAGGGTCGCACAGCAGCGTTTGTCTCGCATGCCGCAGGTGTTGGCGGCTGCTTCGGCATGAAAAGTGCAGGCCGCCGCCCCAAGTCCGCAAGGACTGGCGCGGCGGCCCCATGTCTGGCTGGAAGGAGGAGGGGGGATGCTAACTCGCGCCGCCGCCCAGGAGTCCGGTGAGAAGCTTTGTCAGAAAAGTCTCCAGATAACCAAGGAGGCTTTTCAGGAGCCCGTCAAGAAAGCCGCTGAAAGGATTGGTGGTGTCCATACATTTACTCCCATATTATTCGTTTGTGTTGTTTGTTCCAGATGTCTGTTTAACCGTAACACCGCGATGTGCTGACTATTTTACCCGTGGGATTGGAAAGTGTTACGGGCCGGTTTAACAAAACCCCGCGGGCAGCTATTCCCGTCGGGAACATAGGGGAATGGGTGATGTTGGCAGGGGGTCGCAGCCGTCGATCAGGGTTCCAGATGAATGCGGACGGACTGCTCCTGCCCTGCCACCGGGGGCGGCAGAATGATGACGCTGTTGTCGAAGCCTGTGACGGGCGTGCCGTTGCATTCGACAGCCCGGACAGCCCTCCCGCCGGGCGTGCGCGGGTACAGCAGCAGTCTGTCCATCGCCTTCAGTGACTGGCCGCCCCTGGGCGACAACCGCAGACGGTATTCATAGCTGTCCGTTCCGGCGGCGGGCGTGATGGCGAGATCAAGATCGCCGAAAGCGGTGGCCAGGCCGTGAATGTCCAGCGGGGCGCTGCCCTGGGTCCAGCGGCGGAACATGGCGGGAGTGACCATGAGCCGGTCGCCGTCCTCCATGACGAGGGTCTGGCGGAAAAGATTAATCCACTGTCCGTCGGCCCAGAAATGGGGCTGGTCGCCGCAGGCGGTGACGTTGGAATAGCCCTCGCCCCAACTGAAGGTGCCACCGGCCGTGTCGGTGAAGGCGCAGAAATAGTCGAGTGCACGGTCGGGTTCGCCGCGCAGGATGTGGCCGACGGCGCGGTCCACCCCGATATAGGGCCAGTAGCCGCCCGGCCCTTCGGAGTGCATGCCGCCGCCCCACTCGTTGCTCATGCGCTCCATGCGGCGGGTCGTTGCGGTGAGCATGGGGTCCTGCGGATCGAGCGCGCGGCAGGGCCACAGCAGGCAGTTGTGCGCCCAGTAGCCGTACATCCCGACGCCCTCCGGTTCGACGCCGAACCACAACTGTCCCTCGTACAGTCCCAGCCGTTTGAAGGTCTTTTCAAACGATGCGTGCAGCGCCGCTTTCAACTCGGAGCGTTCTAGCCCGAACATTTCCTCGTCGTCCTTGAGGCCGAGCGCCCCGGCCGCATCGGCGGCCTCGGCCAGGCCCAGGATGGCGAATGCGTTCATGTAGTACATGTGCATGCCCTTGCCGACTTCGATCACCTCCATCGCGCCGGGCTCGATGAGGCCATAGCGCGGGTCGTCGGGATGCTTCACCTCATCCATGTGACGGTGCCGTGAATCGACAATCCACATGGCGCCCCGCCGGATGAAGGGGTAGGCGCCTTCCAGCCAGGCGCGGTCGCCGGAGAGCTTGTAATGCTGCACCAGTGCCCAGAGATTCTCGCCCTGCGTGTCGAACTGGCCGGGGCGGGTGTTCCAGAGCCCGTTTTCGAGCATGCCGAGCTGCAGCGGCCTGCCGTCGAAGGATATGGGACCTTTGCGCGTGATGTCGGAAACGTTCTTGCAGTAGCTCTGCAAAATGCGCGCGGCCCGGTCGTGCAGGCCGGCCAGATCATAGGCGTAGACGACATAGGCCTGGTCGCGGTAGGCATGATCAAAATAGAAGTAGGGACTGCACGCGTTGTACCAGACGCCGTCATCGACCTTGATGTCGAGGATGGCGCGGGTGGCAAGGCGCGAAAGGAAGATGTCGGTCAGCACCGGGTCGGGCGCGGCGACCTTTGCCGCCTGCGCGAAGAAATCGGCCCAATGCGCAACGACGGCCCCTTCCGCGGCGACCGGGTCGGTTGCTTTCAGCGCGTCCACTTTTTCCGCGGGGAAAGGCGGCACGGCCTCGCCGGGAAACACGTCGCGGAAGGCATGGGCCACATAGCCCATGCTCACCGATTCGCGGCGGTGGATGGAGGGCACCTTGAGCCAGCAGGTTTTGGTTTCGCCCGGGGCGACCTGCGGCGCACAGTCCAGTTTGAGCCGTGCAAAGCCGATGTCCGTCTTGTCGTACTCCTGATTCATGGCGCCCTGCTCGGGGGTGGCGCCCACATCGATATGGAACAGGCACTGTTCGTTCATCGCTCCGCCACACACGCGGGCCGTGTCGCCCACGTCGGTGCGGTCGGGGAAGACATAGATGACACTGAGCCGCGTGTGGCGCAGGCGCGATTCCCCTGTCACGCCTGAGGAGACTTCGATGAATCCGTCACCGTTCACATCGCGGGCTTCGGTGAAGGCCGCGAAGAGCGGGCCCGCCCGCTCTTTGAGCGCGGCAACATGATCGAGCGTCTTTGCGGCACAGCCTTCCACGTTGTATTCATAGACGAGATCGCCCGGCTCTTTCGGCGAATCGAGGTAGTAACCGCCGACATTGGCTGTCGTGGCGAGACAGACGGTGTATTTCCGCTGGGGGTCCGCCTTGAAGCGGTACACGACGGGAACGCCGTCGAGGCCGATGCGGCAGGTGGCCATGGCGGGCTCCACTTCACCGGGACCGCCGCCCATGTTGTATGCCTTGGCGCGCTTGTCACAGAGTCCCCAGTCACGGAACAGTGTCTCCGCGTCGGGTGCGTCATCCGCCACCAGGAAGGGTGCGTCACCCAGTCCGCGCACGACACCACCGTCGAGCCGCAGATCGGGCGGTCCCTCCACCACGGCGGCCAGGCAGGCTTTCGCGGTATTCTTGCCGGGGTTCTGGATCTGAAGCTTGTAGAGGTCGTAGTTGCCGAGATCACCGCCGGGCGTGGTCATGGCGGTGACACGGTAATACAGTCCGCCGTAAACCCACGCGCCCCAGACGGCGGGCAGGCGGTTGTTCATCAGGCCGATGCGGAAGGAGTCGAGCGTGTCGGGCTTGACCTCTTTGCCGTCGTCAAACAGGCGAAACACCAGGTCAAAGGCGGGATAGCGCACGTGCATGTCGCGGCCGATGGCATTGAAATCACGGTCCCCGTCGATGCCAAAAGCCGTCCATTCGTTCGAGCCGCTGTTGCGGCCCGGCGCGCATTCCTCAAAGCTGGTTTCGAAACGGTCGATGTGTTTCGCGTCGCTGCCGCGCAGCCGCTGCGGCACATAGGATACCCCGCCGCCGTGAAATCCCGTTTCAGCCGGGGATTCGCCGGGCAGCGCGGCCGCCGCATCATGAAAGACCATGTCGGCAAATGCGCCGGGCTTGCCGTCCCAGGGCGACAGGTACACTTCAGTCACCTGCACGCGGTTCCAGCCGAGGATGACGGCGATGTCCTTGGGAAGGGGGCACTGCACCTCGGTCCAGTCCGTGGGCAGGGCGGGGCTGACAAAGCGTTCCACCGTCGGATCCCCGGACGCGGGTTCGCTCCACGCGCCCGCCGCGTAGCCAAAATATCGGGTCTGGCCGGTGTCGGCGTTGCGCAGGGCCAACTGCACAATGCACACCGTGCCCTGTTCTTTTTTCCACCACCACGAGAGCGTTGTCGCCGGAGTAATGAACACGGGGGCGTCGCCGCGCAGTGCGATGCGCGCCTGCTGGCCCGCCACCTGCACACAGGCGCGGGGCTGGGTGGTGAAGGCGCCGCCATCGATTGCGCCGTGGACGCCGTCGGCGTCAAGCACGGGCACATCGCGGGGCGCTGGGGCGGCCGCGGTGGGCGAGCGCAGCACGGCAGCGGGGTAGATGTCCTCCGCAAGAGCTGGGAGCACAAGGAGCAAGAGCAAACAGGCGGAAGTGAGCATACGCATGAGAATTATCCTCGAAGTTCAGGCTTCCTTGTTCCGTCCATCGTTTGTTGTTTTTTTCGGAAGCGGGCTTGGCACTGCTTTCGGTAGGTTAACACAACCCCCCGTTCATGTGCAGGTGTCACCTCGTTCCGACGCGGTGTTCTGTCCCCGAATGGGGGCAAATAATAATGGCCACGGGTGGAGCGAAGCGGAACCCGTGGCTATTGTTGTGTGGCCCCTCCGGGGCCAAGAGCGGTGGCTGCCGGGCGTGGCATGGTCGGCTGGTCTAGTGCGAAAAAGCAGGGACAGAAATGTCTCCGCTTCGCTCCGCTTGAGTCAGTCCCTGTTTTTCCGCAGCTTCAACGACAATGCTTTTCGCGTTTGCGCGATGAATGCGCAGCACGCCGGGCACACCGTGGAAATCTCCGTATTGCCATGCGGCCGGGTCCAGTACCTGGCCGTCGGCCAGCACGCGGGGCGTGAAGGTGATGCGCAGTATGTCATCGCCCGCCGGCTCAAAGGTCTCGTAGCTGATCCTGTTTCCGGCATATTCGATCTTTGTGATGGTGCCCGAGGATTCCAGGACATGGTTCTGGTCGGCCGGGGCCATGTCAGGCATCGTGGTCATGCCGTCAAAGAAATGCGGCAGGTAGTCGAAATAGGAGTCGGAGAACCACGGGTCAATGTAGCCGAGACCGACGAAGTTCAGTGCGCATTCGCCCTTGGAAAAGCGGCAGAAGGCGGAATAGGTGGACAGCGCGAAAGCGGCGCGGGCCTCCTCGCGCACTTTGGGGTCTTCGCAGACGCCGTACCAGAGCGCCACGACCGACGCATAGCGGGCGGTGTGGCTGCTCATCTCCCGGAAACAGTTGTCCTGCTCGCAGATGCTGGACGCGCCGAAGCGCTTGGTCATGCCGAAGCGGTTGCACACAAAGTCAATCAGCGCGGGCACCTGCGCCTTCATGTCGGAAAAGCGGTCCGGGTGCCGCATCATGTAGCGGGCCGTTTCCATGGGGCTTTGCTGGTTCAGATTGTCGTGGTGAAAGCCCACGTCCTCGTAATAGCCCGACCAGCGGTTGTTCTTCATCGGGTACTTGAGCATCCATTTCCAAATCAGGTCACGCTTGGTGGTGAGTTTTTCCCTGTCGCCAACCCCGAGAGACAGCAGCGTGTCGAAGAACATGACATGGGGTATCATGTGGGCCGAGTATTTGTCGATCACCCTTCCGCTCTTGAGATTGACGCGGAATGGCAGCGGCGAATTGTCCTCATCGCCCGCCCCGACCTTGGCCAGGAGTGTGTTTGCGATGCCCAGCGCCGCGTCGAGGTATTTCTTGTCACCGGTGAGCTTGTAGAAGCGAACGTAGCCGTCTCCCGCCATGGCCATCTTGTCCGGTTCGGATGTTTCGTCGTCGTACACGCCGTCGGGCGTGTCATCCTGCGTGCGCGGCACATTGGCCCATGCCCAGTCGGCCGGAGTGTGGTAGAGAAGCACGCGGTCCGCCAGCAGTTGCACGGCCTTAAATAGTTCGCGGTCGCCGGTGTAGGCGTAGTAGCGCGCCAGCGTCTCGGCGGCAAAGTACAGGTTGCCCGCCTGGTTGTTCTGGTTGCGGTAGAAATCGCCGTTGGGCTTCAGTTTCGAGGTGATGAGGTACCAGGGGTCGTCGCCGTGGACGGTCTTTTCGGTGGCGCAGTTGTTTATGTACGCCACGCTGCCGCGGATGACATGGTCATAGGGGGTCCAGGGCTGAAGCCTGCCCTGCGCGTCCAGCACGACCTCGTGGTCGCTCAGCTTTTCCACGGCCGGAGCGCAGCCGCAGGAAAGCGCCGTCACAATGGCCAACACAAGCGCCGCGCAATTTGCCTTGAGCATGACACTGCCTCCCTGAACTCAGATGCGGATGAACACTTTCTTGCGGTACATGAACCCGGCCAGCATCAGCACGAGGCCCAGACTGACCGTCGTGGTGGCGATGGCGCCGAGGCCGCCTTCGGGCGCCCAGACGCCGCCGCCGACGAGGCGGGCCGTGATCTTCTGGAAATCCACCAGGTTGCAGGCCATGTAGATGGCAAGCGGGTTGTTGCCGATCCACAGGAAGGGCGCGGTCCACGCGCGAATTTTCCACACGTCAACGATCTGGTAGAAGATGCCGACCATCAGGCAACTGTAGCCGCCCGCGGCCAGCACGTAGGAGGAGGTCCAGATTTTCTTGATGATGGGGAACTGGAGCCCCCAGGCAAAGCCCGCGGCCAGCAGCACGATACCGGCGGCCATGAAGTACAGGCCCTTCCGCTGGGCGGGCACGGTGGGGCTCTTGATCAGCATGCCTGCGAAGAAGCCGAGCAGGCAGGTGACCACGGCGGGCAGGGTGCTCAGGTAGCCCTCGGGGTCCCAGGCGCCGTCGTTCTTGCGCAGCGGCAGATACATGCTGTCGAGGTAGTTGGCCCAGTTCTCGCCCTTTTCAAAGGAAACCCGGCCCAAGCCCGGCACGGGCACGAAGGACAGCCACGCCCAGTAGCCCACGAGCAGGGCGACACCGACAAGGGCCATCTGTTTGGGTTTGAGGTGGACGAACATGATGGACACGATCAGGTAGCACAGGGCGAGCCGCTGGAGCACTCCCATGATGCGCACGCCGTCCAATCCGCGCGACAGGCCGCCGGAGTAGACAATGCCGAGCAGGAACATGATGGCGAAACGGCGCAGGATGCGCCGGTAGGCGCCCGCCTTGCCCTCCTGCGCGACAATCTTGCCGACGGAGAAGACGATGGCCATGCCCAGCAGAAACACGAACAGCGGGAAGATCAGGTCTTCAAAGCGGAGCCCGCGCCAGTCGCAATGCTTGAGCTGGGTGGCGAAGAAGTTGACGATGGGGTTGCCCGAAAACTGGTCGAGCGTGCGGACGATTTCACCGCCGCCGACAATCCAGAACATGTCAAACCCGCGCAGCACATCGACCGACATAATGCGGTCCGCAAGCGGGTTTGGGGCGGAAGGGGATTGAACTGCATCCGTGGCCATATTGAAGCTCCTGCATATGAATGCCAATAGCTGTGAGTGAGAAAGACTACTCCTAAACCGGGACGGGATCAATTCATTTCCGCAGTTGCCGGCTTCCGAGGAGGCAGATACACGCGTCTTCGGGGGCGAGGTCGGCGGCCAATTGGTCGCCATCGGCCTGAAAGGCGCAGCCGCTGTGGCTGTTGTCGGCCGTGAGGACGGAGAGACGGTCCGTGTCGGAGATACCGCAGGTGGCCCTGTCCAGATGGAGGGAAAGCTGCCGTGCCTGGTCGGTGACATTGACCAGCACCACGGCCACCGAAGCATCCGGCGCGCGCCATGCGCTGGCGAGGACGGGGGGGCAGGGCTTCCCGTACTGCTTGAGCGGTTCCTGCTGGCCAGCGTAGATGGACAGGCGCGAAATGTCGATCGCCTCGTCGGGCAGGCCTGTGGCGGGCGGTCGCAGCATGGTGCCCTGCTGGAGCCAGGGGAGGGCCTGCATGCGCAGCCGCGCCAGCCGCAGGGCAAAGGCGATCTCCCCGGCGCGTTCCTCGAATTGGGACGGGCGGAAATTGGCGAGGGTGGGTTGCTGCCCCCAGACAAAGGCGCGGGCCTGTTCGAGCCGGAACTGGGCGGAGAACTTTTGGTCGAGCAGTTTCATCGGCTCCTTGGGCGCGGTTTCGGCCGGCCATAGGTCGTCGTAGGGCGGCATGGTGAGCGATGAATAGTTGCCGTAGAAGGTGCCGTGGCCGTGATAGACGGCATGGAAGAACGGAATGGGTTCCCAGGCGCCGGGCTGGGCGTAGCGCTCCATGCTCACCTGCAAACTGAGCATGAGGTCGAGATGGGGCAGCCACGCCTCGCCGCAGCCCTCCCCGGCCAGCACGACCTGGCGGGCCGCCTTGGTCCGTTCGCGGATGTCGGCCTGCAAGAGGCGGAACCCGCCCATCCAGTAGCTGCCGCCGCCCAGCGGATGGCCGTGGGCCGGGTCATAGCAGGCCAGGCTGGAACAGGCCTGGTCCATGTAGATGCCGTCCACGCCGAGGCCGTTGACGGCCTGCTCGGCCAGTCCGGCATATTTGCCGCGCCAGAAGGGAGTGCCCATGCACATGGACGCGCAGGGGGACTTGGTGAAGCTGTTGTAGACCTCGGGATGGACCTTGCCCGCCGGGTCCTTGACGGCGAAGCGTTCGGCGTTCTCGTCGGCCCAGCTCCTGGTGGTCATGCCCCAGAGCCGCTGGTTCATATAGACCAGCGCATGAATCCCCTTGGCCTGCGCGTCGCCCAGCGCCTTGCGGAAGGCTTCGTCGCCCTCGCGCGGGGGCAGGTATTCGGGAAAGCCCACATCGTAGGGACAGCCGTGCCACCAGTGCAGAACACGCTGACCGGCATCTGGGCGCGTTCTTGCAGCGCCATGGCAGGGCCCAGCACCCCCTCTGACCGGCCCCGGTTCCAGATCCAAATGCCGGTCTTGCCAACCCAGTCGGCCACCGCGCCAGTATCAAGACGGCTCTGCGTCGCCCACGATTGCTGGAGCGCCCAGGCACGGTAGCGTTCGGCCGCCGTGAACCAGTCGCCCTCAAAGGTGCCGAGGAGGACGCTGTAGGGGGATTCATAGCGCGAGGTGTCGCCCGAACCGTTTTCGGGCAACTGGGTCAGTTCGAAGCCCAGCGCCTTTTCGGGCTGTCCGAACACGGCAAATCGTTTCGCGCGGGCGCCGGTGTCGTCGCAGGCGGCATAGAGGCCGGGGCCGTTGTTGCGGTAGAGCGCCAGACACTGCATCGACAGCATGCCGGGATATTCCCACTCAAAACGGCCTGTGCCGTTCAGGAGTTCGCGGGCGCGGGTGGTGCGCTCGCCCATCCATACGGGCACGGCCAGGGTTTCATCCTCCTGCGGGGCGATATTCGCGATGCGGGGGAAGCGGATGGCCGCAGGGGAGAGCTTGCCGAGCCCTTCCACAGCGATGCGCCAGCGGCTCATCGGCGCGTTGTCATCAAGCGTGGCCGTGGCCCGGACGGCCAGACGCTCCAACTGGTCGGGCTGAAAGTGCGTCCAGGTGATCACGATAGTCTTGGTCGCGGGGTCAGCATGCACATACGCAAACATTGCGTCCTGGGGGGTGAGGTCGGGCTTGGCGGCGCCGGGCATTAAGTCAATCTTCCAGAGTCCCTCCGTTCCAGGCGCGGCAATAAGGTCGTGGCCGTTGCGCAGATCTTTGAAGCTGAGCAGTTGGCCCGTGGTGTCGTCAAAGGAGAGACGCAGCAGGCCGTTGTTGATTTCAGCGGCAATCGCGGGGACAGGGGAAAGGACTGTTATGCAAATAAGCAGGGCGAAGATTCGGTAACGATAATTCATGGGGCATTTCCTACAGTAGAGGAGGCTTCCAACCTCTTTCTTCTATGGCCCTTCGTCCCTGCGGAACGCGGCAAGATGCCGCGTCTACGGTTAGAATTCCACATCCTTCGCCCCTGCTTCCAGGAACCGGGCCCCGGCCCATGCGGCGTGGTCGCATTGGTAGCCGTCACCGCCGTTGAGCACGCGCAGGGTGATTTCCTTGGCGCCGGAAACATCGACGTCAAAGTGATGCGCACTGCCGTGGGTCTTCACGGGGCTTTCGGCGCGGACCGCGCCGTCGACCAGCACCTGGAACTGGACCGACCCGCTCCCGGCGCTGTCCTCGACGCCGGCATCGGCAATGAACCGCACAAAAGACTTGTCCGCAATGCTGACCACCACGTCCGCCGGGGTGGCTTCATTGTAGGCGTGGGTCCACAATCCTTTTGGATAGACCTTGCCCGCCACGGATATTTCCGTGCCGCCATGGTTCGTGTCGCGATGGACGTCATTCTTTGCGCCCGCGTTGGATTTCAGCCATTTCATGTCGGATGCAAAGGTGATGCCCGACAGGGTGAGCAGCTTGGGAATGGTGCAGAGACCAGGGCCTTTGTCGGCGCTGCGGTTTCCTCCCAGGGAAACCGCCTCCACATTGTAATGAAGCTCAACTTCGGGCGGAAGACCCTGAAGCGTGCAGGTGGTGCCAGTGACCGTTTTGTCGTAGCGGCCTTTGGCCCGGAGGTCGGCGGTGTCGGCGGAAACATGATAACTCCGCGCATGGGCGGAAGGTTCCCAGGAGAGCCGCGCAGAGGCGTGAAAGGCGTCGCTGGTGGCGGCGGCGGGCAGAAGGGTGAACGCGCCCGGTTTCTCCAGGCCGTCCGGCCTGCCCAGCGCGGCGTCCCGCACATAGACCAGGTCGCAGGTGTAGCGGCCGGGCAGGCGGAGCGCCAGGCCCGCGCCCATCAGTTCGGCGCCGGTGCGCGTGGCGGCGTCCACCGCGCCGTCCTCGCCCCACACCCAGTAGCTCGTGGCCGGGTCCAGACCCTTCACCGGAACGGTTTGTGCGGCATCGGGCGAATCGGGACGGAAGATGTAGACCGTGCCGCGTTTCAACGAGGGACTCCAGTAGAACATGCCGTCCCAATGCAGGCCGTCGGGACGGGGCAGGATGTGGTGCACCTTCACATCCTTCAGCATGGGCCGGACCCACTCTTTGTAGATTTGCACGTTGCGCTTCGCGCAGTCGCGGTCGTCGTCGGTCCAAATGCGCGTGTTGGTGGGGTCAATCTGCCACGCGCCCATCATGGCGCTGCGCCACAGGAAGGAACCGGGGTCGTCGCCGGGCACCTTGTATTCGCGCTCGTAGGTGTAGGCCTGCAAAATCAGCGGCGGCATGGCAAAGGTGGAGTCATAGATGCTCTGCCGGTCGGGCAGGTTGGACAGCGTGTCCGTGGTCACGACATAGTGCGTGCGGCGCATGATGCCGTAATCCTTGATGTGGCCGCCCCCGGAGCAGTTTTCCAGGATCACGCGCGGATATGCGGCGCGCAGTTTTTCCTGCACCTCGTAGTAGCCCATGGTCGCCCAGTAGCTCGCGTCCACGCCGTAGTGGTGGCGGTGGTCCTTTTTGCTGCACGCGTTCACGATGGGGCCGCAGTCGTGCTTGAGGTAATCCAGTTTGTGGTTGCCCACAAGCCACTGGGTCTTTTCGATGGCCCACGCCTTGGCCTCCGGACTGCCCAGGCAGATGCTGCCGCCGTAGAAGGGGCCGGGCTTCCAGTCCGCATTGAAATCGCCCCCGAACCAGTCCGGATGACCCACCGGGCCGCGCACGCTGAGCGCGCCGGGGTCGGTCGAAATGCCGCCGTTGGTCCAGGCGCACCAGAGCGCCAGCCGCATGCCCTTGCCGTGGACGAATTCCTCGATGGGCGTCACGCCCTTGGGGAAACGGGCCGGGTCCCAACGCCAGTCGCCGCATTCGGGGAACCACATCGCGTCGGGCATGAACGCCTCAAAGCCGAGGTCGGCGCAGAAGGCCGCACTGCGCAGCACGTCGGCCTCTTTCGCGTTCGGACCGCCCGCATCGAGATAGAGGTTGTAGGCCAGTATGGGGTCGGGCACGTCTTCGGGCAGCGCGGGCCGCACATGGGCCAGCATCCACTGGTGAAGCGAATAGGCGCCGTCATCGATGCCGCCGCTGTAACAGCCCACAAACGCGGGCGGCACCAGAAAGGTCTCGCCGGGTGCGATGTCGGTCTGGAATTCGGGCAGATTGCCGATGTGGATGCCGACCATTTTGCCGCTGTCGATGGCGGTGGCGCGAATATGGCCCAGCCCGGAAAACTCCCAGCCCACATAGAGACCGCGTTCTTCTGCCACCTGCACGGCCATCCACGGCACGGGGCTAGCCCCGTCTTCACAATTGCTGCGCAGGTCCAGGTCGCGGTCTCCCGTCAGTGCGTCCGTGTGCGTGCCGCCCTGGGTGCTGGCGTTGCTGCCGCCCCGCTGCACCCACCACAGGCTCGCGCCGGAGCCGGGCGTCAACCGTGAAAGCGTGAGGCTGTCCTGCTGCGTCAGCATCACCGGCGTTGTGGCGTTGTTGACGATTTCGACCCAATGCTCCACCGGTCCGGGACCGGGCAGCGCCCGCCAGCAGGAACGCAGCGTCATGGGCGGTTCGGTATTGTCGAAAGTGAGTGTCAGCGTGCCTGCGGCCTCATCGCGGGAAGCATTCTTGAAGGTCCAGTGCGTGGAAAGGTCCCTGCCCGCCACCGCGACTTTGCCCATCAGCGGAACGGGGACGACCTCATCCACCCATGCATGATCCGCACCGGGCACGCCGAGCGTGGCGATCGCGGGTTGGTTGTCCTGCACGGCAACCACCAGATGCGTGTCGGCCGTGGACAGTTCCCAACGGTCCTCCGCCGCGCCGGATACGGCATTAACCAAGACCATCAGGGATGAGATACAGGCAACAACAGACATGGCGGGACTCCTGCAGGCTGAAAGTCGCGGGTTTTCCTACACTTGCAACAGCATAGCATGAGGGAAGAATCTTAACCACCGAATTCCCAGCGCAGCACAGCCGCGCCGCAAAGGCTTGAGGGCCTTGGGCCAGGGATTTGAAACGGGAAAAGGGTGAACTGTGTGGGGCAGACATTCCTGTCTGCCGATTTGAATCTAGGACAAGGAAGGTAGACAGGAATGTCTGCCCCACATTACACAGAATCACCTTTGGAAAAACTACGCCTTGTTTCCCAGGCGTCTGGCGTTAAGCCGCTTGTAGATGCCCTTATTCTGCCTGTAGATTGCGGTGAACTCGCGGAAGTGTTCGTCGTGGACGGTCCGGGTCTCCGGGTTGGGCTGGTATTCCGCCTTGATCTCCGTAAGCGCGGGGATCTCGTCAACTTGAATCTTGCCCATGCCGACGGCGGCGATGAACGCCGCGCCGCGGACGTTGGCCTGGATGGGGTCTTTGACCTGGAGCATGGGACGGTTCATCACGTCGGCAAAGATCTGGCACCAGATGTTGGACGAGGCGCCGCCGCCGATGGCGCGGATGGGGCCGGAGGGGCGGCCCAGGAATTTCTCCACGGGCTTGAGCATCCAGCGGGTGTTGTAGGCGACGCCCTCGTAAAAGGCGCGGATGATGTCCTCGCGCGAGTTTTCGAGCGAGAGGTTGTGCAGGCCCGCGCGGATATAGCGGTCGTCGATGGGGGCGCGCTCGCCGTAGATCCAGGGGGTATAGAGGACGCCGTTGCTGCCCGCGGGCACCTTCTCGGCGATGCGGTCCATGATCTTGTACACGTCGGGCGCCTGTCCCTCCTGGAGCAGTTCGTCCTTGTGGTAAAGAACCTTGTCGCGCAGGAAGGTGAGGTTGCCGCCGGCAGTGGCCTGGAGCGCGATGAGCAGGTGGCGGCCCGGCACGGCGCAGGGCACGGAGGCAAGCGAGGTGGTGATGTCGGTTTTCTTGAAGGGAACGTGCGCGGCCATCCATGACGAGGTGCCGAGGTAGAGGTGGGGCTCGTAGTCGCGCACGGCGCCGGAGCCGAGCGCGGCGGCGGTGACGTCGATGGCCCCAGCCACGACGGCGGTCGATTCGGGCAGGCCCAGTTCGGCTGCGGCCTTGGGCGTGAGGGTGCCGAGAACATCGGTGCAGCGCACGATCTCGGGAAACTTCTCCGCCTCAATTTGCGAAT
The DNA here is from genome assembly GCA_903893795.1 of Candidatus Hydrogenedentota bacterium. Lineage (GTDB taxonomy): Bacteria > Hydrogenedentota > Hydrogenedentia > Hydrogenedentales > CAITNO01 > CAITNO01. The sequence goes on along the minus strand of CAITNO010000145.1, from coordinate 778 downwards.
ACTTGAGCAGGCGCGTGCTGTATTTGATGTTGTCCGTGTCGCGGTTGTCGGTGACCCAGGAGGTGAGGATGGAGTCCACCGTGGCGGTGAAGCGGCCGGTCAGGCGGTGGTTCAGGTAGTCGGGCACGTTGAGGAACTTGTGGACCTGGCGGTAGACGCCGGGCTGCTCATGCTTGATATAGAGCATGTGCGCGGCCGAGTCCTTGCCGGTGCGCGTGGGCACGCCGCCGGTCAGCCGAATCCAGTGGTACAGCCGCCAGACATTGTAGCCCTCGATCTTTACCAGTCCGCCGATGATGCGCTTGAGGTGTTCCGCGCCGCGCGTGTCCATCCAGAGGATGCAGTTGCCCAGCGCGTTGCCGGCCGCGTCCACCGGCACCGTGCCCTCGCTCTGGGTGCTGAAGCAGACTGCGCCGACATGGGGAACCAGCTCGGCATGCTTTTCCAGCAGCGCGCGCGAGGTCTTTATGAAAGCGTTCCACCAGTCGTCGGGCCGCTGTTCGGCCCCGCCGTTGGGGAAATAATGCGTGGTGACGGGTTCAAAGGCCCAGTCCAGCACCTCGCCGCGGCCGGTGACCAAAGCGGTCTTGCAACCGGAGGTTCCGAGATCAACGGCCAGCACACACCATTCTTGTTGCATATGCGATTCCCATGCTGCGGATTAGGGTCAACGAAGCGTCCATGTTATAGCCGCGCGGGCCATGCCGGGGCAAGCCTCCACTGGGAGCGCCGGCATCCCTGCCGGCTGTCTTAATTAAGAAAAGAGCCGGCAGGGATG
>CAITNO010000144.1 GCA_903893795.1 Candidatus Hydrogenedentota bacterium | reverse complement strand
TTTCCTGCTGTTCTCTGTTTGCGCGTCCCATTGCCATGCGTGACGTCTCCCACGTTAACTACGCGCCCATTGTAACATAAGTACAGATTAATATCAATACACATACCGTAAACTCGGCCGACTTTTGCCACGGGCTGCTAGCCCATGTGCAGCTCTATGGCGATTTCTTCCGCTGTGCGCGCCGTTTGGACGCACCCAGCATGGACTGCCTCACCAGCATTCCGTCAGAGGTGCCCTGGCAGGTGGGTCGGCTGCTCTCGAGCGTCGCTGAGCTTGAAGGGCGCGCGGTCACCATGAGTGAATCGTCGGACCACAGCCAGCACTACCGCCCTGAGGGTGACGCCCGCCCCAAGCGCACCGTTTCCGAAGCGGAGATTCGCGGTTCCCTGAACCGGCTAATCGCCAACGGAATCACAACCTTCACCAGCTACTATACCTTTGAGGGGCTTGACAGCGAACAACTTTCACGGCTCAACACCTGGGTGGGCCGTTGCTGCACCCTGCTCAAAGGCGGGCATCAGGTAACCGACCTCGCCGTAGTCTACCCGTCGGACACCATGCAGGCGCGCCTTGCCCCCTCAGACCTTTGGGTGAAGGACGCGCCTCCCGAGGCGCAACAAGTACAGGACAGCTACGACCAGGCTTCACGCGCCTTGTTTGGTGATGCTCGCGACTTCACATACGTCGATGCGCAGGCGCTCTCCGAGGCCGTGGTGGCCGACGGAACCATGACACTGGGCGACCTTTCCTGGCGACTCATCATCCTGCCCTGCGTGGACACGCTCCCGCTCCGGGCCTGGGAACATCTTGCCGCCCTCTGGCGCTCGGGTGGAGGCGTTATCGCCCTGGGCGCTATTCCCGCCAACAGCGAAAATGAGTTCCCCTCTCCGCTCGTTCGGGAAGTTGCGCATGAACTCTTTGCTGATGATGCCTCGGGCGAAATTCGAACCAATGCCGCCGGAGGCTTCGCCCTCTATCTGGGCGCCGGACAGCAGGGCTTGCTGACCACTGGCGTAAATGCGTTTCTGGCGCCCGATGCAATCCTTCCCAAAGGGGCGCCGCTGCATGTGACGCACCGTCGCATTGAGGAACATGAGCTGTTCTTCGTCATCAACGACTCCGCCGACGCCTGGTCGGGCAATCTGGGTATAAGCGCCGCCGAGGATGGAGAAGAATGGAACCCGCTCACGGGCGAGCACACTGCAATCTCCGACCCAAAGGCGATTGCCCTCCAATTGGAGCCCTACGGAGGCATGCTGTTCCGCTTCTCCAACGCTGAAACGCCTGAGAAACACTCGCCTGTAGCGGGCATTTTGCCCGGATTGGAGCCGCGCACACTGACAGCCACTGCACCGACTCTGGGCAAGGGCGAGTTTGTGGAGGCAACCGTTGCCGCCGCCGCAGAGGCCGGACCCTGGACTGCATCGGCCACGCTGACCAAGGGAGACACCGACACCTTTCTCTTTCTAACCTTTTCCTGGCCCGAGGACATGGACCTCTCGAACGATGAATGCCTCCGTTTTGACCTCGATGTGACGGAACGTCAGGAGTGCGGTCAGAAACTGCTTGCCATAGTGCGCGATGTCCACGGGGTCGAGTACCTCTGCGACACCCAGGTGCGCTTGGACATCCCCGGTGCCACCCGGGCCTTTGTCCCCCTGAAATCCTTTACCCGCGCCGGATGGTGTGCCGCCCCTGAAAGCGCCCTTGATTGGTCAAAGATTCGCGACATCCGCATGGGTTGGGGTGGGTATATGGGCCACGAGGGCGAAAAGATTAGCTTCCGCACCTCCATGCCGGGCGTGGCCGGAAAACTCTGATCGCCCCGTTCTGCGTCACTTGTCTGAGGAAGGTTTCCTGTCTGTCATGTGCTCTTTGAAAAAGGCAAGCGTCTGCCGAATCGAGTCATTCATCTTTTCCCCGCCCCAGCCGTGCCCCTGGCCCTGCATGACCACGAGCTTTTCGGGAACACCGGCCTTTACCAGCGCGGCATGAAGGATTTGCGCCTGGTCGATCGGCACGATGTCATCCTTGTCCCCGTGAAAGGTGATGACCGGCGTGTCATCGGCGTCGATATGGGTCATTGGCGACACCTGCGCCATCACCGGCGCGCTGCGGTCAGCAGTGCCCAGAAAATCTTCCAGGATCTTCCGTGAACTTTCCAGCATGGCCTGCTGTTCGGGCGTCCCGTCTTTCGCCGTCATATTCCAGATGCGCAGGTCTGTGGGACCGTAGAAATTGGACACTGCCCTCACCCGGCTCGATTGTTCCGCATTGCCGCCGTTGCCTTCCAACCCATCCTTGGGGCCAGTGAGACCCAGCATCAGGGCCAGATGGCCCCCTGCGGAAGCCCCGGTGGCAAATATCTTGTCCGGGTCTACGTTGAGTTCTTTCGCGTGAACACGAATGTAGCGCACGGCGCATTTCACGTCTTCAATCTCGGCCGGCCACTTGTACTTGGGCGCCATGCGGTATTCCACCGATGCGGCCACATAGCCATAGCGGGCGAATTTCTGGATGAGAAAGCCGAAGTCATCCTTGCTTCCCGCCTGCCATGCACCGCCGTGAATGCACACAAGGGCGGGAAAAGGCCCCTTGCCACCCCGTGGCCGGGCAAGGTCCAGCTTCAGCTCGACACCGTCCGCATTTCCATAAACAACGTCTTTGGTTACTTGGGGGCCTCGGAGAAAAAGGAAGTACACCGCCACACCAAGCACGAAGACAGATGCGAAGACAAGAGCAAGTTTCTTTGCCATGACGACACTCCACGTTGAACCCGGCAAGGTTACAGCCTATGGCAGTGGGAGGTCAATGGCGGAGCGCACGGTCAACAAAGGCGTAGGCCTGCCGACGGGCCTCGTCGGGAAAGTCATGCTCGGCATCGGGATACACGACGCTTACCTCCTTGTCGGCGGAATAGAGGCCATACACCCCTTCGATGGCCCTGATACAATCACGCACTCCCCCGACGTCAAAGTTGGCGTCATGCAGGGGCGCATTGACGAACAGGGGCCTCGGCGCAAGCGCCGCCAACACGCCGGGGAAATCGAAGGGCATGCGGGCCGGGTCCTTGCCATACTCGGACGCGATAGCCGGCATGTAGCCGGGATGGGTCCAACCTGTCAGATCGCCCGCGTAGTATTTGGGAAAGGAGGTGAAACCGCAACTGCACACCAGCACCTTCACCCTGGGGTCAAACACGCCGAGAAAGAGCGTGTTGTGCCCCCCGAGGGAATGACCCATGCACCCAATCCGCGCGGCATCGACCTCCGGTACCGAGGACAGGTAGTCCACACATCGCATGTGGTTCCAGATACCCTTCATCGTTGCGCTCTTGTAGCCGTGTTCGTAAAGCGCCTTCCGCGCCTCCACATAATCCCCAAAGCCGGGATAGTCTGGGGCCAAAACGACATAGCCGCGCTCTGCCAGTTCCTGGCCGTAGTTGCGGTTCGGCTTGATCCCTTTACCGCACACAACGGCCTTGCCGAGTTCGGAGGTGGGATGAAGACAAAGGACGGCGGGAACCCTGCCCGTCAACGACTTGGGGACAAGCAAGAGCGCGGGTAGGCGGTCCCAATCCTCCACGGCAAGAGAGACCTTCTTCTGCATGTACTTCGGAAACTCGGTTTCTTCTTCAACTTTCACATCGAGGGGCACCACCTTGTCGGATTTGGTCACCGGCCCCATGACCTCCTGCATGGCCGCTACTATCTGTTCGCGGCGTTTGCCCCAATCCGCCAGCCTTGCAACTGGATGGGCAGTCCCGGAAGCGTCAAACAGGACACTGGGGTCTGTATTGATTCCCGATGCCTGACCGAAAACGATTGCTGACAAAATAAGCAGAAGGGCAAGAAGAACGGGAACAGGTCTCATAGTGCTCTCCATGGTGGCCGTTGCCTGCAGTCCGACGTTGACGTAGGTAGAGTACCGCCTTTAAGGGTGCCAAGGTCAACAAGGAATGCCGACATGAGTGTGCGACTCGGTTACCGCTGGTGTACGATGACTGCGGTTATGCCACCCCACCATCGAGGAGACTGAGATGAACGACATGGCAACACGCCGGGATTTTCTGATGAACACGGCCGCGGCCGCAACAGGCTTGGCGCTCGGTTCCTCAACAACCGTGTCGGCGGAGGAAGCACTCAAGACTGTTCGCGTCGGACTGGTGGGCGTTGGAAATCGGGGCACGGCCCTGCTGGGCACCCTCTTGTCCCTGCCCGGAGTAGAAGTTCCGGCCCTCTGCGACATCAATGAGGCCAACACCAAACGCGCACAGGCCACGGTTGAGAGCAAGACTGGAAAATCCCCCGACCTTTACACGAAGGGCGAGAACGATTTCGAGAACCTCTGCAAGCGGGACGATCTGGATGCGGTAATCACCGCCACTCCCTGGGAATGGCATGTGCCGGTGATGTTGGCGGCCATGCGTGCCGGGAAATACGGGGGCACCGAGGTCCCGGCCGCGCTAACGCTGGAGGATTGCTGGACTCTGGTGAAGACTTCCGAAGAGACCGGAAAGCCCTGCATGATGCTGGAGAATGTCTGCTATTTCGAAAACGTGCTGGCCGTGATGCGCATGGTGCGCGAGGGGGTGCTGGGCGAAATGCTCCATTTCGAGGCCGGTTACCAGCATGAGTGTCGTTCCTACTATATCACCGATTCCGGCGAACTAACATGGCGTGGAAAACACCTTGCGGAGAAGAATGGAAACCTATATCCCACCCACCCCATCGGACCGATTGCATGGTGGGGCAATGTAAACAGGGGGGACCGCTTCGTATCTCTGTCGAGCGTGAGCACCAAGTCGCGGGGCATGCGGAATTATGCGGTCGAGAAGCTCGGGCCGGACCATACCCTGGCGAAACGCGAGTACGCCATGGGCGATGTGAACACCACCCTGCTCCGCACGGAAAAGGGACTGACGGTGACGCTCTATTTCGACATGTGCACCCCGCGCCCTTATGACCTCATCTTTCGCGTGCAGGGAACGAAGGGACTCTGCATGGTCAGCAACGACAAGGCCTATATCGAGGGCAGCTCCCCGGAAAAGGACAAGTGGGAACCTTTTGAGCCCTATGTGAAGAAGTATGCCCACCCCCTGTGGAAAGACCTGGAGACGGAAGCGGTAAAGAACGGCGGGCACGGCGGCGGCGACTACATTGTGGTGCAGCAGTTTATCGAAGCGGTGCGCCAAGGCGTGCAAACGCCGCAAGACGTGTATGACGCGGCCACCTGGAGCGCGATTGTGCCGCTCAGCATGGCCTCGGTGGCGCAGAAGGGCGCTCAGGTCGAATTCCCGGACTTTACCAAAGGCAAGTGGGAAACGAACGCCCCAATCCCTATTCAGGGGGCATAAGCCTTACGTGGCACCCTCCACCGCATATTCGCGCAGCAGTGCGAGGAAGTCGCGGTACTGATCCAGCGAAACGTGCGGCGGGGTCTGATGGTCCACACTGGGAATGACGCCGCCCGTCTTCATAAGGGGCAACAACCGCTCGAATTCGCCGCGCAGGGCATCTTTGCCTTCCGCCATGACCATTTTGTCGTAATGGCCAATCATGCGCAGGTCGGGATACTGCTGGCGCAGCTTCATGCCATCCACACCGGCCTGGCGCTCCAGCGGCAGAATCCCAACAACACCCTCCCGCATCATCCACGGGGCGAGTTCCGTGACATCGCCGTCGGTGTCCACGATGGGGATAATGTTTAGGTCGTGCAGCACGGGCATGATCTGGCGATAATAGGGCGCCATGAATTCCTCAAAGTGCGCCTCCGAAATCATGGAACCGTGGTTGTAGGACATGTCCTCCGCAAAGGTAATGAAGGTGGGCACGCAGGACTTGGAAACACGCTGGAGAATATCCAGGTTAAACTTGGTCAGGTCGGCGTTGATGGCGTGGATAAGCTCGGGTTCCTCGCAAAACGCGCACATTTGCCGTTCCAGGCCCAACAACGTGCGTGGGAACCAGAAGAATCCTTCAATGGTAATCCAGACCACCGCATCGCCCTCAGCCTGGCGCTGGGCCCAGGGACGCATGTCCTCAATGGCGGGACCGTGGTCGGGAAAGAGCTGCGGCCGAAGCGCGAGATAATCGTCCATGGTGGTGACGCTGCCCTCGACATGGTGCTGCTCGGCGTCAATAGTCTGCTCGGTGGTGGAAAACCAGAACTGCTTGTAGGGGTCCAGACCAAAGTATTCGGCGATTTCAAAGACACCGTTCAACTCGGCGGGCAGCCCCTCCTGCTTCCAGCGATCAATGGTGAGGTCCCACCACATCGCCCACTCCATGATGGGAAGACGGTCCACCGGCTGAAAATTCATTACCGCACGGAAACGTTCGGGATGGTTCATCACTGTGTCTCTCCTTAAGGGAAAACAGAAACAGGCAACGAAACAAGTTTAACAGACGGCAAAGACCGTTAAAAAGGCACAACACTTTGGGGCAGCGGAAAGGAATCCCAAAGCGTGTATTGCATAAAGCCGGTCGCTAGGGTATTTTGATGCACGGACCGGCGACAGAATTCTTGGGCACATGAATCTTGCAGAAGAAAGAACATCTACATGGGCAAATCAGTGGGACGCTTGGGAATATTGGGGACCTTTATCGCGGCTTTGGTCCTGGCAGCTCCGGTAATGGCCCAAGGGGACTCCGTGAAAGAGGTCATCATTGTCTCCAAGACGCACTTCGACATCGGCTACACGGCGCGGGTGGCAGAGGTGCTGAATCGGTACCGAACAACGATGATGGATGGGGCACTGTCCGTGATGGAGGAAACTTCATCGCTTCCCAAGGCGTTCCAGTTTGCCTGGACGCTGCCGGGATGGCCCTTGGCGCAAATCGTTGGACCGGAGCAGACGCCGGAACGGCGGGAGAAGATTCTCGCGGCGATGCGTTCGGGCAGAATTGTGTGGCACGCGCTGCCCTTCACCATGCACACCGAATCACTGGAACTGGAAGACTTGGTCCGCGGATTGCATTTCTCGTCCGCGCTCTCGCGGCAGTTGGGGCAGCAACTCCCCACGGACGCGAAGATGACTGATGTGACGAGTCACAGTTGGGTCCTCCCCACGCTGCTCACGCATGCCGGGGTGACATTCCTGCACATTGGCTGCAATCCCGCCTGTCAAAGCCCGCGTGTGCCCACCCTGTTCTGGTGGGAAGGCCCCGACGGCTCGCGGCTGCTCACCTTCTATTCCGCCGGGAACTACGGAACGGGCCTCTTGCCCCCGGAGAACTGGCCGTACAAGACCTGGCTGGCCATGCTGATGACAGGAGACAATCAGGGACCGCCCACGCTGAAAGAGGCGGAAACACTGCGCAGGGAAGCTTCCGACAAACTGCCCAGCGTCAACGTGCATTTTGGCAAGATGTCCGATTTCGCCGAGGCTATTCTGTCGGAACATCCAGATTTGCCCGTAGTTCGGGGGGATGTGCCCGACACGTGGATTCATGGCTTGGAGTCGATGCCTATTGAGTCGGCACTGGTCCGTCAGTGGCGGCCGCAAGTGACCGCCCTGGAGGGATTGAACACCCTGCTGGAATGCTGGGGTGTGCCAACCGCGTCGGTGAGCGGAACCTTGTCCTCTGCCTATGAAAACAGCCTGCTCTACGGTGAACACACCTGGGGCTCCTGTGGCACAAAACCCGGACCCTTCCGCTATGGCGAGGACTGGAAAAGGGCGCGAGCCGACGGGGTATATAAAGGGTTCGAGGCCTCCTTTGAGGACCACCGCGCCTACAGCCACAAGGTGGCAACGCTTGCGGAGCCGGCCATTGCGGAACGCATGGCGGCACTGGCCGCCGCTGTTTCGGTCTCGGGACAGCGCATTGTGCTCTACAACCCCCTGCCATGGGTGCGGGATGCCCTGGTGGAGTGGAAACAGGAGAAGCCTGCGGCATCGGCGCTTCGCGACAGCGATTCAGGACGGACAGAACCGGTGACCCGCGACGGCGACCTGCTGCGCTTTGTGGCACGGGCATTGCCGCCCATGGGGTACAAGACCTATATTCCAGCAGACAAGTCCGACGACTCCAAGGAGATGGCCCTCAATGTGGAGAAGGGCATTCTGGAGAATGGGATATTTCGGGTGACGGTGGACCCGGAGCGCGGCGGGGTGCGCTCGGTCATTGAGAAGCGAACGGGCCGGGAACTGGTGAACCAATCCTCTCCCCTGCTGTTGGGCCAGTACCTGTATGAGCGCTTTGGACGTGAACAGACCCAGGACTTTGGCAGGAAATACATCACGCGACCTGAACTGCAATGGGCATGGGACGACTTGACCAAGGTTAACTTGCCCGAAGGCGAGTACAGGTCCGCCTTGCCTAATAAGTGTCAGGTGACCTATGCCGGTAATGATGTCACTGTTTCGGCGACCATGACTGCCGCGCCGCAGGGGATATTGACGGACAGGGTGCGCATGACGGTACGGTTGTATAAGGGACTTCCCTTTGTGGAGTTGGCATGGTCGACAGAAAACAAGACGGGTGACCCCTGGCCCGAGGCTGGCTGGGTCTGCCTTCCCATCAATGCGGACAAGCCTACTTTCAAGCTTTCCCGGGTCGGTTCCGTCGTGGACCCGGTGAAAGACATTGTGGCGGGGAGCAACCGTCACGTCTTCTGCCTAAATGCAGGACTAACCGTAACAGACAAGCATGGCGGCACGGTGGGGATTTGCCCCATGGACTCGCCCCTGGTCAGCTTGGGCACACCGGGCCTGTGGCAGTACTCCCTGGACTACACACCGGACAAAGCGGACGTGTTTGTAAACGTCTTCAACAACCAATGGTCGACCAACTTCCCGCTGTGGGTTGAAGGAACCTGGACCTCGCGTGTGCGGCTCTGGGCGGCCGACAGCGATGACAGCACCGAAGCGCTGTTGACTCCCGGCTGGAACACGCGCACACCCTGCTGGGCGGGTGTGGCCGACGGTCCGGCAGGTTCATTGCCAACGAGCGGGGCTGGGCTTTCCCTGTCGCGTTCCGGTGTGCTGGTCACGACCTTCGGCGACAACCCTGACGGCCCGGGCCGCATACTGCGCGTGTGGGAGCAGGCCGGTGTGGCAGGTGACTGCACCATCACACTCCCAAAGGGTTTCAAGGCAGAAGGAGCGCGCCAGGTTGACCTGCGTGGACAAACATGCGAAGGCCCCGTGCAAGTCAACGGAACGGAAGTCACTGTCCCGCTGAAAGCCTATGCGCCCTGCACCCTTTTGTTTCCAGAATGACCCAATCGCAGACTACTTGAGAAACCAATCCGCCGGTATGGATTCAAGCCAGAGGGAGAGGCCGCCGGTATAGTTGAAATAGGTGAGCAGGGCGCGCTTGTCCACCCATGTCACGGCGGGATAGGCCCAGGCGTCGTCGGGCTTGTCCTGGATGTTCCTGAAATTCACCCAAGTTTCACCCTCATCCTTGGAAATGGCCGCCGTGAAGGGGTTGCGCTGCGAAGCGCCGGGGTTGTGATTCCACACGGAAAGGATTTCTCCGCTCGACGGGATGCGCGAGAGGGACACCGGCGCGGCCGTGCCTTCAAGCTGCGTGGCAACGGGAACACTCCACGTTTCTCCCCCGTCGGCCGAAACTGTTTTGTATTGGCCTCCCAACCCGGTGCGCAGGAGCATCAGCACACGCCCGTCCTTGAGTTCAATCGCGGCCGGCTCCCAGCATTCCCCCTTTTCCGGTTTCACCCGCTTGGAATCGTGCCATGTCTCCCCGTCATCGTCGGACAGGCAGCAGTAGCTGTCTCCGTTTTCCCAGGCCTCCAACAGGATGCGTCCGGTCTTGAGGCGTATGGAACGGCCGTTGGTGAGTCCTGTGTATTTGTTGGCTGGACTGAGCAGCTTCGGGTTTGTGAAAGTCTTGCCCTCGTCGGCGCTGGAACGCATCATGACCCGACAGTCCTTTTCCTCGCTGTTCTTCTGGCAATAGAAGAGCGCGATGCGACCGTCTTTCAAGCGAAGGAAGTTGACCTCCATCACATTGCATCCGCCGTCATTCTCAACCAGCGTGTACTTCCCGCTCCACGTGCGCCCCCCGTCCTTGGAGACCAACCCCGAAATGCGTGCCGGGCCATGGTCTGCCCCGTTATCCGCATAGAACTCGGTCCAACCAAGAAGGAGTGTGCTGTCCTTGAGCAGAATGATGGCCGCTTCGCTGTTTCGTGGATTGCTTGGACCCACGGGGGCCACGGCCAAGGCAAATCCCCCTTCCTTTTCCGAAGCGGAAAATGCGCCGGTGGCGGCAACAGCAAGAATGAGGCTTGGGACGACCCAGGTTCGCATGGCATTGAATCCCCGCTATGGTTGTTGAGTCAGTATCGTCAGAAAGGAACGTGCAGGTCAACTGCGAATTGACAATGGCCAATTGACAGTGGACAATTAGGCGCACACCATTGGGCTGGACGGGTAACAGGAGCGACTGCAGTGCGAAGACTGAGCAGCAAAGAGCCGGACAAAGAACGCATGGAGCGGTTGCTCGCCAACATCCGCAAGGACAAGGCGGAAAAGGCAAACACGTACCGGGAATTGGCGATGAAGCTCTTTCCGCACGTGTGCGGGCGCTGCGCCAAGTCTTTTGAAGGGAAGTACCTCTCCGAACTGACGGTGCACCACAAGGACGGGGACCATATGAACAACCCCCGTGACGGAAGCAATTGGGAACTCTTGTGCGTCCCCTGCCACGAGAATGAGCACGGCACGCTGGAACAGCGGCGAGACTATGAAGGGACCGAGACGCACCGGGGCGCGGAGACCTCGCTGGGATTCGAGGCGTTCGGAGCCTTGAAAGACCTGCTCAAAGACGACTCCAAGAAAAGCGACTGACCCACTGATCCCTCGCCTGTGCGCCGCCTACTTCTTCCAGATAAAGCGGTAATTGAACTTCCGGTTCGGTGCGCTGTCTCCGCTGGTGCAAAGGGCCATGGGGTCCGTGGTATTGTCGGGATTGTCACACCAGTGAAAATCAAAGGACACTTTGTCCCCGCCCATCTGGAGCAACTGTCGCAGCACGGCGATTTCCAGGCTCTTTCCGGAATAGCGGTAGTCCACCTGCGCGGCATCGGTCCACCCCGGATTGGAACCGTCCTGCTGCCAGCGGCTGACCGTGGTCTTCTTTTCATCCACCACCTTCAGGTTCACTGCGAAATCATACCCATTCCAGCCGGTTTCATGATTCTGGTCGGCATCCACGAAAAGCAGCATCCAGTTGTTTCCGGTATGCGCAGTGAGCGCTTCACTGGTGGCCGCATAGAAGTAGACATTCTCCTCGTCCATGGCCACTTTCGCCGTGACGATGTCGTTGCGCCCCGAGGTCTCCGTATAGTGCAACCCGCCGTAACCGGGATGGTCCCGGTGGGCCGTATCGCCCGCTGTGTCACGGTATTCCTGTGAAACCGTAGCCCAGTCGTCGAAAGCGCCGTCAATTTGAATCGGCGTCAGGCCCGACAATTCCGGAATGGGACGAATGCCTTTGTAGCGGCGAATATTCTGGGCCATCTGCATGTAGTAGTTGTCCGTGTATCCGCCTTTCATGGGCTGGATACTGCGGTTGAACTCGCTGTTGTACTGGTCAATGAAGCGGTAGTTGACCTGGCGCTGCATGAAGTCGTAGGTCTTGCCCTCTTCGGGGTGATACTTGCCTGCGCTCCATTCGTTCCAGTCATTCAGATAGAGGAACTGCGGTTTCGCCTGCAGCGCCTCGTCCCAGCGCTGCTGGAAATAGATGCCGTACCCCTCGGGATGACTGACTGTCTTGCCAAGCCAGGGCACATTGGCCTCCTTGGGCACATCGAACTCGTTCAATTCGGGCTCACCCTTTTCCACCGTCCAGGATTTTCCAATCATGCTCACTGGGTGCTGGGCAGGCGTCACCGAGGCCTCCTCCCGCTTGCCCTCATGGAGTGAGACACGCTCCTCCGGGGTCATGTCGGAGACGTGCTTGTCCCCCATGTCGAGACCGAAACTCCAACTGTCCTCCGTGCCCAGATATCGCTTGCCATCCCACTTGTAGTACCCCCACCACATGCCGCGCCGCGTAAAGTAGTTCTTCACCTCGGGCGTGTAGTCGGAGTAAAACTCTTCCGTGTACTTGGGGTCACCATAATGCGGGTTGGCGCTGTCCGTCTTGGCGGCCGCCTCGTAGTGCGAATTGGGATGCTTGATGCCCCCCCCATTGGAGTCCACATTCGGCGTCGCGTTGCAGAGCAGCAGCGGTTTGCCGTACCAGTAGAACCACAGGTCCTTGTATTTTTCCGCCACATAGATTTTCTCGTACAGATCCTGCACCACCGAAATCACCGGGCCGTTGAAGGCCCAGAAGCAGAACAGGGGAACCTTGTTGCCCTCGGCCTTCATCTTCTGCACGACTGTGAACGTCGTTTCCCACTCATCCCAATAGCAGACCGCGTTGGTCACATCCATGACCAGCACATCCACCCCGGCGTCGGCCAGCATGGACATGTCCTTGCGTATCACGTATTCGTCCCTGCTGAGGAAATAGCCGCATTCCGGCTCACCCCAGTGGTAGGAGCCCTCGGTCCACAGCGGGTGTTTCGCGTCCAGCCGCGCGCTGGGGTCCGCCGTGAGTATCTTCGTGACATCGGCCGAATAGGGGCTTTTCATCTTGGCCAGACCCTCACCGTGCCAGGTGATGTAAAAGAGCCCGACGACACGGCGCTGGTCTGTTTTGACGGGACCAACCTCGGAAATGGACGGCATGGTCCGTCCAAGCGCATCTGTGCCCACCCAGCTGTCCGGGTAGAGGTCGCGGAAAGAAGACTCCTCACTTCGAGCGCCAAAGGCACACAAGACAAGAAGGACGAAAAGAGAACACCAGCGAATTGTCATGACAGTATCCGAAAGGTTAAGACCTGTGTTGGAGACAGTTGATGCCTGCTAATCGAGCAGGACCAGGTTTGACACATGTTCCTTGCTGCCGTCGTTGGCCCATGCGTCGAGTTGATAAGGTGCCTTGAGCTGCTGGCCGCGCATGCGCGGCACGGCGATGTATCCGCAGCCTTCCCCGCAGGGAATGACGGCGGTCATGTCACTCCAGAGTTTTTCACACTGGGCTACCGGATAGACATCCTCCTGTCCGTGTCCCCAGCGCCGCTTCACTTCCTTTATGGTGACATACGTGGGCATGCGCTGGGCCACGTGCCGGACGGCCTCGGCAATCTTCTCCGCCGGTCCCTTGAGGTCCGCGCGGGTCAGTCCGAAAAGTTCCAGCAAGGGGTCGATCTGTATCCAGGTGGTCATGCTGTTGTAATAGCTGAGCGTCAGTTCATCCTCTTCGCGGGGCTGCGCCAGCCCTTCCAGAAGACGGACCCGGCCGTTCACCCGCGCCAAACCACCGCCACGATCATCTATGCGCCTTGGCACCACTTCAAACGTCAGAATATTGCCGCTCTGAAGGTGGGCGCCAAGAACCTCGGGGTCCAGGTCCGCCCCCAGCGTGTCAATGTTGTGCAGCATGATGGTCTGCAGGGCGGGCCGCTCATCGAGCAGCGAGGCCAGCACGCCGTTTCGGAGCAGGTTCGCCACCTCATACCAGTGGCCGGGCGGGTTGAAGCGCTGCACAGCCACATTGTCCAGATAATCCGTGCCCTCGCCCTTGGACCGTGCCCAGCCCATCAATGTGTTTCGTATGGCTTCGCGCACTTTTTGCTTCTGCTCGTCCAGCGTCTCCTGGGGCATGGTTTCCCAAAGGAAAACGAGGTCGCGCACCATGGGCACAAAGCGCTGGCCGATGGAGCGTCCCGGAGACAGCATCAGCGGCCCGTCGTAGCCGTAGTTCCCGCTCAGGCGCAGATGCTTCTCGATGGGTCCATGCGTCAGGTAGCTGGTCGAAACGATATGCGGCGGGGTTGCCCCGTAACATTTCGCCACACGGCGCGTCTTGGCGACGTGGATTTCGAGGAAGCTGCGATGCCTCCCTCCCAGGCTGACGAAGGGATTGACTGCCTTGATGACGCCGGCGCCGGTGGTCCACCGGCTGCCCACACCGGCCGCCAGCGACATGACGGCGACGCTGCCTTCGCGCAGGGCAGCTTCGCCTAGGCGCTTCCGCGTTTCATCGCCCGTAACTTTCAGAATATCCCCGTCGAGCACGTTCTCTATGACCGTATCCACGGGAAGACGATTGTGGGCGAGGCCGATGCGGCCGTGCTGGAGGTCAGACCGAATTTGCTCATGCTGGATGTCGTCAAACCCGTTTGCCGTCTTGATGTCCGCGGCATGGGCATCCCACTCCAAACGCTCATTCTGCATGGCCGGATCGGAGACGCAGAACAGGTTGCTCACCAGCGTCCGCAGCATGCGGTACGTCTCTTCTGGACGATCACACCGGGCCGTAAAATGGTCCAGTTCCACACGGCGCAGATGGGACAGCGTGGCGGCATTCTGCCGCACCAACTCGGGTATCTGAAGTCCATAGTACCCGGCCGGCATCACGGCCGCGTCGTCCTGAAGCAGACGCGCCGCGGTGCCTGTCATGTTCACGTCAAAGTTGTACACCACTGGGTCCATCGCAAAGGCAAGCGCGTCGTCCAACTGCCCTTTCGTTGCGGCCATGGTGCGCAGAATGAGGTCCCTGAATTCGGCCTGGCGTTCCGGCGCCACAAACATCGCCATGCCGCCGCCCGACATGCCGCCAAGCATGAGAAAGCCCCAGAAATCGTCTCCAAGAAGTTCACCGGCCTGCCGGATGATGGATTCGGTAAACTGGTTGGTCACCCAGGGGATAATCGTCTTCAGGGGGCCGTTCCAGTTCGCCATGGTGCTCTCAGCAAGCGTGCGCACATCGCCGACCCGCAGCGCCTCGCGTATCTTGTCGAATATTCCACCCGTGGCGAGCCGCGCCTCCCATTCGGCCTGGTTGCGGAGAAGATACTTCTCGGTGACATTTTCCAGAATGGGGCCCACATTCTGCGCCATTCCGCCGTGGATGAGCACCAGCGAGCGGGCAATGCGCGCGGCCATCTCGGGATGCAGGCTCTCGCCTTCCAGAATGGTGTGACGCGGCAGCAGACAGCCCCGGCTGATGCCGAATTCTGGGTCGCCTTCCGCAGCCACGGCACCCTGGATAATCTTGAAACCTGGCCATGTCCCACCCGAATCCTGCCAGCCGCCACCGGAGCCGCCCAGCCATTCACCCAGAATGGCACGCGAAACGACGAGACGGCGCTCCTCCTCACCCAGGTCGCCCTCCAGGGAGGCGGTCTGCCCCGTGGCCCGCATCAGCGCGCTGATGATGGACACCAGCAGATTGGTGGATACGGCCAGACGCGAACCCTTGGGAATGTCGTTGACTTTGGTGACCAGTTCGATCCCCATGCCCGGACCAACCACCCGGGCCAGAATCTGCGCTATGCTCTGGCTCGTTCCCTCAAAGGACGGCGGAATAAGACCGGAGGCGATGACACCGGCCTTGAGCAGGCTCAGGTAGTCATTGCCAAAATTGAAAAGGTCACGCAGTTCGGTGATGTTTTTCGTGGATTGGAGGTCTATACTGGTCAGACGGAGCACCGGTTCGGGGATGACCCGCACATAGGACTCGATGGGCGGCTGCGCGTGGTCGTCACGGCCATAGACGCCCAAATCCACCGAAATGTTCAGCACCCGGGCGCATTCCGGGAAGTCCATGCCCAGGAAAAAGATGTCGGACCAGCCGCTGTGGCTCAGGTCAAGGCGGACCGGCGTGGACTCCGCAAGGATGGGATACAGCAGGCTGCCTTCCCTGCGCTGGGCCAGTTCCTGCCGTATGCGCACGGGATGGTCGTCTGCGTGGCCCACGCGAAACATCCACTGGTTGCCCCGACTCGCACGAACGCTGCGGCGCACCTGATCGCTCAGGGTCTGGAAGGCGAGCAGGTGATAGCTTTCCGCCAAGGCGCTGAATAGCGCGGCATTAGCCCCGCCTTTGTCCATCGCCGCGCTGAAACAGTTAATGCTCTCCTCGAAACGCCGCGCAAGGAGCGCGTTGAAGCCCTCGTGGGGAATGGCACCTACTTCGGGAAAGGCAGGCGATTCCTGAAGGATAAAGCGATAGGCAGCATAGAGAAACAGGCTGGCGCGAACGCGCTCGTACAGGTTTTCCGCCGTCCGGCGAAACTGGTCCAGTTCTGCGCAGGCCATCAGGAGACCCTGTGCGGTGAATCCTTCACATATCTCCCGGAAGGGACGGTTTCGCAGGGCGGGATCCTGGCTGACGATAGTTTCAATGAGCGGGTTCATGCTACAGCACCGTGTCGGAACCGGCCGTGACATTCGGCTCGGCCAGCAGTTCTATGATCGACCTAAGCACCGTGTCCCGGTCGCTTCCAGCCATGCCGAGCGCTATCTGGGTCTGCATAAGCCCGAGCTTGGCGCTGATGTCGAAGCGTGAACCGGCCACCTCAATGGCAAGGCATTTCTCCCGGTTGGCCAGTTCCTGCAGTGCCGGGGTCAACTGCACCTCCGATTTGCAGGTGCACTGGCCGCCGCTCTTTTCCACGGCCTCTCCGAGAATGTCGAAAATGCGGTGGGGAAGCACGTGCATGCCGAAAAAGCACAGGTAATAGGCGGCCCGCAGGCCCGGCGTCTGAAGCTGCGTTTCGGCGATGCTGACAGAAGGCTTCTCGATGATTCGCTCAATCAGGTAAACGCCGGGGACGTCGGGCACCCGCTTGCCGCTTACGGTTCCGTAGGACCCGACAAGGTGCTCCCGAGTCGCCTGGACGGCCGAAACGGCACTGTCCTCCTGCTCGGCAAGGCTGATGACCTGCTGGGCGCAGCGCTTGTTGCGCAGGGCCGATATATATAAATGGTCATCGAGCAGGAGCAGGAAAGACTCGTTGCCGACAAACTCACGCGCGCAATAAACGGCGTGGCCATAGCCCAGGGGCTCTTTCTGGACGGCAAAGCATAGCCTGCGAACAAGGTTCTCCAGTCTGGCTGCCTGCTGCTGGGCCCATTCCGCCCCCTGGCAGGCGTGAAGCAGATTTTCCTGAAGGAGCCGCAGTTGTTTTAGGTACTGCTGGTCGTCGCCGGGGGCACAAACGATGCAAATCTCCTCAATGCCGCTCTCAATCGCCTCTTCGGCGATAATCTGGATCATGGGCTTGGCCAATCCGTCACGGTCGACCAAAGGCAGCATGGCTTTCTGAACGGTGTCGGCAACGGGGTACAGGCGCGCTCCCCTGCCTGCTGCGGTGATGACAGCCTTGCGAATCTTCAAGAGACCATCCTTTCCCTGTCCTGCGCGCCACGACGCGCCTATCCAACATGTTCGCAAGAGGTTACCATTGGCCCACCCCCTGAATCCATCGCGAACGGGCACCAGGTGCGACATTAGATGCCGTGGCTGGGTAGTTCCTGCATGCCAATTCACCTTCCATAGACTCATGCGCCGCATTGCGAAGAAATGATAAAATGACCTCACAACACACAGCGGCAAAGGAGTTGAATCATGAGAGCATGGAATTCAGAAACGATACTGGGTCTGTCCCGCGAGTTCATGGAAACGCGAATTCTCCTGACTGGGGCCGAATTGGGTGTGTTCACCCTCCTCGCGGAACCCCCCAAAAGCTTGGAACAGGTGTGCAGTTCTCTAAACGCCTCTGCCCGGGGCATGGCTATTCTGCTGGATGCGCTCGCCGCGTTGGGTCTCCTGCGCAAGCATGACGGCCTCTACACCTGTCCAGAGGATATCGCCGCCCTTCTTTCGGCCCATTCTCCAAACGGCGTCTTACCTATGGTGAAGCACGCTGCCTCTCTGTGGCCACGCTGGTCGGAACTGACACAGATTGTACAGTCAGGCACCGTGAACCGTCCGGCAGGCATATTTGAAGACCCGGCAGAGTTGGAGGCCTTCATAGGCGCCATGCACGTGGTCGGGGCGTATGCCGCGCGGTCCATTGCAGAATCCGCCAAAGCGTCCCAGTCGCTCCGACTGCTTGATGTCGGCGGCGCCACCGGGACCTATGCGGAAGCATTTCTCTCGAAGTACAAGGGTCTCCGCGCCACGGTCTTTGACCGTCCCGAGGTTATTGCCCTGGCGCAGAAACGCCTTGAAAACACGGGATTGCTTGCGCGAATCAGCCTGGTGTCTGGAGATTTTTACAAAGATCCCCTCCCCGGCGGCCATGACTTGGCCCTCCTGTCCGCCATTATTCACCAGAACAGTCCCGAGCAAAATGTGGACCTCTACAAGAAGGTCTACGAGGCCCTCGTTCCCGGAGGCCGTATCCTTATTCGAGACCATGTCATGGAACCAAACAGGACTGACCCGCCCAGCGGGGCTGTCTTTGCCGTCAACATGCTCGTAGCCACCACCGGAGGCAATTGTTACACCTTCAACGATATCCGGGACACCTTGACCGCGGCGGGATTCGAAGACGTCTGCCAGATTCAATCCGGCGAGCGGATGAACGCGCTTGTGGAAGCTTTCAGACGCTAAGGTCCGCGCCCCCCATAAGCAATATTCTCCAGGTTGTGCGGAGTGACCGGACAACCCATCCGCACAGGCTGTTTCTGACCTCTTCTCTAGCGACATCAGGACACCTTTTCGACTCGGAATATAGTTGCCCAAGCAAGCGTTTTTCTGCATAATGGTTGCAGACACAACCACCTATTATCGCTCATCCGAGGTATCTCCTTTATGGACCAAGAGAACGTCGTCATAACTGACTCTGAAACACCCAGTCCGCCGATGAAAAAGACCAAACGCAAGGTACTGGCCCTAGCCGTTCTAGCCGCCCTGGTCGGGGGGGGCATTTGGTATTACCGTCAGGCACTGCCCTATGAAAGCACGGACAACGCCTTCATCGAGGGCCGTATTGTGCAGATTGCACCCCGCATCCCAGGTGGCATCGTCGAACTGCTGGTCGAGGACAATCAGGCTGTTCACAAGGGTGATCCCCTGTGCGTCATCCAGCCAGCCGATTATGAGGCCCAACTGGCACAAGCGCAGGCGTCACGCGATTTTTCCAAGGCGCGCTTGGATGGCGCCCTGCTGGGTTTGGACCTAACCAAAATCTCAACCTCCACCACTGTTGATGCCACCACAGCCGCGCTGGAGGGGCACAAAGCCCAAGTGCAGGTGGCAAAGAACAAGATCGCCCAGGCCGAGGCCCAGCTAAACTCCGCCAAAGCAAATCTTGAACAGCAACGTGAAATCGCCAAGGGCGCGGCGGCCGAGGCAAAGCGGACCCATGCGGACCTAGAGCGCCTCCGCACCCTGGACGATAAAACGGTGTCACCCCAGCAACTCGATCTCGCCGAAGCCGCCGCCACCGGTGCACAGGCCAAGTTCGATGGGGCCAAGAACGCCATTCACGGCGCGGAATCAGCGGTGAAAGAAGCCGTGGCGGCCCGGGATGCAAGCACCGAAATGCTGAAGCAGGCAGAATCGCAGTCGACCGGGGCCGAAGCGGCCCTGGAAGAGGCCAAGTCGGCTCCGAAAAAGGTGGAACTCAGTGAGACGCAGTTGGCGGCCTTCCGCGCTGAACTGGCCCAACGCGAGGCTGAATTGACGCTGGCCGAACTAAACCTGGCCAAGACAAAGCTGTGCGCCCCTGCAGATGGCCGAATCACGCGCAGAAGTGTGGAAAGGGGCAATTACGTCCAACCCGGCCAGGTGCTTATGGCTCTGGTGGAAGACGAGGTGTGGGTGGTGGCCAATTACAAGGAGAGTCAGATTGAAGACATGAAACCGGGTCAACCGGTCACCATCCGTGTGGACGCCTATCCCGGAATTCTCCTGCACGGCAAGGTGGACAGCTTTCAAAAGGGTTCGGGAGCCCGTTTCAGCCTGTTGCCGCCGGAAAATGCGACCGGAAACTACGTGAAGGTGGTTCAGCGCATTCCAGTGAAAATCGTTATTGATGACGCCATTCCGGAGGGAGTGCTTCTTGCGCCGGGGATGTCTGTCGTTCCCAAGGTGCGGGTCCGGTAAAGTACGGCACAGTCAGCATGAGCAACGGCACCAACAACGAAGGTCTCACGCCGGTACCCGGCGCGGCCCCCGCCCAGTGGAAGCCCAGCCACAATCCCTGGCTGGTGGCCCTGGCTGTCATTCTGCCCACCTTCATGGAAGTGCTCGACACGACCATTGTCACCGTGTCCCTGAACCACATGGCCGGCAGTCTTTCCTCGACCAGCGAGGAAGCCACCTGGGTGGTCACGAGCTACCTCATTTCAAACGCCATCGTCCTGCCCGCCAGCGGCTGGCTGGCCAGCTTCTTCGGCAGAAAACGGTTCTTGATGACCTGTGTGGGCATATTCACGGCGTCCTCTTTCCTGTGCGGTTGCTCGACATCGCTGTCCATGCTCATCGTGGCGCGCATTTTGCAGGGTGCCGGGGGCGGCGCGCTCCAGCCGCTCTCACAGGCCATTCTCATGGAGAGTTTCCCGCCGCAGAAACGCGGCCTGGCCATGGCCGCTTTCGGCCTTGGCGTGGTGATTGCGCCCGTGCTCGGTCCCACGTTGGGCGGATGGATCACGGAGAACTACACCTGGCCGTGGATTTTCTATATGAACATCCCGGCCGGGATGCTCGCGCTCTACATCATCAACCGCATTATCGAAGACCCGCCGTACATCCGCGCGGCCAAACCCGGCACGATCGACGGCATCGGATTCGGGCTCATGGCGCTTTGGCTGGCCACGCTGCAAATCGTCCTGGACAAGGGACAGCAGGAAGACTGGTTCGCCTCCGGCTGGATTAGTGGCCTCTTCATGCTCTCCTGTGTCGCCATGGTCGCTTTCGTGTCCTGGGAACTTTGGGGCACCCCCCACCCCATTGTTAATCTCAGGGTGCTGAAGAACCGGAACTTCGCCGTGGGCACCGTCCTCATCGGGGCGGTGGGCGTTATCCTTTACAGCACGGTAACCATTCAACCCCTCTTTCTGCAGGCACTCATGGGATACTCTGCTTTCGACACCGGTCTGTCAGTCAGCCCGCGAGGCCTTGCCTCCCTGATGGCGATGCCGCTCAGCGGAATGCTTGTGGCAAGGGTGGACACGCGCAGGCTCGTTCTTTTCGGTTTCTTTCTCTTTGGTCTCGGCAGTTTCGAATTACAGCGGCTCAACCTGGAAATGTCCATGGCGAGCGTTGTCCTCCCCAACATGCTTCAGGGTTTCGGCATGGCCTTCATGTTTGTGCCGATTACCGTAACCGCCATGAGCCATCTGAGCCAGAATGTGATGGGCAACGCCTCGGGCATCTTCAACCTCAGCAGAAACCTGGGCGGCAGCATTGGCATCTCTTTGATCACAACCTTTCTGGTCCGCAACACCCAGGTGCAGCAGGCCCAAATGGTCGCCCATATGACCCCCTATGACACCGGATATGTGATGCGCCTCGGCCAGGCCACCCGGATGTTTGAAAGCTACTTTGGACACGCCAACGCACCCCAGAAAGCGCTGGGGGCAATGTATGGAACAATGGTCCAACAGTCGGCGCTGGTCGCCTTTTCCAACTGTTTTCATGTGCTGGGAATCGTGACTCTGGGAGGCATGGCGTTGACCCTGCTGCTCCGTAAAGCAAAACCGCACGGTCCCATGGCGGCCCACTAATGGGAGGCACTCCGATGCTATCAAGACTTTCACGAGGCCTACTCCGCTTCGCGGCGCTCCTCCCGCTCGCGGTGTCGGGCTGCTCCACCACGGCACACCTTCCCAAAGCGCAGGCCCCCATTCCCGCGAACTGGAGCAAGAACGTGAGTTCCGGAACGGACAGCAGCGTTGCCTTTTCTGACCAGCAACAGGCCAAGGAATGGTGGCGCCAGTTTCACGATCCCGTGTTGGAAACGCTTGTTGACCGCGCCCTGAGTGGTTGCGCCGACCTGAAGGCCGCCGAGGCGCGGGTGCGCGAAGCGCGCGCGCAACGTTCTGTAAATGTTTCCAATTTCTTTCCCCATGCGGCCGTCGATGGAACAGGCCAGCGCACCCGGCAAAGCAGGGCGGTGCAGCAGGAAACCGGCGTTGCCGGACTGTTGCAACCGCTGCACCAAAGCATGTTTGAGGCAGGCTTTGACGCCTCCTGGGAAATCGACCTTTTCGGCGCCACGCGGGAATCGGTCCGCGCGGCCAATGCCCAGATTGATCTGCAGTCGGCGGCATACTCTGGGGTCCGCATCTCGGTGGCGGCAGAAACAGCACGAAACTACTTTGAACTGCGCGGAGCACAGAGCCTTCGCGCCGTCCTTGCCGAGATGGTGCGTTCCCAGAAAGAGACCGTCGAACTGCTCGAACGACGCCGGGCGGCGGGAACCATTGCGGATTTGGAGGTGACATTAAGCCGTGGCACCGTGGAGAGCACCACGGCGCAGATTCCTGCGGCCGAGACCAGAATTCAGCGCGCCGAAACCAGCCTGGCCGTGTTGCTTGCACAGAGTCCAGATTCCGTAAGGGTAATCGTGGGGGACCCGCCAGTATCAACGGACTACCGCATCCCTGTCACCGTCGGTGTTCCCTCGCAAGTTCTTCGCGTGCGCCCGGACGTGCAGCAGGCCGAAGACGGCATCGAGGCGGCAACGGCCGCCGTGGGCATTTCGACCGCAGAACTCTTCCCCAGACTGGATATCGTCGGCGGAGTGGGCCTTCGCGGACAGGAAAAAGCCGACCTGGGCAGCATCGCCAGCAAGTATTGGAGCATGGGCCCGGCCGTCCACTGGCCCATCCTCGATATCGGCCGGGTGCTGGGAAACATCCGGGTGCAGCGGGCCAGACATGAACAGGCCCTGCACGCCTATGAAAAAGCCGTTCTAAACGCCTTGAAGGATGTGGAGGATTCGGTGGTCGCCTATCGCGACACCCAACAGACCCAAGAGTCCCTTGGACTGGCCGTCACCCAGTACGAAACATCGCTGAAGATGTCCCAGAGCATGTACCAGGCTGGCACAAAGGACTATCTGTACGTGCTTGAATCCGAGCGCCTGCTGCTCGCCGCACGGGAGGCCAAGACAGCCGGAGACACGGCGGTCGCCACGGCGGCCGTGGCTCTGTGCAAAGCATTGGGAGGGCAGTGGCCCGCCGATGCGCCCATGCCGCAGGGCGGAACAGCAAGCACGCAGAAAGGCACCGGAACATGACCAACACGGACTTCAACGCACCGAAAGAAGTGGTTTCTGAAGAAGTGCAGGCACGCATTGACTACCTGCGCACCCACCGGGATGAAATTGCCGGCCGCTTAATCTCCGCCACGGCGCGCTGCGGGATGATGTTCATTACGAAGCGCCTTGCCCGCTTTGGCATAGGCACCGGCCAGGCCTTCATCATGGCCGAACTGTTCATCAAGGACGAGGTGAGCCAGGACAGTGTCCGCTGCATCCTGAAAATGGACAAGGGGACGATTACCCGCGCCATGCAGCGACTGGAAGACCTCGGATTCATCACACGCAGTCAGGACGGCCAGGACCGCCGCGTGGTGCGCGTGTTTGTAACGGAGAAGGCCCGTGCCATCGAGCGGGAATTCTTCGCCGTGCTCTATTCCTGGAATGAGGGCATTCTGGAAGGGGTAAGCGCCGAAGAAGAAGAGTTGGCGCTGTCGGTCCTGCGCAAAATGGCGGAGAATGCCGAAGTGATGGCCCACGGCTGCCAGTAAGTTGCGGTGTCCCACCTGTCCTTCGGCCTGAACTTCAGACGTCCTGATCCCGCCCCTGTTCGCCCCCTGCGGGGACGGGTGATTCTTCTGCTGCCTACCCCGGGTTCCCTTTGGTCACCCGGGGCTACTATTGTGTGACCCCTTCGGGGCCAAGAGCGGAACCAGCCACACGCGTCAACAAGACTCCATCTCAGGTGCAGTAGCATTACTCGGTCTGAGTTTAATGTTTCTCCTTGGCGCGCATCTTGGCCAGAACGCTGTGATGGCGGCCATAGAAGAAGTAGATGACAAAGCCGAGCAGCAGCCAAACGAGGAGGCGGAGCCAGTTGCCCGAGGGCAGCGACAGCATAAGCACGAAGCAGAGGAGCGCGCCGAGGATGGGCGTGACGGGTACAAAGGGGCAGCGGAAGGGACGCACGGCGTTGGGGTTGATGCGGCGCATGACGAGCACCGCCAGGCAGACGATAACAAAGGCGAGCAGTGTGCCAATATTGACGAGTTGAAGCAGTGTGTCGAGGGGAAGTATGGCGGAAAGGGTGGCCACCGCGACGCCGGTGAGAATGCTGGATTTCCACGGCGTCCGGAAACGCGGGTGAACCTCGGCGAAGAAGCTTTTCGGCAGGAGACCGTCGCGGGACATTGCAAGCAGCACGCGGGGCTGGCCGAGCATGAGGCCGAGAATAACCGAGGTCATGCCGGCCAGGGCACCGAGGGTGATAATGAACTGGGCCCAGGGCAAACCGGCATGGCTAAAGGCGGCGGCGACAGGCGCATCGATATCGATTTTGTCATAGGGGACCATGCCGGTAAGCACGGCCGCGAAGGCGATGTAAAGCACGGTGCAGATGAGCAGCGAGGCGATGATGCCTATGGGGATGTCGCGTTTGGGGTTTCGCGCCTCTTCGGCCTGGGTGGACACGCAGTCAAAACCGATATAGGCAAAGAACATGATCCCCGCACCGGCGAGCATTCCCACGGGAAGGCCGTCTACGACCATGCCCCAGTTGTAGACGCCACCGAAGAAACTGAGTCCCTTCCATCCATAGGGTGCAAAGGGATGCCAGTTGGCGGGATTGACATAGAAGGCGCCGACAACGATCACGAACAGCACCACAAACAGCTTGATGACGACCATGACGGCATTAAACCGGGCACTTTCCTTGATGCCCAACACCAGAATGACGGTGACAAGCGCCGCTATGGCCAAGGCGGGAAGGTCCACCAAGGTGCCTGTGGTAACCAGATGGTGCGTGACAGGATCGGTGACAAAAGGGGATTTCGAGAGCGCTTCGGGTATATGGAGATTGAACATTCCGATCAGGTTCTGGAAGTAATGGGACCAGCCATGGGCGACCGTTGAGGAGGCAACGGTGTACTCAAGGATGAGGTCCCATCCAATAATCCACGCGAACACTTCGCCCAGCGTTGCATAGGCATAGGTGTAGGCGGAGCCTGCGACGGGGGCCATGGCGGCGAATTCGGCATAGCACAGGGCGGCAAAGATGCAGGCCACGCCGGAGACCATGATGGATGCGATGATGGCGGGACCGGTGGTCCTTGCTGCGGCGGCGCCCACGGCGACGAAGATGCCCGCACCAATGATGGTGCCGATGCCGATGGCAGTGAGCGCCACCGGTCCGAGCACACGGTGAAGGCGGTGGTCCCCCGCCATCTCCTCCAGAAGGAGGTCCAAGGATTTTGTCGCAAAGATGTGCTTCATAGGGGTGTGTCCACCTCCGCAAGATGCTCGAACAACTCGGAATGCCGCATGTAGCGCGGCCCAACGAAGGCCGACCCTACCAGTGGTTGGCAAATAGTAGGGTTAACCACGGGGGCAAGTCAATTAGCCGAGCGGGAAAACATACCGGGCGGTAGCCACTTGGCTGCCGCCCGGCACTATGGGATTGCGGGAATTGGTTACTTGTTATTGACCGTTTCACCGGGCCAGGTGTCGGTGCGGAAGGGGGACGCGGGCAATCCTGCACCGTTGTACAGGTTGCAGACGGGATTGTGGGCCCAGGCATAGCGGACGGCCACAGGCTTGGCCACCTGCGTCGAGGAAACCACGACCTTGTTGCCCTTTATCTTCGCATCGGCCCAGACGAATTTTTTGTCGGCACCGGCAATGGCAAAGCCCTTGAGCGGCTCGCCGCCCTTCGCTACCAACCCGTCGTCGGTGTCCGAGAGTTTAATGACAACCTCATTTCCCTTCACCTTCATGGACTTGTAGAGCGGACTGGCATAATCGACGTCCTTGCCGTAGTCTTTCGCGAGGGCATTCAGCGCCAGGCGCCGTCCCACTTCCTGCTTGTTCTTGGGGTGAATGTCTTTGGCCTCGCCAATGTCGATGGCCACGGCCATGCCGGTCTTCTTCAGTTTAAGCGCCACGTTCTGCGCTTCGCGCAGCTCCGCCCAGTCAGACGGCCCCGGTTCGGGCTTGGTCTCGGTGAAATTGGCCAACTGCACAAAGTAGAACGAAAGGTCATAGCCCCACTGCTTCCGCCAATCCTGGATCATGGAGGAAAAGAGTTTTCGGTACTGGTAGGCGCGCCCGGCATTGGACTCACCCTGGTACCACACGGCGCCCTGCACCGCATAGGGAATGAGCGGGGCGATCATGGCATTGTACAGACCGGAAGCCAGCCAGGGGCTGTCTGCGCCCTGGGGGGCGCCGGGTTTCTTGGGCTCTTCTTTTCCGGCCGCCTTTGCTTCGTCCGCCGCTTTCTGCCATTCTTCCATGGCCTTGTCAAAGGCTGCCTTCGCCTTCGGGTAGTTGGCGATGTTTTGGTCCCAACGGTCAGCGATAACCTTCAGTTCCGGGTCCGCCTCAAGCGTCGGACGGCTGGTCCAGGACTCGGCAGGAGTGCCGCCCCAGGAAGAATGAATCAATCCGACAGGCTGCTTCAGTGCTTTGTACAGGTCCCGGCCAAAGAAATACAGGACAGCCGAGAATTCGGGAACGGACTCGGGCGTGCAGATCTTCCATTCCCCCTCACAATTGTCCTGCGGCGTGGTGGCGACAGTCCGCTTTACGTAGAACAGCCGGACCTCGGGATAATTGGCAGCAGCCACCTCGTCCTTGCCGTTCATGGAATCCTTCACGCACCACTGCATGTTGGACTGGCCGGAACCAATCCACACTTCGCCGACAAGAACGTCCTTGATCGATAGCGCATTGTCCCTGCCCTTGATGGTCATTTCAAGCGGCCCGCCCGTTTTCAGCTTGGATAGCTTCACCTTCCAAAGGCCCTTCGCGTCGGCGGAGGCCTTCACCGTCTGTCCCGCCAGCGTGACGGCCACATTTTCACCGGGTGCGGCCTTGCCCCAGATGGGCACCACCTTGCCCGCCTGGAGAACCATGTGGTCCCCGATGATGTTTGGAACACTGACGGTGGCCATGGCAGACAGCGGCAGCATCAGGCACAGGCCCACCAGCAGCGCGCGTTTCAGGGTAATTTGGCTCATGTTCTCATTCCTCCAAGTTCTGGTTGGTTATGGTGCGCCCCGTGAACTTGTGCCCGTGACGCTTTGATATATTGGCGCATGGGACCGGGTATGTCAACCCCGCCGCGTCAATTGGAGCAGTCATAAAAAACGCAGAAACGCGGTGGCGACAAATAGCGTGTTGAATCTCTTGTTAGCGGAGGCGGCAGACGTTATAATATGAACTTCCATCTGCGTGGAGCACGAGGGCGCAGTGATGGAAGGAGAGCGAAACACGATGCGTAATGGGGCGAGTTTACTTGCGTCACTGGAAGGCATAAGCCGGACCACGTACCGCATCGCCCGTGAGCTGGCAAACAACAGCAGATCGGGCCTTACGGTCCGGTTCCTTTCCAAGAAGCTGGATGTTCCCGAAGAGGAGGTGGAATATCTCCTCGACATAAACCACCGCCTCATGTTCACCGATCTTACCAAGATCAAAGTTGTGCCCGAAGGGCACCAGGCGGTGCGGCGCATTGCGGAGGGTTTGGAAAATCACGGCGACGTGCCTTCCATGATTGCCCGCATCAAGGGACTGGACCCCCATGACTTTCGCCGGCTGGAGGAGCGTTTGGGGGCGGACCAACCCTTGACGAAGAAGGGCGCCGCCGAACTGCTGCTCGACAATTACTACCGTCATCCCGACTCGGTGGTGCATTACGTCGCCACCCGCGGGTTCTCCACCACCGCGCGCGAGGTGTTCGACATCCTGTGGCAATCCCGCGACGGTGTTCTGTCCGTGTCGCAGATCCGAGCGCAGCAGGGCGGCACCGAATATGAGGTGGAACAGGCCCTTTGGGAGCTTTTCCAGGGCTTCGCCTGTTTTGAGATGTTCCGCTTTGACGGGGAAGACCGGCTTGTTCGCGTGGCCGGTCTCCTCTCAGAGATACGGCAGGAGCGCAAGAATGCCGAGGATGCCCGGTCCGGCGTGGCGCGCCTGAAATCGGTCAAGAGCCATGTCGATGCGCGCAGGGCGCGCGAACTGGGCCTCTCCGAAACCATCTGCCGCCTTACCGCCTCCGTGGCAGGCAGACCCGTGCGCATGCGCGGGGACGGCGAGCTGTTCCGCGAGGACCGCAGGCGTTTGGAGGAAATCTGCGGCGACGAGGATGAACCCTCCCTCAACACCTGCCTATGGATCAGCGCGGGTGTGGGCTGGATCGCGACCGTGGACAACACCCTGCTGGCGCAGGACCTGGAGCCGGTCATTTCCATGAGCCGCACGGAGCGGCACCGCGTGGTCTTTGACTGGATTATGCAGCGCCCCGAGGAAATCCCCGCGCGCCAGGCGCTGGACAGTGTCCTGGAAGACATCAAGCCCGACACCTGGTATAAGACCCTCGACGTGGTTAGTTTCGCCATGACCCACAGTGAGGATGAGGCCCGCCCGGTGCTCCGCGCCGCAGGCGCCCATTACGAGTACATCAATCCGGCCGCCTCGCTGCGCAACGAAAACAAACTTGCGCGCGCGCTGGAGGAGTCCTTCTATTGGCTGGGGTTGGTTGAACGCGGCGTCTGCGACGGCGAGAACTGTTTCCGTGTCACCCCGCTGGGTGAAGTGCTGCTTCGGGGCAAACCGGAAAGCTCCCTTGGAAACCGCTATTCCGAATTCAATGCCGAACTGGTCGTCCAGCCGAATTTCGACATTGTCGTGCCCATTCAGGACATGGACCCCCTGCTCACCGTGCCGCTCGATCAGTTTGGCATCCGTGTGAGCGTGGGCCAGGTCGCCGTATACAGCCTTTCCAAGGAATCCTTTGTGCAGGCCGTTCAGAACGGGCATAACGCCTCCGCCTTTATTGATTTCCTTGTGAGGCACAACCGGACCCATTCCCTGCCCTCCAATGTGATGGCCACCCTGGAGGACTGGGGCGGCGCGATAAAGCGTGTTCGTATCAAGACCTATTATGTTATCGAGTCCGACGACCCGCTCGTCATGGCAGACTTGGTTCACCGCCGCAAATTCGTCAAGTTCTTCGAGGCCATTGATCCCCACAAGACCGTCCGCTATGAGGGGCTTTCGCGGTCGGACTTGGAGAAGGCCCTCGAAAAAGAAGGGTTTATTGTCGAGTGACCATCGGCCAAAGCACCGCGCTCCCCGCGGGTTTTGGCCACCCTTGGGTTTTGGGGAGAATCCCCGACTATAATCGATGCAGGGCTTCGGGTTTCCAATTCAGCAGGAGCATCCCATTTTGCTGACCCTCTGGGCAGACAGTTACAGGCATTTTCGCAACAACCTCCGCCATGCAACGGGGTACGTTGCCGCCTCCGCCGTCGTGGCGGCCGTCTTTCGCCTTGCCAACGTGGCGGTTGCGGCGGTGATCGACAAGGACGCGCCGCCCCTTTGGCTGCCGTTCTTTCGCTTGGCCTCCCTGGTTTGGCTCGCCGCCGGCGCGGCCTTGTGTGCAGCTGCCTTCTTCTCGATGATTGGACGGCAGATGGACCGTCCGCTGTGGCGCTGTTCCGGGTGGCAGGATGGGGTGAGGCGCTTTTTCCTGCCGTGGTTCATCCTCAATCTCTGCCAAATCATGGTGATCGATATGATGATCAAGGTGGGCGAGGCGGGAATGCACAACGTGCTGCCTTCGCTATTCATGCTCGACCTTGCCCTACAGGCATTCTGCCTTCCCGTCGGTGTGTGCGTCATGTACGGAGGGCGCCTCGACTGGGCGCGCTTGCCCGAAAGTCTGGAACCCATTTATCGACAGTTCCTGCTGGTCATTCCGGTGCTGTTCTTAGGACTGGGCCAGTGGCTTCTCATTGACCTGCGTGGCGACCTGATTGCCACCGATGCCGGGTTGGATATTCTCTGGCTTGGTCTCTATGACGCCGTGCTGGACGGGATCACCTGCTACGCCTTCATCATGATGTGGCGGGTGTGCATGCTTCATCGGGATCGCTCGATGGAAAACCACGGCAATCCCTTTGACTTTTAGGGCACCCATGGCAACCACGATTCAAATGCCCTTCGGGCAAAGGACCCTGCATGCCGTTTTGCCGCAGGACGCCACCTGCTTCACGCTGAACATCGCCCAAACCAAGGCGCTGACCGACCCTTCGGGCCCCCTGCGCGCCGCACTACACCAGCCCATTGGCATGGATGGGCCCGCCATGAAGGGCATTCGCGCGGGAGAGCGCGTCGCCTTCGTGGTGTCCGATTCCTTTCGGCACACCGCCGTGGCTGAACTCCTGCCTGTGCTTGTTGCCGAACTGCTCAAACGCGGAGTCCGTCCATCCGATATCAGCTTTCTCGTGGCGACCGGGGTTCACCGCCCCCCCACCACCGATGAATTGCGCAAGATACTTGGCGCGGAAATTCACGACCGCTTTGGCTTCCAGTGCTTCGCCCATGACCCGCATGATGAGGATGCCCTTCTGTTCGTCGGCAACACTTCCCGCGGGACGCCGGTCTGGCTCAACCGCCGCCTCTTTGAGGCGGACCGCATCATCCTGACCGGCACCGTGGTGATGCACTATTTCGCCGGTTTCGGCGGCGGCCGCAAGTCCATCGTGCCCGGACTGGCCGGAGAACGCACCATTGCGGCCAATCATTCGCTCAATCTCCACCCCTATAGGGACACACTGAACCCGGACGTCCAGATTGGAAGAATGGACGGCAACCCCGTGGCGGAGGACATGGCCGAGGCCGCCCATTTTGCCCCCGTTGAGTTCATTCTCAATACGGTGCTCAACCGTGACGGCCGCATCGCCGGAATCTTTCTGGGCGACCGCGAGGCCGCCCATGAGGCCGCCTGCTCCTTTGCGGCATCGATGTACCAGGTGCCCCTCCCCCGTCCGGCTCACCTTGTCATCGCCTCGGCCGGGTCAGCAACCAACTTTGTTCAAAGCCACAAAGCCCTTTTCAATGCCTACCAGGCCTTGAAACCGGGCGGACGGATTGTTTTTCTCACCCCGTCCCACGAAGGACTGGGCGCTTCCGGCTTTCGTGACTGGCTGGGCCTGCGAACGCCCCATGCCGTGATGCAGCGCCTGAGAAGGCATGCCGAAATAAACGGACAAACCGCCCTGTCCACCCTCGAAAAAGCGCCCAGTGCCGTGATGGTGACCGATATGGACGAATCTGAGGTGCATATCACGGGCGCCCGCAAGGCTGCTTCCCTGCAGGTCGCTATAGACCTGTGTTTGCATGAACTTGCCGGTGCGGGCATGCTCAACCCAAGCGTTTGCCTCATGCCGTCCGCTTCCTACACTGTGCCCATGCTAAAACCCTGAGCCGCACGGACGAACACGGACTTGCACCGACGTTCACGGACTATTGCGCTGGGAACAATTGATACCCCTAAACAGTGGCCGATTCGCATTCTCCTCAAAGCCGCAAGTATCATAGCCACGCCGGGTGTTTGCCCATATTCTGTACCACCGCCTGGCTAAGCGCTTAACCATGATGGGACGCAAGGGCACCACATTAGAATTGCTGACGAAAAAGAGAAGGACTTCCCCGTATTCGTTGTCTTCAATTCCTAATTCCTAATTCCTAATTACCGTCGGAGACGTTCTATGTACGCTTTTCTAAGGGGTACGGTGGCTCTAAAGGGCCTTCAATCCATCGCCTTGGATGTGGGTGGGGTCGGGTACGAAATATTCGTGCCGGATTTCGTCCACGAGAAACTTTCCATGAACCGCGAGGTGACGCTGCTGACCTATTGCCACATCCGCGAGGAGTCCTTCACCATCTTCGGATTTCTTAAACAGGAAGAGAAGGCCCTCTTTGAGCTCCTGCTCGGCATCACCGGCGTGGGACCCAAGGTGGCGCTCTCGGTGCTGTCCACGCTACCCCCTTCACCCTTTGCCGCGGCCATACAGAACAACGACGTCACCGCCTTCACCCGCGCGCCCGGCGTGGGCAAGAAAGTGGCGCAGCGCATTGTCCTTGAGGCGAAGACGAAACTCGGACAGAGCCCGGAACTCAACGCCATACTTGGCGAACCCAGCGCGGACACAGGACCCCTCGGCGGAGATGACGCCTACGAAGCGCTCATTTCCCTGGGCTGCACAGCACAGGAGGCAAAAAAAGCGGTGAGCCTGGCGAGGACCGAATTGGGGCCGAAGGCAAGCGATGAAGAGGTGGTTCGAACGGCGCTGCGCTCGCTGGCAAGGAAATAAGGCATGTCGAAGGACGAAATACTCAGTCCCGCGCCCATCGAGGACGACCAGATTATTGACGACCAGATCCGGCCGCAGCGAATCGACGATTTTCCCGGTCAGGAACCCATCAAGGAAAAGCTGCGCATTGCCATCACGGCGACCAAGCAGCGCAAAGAACCGCTCGACCATCTGCTCCTCAGCGGGCCTCCCGGTCTGGGCAAGACCACCCTGGCCCGCATCATCGCAAACGAATTGGGCGTCGATATCAAGCAGTCTTCCGGCCCCGTCATTGAGCGTCAGGCCGACCTCTCCGCCATCCTGACCAGTCTGGAGGAATTCGACGTCCTCTTCATTGATGAAATCCACCGCCTCAACCATGCCGTCGAGGAAACACTCTATTCCGCGATGGAGGATTTCGAGGTGGACATCATGCTCGGCCGCGGGCCCACGGCGCGGTCGATGAAAATCGGCCTGAAACCCTTCACGCTCATCGGCGCAACCACCCGTGCCGGACTGCTCACCCCCCCCCTTCGCGCCCGCTTTGGCGATGTGTGCCGTTTCGACCTCTACCGACCGGAAGAACTGGAGTGCATCGTGTCCCGGTCCGCCCGAATTCTGGGAGTTCCCATTGTGGGGGACGGCGCTTTGGAAATCGCGGCCCGCTCACGGGGCACCGCCCGTGTGGCCAACCGCCTGCTCCGCCGGGTGCGCGATTTTGCCCAGGTGAAGGGCGACGGGGTTATTACCCGGGAAGTCGCCGACGCTGCCCTAAAACTGCTCCGCATAGATGACCTCGGTCTGGACGACATGGACCGGGCGATCATCCTGACACTCATCCAAAAATTCGGCGGCGGGCCAGTGGGGCTTTCCTCCCTTTCCGTGGCCGTTGGCGAAGAACGCCAGACCCTGGAGGAGGTGCATGAACCCTACCTCATTCAGATCGGTTTCCTGAAACGGACGTCCACCGGCCGCATGGCCACCCACCTGGCCTACAGGCACTTCGGAATTGCAGCGCCGGTGGAGGGTGGGCAGGAAACGCTCTTCTAGACGAGAGAGCCCGCCAAGTATTGGTTCCGCGCAAGGTTGGGCAGACATTCCTGTCTGCCTCTGGTGTTTGGCCTTTATCTAGATTTTAGACGGTCTTTGTAAAACCCCTTGCTTTTTGCGTTGGTTCGTGTTAAACTATACTCTAGCATATATGCTAGAGTATACCAACC
>CAITNO010000143.1 GCA_903893795.1 Candidatus Hydrogenedentota bacterium | reverse complement strand
CCGGCCGAAGGTCTTCGTAAGCGCCGCCTCGTCTTTGGGCACCCCCACCACATGAACATGATTGGTCATCAGGCAGTAGCCGTCAACCCGGAATCCAAAGCGCAGCGCCTGTCCGTGCAGCAATTCGAGATAGACATGCCGGTCATCATCGACAAAAAACACGTTCGCTTTATTGTTGCCCCGCTGCGTGACATGATGGGCAGCGCCCGGAATAATTATTCGTGCAACTCTCGGCATAGCGACAGGCTACCAGAATTCCCGAAGCGTGTCAATAATAAATGGTGACTGTCCCTATTTAATGTGCAACCCTTTGCACGAAAAAGCGAACCCGGCAGGCCTTTGTTGGCGGGAATTGCCGGCCAGACTTGGAACTGGCGCGACGTGACTTGAATCCGGACCGGCGGGCGGATATAATAATGTTTCCTTTGCCCCCCAACGGGCGGGGGAAGCCTTGTTCGTGGGGTCGTAGCTCAGTTGGGAGAGCGCTTGAATGGCATTCAAGAGGTCAGGAGTTCGATCCTCCTCGGCTCCACCATCTACTAAATCCTTCTAGAGCAAGGGTTTAAGTATGTTTTTTCTTCCCTTATTCTTTTCCGCTTGAACTATTCCCAGTAGCTAATAATGCCCAAGAATTGTGCCCAAAAAAGGGAGATTTGGGCCATGATTACGCTAACGAGACGTGGTGGACTTTGGTGGTATCGCCTGCGACTGTCGAACGGTTTAGACGTGCGTCGCAGCACCGGAGAAGCGGAGAAGAGCAAGGCGGAAATTGCGACGCTGCAAGCGATAACATCTCTGAATCCAGATGGACAGAAGCAGTCAAGAAAAGCCGCGCCGCCTCTGTCCGTGTTTCAGACGCAATACTTAGAATGGGCGGAAGCACGGTTTACTCGCGCCACGATTGAGCGCACTCGGTTTGCCTTCCTTGCCTTGAAAAGGTTCCTGAGCGGGGAGGATCGCATCCCTACTTGCCAAGAGGGAGAACTCTTTCTGCAGGCCAGGGTGAAACAGGTCAAGCCTGTTTCCGCCGATGGGGATATACGGCACCTGCGAGCCGCGTTCAGCGTTGGGTTCAAACAAGGCTGGGTTCCAGAAAATCCTTTCCATGACGTCGCACTGCTACGCCTTCCAAAGCGAGAGCGGCCTGTCTTGACGCCAGAGGAAATGCGGCGCGTACTTCATGCGTCCAAGGTGGTCGGGAAGAACATCGAAATTGCCTGTCACTTGGCGGGCCTTGCAGGACTGCGAAAAGGGGAGATCGAGGCTTGCTGCTGGGAATGGATTGGCTGGGAGGAACGCACTCTGGGTCAGCAAGATTCCAAGATGTCGTCACTTTTGGCGTCTTGATCCTGATTCTGGCGCTTCGTCCGAAAGGACTATTCGCAGCCAGAACGCGTGCGGAGCGCACATGAACTACCTTCTGCATCTCTCAGTGCTCTTGAGCGTCTATTTATTACTCGCTCAGTCTCTAAACATTGTTCTGGGATATTGTGGTTTGTTTTCCTTGGGGCATGCCGCCCTCTGGGGCTTGGGGGCGTATACATCCGCTATCCTTTCACAAAAGGGTATGTTATACCCACCTGCGAGTTGGGTGGCGGCGGCTGGTCTATGAGAGCGACCCATTACTTCTGTTGTCCCGATACCGCTCTTCTATTGTCCTCATTTCCTTTCTGACATACCCATCTGGATCACGAATGTCGTGAATTGCCGCAGCACCGCCTGACACAACGACATAAAACCGGTTGCAGAATTCCTTGACTGGGAAATGCATGGTTTCGCCATATTGAGATTCTAGAGTCACATAGTGGCCCTTTGCTGTGTAGTCGACAAGTTGCCAAGACTTGTTAAGAGGCGCCTCACTCATTGGCCATACCCCTGCATAAACCTTGTAATAGGTTCTGTATTCCATACCGATCTTTACGTCTCCATATTCTTGAAGTCTTCTCACGTTGGCGGGACAATCCTTCTTGTTCGTCTTCAATTGGTCCCCTAATCTCTGCCCGTACGGCCCAGACCAAAGGCATTTTCGGATTGATTCGTTAATTGTCTCTCTGTTCATGTCTTGAGTTTCCTTTCCAAGACGGACATCATTCTCCTTTCTCCTGCCGTTGCCTGGCGGACCATCCACCAGAACATGAAGCTCTGTTAAATCACTGTTGCACGGGTCTTAGGAGATCTTGTAGATGCTTACGATGCAGTGAGGGCGGGCCTCAAAGATGCTCCTGAATTCATCCCTGTGTACTATGCTCGCCTTATTGGTCTGTTATTTATATGTCGCCTAAGACGGTACGACCCTAACAAGTCTTACTTTTTCGCACCAGAAGGGTTCTCTGACAATCCGGCTGTATGTCTTCTGAAACATTTTTGGTCCTGCCCATCCTATAAGGAACCCAAAACGGATGACCGCAACCGCAACGATGAACGGTGGAAATTGCTTCATCTTTTCAACCACATAAAGATGGAGGATTGGATTAAACTACAAACCAATCCCGGCGCAGAAATGACGACGACTAAAACCTTGCCTTGGCTTTGGATCAACTACTGTATCCATTCAGGGGCCTTTTACTCATTGGCTCGATATCTGGGGTGGCCGTTGCGGATGCCTCGAACTTTATCCAAGGCGCCCCTGGTTCCCGAACCTGTACGTAATTATGCAATGTATGCGAAACAGGACTTCTGGTCTTTGGTCACGGCGGTACGGCTCGTATTTGGTGACAACGGTCATACTTGGAGATTGGAGCGACTTGCCTTGGAGGCTGTGGGGTACTCGCATGATTTCGAGCAACTGTTTGATGTCAATGATTATCACGCTTACACCGTTTTGCCGCGCAAACGAGGGGAGAAGCTATGGACGGAAAATGATTTTCTCCTCGCGCACACACTTGAGTACGATATGGCCCACAAGGCAGTAAACGCAGGTTGCATTTCCTCGCGCCGAGACGGACAGACGGGGATGATCCAAGTTGAGCCTGGAAGTTACTTGAAATGGGTCCGATCGAAAGGCTTTGTTCTCGCAAAAGAACTGGACGCAGTTCGGTCAATACCTGCGAATCAAAAGACCAAGACGAAGGTACACGGCAAAACAGTGAACGCGGAGAAGGGTCATGAAGCGATTGTGAAAGGGGTTCGTAGACTGCTCGCTGATTTCCCCAAAAAACATCGACTAAAGAACGGAAGACCCAACTACACCTTAATCGCCACTAACCTGTACACGAGTGAAGAACTCAAAAATAAGTACATTCCTGATGTCAAAAACCTTCCCGGCGCAGCAACATTGGCTAGGATTATTTCAAAAGGCCTCAAAAACAGTGTAGAGTGAAACGGGTGTGTCGGTTCTCGAACTCCCCTTACCCCGTCGTTCCAAGCACTCCGGACAGTTTCTCGATTTACTTTTCGTTTTCAGGGGCTGGGTACTTATTATTCTGACATCCACTTCGAGATTTTTTTGGAACCAAAATCCCAATTCTTAGAGGCAATCTTGGGCACTAGGCAGAGCACTCTGCAGACAATCAACGGGGAGAGGAAGATTGACGCCGAGTAACGGCTGTGCTAGACTTCCGTCCTCAGTTGAAAGTGTGCCAAGAATTTGTGCAAAACATGGGCAAAATCCTGGTCATTGTTAGCATTGTATAATAGTTGAATGCGGAAAGAGTTGTTTTGTAAGCTATTGCATTACAATGACTTGCTTCTTCGTGGGGTCGTAGCTCAGTTGGGAGAGCGCTTGAATGGCATTCAAGAGGTCAGGAGTTCGATCCTCCTCGGCTCCACCATTTTTCTCCCCTCTTTTCTCATCCTGTTTTTTCCACCCCTTTGCATAAGCTCACACAGGGATCCGTATTGCCTGACGGAGTCACCGATTCCTTGGGCTTGCGGAAAGCGGCATCTGTGGGGCCGACTGCGTATCCCGCGTTGCAACGCCGGGTCAGCTTTCCATTCCATCCCGCGTTGTGCAATCATTCCCGGCGTGACGGAGCGCATGCAGAGGTGCGTTTAGGGCCTAATCGCGGTGACAAGAGCATAGAGCAGTGGAACACGAAGGCACACCAGAAAAGCTCCCCCCCCTTTCGGAACGCGGCGGCATGCACGCATCGCGGCGACTGCGGCTGGAGGCCATCTTTTTTCGCCGCGACGCCCACCATGAATGGGACCAGATAGACCGTTTTGAGGGATTCCTGGTGGCGATTCTGAATCTGGGGCTGCGGTGCATCGGCCTGCATGCGCGGGGGGCGCGCAACACGCTGGACATGCGCCTCTGCTCCGAGGACCTCCTGGTGCCCGATTTGCCGCCGGCCCTGGAAGGCCTGCGCCTGCTGCATCTGTCGGACCTTCATTTGGGGTACACGATGCCGGAGCACATGGATGCGGCGTTCCGCCTGCTGGAGGGGGTGTCGGCCGATTTGTGCGTGATGACGGGCGACCTGCGTTTCGGCCATTTTGGCCCCTTTGACCATATCCCGGCCGCGGTGCGGCGCATTCTGGACGGATTGCAGCTCCGCTATGGCGCCTATACGGTGCTGGGCAACCATGACACACTGGCTCTGGGCGAGGCGGTGGAAAAGGCGGGGTTGCGGGTGCTGCTCAACGAGGGCACCGCCATCGGGGTGAACGGCGCCACGCTGTGGCTGGGCGGCGTGGACGACCCGCACAATTTCCGGCTGCACGATGTGGGCGCCGCACTGCACGGCGCGCCGCCGGACGCCTTCCCCATACTGCTGGTGCATTCGCCGGAATGCGCCGAGGAGGCCGCGGCCAAAGGGGTCAGGCTCTACTTTTGCGGCCACACGCACGGGGGGCAGATCCGGATTCCCTATTGGGGTCCCCTGCTCGTCAACGCCCGCTGCCCGCGCAACCGCGGACTGGGTACATGGCGGGAGGGGAAGATGGTTGGGCATACCTCCTCGGGGCTAGGCAACACGAACGCCATCGTCCGCCTCGGCTGCCCGCCGGAGGCGACCCTGCTCACGCTCAGGCGCGAATAGCCCCCGTTTCCCGGTCAGTCCGTTACCAGAGACTATTCTTCGCCGTCGTGCCTGGATTTCCCTTCGCGGCTCAGCCGCCTCACTTCATCCAGCGTGCCCGCGCCTTCCTGATAGTGCGGAACATAGAGCATCGGTCCCAGAAGCACCCCCAGTACCGTGCCGGCCAGGCAGAGGAGAAGCAGTGTCCAACCGCTCTCGCGGTAGACCGACATCATAGCGTATCTGCTTCCGAAGCTCAGTCCGACAATGGGCGCGAAAAATCCCACGATTCCCCAGAAAATCCTCAGGATAACCCCAATGACCATGCGCATCCACAAGGGGTCCTCTTTCATTTTGGCCATGTCATCCCCTTTCCCAAGAAAGTTGCCACAGCTACTGTCGAGCTGGCGACTCCCAGTGATCTTGCTGGCATTCCTGCAATTCGGGTTGCGGGGAACGCCCCTTCCCATTGACGGATTCCTGCTCCCCGCACGGGGTCTCCCTGCGTCCGGCGCCGGAGTGCAGGACCACACGGCCCATTTCCATGGGCTCCCCGGCCATACGCTGGCGGCTTTTGTTCCGTATCTCCTCCAGGGTTTCCGGAACGCGTTTGCGACGCGCCCTTATGCGGAGAAGCCAGAAGAGCCCCAACACGAACGAGATCAAGACCAGCGGAGGCAGCAGCAGTCCGGTGATCGCTCCTGCCGCCTCCGGCGAAAGGGACCTCCAGACAATCGTGCCTCCCAGCATTCCCCAAAATAGCACCGTCATCAGGGCTATCCAGCTCGATATCTGTTTCATCGTTCCCCCGTAATAGGTTTGCGACTCCAAAACACCTGCCGATATTCAGCTTTACCGTGACGCGCGGAACAGTTCCTTCGTACTGCTATCCGTCACCTTGTTTTCCTGCGCGGAAGCGCACCCGGCCCTCACGGGCCGGTCCAATAAATGCCGCGCTTTCAGCGCTCCGAAGGTTGCAAGAGCTTGTCCACCTGCCAAACCCGCGGGTCACCTCCACCATTTTATCAGAAGCGGGGCGCGTGTGCTCGACACAAGATCCACAGAGAACTTGAAGGGTCCGGGAATCTTGGAGCACTTCACCAGAAGGGTGTTCTTGCCCTGCTTGGTGACGGCGTCAACGCTTTCCTCCTCAAACTGGTCGTGGGGTACCTGGTTTTCCGTTTCGAAGATGAGCGTCCCGTTGAACCAGACCTTGGTCGCATCCTGCAGGCCCAGATGCACTTTGATCTCCTGCCGCCGCTCGGCATTGAATTCGGCATAGGCGTAACCCACGGCGCGGTCGCACTTGGGGTAGTACTCGAACACGGGCGAGAAGGCGGCCTGCAGGTCGACAACGTGCTTGTCCTGGGCGCGGGAGAACCAGCGCTGCCAGCGCACCGCCTTGTACCATCCGGGATAGGTGGCCTCCAGATCAATCGCCTGCTCGGGCGGATAGGCGTGGTTGTGGCCGGAGCAATGATCCCAGTTGGGGAATTCGCCGATGACCATCCAGCGGCGCACGTGCTGGTTGCGCTCGTTGCGCATCCATTCCACGGCGCGCGCATCGGGGGGCAGCAGCAGATCGGGGGGAACGGAGCGCCGCCCGAAGTGGGTGAGCAGGTTCACAAAGAGCCGGTCGGCCACCGGGTCGCGCCCCAGATTCTCCAGAATGCGCAAATGGGTGAACACAATCCGGCCCGCGCCGTAGCGCCGCACGAGAACGTCCGTCCCCCACCAGCGCTGCTCTTCGGCCATGTAATTGCCCGTGGCCGCGGGCATGGTGTCGAGCGACCCGCAAATGTCCTCCTCGCCCGTTTCCACAAAGGCCCGGGAGGGAACCACATTGCGGTAGGGCTGCCGCATCAGGCAGCGCGAGGGAAGGCCCTCGAAGACGGGATGCACCTTGGCATAGTGGACCACGGGCAGGAAACAGCCCACCGAATCTTTCGGCGTGGCCGAAAGCTGGTCGCCCAGCCGCTCGGCCAGGTCATTCCAGTCCTCCGGCGGTCCGAAGAAGAGCGCCACGGCGCCGCCGCGCACCTGCGCGAAAACCTGGCCCAGGTCGTTTTCGGGATAGGCCCGGATGGAATTCGCCAGCGGCGGAACGATGTGCAGCGGCATCAGCGGCGTGCCGGGCCGCGCATAGGGCCGGAAGCGGTCGGTCCATTCACCCTGTGGATCAACCACGTGAATGTCGATATCCTTCGTCTCCGGCGGTGCGACAACATACAGATCGGCATCGGCCGAGGCCACGATACGCCCGTCCTTGATCAGGCGGACGGTGAACCGGTGCGGACCGCAGGAACCGGAGGCGGCGATGGAGCCCTCCCACAGGTCGCGCCCGTGCCGGGGTATCTTGGAAATGGCGCGCTTCTTCTTCCACAGCACCTGCCCCGTGGGGCCCGTAAGCTGGAGCGATATTTCACCGCAACCCTCCAGGCGCTCCTCATTGGCAAAGAGCACCGTGACGGGCACCTCCTGCCGCGGCAGGAGATTGGTCTCCGGAATTTGGATGATGGGGCGAAGGGAGCACTGCGCGTCGGCCAGCGCGGCCAGCGCCGGTTTGGGCCGCCGCCAGCGGTCCACCATGCCCGCGCAAAACTCATGGCCCGCATCGGCAAACTGCGTGTAGCAGTAGCCCGCAATCTTGGGATTGGCCCGCATGGCGTCGATTTGCAGTCGCACCGCGTCGCACTGCAGTTCCTGCATGGCCTTGGCCAGCCCGCTGAAGTCGCCAAAGATGCGGTCCAGGCCGCGCTCCGCGAATCCCGGACTCATCGAGCCCAGCAACCCCTGAAGGAAGCGCGCGTCCTTGAATGTTTCGGGGTGCTCGCCATACTGCGCGATGACATCGGGCAGGTCTTCAGACCCGCCGAAGCCAAATTCCGAGATGGTCACAAGCATGCCGGGCTCGCCGGACTGGCGGTAGTAGTTTTCAATGTCCAGGTCCACCGGGGCGCGCTGGTAAATATGCAGGTCGTCAAACTCGACAAACTGGTCGCTTTGCGGCTTCATATAGCGCGAAGGCTCGCGCGAGGCGTTGACGCCCGCCGCATCGTCGATGACCACGCGCGTCGGGTCGAGCGAGCGGGCCAGCTTGCACAGTTCGTCCTTGATCGTCTGCGCGCCGCCGTTGGTCACGTAGTCCGCGTTGCCCGTTTCGTTGAGCATGCCCCAGATCACCACCGACGGGTGGTTGCGGTCGCGCAGGATCATCTCGCGCACCGAGGCCTCGCAGCGCCGCCGCATGTGCGCCGAATTGCGTATCCAGCCGATGGACGGCTCCGCATAGAGCAGCATGCCCAGTTCATCGGCCAACTCGAGCGTGACAGGCGACGCGGGCCGGATGTGCAGGCGCATCATGTTGAACCCGGCGTCGCGGGCCTGTTCGATTTCGCGCCGGGCCAGTTCGGGTGATTCGGGCGCGGCCAGCGACCGCGCATAGTCGGGCTGGTAGAGCACGCCCTTGATGAAGATCGGGCGGGCGTTGAGGTGGAATCGGTTGTCCTTCACCGTGAACTCGCGCATGCCGAAACGGACGGAGAGTGTGTCGATGACGCCCGACTCGTCCAGCAGTTCCGCGTGCAGCGTGTGCAGGCGGGGATGTTCGGGCGTCCAGGTCTTGCAGCCCGGCACATCGAGCTTGAAGACGCCCGGTGTGCCCTCCACGCTGAACGGGGTGCCCGGCACGGAGAGACGCACGCGGCGTTCCGCGCCGCCTGCGGCGGTCACATCGACAACGATGCGCTCACGGTTCACATCAGGCTTGATGAAAACATCGGCGAGGTATTCGACGGAGGTGGATACGAGCCGGACGCTGCCCCAGATGCCCGCGAAGGACCAATAGCCCGTCTCTTTGGCAATGGGCAGTTCCTTGGGGTGGAATTCGCCGAAACCGTCGGGGTGTTTGGGGTCCACCACGCGCACGGCCACGAAGTTCTCGCCGTCGCGGAGGAGGCCCGAAACATCGAGAGAAAAGGGCGTGTAGCCCCCCTCATGCTCCCCGGCGGGTTTCCCGTTCACCCACACGGACGCGTGATAGTTTACCGCATCGAATTGAAGCGCGCTGCGACGGCCCAACCACGACGCGTCGAGGGAGAAGCGGTGGAAGTACCAGGCCACCCCGTCGTAGTCCGGCAGCCAGAGATCCCACACCGACGGCACACGGACGGTGATACCCCCGCTTCGGTCCGGCGCTTCATACCAGCGCTGTTTCTGGCCCGCATCGTCGGGGTCAGTCACCAGGGTCCATTCACCGTCGAGGATTAAACTATTGCGAAGCATGCCGCAGCCGCTCCTTAATGTTGGGTCTAAATAGGTTCCGCGCCTCCAAGCACGGACATGTAGTGTAGTATCCCCCGCCCACCACAATCAAACTTGCGGAAGGATTGTAGCGAGAAAGTCAAGCCACCGGCGTTTCAGTGCCCGGCTACGGCCGCACTTCCCTGCGCCCTATCGAAATATAGTTCACCCGGTGACGACTGATATCCTCCAGGTCAAAGAGATTTCGGCCGTCAAACACCGTCTTGTCCTTCAGTTCCTTTCTAATCAGGTCGAAATCGGGGGATCGGAATTCGTTCCACTCCGTGACAATCACGAGCGCATCGGCCCCCACCAGCGCCCTGTTGGCCGTGTCGCAGTAGCGCACCGTTGCCGGGAGCCTCCTCCCGGCCTCTTTCATGGCCTCGGGGTCATAGGCCTGAATGCCGGCCCCGAGTCTGATCAATTCCTCCACAATGGTGATCGCCGGGGCCTCGCGCATGTCATCCGTCTTGGGCTTGAAAGCCAAGCCCCACACCGCAAAGGTCTTCCCCTGTATGTCCCCGCCGTAATGTCTGGTTATTTTCTCCACCATCACCCTTTTCTGGCGGTCGTTGACCTCGTCTGCGGCCGCGATGATGTTGAGGGGGACGCCATGCTCCCTCGACGTGGCGCAAAGGGCCCGCACATCCTTGGGGAAACAAGAACCACCGTAGCCCACGCCGGGGAACAGAAACTGCTGCCCGATCCGCTGGTCATGACCGATGCCTATCCGCACATCGTCGATGTCGGCGCCCACCCGCTCGCAGAGATTGGACAGTTCGTTCATGAAGGACACTTTGGTTGCGAGAAAGCAGTTGGCCGCATACTTCGTCAGTTCGGCGGAGGCATTGTCCATAAAAAGGATTGGTTTATTGGTTCTCACATAGGGCCGGTACAGTTCCCGCATGATGGCCTTTCCCCGTTCCGTGGAGTGGCCGATGACGATCCGGTCCGGAAACATGAAATCCGCCACGGCGGACCCTTCCTTGAGAAACTCCGGGTTGGAAACAACGTCGTAGTCCTTGAACGCCGCCTCACGGTCAAGCACCTCCCGGATCTGTTTTGAGGTCCCGACAGGAACGGTGGACTTCATGACAATGACCTTGTAGTCGGTCATGTGCTTCGCGACCGTCCGCGCCACCTGCAGCACATGGCTCAGGTCGGCCGAACCATCCGCGCTTGGCGGCGTGCCCACGGCCACAAAGATCACCTCGGAATTTCGAATGGCCTCTTCCGGGGCATCGTCAAAAGACAGTCTTTGCGCCCGGAGGTTGCTTTCAACAA
The DNA here is from genome assembly GCA_903893795.1 of Candidatus Hydrogenedentota bacterium. Lineage (GTDB taxonomy): Bacteria > Hydrogenedentota > Hydrogenedentia > Hydrogenedentales > CAITNO01 > CAITNO01. The sequence continues at coordinate 8,717 of CAITNO010000143.1, read as the reverse complement.
TGCCCCGCAGGCCGGGCTCATAGATTGGAATGATTCCCCTTCTCAACTGCCCAACCTTGTCCGCGTTGTTGTCCACGCAGACCACCGTGTTGCCCGTTTCGGCAAGACACGCACCCGTCACCAGTCCGGCATAGCCGGCACCAAACACCGCGACTCGCATACGCGCTCCTTTTCTGCCGAACACGGCGTGCGCAAGTACACTCATCGGCTAACGTCCGTGCCCGGACACACTATTCCAGCCCGGGCAAGAAAGGTCGGCGTCTTTCCTCCCGGGCGCTAAGGCACCTGACCGCCCCCGGCATCGCAGCGGCCGCTCCGGCAAGAGCAATCCTCGCCCCCGCTGCGGCCTCCTGTCTTGACGTGATACACTTTCCCTGTCAATGGCTGTGTCTGGATTGCCTGCCCGTAGCAGCGCTTTTCCGCTCAGCTTGCCAAGAACACAAACAGCACCAAGGAGCTGCGGATGAAACTGCGCGTCGTACTGCTGGCGATGGCGGCGCTGTTGATTGCCGCCCATTTTCTGCGGGCTGACGAAATCGTCCCCGTGTGCCTGTGCCTTGCCGCGCCTTTCCTGCTGCTTGTCAGGAAACGGTGGATGCTCCGGTTCGTCCAGGCATTCACGGCCGTTGCAGCGGTGATATGGCTGGCCACGCTAAAGGGCATTGTCCAGCAGCGGCTGACCGAAGGGCGCCCATGGACTTTGGCCGCCGTCATTTTGGGGACGGTGGCCGGGTACACCCTGCTGACCGGATGGCTTCTGAACAGTCCCGTGGTGAAAGACAACTACCGGTAGGCGCCCTGCGGACGCTCAGGCCGAACGGCCGACCCTGCATTTCTCCGCATAGAGAGCCAGCCCCTGCGCGTTGATGCCCACGTACCACGCTATGGCATCCCGGTCCTCTTGGGTAAGGATAACGCCGCAGGCGGCCGCCTGCTCTTCCGCCGCCCGCAACACACCTGCGTTGCAAAAGGCCTGAAGCTCCTCGCCGTGCAGGGAACGCTCCAAAGCGGCCTTCGCGACTTCCGCCAACTGCATAATGGAATTCTTCAGCGCCCGCGCGGCCGCTTCCACATTGGCCAGTTCGCCGTAATGCGTCATATACAGCCGCGACGGATGGAGGGCCAGCATCTTGTCGACGCTGGCCAGGGCCTCGTCCGGATCGAAGTCGGTCGGCGCGGAGGAGCACAGCAGGAAGGGCCGTTCGCTCCGCCTTTCCTCGTCATACTCCACGCCAAAGGCGTCGCCTGTGAAGATGCCGCCCGACTTGGAATCGTGAATGACCATGTGGTGGTTGGCGTGGCCGCGGGTGTGCAGAAAGCTGAAGGTGCGGCTGCCGAACTTCATTTGCGCACCGTCCTCCACGCTGCGCACACGGTTTTCGGCAATCTCGTGCATGGGCATGTACAGGCGCTCAAACGCCGCAGCGCCGTACACCCCCTTCGCGCTTTCGATCAGGCGCGCTGGATCCACCAAATGGCGCTGCGCGCGGGGATGGCAAATGACATCGGCGTTGGGGCAGTGGTCCAGCAGCACGGAGGTGCCGCCGGCATGGTCGAAGTGTATGTGCGTGACGATGACATGGCGCACCCGTTCGGGCGAGATGCCGTTTTGCTTCAGCATGTCGAGCAGGATGGGCACGGCATGCACGGTGTTCGTTTCGACGAACACGGCCTCACCGTCCTCAATCATCAGATAGGAGGCCGCATGACGCGGCCGCTGATAAAGACAGTCTATGGTGATAACATCATTCAGGTTCATTTTCCTAGCTTTCATCCACATGCGCTTTGCGCGCAATCTCATAGCCACCTTTTGCCAACACGGCGCGGGTGCCCGCAGCTTCCCCGCACCGCCTGCTGCCCGGCAGACCGGGAATACCGCGCGATGGTAAGGACTGGCGGGCGGCGCTGTCAACCCCACGCGCCGGGAGATGCGCGGAAAACGGGCCAACCTGTATAGTAACGGCTTCGGGCAGGACGCCTGAATGTTCCCCGGACAACACGGTCAGGAGGCCTGATGAACATGCCGCATCGTTTCCTCTTTCTTTGCGCGGTGGCGCTGGTGTGCGGTGCGCCGTCGGTGACGGCGCAGGACGCGGGCGCACCGCTCGAACTGCTGTACAAACAGCCTGCCGCGGAGTGGCTGCAGGCGCTGCCCCTCGGCAATGGACGACTGGGCGCGATGGTCTTCGGCGGCACCGTTCAGGAGCGCATCCAGTTGAACGAGGACTCGCTGTGGTCGGGCGGTCCGCAGGATGCGGACAACCCCAAGTCGGCCGAAGCGCTGGCCGAAGTGCGGCGGCTGCTCTTTGAGGGCAAAGTCGAGGAGGCGCAGAAACTCACCATCGCTTCCATGGTCTGCAAGGGACCGGGCTCGTGCTCGGCCGGCAGCGCCTACCAGGCCTACGGCTCCTACCAGCCACTGGGCGACCTGCGGCTGTATTTCGAGGGGGCAAAAGACGAGCCCAAAGAGTACAGCCGGGCGCTGGACCTCAACACCGCCACCGCGCGGGTGGACTACACGCTGGATGGCGTGAAGTTCCACCGGGAACTTTTCAGCAGTGCCGCGGACCAGGTGATTGTGATTCGGATTAGCGCCGACAAGCCGGGACAAATCCGTTTCAGCGCCGGGCTTGAGCGGGACCCGAAGAACAGTTCGCGCCGGGGAAGAAACGACTCGCACATTGTCCCCTTTGACAAGAGCGAGGAAAAAGAAGAACGGCTGGAAGCAATGGCGGACGGCAACGACGTTGCGATGGCGGGCAGGGCCTGGCTGGGCAAGGGCATGACCTTTGCGGCGCGGCTTGCCGTGGTCAACGAGGGCGGCGAGGTGATAGTCAAAGACAACCGCATTGTGGTGCGCGATGCGGATGCGGTCACCCTGCTGCTGGCAGGCGCCACGGAATACTATGGTGACGAGCCGGTGGGGAAATGCAAGGCCACGCTGGACGAGGCACGCAACCTGAAGTATTCCGACCTCAAGCAGCGCCACGTGGACAACTATCAGGCGCTGTTCAAACGGGTCAGCATGAACCTCGGCCCCGACCCGACGCCCGGCGCATCGACTGACGAACGGCTTGCCAACATAAAAGCTGGCAAGCCCGACCCGTGGTTCGACGCGCTCTATTTCCAGTACGGTCGTTACCTGCTCATTTCGTCCTCGCGGCCCGGTTCGCTGCCCGCCAACCTCCAGGGCATCTGGTGCGATCATTTCCAGGCGCCGTGGAACGCCGACTACCACCACAACATCAACGACCAGATGAACTACTGGCCCGCCGAGGCGGGCAACCTGCCCGAATGCCATCTGCCGTTCCTGTCCTTCATCCAGTCGCTGCGCGGCCAGGGCGCGCGCACGGCACAGGTGCAGTATGGCGCGCGCGGCTGGGTGGTGCACACCATCTCAAACGTGTGGGGCTTCACCTCGCCGGGTGAACATCCCAGTTGGGGCCAGTTCACCTGCGCGGGCGCGTGGCTTTGCCAGCACCTCTACGAGCACTACCTCTTCACGCAGGATCGCGACTACCTGGCCCAGGTCTACCCGGTGATGAAAGACTCGGCCCGGTTCTATCTGGATTTCCTCGTCGAGGAACCCAAGCACGGCTGGCTCGTCACCGCGCCGTCCGACTCGCCCGAGAACAGCTTTATCACGGCCGACGGACAGAAGGGCCAGGTGTGCATGGGCCCGTCGATGGACATGCAAATCCTCAACAATCTCTTTGGCAACTGCATCGAGGCGTCGCAGACGCTCGGTGTGGATGAAGACTTCCGCTCGGAAGTTGCCCGTGCCAAGGGCAAGCTCGTGCCGCCGCAGATTGGCAAACACGGCCAGTTGCAGGAATGGATGGAGGATTACGACGAGCCCGAGCCCGGCCACCGCCACATGTCCCACCTCTTCGGCCTGCACCCCGGCCACCAGTTCACGCTGCGCGGCACACCCGAGCTGACCAAGGCGGTGCGCGTGTCGCTGGAGCGGCGGCTGGCCAACGGCGGCGGCCACACCGGCTGGAGCCGCGCATGGATCATCAACTTCTGGGCGCGGCTCGCCGAGGGCAACAAGGCCTGGGAAAACCTCCAGGCGCTCTTCGCAAAATGCACCCGCCCCAATCTCTTCGACGATCATCCGCCCTTCCAGATTGACGGCAATTTCGGCGCCACCTCGGCCATCGCCGAGATGCTGCTGCAAAGCCAGAACGGCGAAATCGAACTGCTGCCCGCATTGCCTTCGGCCTGGGCCACAGGAGAGGTCAAGGGCCTGTGCGCGCGCGGCGCCTTCGAGGTGGACATCGCCTGGAAGGACGGGAAGCTGCTTTCCGCCGCCATCCGGTCCAAGGTGGGCGGCCCCTGCACGGTCCGTTATGGTGACAAGACGGCCGAATTTGCCGCCGAGGCGGGTAAATCGTATATCCTCGATGCAGGTCTGAAACGAGAAGGATAATGCAAGAGTGCACCGCAGGGGTGTATATTCTGCTTCGAAAAGGAGGTTCTTGCCGTGCTTAAACTGATTACCTGGCCGCTCCGCTTGATACTGGCGCCGCTGATGCTGCTGGCCACCGTTGCCTACGTTGTCGCCGGTGTCGAATACTTCGAGCCGTGGAAACCAAAACCGGCCGGCAAGGCCACGGCCGCGCCGCAGGGCGCCGGCTGGGAAGACCTGCTTAGTGCGGAGAACGGTCCGCTCTGGAAGGACCTCGCGGGCACGCAGACCTTTGACATCCAGAACGGGTCCCTGCTGCACATACCGCCCAGCCCAAGCCCGTTCATCGGCCTCAAGTACGCCACCTTCACCAAGCAGACCTTCGGAAATTTCGATCTGCATCTTGAGTTCAAACTGGGCGACACGCCCTGGTGGACCATGCTCCCCTTCGCCATTCTGAGCCCGCAGATGCACGGCAACAGCGGTGTGTTCCTGCGCGTGCCCAAGGACGAGCCCGCGCTGCGCGGATTCGAGGTGCAGGTCGTCGGCGACTACGGATGGCCGCCAAGCAAGACCGGCACCGGCGCGATTTACGATGTGGTGGCGCCCATGTTCAACATGGCCCGGCCGGTGGGCGAATGGAATTCCTACGACATCTCCACCCGTGGCACCAGGGTGGCCGTGACGGTCAACGGCTGGCGCGTTCTCGACACCGACTTCGCCCAGTTGACCGCGCCGGTCGGCAAATTCGCCACGCCCTACGCGCAACTGCCGCTGGAGGGGCAAATCGCACTGCAGGATCACGGCGGTGAAATCACCTACCGCAACATAAAGATCCGAAACTGTTCGGCAACCACGCCCGTCCCCGATGTCAGCGCGGCCGCCGCCCCTTCCGAAACGGTGTCCGGAACCAAAATCATCGAAGGTGCCGAGAAAGTTGTGGAGGGCGCGGTCGATTCGGTCAAATCGAGCCTTGCCAAGTGACCTTCCGTCGCGCCGCAGCACGGAAAGCTTTCCAGGAGTAACGGCATGCCGCTTCCGTCCCCCTTCAGCGTTGACATCACGCCCGACTGGCAGAAACGCAAGACCACAGCGACAGTGCTATAATGGCAGCCCAGTAGGAGGTTCTGCGGTAGTGAATGAAATTCTCGGAGTTGTCGCATGATATCGCTAATTGAAGCGAAGAACTACAGATGTTTGCGATATATCCGCCAGCCTCTGGAACCTTTTCAGGTGCTGGTGGGACCCAATGCAAGCGGAAAAACTACTTTTCTCGACGTGACGGCGTTCCTGAGCGACCTGTTGTCCGGCGGATTGGACTTCGCGCTATCCGTCAGAACCAAGAACTTCGACGATCTCCTTTGGCAAAGAAACGGTGATGAGTTCCAATTGGCCGTGGAGCTAACCATTCCAGACCGCTTGGTTGGCCAATCAGGCCCCGGTGAAAGATATGACACAGCCCGTTATGAATTGAGCATTAGAAAAACTCAAGACACTGAAGAAGTAATCATCGGAGCTGAACGTTTACTTCTGCAAATGCACTCCGCACTGGGTCCTGTTGTACAAGGCGAATTTCCCCAATTCAGACAAGCACCAGCCAGCATTTTTGCCAAGTCTTCCCGGCGAATTAGAACCGTGATAAACAAGAAACCTGGAGGCAATGACAACTTCTATTCCGAAGTGTACACGGAAAGAGGGAAGGGTTGGGCTCCTTCGTACAAGCTTGGTTCGCGCAAATCAGCTCTTGGAAATCTCCCTGAAGATGAGTCGAAGTTTCCCGTAGCGACATGGGTAAAGTCCACGCTTACCGAGGGAATTCAGAGGCTTATGCTCAATAGCCTCGCAATACGGATGGCTTCTCCTCCGGGAAGACCCCGCACTTTCCAACCTGACGGGTCGAATCTTCCTTGGGTAATTGAAGACCTCGTACGGAAGAATCCGGAACGTTTTAAGAGCTGGATCGCCCACTTGCAGACCGCCCTGCATGACCTGGTCACGGTACGCACAGTGGAGCGGGAAGACGACAAACACAGGTATCTTGTCCTAGAATATGCTGGGGGGCTTTCTGTTCCCTCGTGGATGGCCTCCGATGGAACACTCCGCCTTCTGGCGCTTACATTACCCGCTTACCTGACCGGGATATCGGGCACCTATCTGATAGAAGAGCCGGAGAACGGCATCCATCCGCGCGCCGTTCAGACGATGTTTGAATCGCTTTCCAGTGTCTATGATGCTCAGGTGTTGTGTGCAACACACTCACCGGTTGTTCTAGGGCTCGTTGAGCCCCACAATGTGCTGTGCTTTGCCAAGACCCCAGAAGGCGCGACAGACATCGTATCTGGAGACAAGCATCCGGCATTGGTTAATTGGAACAGGCAAGTCACACTGAGTGAAATGTTCGCTGCGGGGGTTTTGGGATGAGCGGAGTTTCGTACAAGCGTGACCTGACAGTCCTTGCCGCCGATCAGATGATTGAGGGCGTTGTGCGGGCCCTATTGGCCCGCCCTGAAGCATTGGGAATGCGCAGGGTCACAGCAGAATTATATTCACATCCTCAAAGAGACCCGGGGTGCAGAACTCGCTCAGACAGTTTTCTCTCGCAGTATGCCAGCCTGTCTCGCCATGCACTGGTCGTGTTTGACCGGGAAGGTTGCGGCGATGAGCGCAGCCCGAGGGAAGCCATTGAAGCGGATGTTGAGGAGCGCCTGCGTGCATCCGGCTGGGACAACCGCGCCGCTGTAATTGTGATTGACCCCGAGTTGGAACAGTGGGTGTGGAGCAATTCTCCACACGTTGACACGATCTTGGGCTGGAAAGACCATAATCCCTGCCTGCGTACATGGCTTTCAGAAACTGGACGACTTCCGTCAGGTCAGATGAAGCCACTTGGTCCCAAGGAGTCCATGCAGTCGGCGGCCAGGCTCGTAAGAACGCCGTGGTCATCCTCGTTGCATCGTGATATTGCCCGTAAGGTCAGCTTTGAACGATGCGTTGACGGGGCGTTTCTAAAACTTAGGTCGGTGCTTCAAAGCTGGTTTCCCGTCGAGTAATATTGTCATGGACCTGGAGAGACGACACCCATGGCCAAATCCCCCTTCAGCGTTGACATCACGCCCGACTGGCAGGGGCTGCTGAACTGCATCACCCGCCTGGACGAGCCGAAGCGCGTGCACCACATTGAGCTCTTCATTGACGCCGAGGTGCAGCAGGCGGTGTGCGACCGTTACGGCGTGGCGGCGGACCTGAACCCCGCCGACCCGCACTTTGCCAAAAAACGCCTCATCGCCCTCCATGCCTTTCTGGGCTACGATTTCATCCGCTGCGGCGCGGAAAACATGGCCATGCCGCTGAAATACCACCAGGCCGAGGATACGGCCGCACTGGCTCGGGGCGGCGGCCGCGCCTACATCGACGAGAACGTGGGCCCCATCACCACCTGGGAAGAGTTCGAGCAGTACCCCTGGCCGTCACCGGACGGCCTCGCCGCGGCTGCGCTGGAGTGGTACGACCAGAACCTGCCCGAGGGCATGTGCATTGTCGGCGGCGCCGGGTTTGCCCATTTCTGCGAGCACCTCACCTGGCTCATGGGCTACACCACCTTCTGCGAGGCGCTGTATGAGAAGCGCGACCTCATCAAAGCCATCTTCGACCGCGTGCTCGAGATCAACGTCCGGGCAGCCGAGTTGATGGTGCAGTTCGACTGCGTGAAGGCGCTCTGGGGCAGCGACGACATGGGCTTCAAGGGGGGGCCCCTCATGAGTCCCGACGACCTGCGCGAATTCGTGCTCCCCGGCCACAGGCGCATGGCCAACATCGCCCACCGGGCCGGGCGTCCCTACCTGCTGCACTCCTGCGGCAACCTCGCGCTCATCATGGAAGATCTCATCGAGTACGTGGGCATTGACGCCAAGCATTCCTTCGAGGACACCATCGAACGGGTAACGGAAGTGAAGCATACCTACGGGGAGCGCGTCGCGCTGCTCGGCGGCATTGATGTCGATTTCCTGTGCCGCTCCTCCGAGGAGGAGGTGCGAAAACGCACCCGCGAGACGCTGGAGGTTTGCATGCCCGGCAGCGGTTACTGCCTCGGCACCGGCAACAGCGTGGCCAACTACATTCCACTGGACAATTACCTCGCCATGCTGGATGAGGGCCGCAGATTCACGCTGTAATACTGGGAGCGCGTTACTGGGAGCGCCGGCGTCTCGCCGGCTCCCGGTCTCAATTCAGTCCCCCGAGCCGGCGAGACGCCGGCGCTCCCAGTGAAGAATTGTGAGTCCGCCCCTTCCGTCAGTCCCCGTCGCCT
>CAITNO010000142.1 GCA_903893795.1 Candidatus Hydrogenedentota bacterium | reverse complement strand
TTTATACGCGGGCGGCCAGAAGACAATTGGCGGGACAGGTCCCGGCCGTTCATGTCGGGCATAATCACGTCGGTGATCAGCAGGTCCACCTCCCCCGGATACTGCTCTGAAATGCGAAGGGCCGCGTCCGGCGTTCGGGCCGCAAGCACGGTGTAGCCCTGCCCTTCCAACAGCTTGGCTGCCAGCTTCAGAACGGACGGGTCGTCCTCCGCCAGCAGAACGGTTTCATTCCCCCGCGGGGCTGACGCTGAATCGTTCTTGAGCCGCACATCAGGGGCCTCATCCGCATGCCGGGGCAGATAGACAGTGAACGTCGTTCCCTGGCCCGGTTCGCTGCAGACATTGATGAAACCGTTGTTTTGGCTGACGGCGCCGTAAACGGTCGCCAGGCCGAGACCGGTTCCCTGGCCAACCTTCTTTGTCGTGAAGAATGGCTCAAAGATGTGGGCCACGGTTTCCCTGTCCATGCCGCAGCCGTTGTCGCTCACGGCCAGCATCACATACTCTCCGGGCACAAAGCCGACGTGGTCGGCGCGGTGGGTGGCGTCAAAGGATCTGTTCGCCGTTTCAATGGTGACCTTGCCCACATCGGCGATGGCATCACGGGCATTGACACAGAGGTTCGCCAGGATTTGGTCGATCTGCGAAGGGTCGATCATGACCGCCCATGCGTTCGGTGATGGGTGCCACTCGAGATGGATGTCCTCGCCTATGAGCCGCTGCAGCATCTTGAGAACCCCGGCAATGGTTTCATTGAGGTCCAGCACCTTGGGCGTGACCGCCTGTTTGCGGGCAAAGGTTAGCAATTGCCGCGTCAGTTCGGCTGAGCGGCCGGCCGCCTTGCGTATTTCCACGAGGCTTTCGTGGAGCGAGTGCCCCGGCTTCACTTGGTCCATGGCGATGTCGGTGTACCCAAGGATTACACCCAGCATGTTGTTGAAGTCGTGGGCCACGCCACCGGCCAGTCTGCCCACGGACTCCATCTTCTGCGCCTGGTGAAGCTGGGCCTCGAGTTTGGCCTTGTCTTCCTCGGCCTGTTTGCGCTCGGTGATGTCCTGGTTGGTGCCCCGCAGGCTGATCACGCCGCCGTTCTCATCGCATTGCGTTTCACAGGTGGTGATGATCGTTCTTATGGTGCCGTCGGGACAGCAGATGCGCAAATCCAACTGGTAGGGGGTTCCGTGTTCCACGGCTTCCCGCACCGCATCGTCAAACAGCGGATAGTCTTCCGGGTGGATCAGATTCACATGCTCGGAATACGCCGGAGCACCGTATTGGGGGTCCAAACCCCAGATGTGGAACATCTCTTCCGACCATTCAGGCTGCTGCGTTGCCGGATCATAGGACCAACTGCCGATATGCGCAAGCCGTTGCGCCTCCAGCAAATCGCGCTCACTCTTTTTTAGGGTCTCCTCGGCCTTCTTAAGATCGGTGATATCCCGTGAAACGGACAGAACGGTTTCCACGGAACCGTCCATGGCAAATTCTGGAACCAGCACCGTGCTGAAGGCCATGATGCCTTTGCCCGAAGGAAACAGGAATTCCGTCTTGTGCTGCCTGCCCGTTTCGAACACATTACTGATGGCGGATTCCCACAGGCCGCAGAGGTTCTTCGGCATGCCCAACTCATCGTTGGTCTTCCCAATAAATTCATCCACCCGCCGGCCTGTGGTTTTCTCCACGCTCGGACTCACGTACAGGTGCCGGAACTGCCGGTCAAATCGGGCAACGATATCCGGTGCGTTGTCGGCGAGCACCTTGAATGCTTCCCGGCTGCGATGAAACGCCTCCTCGGCCTGTTTGCGCCCGGTGATGTCCTGAACCGTGCCGGTCATCTTCAGCGGGTGTCCCCCGGCATCGAATTCCAGCCTGCCCAGTGCATGCACCCAGCGCTCGGCTCCGCTGTCGTGGCGGATAATGCGGTACTCCTTGTCGAAACTCTCGCCGCGGCCCAAGACCCCTTTTCTGAAGTAGTCGGTCATCATCGCGAGGTCGTCGGGATGGAACAGGGCCGCCCATCCCTCCATGGAGCGTTCGTAACGCTCGTCTATCCCCAACAGCCGGTCAAGTTCATCCGAACTCACCCATGATCGCGTGGACAGGTCCAGAACGTAGCTGCCCAGTCTCGCGATGCTCTGCGCCTCTTTGAGCCTCTCTTCACTTTCACGCAGCGCCTTCTCGGCCCGCTTGTGGTCCGTGATGTCGCGTTGAAACCCGACGGTGTAGACTTCTCCCTGGGAGACGTACATGGAGATGCGCACTTCCATGTCAAAAATGGAGCCGTCCCGTCGAAGTCCCTTTGTTTCATAAAGGGTGGGAGCTCCTTTTCCCGTGACCCGGTCAGCCATATACCGGCGAATCCGGTCTCTCTCATCAGGGGCAATCGTGTCTATGACCTGCGAGCCCGCCAACTCAGCGGCATCCTTGTAGCCGAACAATCTCTGGAAAGCGGGGTTTCCCAGAATCTGCTTTCCCCCGCATGCCAGGCTGATGGCATAGCCCGCGTTGTCAAAGAGAGCGCTCAACCGTGACTCGCGCTCGACGAGATCCTTCTCGGTCCGCTTGCGCTCGGTAATGTCGCTGGCAAAACCGCAGGTATATTCTTTTCCGTCGAACTGGACGTATGACGTGACAATCTCCACAGGAAACTCACTGCCGTCTTTGCGCCTGTGCACAGATTCAGTCCGGTAGATCCGGTCTTTTCGAAGCTGCCCCAAAACGGCCGCCTTTTTCTCCGGGGTTATCGTTGGATTGACGTCACTGATCATCTTTCCGATCAGTTCTCCGGGTTCATACCCCAGGACTTTGCAAGCCGCATCATTGACATAAATTATCCGGCCCTCACTGTCCCCCCAATAAGCCCCCTCAGGATGCAGATCGATGGACCGTTTCAACATGTGGACTTCTTCCTCGGCCCGCTTGCGCTCGCTGATATCCTCAACCGCCGTCATGGTGCGCATCGGTTGTCCGGCGCCGTCGCGGATGACCGTCATGTTCACGCTTACCCAAACCACGGCGCCGTCTTTGCGAATGCAACGTTTTTCTATTTGGTAGTTCGGCGCTTCGCCCCTGATGACGCGCTGAAACGCCTCCCAGTCCTGCCCACGGTCTTCCGGGTGCGTGATCTCGGGAAAGCGGAGCGAAAGCAGCTCCGTTGACGTGTAGCCGGTGATGTCGCACAGCTTCTGGTTTACGCGCAGTAATTGCCCCGTATGCGGATCGGCCTGGGCGATGCCGATGGAAGCCATGTCGAACATGGCCTGGAATTCCAGTTCGCGTTCTTCGCTCTTCTCCTGCGCTTCAATTGCCCGCAGATTCTTCAGACCTGTTCCCGAGATGACGTCGATCAGCCCTTTGATGAAGAGCAGATAACTGTCCAGTTGTTCCCGTGTCCAGACCGGCACTTTTTTGACCGCCTCAATGTACGCTCTCTCGTCGAACCCGTATTTCGCGGCCTGTGTTCGAAAAAACTTAAGGTCCGGTTCTTCCAGAAAGAACTGACCGGTGAAGAAATTGCCCAGGTGTGCACCGTCCACAATGATGGGCATGGCGTTGTCAACCAGTCCGTGGGGACAGCGGTAGGTAATTGCCGGATCTGCTTCTCCGATGTAGCTCAAAATGTACTGGTCGCTCTTGACACATTCCTTTTCGCACTCGCTGTGCTGCCTGTGGAATTTCGTGCAAACGTCCTGCCATGCGGTCGCAGTCAGAATCTTGCCGTCATTGTCAATGATCGCCGAGGGAAAGGTGTAAATCTCATTGAGCTTGTCTTGAAGTGTCTGGAACTTCTCAATGTCAATGAGATCCCGAAGGGTATATTTCATGATGCATCCTCTAACCGTGCTATGAGACCAACAGATTCAGATCCCAGTTCACGCCTCTGCTAGATGACACGACCATTCTACATCTCCGGCCCGCCGGAATGCATCCGAAATTTCAAGACGCCACCCACCCTTTCTCATTTATTAATCACTATTCCTGATTTTTAATTCTCAATCCATGATTACATTATCTTGTTATGAAACATTTTGCCGGTGCCGGGTGTATATGTGTATGAAAGACCAGTTTGTAGGCTGGCGTTGAGCGGTTCTGGATGAGTCGAAAGGAGTCATGGTGGATTATTCCCAGCAGACAGGAAGGGCGAAGTGTTTTTCCCGCTCGAATGCAATGAAGTATGTGCGGATTCCGGCCCGGATTGGCATGGCCCTTTTGTGGACACTCCTAGGCGCGTTCGCGCTGGGATGCGTTTGGCCCCTTGCACTTGTGGCACCGGGAAACGCCCTGACCTTGCGGCATCGAATAGCGCGGGTCTGGGTACGGGGCATCCCACGCATACTGGGAACGAGAATTATTGTCAAAGGGCCCGTGCCGAAAGGGCCCTTCTATCTCATTGGCAATCACGTCTGCTGGATCGACTTCTTTGTGACGCAGAACACCGTGGATGCCGTGGTGGTCACGGACAAGGTTGTGGACGCCGTTCCCGTGCTTGGGATCCTCTTCCGGGCACTGGACATCATCGTCATTGGCCGTTGCAGGAACGAGGTCCTCGATGCGAACCAGAAGATCACGGAGGCCATGCTGGCCGGGAAGAACATCGTAATGGCACCCGAGGCCACCGTCTCCCTGGGCCGCCGTGTATATCCTTTCCACTCCTCTCTCTTGGAACCGGCCGTGCGTCTCAACCGTCCCGTGCACTACGCCAGCCTCACCGTTCGCACGCCGGAAGGCTGTCCGCCCGCCTCCCGCGCCGTGGTGAAACCGGACCCTGATTTTCCGCTTCCCGATGTGGAGTTGGGAAACTGGGGCACGGCTGACCGCAGTGCCGTTGGCTACCTCTCGGACCTGCTGGGCCTCCCCTGGCACGAGTTCACCATCCACTTCGGCGAGCAGCCCATTGCCGGCACAAACCGCAAGGTCCTCGCTCGCGAGTTGCAGTATGCCGTGGAAAGCATCTTCACGCCGGTCATTTAGTGCGGTCAGGCCCCGGTATACCACCGAACCAGTTCACTGAAGCTCGGACTTTGCACATGCACCGATTCGCCGGGTTTCGGAACGGCAAAGGGGGCATAAGACTCTCCTTTGAACACCACCCACCGCAGTGATGGGTCCTCCAGCGGAAGGTCGAAGCGGAAGGCCACCCGCGTTGGTCGGCCATCCTTCGTTACCGCCTCCACGCCAGCCTCGAAGCCCGACAGCCGCACCACATCCCCCGCCTTCATGGGGTTGGCCACGGGATCGCGAAACACCTGGCACAGGGGGCGCGTCAGGAAGCTGTCATCCAGGTCGAGCACGAGGGTGCGGTCGTCCCTCCGGGACACATCCACCGCACTGACGCCGGCAGACAGGGTCCGGCAGTGCCCGGGCACGTTCTCCTTCATGGCGGCCCGCATGACGGACAGGGTCGAACCCAGCAGATCGGCGGGGCTGTACACAATGATCAGCGTGTCGTCCTTCAGTTTCACGTCATTCGGAGCCCCGGCGTTCATCCTGCGCGCGGCCTGTTCGGGCATCGCGGGGGCCGAGTAGCTGCTGATCGGCATGGCAACGGCGGCAAGCACCAGATGTGTCGCCAGCCAAATCACCACGAAAGCCTTGGCCAGGCGTTGTCCCCGCCGGGTCTTTTCGCGGTTACCCAGATAGTGGCGGCCAAGAAACAGGGCAACGAGCGCCGTGGCCCCGATGCCGGGATTCATCAGCTCGCGTCCCTGCGGAATGGTCGTGCAAACCGGCAGCGCCGACAGCACCATGCCCAAGGCCCAGAACCGCGCCGTGCCATCCACCTTCAACAGCGGCCACAGCACGCGCCCCACAAGGATAAGTGTCAGCACAAACACCGTCCAAAGCGCAAAGAACACGGGCGTGGAAGGGAGGAAATTGTAAACGGAGGGGTCGGTGGTGATGAACTGGCTGAAAAACAGCAGGGGCAGGTGGTGGAGCAGGTCGCCGAGGAACTGCCTGGGCTGCACCACGGGGTCCGTGTAGAGCATCGTGCCCGAAACGCCATAGCCAAGATGCTGGTAAGCCATGCGCCAGACGATGACAATGAAAAGATACGGGAGCAGGGAGACGATGCGCTTGTGCAGAGGGGCGCGGTCCACAAACAGCGCATAGGCGAACAGATAGGCACCGGCGCTCACAGTGGCTTCCGACCCGAGGAGCCCGGCGGCAAGCATGAGCCAGGCAAGGTACATGCAGGCCCGGGAACGGTCCCGGCGCCACTTGTCATGGAAGTAGACGACGAGCACGATAAAGACGCTCGAAAGCATGGCGTTGCGCGTCGCTATCCAGCCGACAGCCAGCGCGTGGTTGGGGTCGAGAAGATAGAGCAGTCCGGCCAATCCCGCCACCCAGGCCGATTTGAACATGCGGCGGTAGAGAGCCACCAACACAAGCACCAGCAGGCCGTACCACAGCAGGTTGTGCAGGTGCATGACCCATGCCCGGTCGCCGAAAAGTTTCCAGTCAAAGTATTGGGTCAATCCGGTAAGGGGCCGCCAAAAGGCGATTTTCCAGTCCGTGGGCGTCCACCAAGGAAGAAAGCCGCATTCCATTCTGGCGCGGTTTTGCTCGGGATCGCCGTCGCTGAACACGCAGGTGTCCAAGAGTTTTCCATGAACGCCGGCAAGCCCCGGAAACCCCTGAAACCTAAGCCGGATAAGATGGTCGTCCTGATAGTAGCCGCTCCAGACGGAGGGCAGGGTGACGACAATGGCCGCCAACGCCAGCCACAGCGGTGCGCGTTTTCCTCCCAAGAGGGATATTGCGCGTTGCATGAAGGTAGTCGGGCGGTCTGCAGTCGAAATGGCGGGGTCTGGCACAGTATATATCCTCTCAGTGGCAAACAGAGGTCCACACCCTATATACCGGCCGGAACCAGAAGTGTTAGCCTGTAAAGGAACAGCACTGGTATGCGGCCTGTTCCCGCTGGAGGAAAGTTCATTCGTGTAAGGCCTTTCGCCCCCTACTCCGTGGACGGCGCGTAGGCGATGCCGACCCCTTCAAGTGTTTTCAGAAAATTGGCCTTGTCCACGCACTTGAGATAGGCCTCGTCGGGCTCCACCACGCCCGCCTTCACCAGCCGCGCCAGTTCCTGGTTGAGCAGGGTCATGCCCTCCCTGCGGCCGGTCTGCATGAGTGTCATGATCTGCTCACTCTTGGACTCACGAATCATTGCCGAAACAGCATGATTGACGAAGAGCACCTCCAGCGCGGCCACCCGGCCGCCCCCCTTCTTCTTGAGCAGGTTCTGGGCAACCACCCCCTTCAGAGACGCGGCGAGCATGGTCCGGATCTGTTGCTGATGGTCCGCCGGAAACTGGTCAATCAGGCGGTCAATCGTGGAAATGGCCGTGGTGGTGTGCAGGGTGCCGAAGACCAGGTGGCCCGTCTCGGCCGTTTCAATGGCAATGTGGGTCGTCTCCAGGTCCCGCATTTCGCCCACGAGCACGATGTCCGGGTCCTCGCGCAGCGCGGCCCGCAGCGCCGTCTTGAAACTCGCCGTGTTGGTGCCGACTTCGCGCTGGTTCACCAGGCAGCGCTGGTCGTGATGCACAAACTCCACCGGGTCCTCAATGGTGATTATATGCTCGTCGCGGTTCTTGTTGATGTAGTCTATCATGGCCGCGAGGGTGGTCGATTTGCCGCTGCCCGTCGGACCCGTCACCAGCACCAGCCCCTTGCTCAGCGTGCAGAACCTCTTAATCGTATCGGGGAGTTGAAGTTCTTCAAGAGTGAGCACCCGCGACGGGATCAGGCGGAACACCCCGCAGATGCCCCGGTGGTCCTGGTACACATTGACACGAAAGCGGCCGTAGCCTGAAAGATCATAGGAGAAGTCCGTGTCCCTGGTAAGGTTGTACTCCTCCTGGGTGTGCTTGGGCATGATTTCAAATAGACGGGTTTTGGCAGTGTCCTCTGTGAGGATGTCTTCGCGTAGCCGCACGATGGAGCCGTCCTTGCGAAACGTGGGTTTGCGGCCGGTGCAGAAATGGAGGTCCGACACCCCGTGCTCCGCCATCATCATCAAATACCTGTCCATCTCAGCCATGTCTAGTTACTCCAGTGTCGTCCCCCTCTGCGTTAATGCGATATATTCTTAACTATTGATGCCCCTCTTTTCAAAACTTGTGCGGGTCGGTTCGTTGAACCCGTGCGCGTTGCGTTTTATAATCAGCCACGAGGCGGCTGCCGCCCATAGGGTGCCGCCCCGGTTGGAACATGCCGAAAACCGCGGAACAATGGGAATACGCACCATGCCACTGCCCACACGAAACAATCCGTACAGTTTTGACGCGTTCCTAGAATGGCGGAATGGATTCGACTATTACCGCGATGACGCCTTCCTGCAACAGGCGGTGCGGCACTTTGCGGGGGACGGGTGGGAACAGGTGGATGCGGAGGCGCGAAAGCTCTCGCCCACGGTCTCCTTTCTCTGGAGGGACATCTCCGACGCCAGTGCCCGGCCCGACAAGCGACCCTTCATGGTCCACTATGATGCCCACAACCATCGTATTGACCGTATTGTCCGTCCCGGTGAAACCGAAAGCATGGAAAAAGGGCTCTTCTCCGAGGCGCTTTTCTCGAAGAACACCCCTTCCTGGGTGCGGCTCGTCAAACAGTTCATGATTCACGAAAACGGCGAGGCCTGCATGGCCTGTCCCATGGTATGCACCGAAGGTATGATCGCGCTGCTGGAGCGCTACGCCGACACGCCTGAGACACTGCGGATTCTTCAGCACTGCAAAGAGGGCATCGACGGCGATTTCGCCATTGGCGGGCAGTATGTGACCGAGATTCAGGGCGGTTCCGACATCCCCGCCGGGGTGTTGGAGGCGGTGGAGGAGGACGGCGTGTGGCGTCTCTATGGCACCAAGTTCTTCTGCTCTGTCGCGCACGCCGATTACGCGCTTGTCACGGGCAAACGCCCCGGATTCGAGGACACGGCAATCTTTGCCGTCCCGGCCTGGCTGCCGGGCAACAAGGCCCGCGAAATCCGCAACGGCTACACCATCGACCGCATCAAGTGGAAGATGGGCACCAGCGAACTGCCCACGGCGGAAATCACCTACAACGGCGCCATCGGTTATCCGGTCGGCCCAATGAACCGTGGCGTGGCCAACATCGTCGGCATCGTGCTCACCATCTCGCGCCTGACCGTGGGCGTTTCGGGCGCGGCGAGCATGGCCCGCGCCGCCCGCGAAGCGGCCAGGTACGGCGAATTCCGCACCGCCTTCGGAAAGCCCATCGGTCAGTTTCCCTTGCTTGCCAATCAGATCAATGCCATGGAACGCAACGCACGACGTTCCACCGCAGGCGCGTTCAAAGTCTACGGTGCCACCTTTCAGCTCGAAGGCGGCCTTATCGGCGGCTTTCCCAAAGACGCCTCACTGGAGTCGCGCAAGGCCGCTTTCGACGTGCGCGAACTGATCATGCTCCAGAAGATGTGCACCACCCGCGACTGCATCGACGTGCTGCACAACGCCATCAGCGTGTTCGCGGGACACGGCGTCATCGAGGATTTCTCCTCCCTGCCGCGCCTCTTCCGCGATGCCGTGATCAACGAACAGTGGGAAGGCCCGAGAAACACGCTGCTCACGCAGGTCCACCGCGACCTGCAGCGCGTGGCCGACTGGTATCCCCCCGCCGACTTTGTCGCCCACCTCCTCAAGGGCGGCGACGAGGCCGTTATTGAAGCCCTGGGTGGGGAACTCACGGCGTTGGTTGCCCATCCCAGCCTGATGGAGATGGACGAAAAGACCCTTGCCGTCTGTGAACGCTGGGACAGCTTCTGCCACGAACTCTTCCACGCCTACCAGGACCTTGCCCTGGCGGAAGTGGAGGCCGGCCATGACCGAATCACGAGGTCCGTTACTCAGCCTTGAGTGACGCCATATCGATGCTGAAGCGGTACTTCACATCAGACTTGAGCATTCTCGCATAAGCCTCGTTGATCTTCTGGATCGGGATAACTTCGACTTCGGCGGTGATGCCGTTCTCGCCGCAAAAGTCGAGCATTTCCTGGGTCTCGGCGATGCCGCCGATAACCGAACCCGCCACCGATTTGCGCCCCATGATCAATGGAACTGTGTGCAGCATGGATTCCAGGGCACCCAGAAATCCGACCAGAACAAGTGTGCCGTCAAGCGACAGCGTCGGCATATAGGGGTTGAGATCGTGGTCGTAGGGCACGGTGTCGATAATCAGCTCAAACTGGCCCCTGACGCTGTCCATTTGCGCGTCATCGGTGGAGAGCACCACACGGTCGGCACCCAGACGCCGCGCGTCCTGCTCTTTGCCCGGCGAACGGGTAAACAGGGTGGTGTCGGCACCGAGCGCCTTCGCCAGCTTCAGCGCCATATGGCCCAGGCCGCCCAGGCCGATTACCGCCACCCGACTGCCCTGGCCCACCTTCCAGTGCCGCAGTGGCGACCAAGTCGTAATCCCGGCGCAGAGCAGCGGTGCGGCGCCTTTCAGGTCCATGCCGTCGGGCACCCTTACGACGAATTTGTCCGACACGACTATCTTTTCCGAATAACCGCCCTGGGTTGTCATGTGGTCATGGCGGTCAAGCGAATTGTAGGTGTAAGTCGGAATCTCCTCACAGTACTGCTCCAGGCCCTTTTCGCAGGCGGAACAATGCTGGCAGGAATCGACCATGCAGCCGACACCCACCTGGTCGCCCGCCTTGAAGCGCGTGACCCCGGGGCCAACGGCCAGCACGCGGCCGATGATTTCATGGCCGGGCACCATCGGGTAGCTGCTGCCGCCCCAGTCATTGCGTGCCTGATGCAAATCGGAATGGCACACACCGCAGTAGAGAATCTCAATAACCACATCGTCGGTGCGGGGTTCACGTCGTTCAAAGTGGTGCGGGGCGAGATCGTCCGTTGCGTTCTGTGCCGCGTAGCCAAGTACCTTCATCGTCATCGTCTTTTCTCCCGTAAGGTGAGGCCGGCAACGTGCTGTTGGGGCCTTCACAGATAGGTTATGTGATTGATTGGAGCATGTCATGCCCGGCAGGCACTGCCAGCATACTATACCTGTGCTTCCATCCTAAACTGGTCACACGGCATGTCATATTATCCTCCCGCTTGACACAAGAGGGTAACACCAAGAAGTCGCGGTTCATTTCATTTGTCCACCCACTCTTGTGCTGCTTCTTGGTTCTGGCTTCCTGATTGGCGGCTTGCTTTCACGTGGGCCGCCCATCACGCACGCGGAATTATTGCAACCCCTCAAACTCAGCGCCCCGTCATTTTCTCCAGGTTTTCGGGGTATCTGTCCCCCTGAACCGCGATCCTCGATGCGGCACTCTCGATGTCGAAAAGGTCGTCGGGGTCAAGCTCGATTTCCGCCGCCCCGAGGTTCTCTTCCAGTCGGTGCAGCTTTGTGGTGCCGGGAATGGGCACAATCCAGGGTTTCCGGGCAAGGAGCCATGCCAGCGCTATCTGGGCGGGCGTTGCCTGTTTCTTTGCCGCGATGCCGCCAAGCAGTTCCACCAGGGCCAGATTCGCCTTCAGCGCCTCCGGCGCAAAGCGCGGGAGCCTGCTTCGGAAGTCGGAACTGTCGAAGGTGGTGCTTTCGTCCATCTTGCCCGTGAGAAAGCCCTTCCCCAGGGGGCTGTAGGGAACAAGGCCGATTCCCAGTTCTTCGAGCGTCGGAATCACCTCCGCCTCGGGCCTCCTCCACCACAGCGAGTATTCGCTTTGCAGCGCCGTAACGGGCTGAACGGCGTGCGCCCGGCGGATGGTCTGCACGCCGGCCTCGGAAAGGCCAAAATGCCTTACCTTGCCTTCCTGAATCAGCTCTTTCACCGCGCCCGCCACGTCTTCGATGGGCACCTCCGGGTCAACGCGGTGCTGATAGAAGAGGTCGATGTAATCGGTCTTGAGCCGTATGAGCGAGGCGTCCGCCACCTGCCTGATGTGCTCGGGACGGCTGTTCAGCCCCGCGGCGCCCGGCCGCGTGTCCGTGCCTTCGCAGTCAAACCCGAACTTGGTGGCGATCACCACTTGATCACGGAGGGGGGAGAGGGCTTCGCCCACGAGTTCCTCATTTATGAAGGGGCCGTACACCTCGGCGGTGTCAAAGAATGTGACGCCCCGTTCCACGGCGGCCCGGAGAAGGGCGGTCATTTCCTGAATGTCCTTGGGCGCTCCGTAGGAGAAACTCATTCCCATGCAGCCCAGCCCGATGGCCGAGACTTCCAGGTTACTGTTTCCAAGGGTGCGTTTTTGCATTTAATCGTCTCCTCTCTGTGGGTTAATCGGTGCCACTCCCGCGGGTGGGGGCGTCCGAAATGCACTGTGCAGTGACCGGGGTTCCCGGTCTCTTATAAGGAAATTGTACCCATGTCCGTGGAGAAAGTAATAGACCGATCCTGCCTGATTCTTGCCTGATTCTCCGAGAGTCTGAAGAAACACACCAACCAGCACACCTCTCATGGTAAGATAAACACATACAACAGGAGGAGAATTGCGATGCTCAAGAAGGATCACCCTTTGGCGCGCAAAGAGGACGCGTTGGCGCTTGGGCGCGCGGCTTTGGTCGAAAAGATTGCCCGATGGACCGAGAAGGCCGACAAAGCGGACACGGCCATCCCGGCGCTGTCGCTACGCCGCTATGCGGCACCCACTGAGCCGGCAAACTATCTGCACGAGCCGAGCATCTGCCTGTCCGTCCAGGGGGCCAAGCGCGTCCTGCTTGGCGAGGATGTGTATAGGTATGACGCACACCATTTTCTGATCTCGTCCGTGGACCTGCCGGTGGTGGCGCAGGTCCTGGAGGCGAGCCGCGAAAAGCCCTACCTGGGGCTTATGCTGAAGCTTGACAAGCGCGTGATTGCGCAACTGATGGTGGACAGCAATCTTCCCCTGCCCCGCGGGGGACAGGCCACCCGGGGAATTGCCGTCAGTGAGGTGTCCTTGCCGCTGCTCAATGCGTTCCAGCGCTTAATCGATTTGCTTGATGCGCCCGGGGACATCGCCATCCTCTTTCCGCTTGTGGAGCGCGAAATCCTCTATCGCCTGCTCATGGGTGAGCAAGGGCCGCGTCTGCGGCAGATCGGGGGCACGGGCAGCCAGAGCCACCAGGTGGCGCGGGCCATCGACTGGCTGAAAGGCAACTTCATCCGCCCGCTTCGTGTTGACGAGTTGGCGGCCTACGCCCGGATGAGCCCTTCCACCTTTCATCACCACTTTCGCGCCCTGACGGCGATGAGCCCCCTTCAATTCCAGAAGTCGCTCCGGCTGCACGAAGCGCGGCGCCTGATGCTCATAGAGCATCAGGATGCGGCCACGGCGGCGTTCCAAGTCGGCTACGAGAGCCCTTCCCAGTTCAGCCGCGAGTATAACCGCCTTTTCGGCGCGCCGCCGTTGCGCGATATCAGGATATTGCAGCAAAGCGCCGCAGGCGACAGGGTATAACCTTCTGCCAGCAGCGGCTTCCTGCCGCGGCCGGAAACAAAGTGGGGATTGAACGGCGCGAGCATCTGCCGTAGACTGAAAGCGGCTTGGAGTCTCCCGGTGGACCAAGGTCTAACGAGCGGCTCAATGGCCCTTTCTCAATCTTGAGAAGGGGGAACTGTGGGCAACACAACGGACCGGGCATGTCCGGAAGGAAGAGAAAGTCATGCAAGAACTTCCCAAGCGTGTGGGCACGATTACCCGACGGAGCTTCCTGCAAAGCTCGGCGATTGCTGCCGGGGCCGCCGCGGCAGGATTTCCCTTTCTCGCGCGCGGCGTGAGCCCCAATGAGAAACTCAATATTGCCGTCATCGGCACAGGTGGACGCGGCGGCGCCAACCTGGAGGCCGTGTCTGCGGAAAACGTCGTGGCGCTCTGCGATGTGAACGCGAAGAACCTCGCCGCAGCCGCGGCGAAGTTTCCCAAGGCGCGGGTCATCGGCGATTTCCGAAAAGTCTACGACTTCGCGAACGAGTTCGACGCCGTCGTCGTCAGCACCACCGAGCACACGCATGCCTTTGCCACGCTGCCCGCGCTGCAGCTCGGCAAACATGTCTACAGTGAAAAGCCCCTCACGCATGACGTGTGGGAGGCGCGCGTCGTCCGTGAGGCGGCAGAGAAGGCCAAGGTGGCCACGCAGATGGGCACGCAGATTCACGCGGGCGACAATTACCGCCGCGTGGTTGAACTCATCCAGAGCGGCGCCATCGGTCCCGTGCGCGAAGCGCACGTCTGGGTCGGACGCGCTTGGGGATGGCAGAGCAAAGAGGAAGCCGACCAGGCCAAAGACATCGTGTTTGTGCAGGAACGGCCCAAAGAGGCCTCCCCCATTCCCGAAGGGCTCGACTGGGACCTCTGGCTCGGCCCTGCGCCGGCACGGCCGTTCAACGAGGTTTACTTCCCTGGACCGAAATGGTACCGCTGGTGGGATTTCGGCAACGGCACCATGTCGGACCTGGGCAGCCACTGGATAGACCTGCCCTTCTGGGCGCTCGGGTTGAAGGCACCGTTGACCATCACACCGGAAGGCGGCCCGTCGCCCCATCCGGAGATCGCGCCCGCATCGATGCAGGTGGCCTATGAATACGGCCCGCGGGGCGAGCAACCGCCGCTCCGGCTGACCTGGTACCAGGGCACATTCAAGCCAACCTGCTGGCACGATGGTTCCATCCCCAAATGGGATAGTGGTGTGCTGTTTGTCGGCGACAAGGGAATGCTGCTGTCGGACTATGAAAAGCACGCACTGCTTCCTGAGGCGCAGTTCAAAGATTTCCAGCCGCCCGAACCGTTCATCCCCAAATCCATCGGCCATCACGCCGAGTGGATTCACGCCTGCAAAACCGGCGAGCCCACGACCTGCCATTTCGGCTATTCGGGCTGGCTCACCGAGGCCAACCATCTGGGCAACGTGGCCTACCGCGTCGGCAAGAAACTCGAATGGGACCCGGAAACGATGCACGCGAAAAACGCCCCCGAGGCAGACGCCTTCCTCCGGCGCGAGTATCGCGCAGGCTGGAAGCTGGTGTAGTGCCCGCCGGACGGCATCATCGACGGTGGTCCTTTTTGGAGTGCGGCGGCAACGACGCCGCTTTGGCTAATCTTTCACGTGTGACCAGCCAAAGCGGTGTCGCTGCTGCGCTCTGCTACCGCACTCCAAGCAATTCTCCGCCATTCTCCTTATTGGTGAACTGAAACGACAAAACCATTCAGAAAGGGTGCGACCATGAAACACATATCAATGGATAGACGGGATTTCCTCAAAGCCACTGCGGCGGCGACCCTCGCCGCCGGTGTCGCTGGCTCCCCGCGGACGGGCTGGGCGGCGGAACTGGCCGCCGCTCCGCTGAAAAAGGGCCTGCAACTCGGCATGCTGCCGGAGAAGTTGTCCGATGCGGACAAGTTCAAACTGGCCAAGGCCTGCGGCTATGAGGGCATCGAGGCTTCCCCGATGGAGGACCTCGACGCCGCGAAGAAGATGGGAGAGGCGGCCCGCGCGGCCGGCATTCGCATTCACTCGGTGCTCTACGGCGGATGGAAGGCCCCCTTCTCCGACCCCGATCCCGCAGTGATCGAGAAGGGCCTGAAGGGCATGGAAAATGCCCTGCGCACCGCCCATGCAATGCAGGCCGACGCCGTGCTGCTCGTGCCGGTGGTCGTCAACGACAAGGCAACCACGACCCAGGCCTTCGAGCGCTCGCACCAGCATATTCCCAAGCTGCTTCCGTTGGCCGAGGAACTCAAGGTCGTTATCGCCATCGAGGAAGTGTGGAACGGTTTCCTGCTCGACAACCCGCGCGAATTCGCGCGCTATGTGGACGAGTTCAAAAGCCCCTGGGTCGGCGCCTACTTCGACGTGGGCAACGTGCTCAAGTATGGGCCGCCGGAGGAATGGATTCGGGTCCTCGGCAAGCGGATCGTCAAGGTGCACCTGAAAGACTTCATCAAGCAGGGAGAAAAGTGGGTGAACCTCCGCGAAGGCAACGTGAACTGGCCCGAGGTCCGCAAAGCCTTCAGCGAAGTCGGCTACACGGGCTTTGTCACCCCTGAACTGTCCGGCGGAGACGAGAAATATCTCCGCGACCTGTCGCAGCGTATTGACCTCATTGAGGCGGGAAAATAGGCCTCCCCAGAACCGTCTTATTTCAACAATACCGCCGCCGGGCGTGACAGGCTCCGGCGGCGTATTTTCTTCTGCGCCCTTATGACAGGGCCGTGCCTTGCTCTTCCTCCCCGCACCCCGCCGCGCCCGGCGGGGCGAAGGGCCATCGCCCGGTGAACCAGGACCACACCATAAAGGCCAGCACGCCAGCAACAAAGGCGGCAAGGCTGAATGAAATGATGGTGACGCCCGACGTGACAAACACGAAGAGCCAGCCGGTGAGCGCGACCAGGCTGGGCACCGGGTAGAACCAGATGCGATAGGGACGGGGCGCGTTTGGTTCGCGTCTGCGCAGCAGCTCCACCGCGGCAATCTGGCCGATAAACTGGACCAGGATGCGCATGGTCACCAGCACGCTGATGACCACGTCCAGCGGCAAAAGACACACGACGATGGAGATGCCGCCGACCACCAGCAGCGACACATGCGGAAAATCTTTCTTCGGGTGCAGCCTCGCGAAAATGCCGAAGAAATTGCCGTCGAGCGCGGCCGCATAGGGAATGCGCGAATACCCCAGGAGCAGTGCAAACACGGACCCGAAGGTGGACCAGAGAATGAGCACGGTGAACACCGAGGCCATGCCCGGCCCCCAGCAGCGCTCCATAAAGGTGGACACGATGAAGTCCGAACTGGGGTGGGCGGTGTTCGGCACAAACTCGCGCCAGGGCACCACGCCAATCACGGAGAGATTGATGAAGAGATACATGACCGCAACGGACACGATGCTGATGATGATCGAGGCCGGAATGACCCTGCCCGGATTCTTGACCTCGTCGCCGATGTAACAGATGTCGTAATATCCCATGTAGTCGTATATTCCCACCCGCATCGCCGTGCCCAGTCCGAGCAGAAACCCCCAACTGAAGTTGAACGCCCCCGGAGGAAAGTCAAAGGCGACGTGCCGGTCGAAGTGCGTCACACCGGCAGCGATCACAAGAACCACGGCCGCCAGTGTGCCGACCCAGAGCGTCACCGTAAGGCGGCCGATAAAGGCGATCTTCCTGTACAGCAGCAGGATATTGACAACGCCGACGATGGCGGCCACCCCCATGACCCACCCGCCCGGCATGTCCTGCCACAGGTAACGTAGATAGCGCGCAAAGCCGATGTAGCCCGAGGCAATTTCGAGCGGACCGCTAAGGATGAACTGCCAGATGAAGATAAAGGCCATGAGGCGGCCATAGGTCTGCCGGCCAAACCCGTCGCGCAGATAGAGGTAGCTTCCGCCAGAACCGGGCATCGCGGCGCCCAATTCGCTCCAGACCATGCCGTCGGGAATGCAGATGACGGCCGCCAGCAGCCAGCCCAGTATGGCCTGCGGCCCACCCATGGCGGTCATGATCAGCGGGATCGTGATGAACGGGCCGACGCCAATCATGTTGGTCATGTTGAGCGCCGTGGCCTGAAGCAGGCCAAAGCGGCGCTGCAAATGATGCGACGCCTGTTCCTGCGTCCGTGGGTCCGCCTGCATGCTTTTCCCCTTGTTCTACGGCTGCCGGGTAAGGTTCAAAGGGCAATATTGTAGCATGTTGTTCCGTCAGACGGGACAGTTGGGACAGGGCGGCGCACATCAGGGATTGCGAAGGCCAGACTCAGGAAATCCCCGATGGACATTGCTGTGTCTTTCGAGTATTATAAAGCAGATTTTGGGAGAGGGTACCAGAATGCGCTAGTCTTTTCTGAGCGCTTCCCACTACAAACCGCTGAAGGGATTAGTGTATGTCCACCCTGCGTTGCTTTGTCTCCATGAGCGTACTGGTTTTCATGCCCTGCATGGCCTCGCAGGCCTTCATCGGCAGCGGGGACTCGGCAACCACTGCGCTGGAGACTGTGTCACCGCGACTGGAATCGGCGGCAGCGTTGACGCCGGGAAGTATAGTCTGCACCTTCAGCGAGCCGATGCTGGCGTCGGGTGTTATGACGGCGGGAAACTGGGTTGTCGCGGGCCAAGGCGCAGGTACACTGGCGGGGTCACCGGACACGGTGTCGGGAATGGGACCCTACACGTTGTCCTGGTCTGCGGGCGAAATGCGCAACGGCGCGTCGCTTTCCGTGACGGCAACAGGCCTGCAAGACGCCGTGGGCAATCCCGCTGCCCCTGCGCACGCCACCGCCTCCACGGCGGGACTAGGGACGGCACCGGTGTTCTCGGCACTGTCGGTGACACCGGGCACGGCCGGAAAGGGCGACACGGTAACCATCAGTTTCGCCGTGACAGAACCGCTGGACGGTCAGCCCACCGTGACCGTAAACGAACACGAGGCCGCGTGGGTCAGCGGCTCAAAATCCCCGAATTTCAGCTACAGTTACACCATTCAGGACGTGGACACCCCGGGCATGGCCACCGTGGCCCTGTCCGGGATTGATCCTGCAGGCAACCTTGGCACCTTAAGCAACAGCCTCTCGCTGGAGGTCATCCAAAAGGCACCGAAACTGCCGCTGCTCACATGGCCCCCGGTACTGATGCTGTTGGCGGCCGGCGTGTTTCTGCTCCGTCGATGCCGCACATCCCCCTGTGAAGGGACCGCGCTTTGCAGGGGGCAGAGAAGCTCCAGGAAGCCGGGCCGCTTCTTCCTCGCCCTCTTCGCCCTTGCCACAATGGCTTGCGCCACTGCTCTTGCCGCAGCCCCCGCCGTTTCCAATGTGACCGTCACCCAGGGGCCGGATGGAACCACCGCCACCAAGGTGACCATCGACTATGACCTCATCGCGCCCAACGGACCCTGTGATATCACGGTGTTGCTGTCCAAAGACGGCGGTGCCGACGGATTCATCCATGCCGTGACAACGGTCACCGGCGATGCGGCTGCGGTGACAACCGGCATGGGCAGGCACCTTGTGTGGAACATCGCGGCGGACTATCCGAACGAGACCATTGCGAACGCCCGCATCCGCGTGATCGCCGACGACCACCTTGTGCAGCATGCGCTGGCATACGGCGTTTCCGGGGGGAACGGCACCGTTTCCGGAAGCGTTGCGCAGACGGTGGACGACGGTGCGGACGGTACGGCCGTCTTGGCCGTGGCCGACCCGGGCTATCACTTCGTGCAGTGGTCCGATGGAATCCTCACGGCGGCGCGCACCGACACAAAGGTGACTGCCGATATCACCGTGACGGCGACTTTCGAAATCAACACCTATGCCATCACCTGCAACGTGGTGGGCAACGGGACCTGCACAGCCACTCCTGCCACCGCAAACCACGGTTCCACGAGCTACATCGCGGTGGCGGCCGACACCGGCTGGCACCTTGCAGGCCTGGTGGACAGCGTGGAGGGTGCCCAAACCGGGTCCTACACAACCACGGCGGTCACGGCGGCCCGCACCGTGACGGCAACCTTCGTCAACACGTGGGCCGTGGCGTATGAAAGTTCCCCCGTGGCGGGCGGCACATTCTCGGACGGGGCCGGGCTGATTGAAAACACGACAGGCGAGACCATCTTCACGGTGGCGGCCAACGCGGGGTACCGCGTCGGCACGGTGACGGTCACGAACGGCACCATAACGGGCACCGGCCCCTACACGCTGTCCAATGTGACAGCGGACACAACGGTCACCGCCACCTTCATCAAGGTATGGACCGTGACCTACGTTGGCATCGGCTGCACAGTTTCGGGCGCCCCACTAATTGACGATACAACGGGCACGGTCACCATCCGCGACCGGGGAAATACCGGTTACAGGCTTCCGGCCCTGAGGGAGGCCACAAACGGCACGATCTCTAGCATCATCCTGTCGAACGTGACGGCGGACACCATCGTCACCGTACGGTACACGAAAGCAGATTTGTAGCCCTTTCTCCTCCGTTTCCAAGGGAAACAACCGGCCGCACCCCCGAGTACAGAAGGTCTTAAGTCCCCCTTCGAAGGGGGATTTAGGGGGATGTTGTTCCTTCCTCTTCCATCGCCATCGCCAGATTGCACTTGGCGATGCCCAGTGCTCCGCCCATGCTGCCAGTGCTACAACTGCGTTTTCGCCGACTCAACGCGGATAAACATGGCGCCGCGTGCCCAGGGAAACTGCTCCTTGACCTTTGTGACCAGGTCTCCGTCAATCAGAATCTCGGCCACGCCGGTGAGCAGACATCCCTGGCCGGGGCCGTGTGCTCCCTGGACTTGACGGGACGCGGCCAGAACCTGCACCCTGGCATCGCGCCCGAGATTCGCCTCGGTTTCCCGCAAATAGCCCACGGGAACGATCAGGGTGTCGTCGCCGATTCCCATTTTTCGTATGTAGTCGCCCCAGGTCGCCACCAGGTGCGGTCCTCCCTCCCCCTGCGTGACAATGGTCACATACTCCGTGGCCTCAAGCGTTTGGCGGCATGCGTTTTCAATCATAGCCATCGTTGCATTGTCCTTGTAAGTGGTAAGCGGGTTCTTCACTGACGCCATCCTAATGACGGGCCGTCCGTATGTCAACCGGGTGCGTGAGTGCCTGCGCCGGTCAAGAAGCGCGCGGGGCAGTCCAGATATGAAGCACCCACCCGAGCCACGTGGTTTGCTCTCTTGCCCTTGATGTACCCGACCGCCTCGTGGCAGTCGATCAGCTCGCGGAGCCAGTCGCGGATGGCCCGGAACAGAGCGTCCGGCAACCCCGCCCGCTCGACGTCGTCAAGAGTCCGAAATACCTTCATGGCGCAATCCTCCAGTAGTAGTTCGCGTTCCACTCAGGTCTGATTTGGTGTTCGGGGAGGGTTCGATGCGGGTCAGGCGCAATGCGGGCGTCTGGTGGAGAGCGAGAGACGGTGATTGAAGATCTCGCCAAGGTTGGCAAAACTCGCCGGGCGGCGGCGTGCGAAAGGTCCATGTGGCACAGTGGGTTGGGGCAAAGCCCGCAAGAACAGCAAAAACGCGGGTGGGTGTTCGTTCGTGGCTGCGGACCCGTTCGTCCCCCCAAGCGTTCTCCCGGAATTTCGGGTGTCCCTCTTGAGCAGCTTCTCCTTGGTCTGCAACCATACCTTCACGCCAAGGGCCGACAGCCAGGCGGCCTTTCTCGGCCCTGCGAGAAAGCCTCGCTTTTCGCAGGCCCTCGCGAGGGTTTCCAGCAGAAGCAACGCCCGATCCACCTGGTCCGACGTCACCCTCAAAGCGAAATGCCCGCCGACCTCCAGGGCGCCCGTATAGTCGGGCTTCGACTTCGCGGGGGTGCTCCCGCACATCCGCTGGTCCGTGCCGGTCTTCGCACACGCCCAAGGCGGCGCGAAAAGAAGTCGTGCTACAATGACCCACATCTGCACGCAAAGAGGTGAATGCTATGACACACGCGATGTTTTTGGCAGGCTCGCGACTGGTGCGCCACGATGCCGGTGCGTTGGGGGTGGTCGCTGTCTTGCTCGGTGCCTTGCTCGTATCAGGCGCGGCGGAAGCGTATATCCATGGGATCCCGACACAGTCACACGGGTGCTCTGTCATGTCGCCGGACCGCACGAAAGTGCTCACGGGAGCCGGTGACGGCAAAGAGGATACCGCCAAGCTCTGGGATGCTAAGACGGGGAAGTGCGTCGGCACGTTCACCGGCCACAAGCGGTGCGTCTGGGCTGTCGCGTTCTCAGGGGACGGCAAGAAGGCGCTAACGGGCTCACAAGACTGTACCGCCAAACTCTGGGATGTGGCCACGGGTGTCTGTATCCAAACCTTCACCGGGCACACGTCGGAGGTCTCTTCCGTGGCGATGTCGCCGGACGGCACGCGGGTCCTCACCGGGGCCGATCTCAGCATTTCGGGGCTGGATATGAAGCCAGACGACAATAACGCCAAACTCTGGGATGCGGTGACGGGCACGTGCGTCGGCACGTTCACCGGCCAAAAGCAGGGGGTCTGGTCCGTCGCATTCTCGCCCGACGGCAAGACATTGCTCACGGGCTCGGTGGACGGCACCGTCAAGCTATGGGACGCGGTCTCGGGTGCTGAATTACGCACGTTCACCTTCTCCGAAGACGCTGTTCCAGTGCAATCCATGACGTTCAGCCCGGACGGGACGAAAGTACTCATGGGACCGATGGCCAGACTGTGGGATGTGACGACTGGTGCGGTGCTGCGGACATTTACCGGGCGCGCGGTCTTCCCATTCGCGGGGCACACATCAGGCGTGGATTCCGTTGCGTTCAGCCCGGACGGCATGAAGGCGCTGACCGGCTCACGTGACGGGACGGTGAAGCTGTGGGACATCGCCACAGGAATCTGTGTGCGCACGTGCACCGGGGACACGGGCAGCATCTACGCGGTTGCGTTCTCGGCGGACGGCACGAAGGTCTTCGCCAGTGTGCCGTCCGGCGCTGTGAACGTGTGGGAATCCGACTTCTGGCCACTGCTTCGCATCATCCCGCATATAGGCTGTCCCTTTTCCGTTGCATTTTCGCCAGACAGTATGAAGGTCATGGCGGGAGATTGTCTGGCGCCCTGCAGCGTGCTTGGGAAAGATGGCTGGAAGGACACCAGCGATATTCCGGCGTTCGTCGGCCACACGCGCGGGATTCTGTCCGTGGCATTCTCACCGGATGGCACGAAAGTGCTGACCGGGTCGGAAGACAAAACCGCGAAGCTCTGGGAGGTGGCCACCGGCAAGGAGAAGCACTCCTTCACCGGCCACATGGAGCCTGTCACTTGTGTTGCCTTCTCGCCGGACGGGACGAAGGTGCTTACAGGCTCGCGGGACAAGACAGCCAAACTGTGGGACGCGACGACCGGCGTGGAGATCCGCACATTTGCCGGACAAAGGGATTTTGTTCAATCCGTGGCGTTCTCGACCGACGGATCAAAGGTGCTTGTGGGCGCGGGGAACTGGAGCGCCAAACTCTGGGAGGCGGCCACCGGTGCGGCAATTGGCGAATCACTGGTAGGCGCTGCCGACGCCACGGTGACAGCGTTCTCGCCGGACGGCACGAGGGTGCTCACGGGCGGCAGTCTGCCGCGCACAAAGATATTGACATGGAAGGGATGGGTGGACAACAGCGACAGCATGGTGGCAACCGCCAGGCTGTGGGACGTGGCCACCGGCGAGGCAATCCGCACCTTTACCGGTCCCACGGGCGGGGTTTCGTCCGTCGCGTTCTCGCCGGACGGCAGGAGGGTAATCACAGCAGCCCGCTCGGTGCGCACGAATGCCCGTACGGCGGACGGGTGGGTGGACACCGAAGACAACACCGCCAGGGTTTGGGACGTCGCCACCGGCGCAGAGGTCCGAGTTCTTACCGGTCATACGGGGGAAGTAACCTCGGTGGCATTCTCGCCGGACGGCACCAGGGTGCTCACGGGCTCGAAAGACAGCACCGCCAGACTTTGGGATGCGGCTACGGGCGCAACGATTTATATCTATAACACTTGGTTCACCAGGCCGGACGGGCAGTCGGAGGGGGTCCCTTTCGTGACGTTCTCGCCGGACGGCACGAAGGTGCTCGCGGTGACCGAACACGGAACCGTGGGGCTTTGGGACGCCCGCCCCACGGATGCGCACGTCCGCGAGAAGGACAGAAGTGCGGTTCGGAAGCCCGGGGAACATTGAGGCGCGGAACGGGGCGCGGCCTCCCCCACCCGACAACGTGCCCGAAAAGCTCAGCAGGCACCAAAGTTGCGGAGAAATGACGGTAGGGCGACCGTGATGGCATTCGATGCCTAGCAGCCCGTGGCAAAAGTCGGCCGAGTTTACGGTATGGGTATTGATATTAATCTGTACTTATGTTACAATGGGCGCGTAGTTAACGTGGGAGACGTCACGCATGGCAATGGGACGCGCAAACAGAGAACAGCAGGAAACCTTATGGGTGGAGACGGGC
>CAITNO010000141.1 GCA_903893795.1 Candidatus Hydrogenedentota bacterium | reverse complement strand
GCCTTGGGGTTAAACTCGTGGACCTTGCGGGCGCGCTCGGCGGGATCGGCGATGGCTTCGGCGCGCTTGGCGGCGGCCCCTTTCTTATGCGCGTCCATCTGGGCGCGGAGCCAGGCAAAGCCGTTGAACATCGGATATTCGTTGAGCAGGTCCACGTAGAACACGTTTTCGAGCAGCCCGTGGGCGTCCAGAAATGTCAGTGTCTCGTCCCACACGCGGACGAAGCCGTCGAGCCCCTCGATTTTCTCCACGCCGGGGCCGAAGAACCAAGTGGAGAAACCGACATGGACGCCGCGCTCGGCGCACTTGGGCAGAAACTCCAGCAGCGCCTCGCGGGGGCGGGCCTTCATGGTGCAGTTGTTGCCCCACATGGCGGGCTTCCAGTTGTTCTTGGGAAAGAAGAACTCCTCGGTCACGGTGCCGTCGGGTCCGGCCGCGACGAGTGCGGGGAACATGTCCATGCGCACCGCGTTGTAGCCGCGCTCGACCAGTTCGTCCAGCACTTTGGACCAGTCCCAAAACTCGCCGGCCGGATGGTGGCGCAGGAGCCAGCTAAAGTCCCACATGGCGATGGCGACCGGCTCTTTCACCTTCGTGGCGGAAAGCAAGGCCCCGGCCTTGGACGCCGGTGCGGGGGCATCCTGTGCGGTGCCGTCGGTTGCCGCGGCCAACAACCCGCCCGAGGCCAGCACCGCGGCCGAGCCCATGAAATTGCGTCTGTTCATCATCTTGCTGATTCTCCTGTGAATTGCCGTGAAACCGTTCCATACAGTCAGGGTATCGGTCTGCGCCATTGACCCGGCAGACCTTCCGGTACCATAATAACCCTATCATGGACGCATGGCACATAGAAAAAACGGTCAGGAAAGGACCCCTTTCCAGCCTTCAGCACCAAGACCGGGAGGATTGCGCCTACTGGCTCAGTCAACCCCCGGAAAAGCGGCTCGAAGCGGTGGAATACCTCCGGTGGCTAAGACATGGAGATTCGCTCTATTCCATGCGGATTGCCCGGGTTATTCGACGAATACAGCGTTGACCACGTCATCGCAGGCGGCATCGCCGTCAGTGCGGCGCCAAAAGAAATGGGAGCAAAGGGAGAAGAGCCATGCCAGCACGTGTTTTGACCATGCTGCCTGTGTTCTTCATGCTGTTGCTCTGTCTTTGCGCGGGCGCGCAGGACTTGGCGTGGAAACAACTGCCTCCCATTCCCGACACCCTGGGGGTGGCCGGTGCTTTTGCCGGAGCTTCGGGCGGTGCGCTGCTGGTGATGGGTGGGGCCAATTTCCCGGACCGCATGCCCTGGGACGGGGGCGTGAAGGTCTGGCGAGACGAGGTGTATGCACTGGCTTCGCCGGACGGGCAATGGAAGACTGCGGGGAAACTGCCCCGGCCGCTGGCCTACGGTGTTTCGGTGCAGACGGAGGCGGGGGTGCTGTGCATCGGCGGCAATGACGCGGAGCGGGCTTATGCCGAGGTGTTTCTGGTGGCGTGGGACGGGCATGGACTGAATGTGTGCCCCTATCCCGCACTGCCCGTTCCCCTCGCAAATGCCTGCGGCGCGCTGGTGGGAAGCACCGTGTATGTTGCAGGGGGTGAAAGTGCGCCCAATGCGACGCAATGCAGCGGCGGATTCTATTCGCTGGATTTGAAGGGGAAAGACCGGCAGTGGAAAACGCTGGCGGCTTGTCCGGGAGAGGCGCGGACGCTGGCCGTGGCCGGTGCCGCGGGTGGGCACTTCTTCCTGATGGGCGGCGTGGCGCTGTCGGCCGGCACGGACGGGAAGCCCCTGCGGCGCTATCTCGGCGACTGCCATACCTACGACACCTTGAGCGGCGCGTGGAAGGCCATGGCCGAACTGCCGAAAGCGGCGACGGCCGCGCCGACGCCCGCGCCCCTGTTGCAGGGCAATCAACTGGTGATTCTGGGCGGGGACGACGGTTCGCTGTACAGTTTCCGTCCGCTGGAAAAACACCCCGGTTTTCCCGGCACGGTGCTGGCATACGATGCGGGCGCAAACACATGGTCGGCGCGCAAGCCCGTGCCCGCGCCGCGCGCCACGCTGACGGCCGTGCTGTGGCGCGGGATGGTCGTGCTGCCCAGCGGCGAGGCGCGGCCCGGCGTTCGTTCGCCTGAAGTGTGGGCGGCGAAACCTGAGGCGCTGGAACGATGAGCGATGTCCAAAAGACTTCCATGACCCGGGCCTGGATGGTGGTGGGGCTGCTGTGGTTTGTGGCCATGCTCAACTACCTCGACCGGCTCACCATCACGACAATGCACGATTCGCTGAAGTCGGACATTGCCATGACGGAGGCGCAGTTTGGCCTGCTGACTTCCGTATTCCTGTGGGTGTATGCCGTGGTGAGCCCCTTTGGCGGATTCATGGCGGACCGGTTCAGCCGGTCACGGGTGATTGTCGGCAGCCTGCTGGTGTGGTCGGCGGTGACCTGGCTCACGGGGATGTGCCACACGGTGGGGCAACTGGTGGCGGCGCGGGCGCTCATGGGCGTCAGCGAGGCCTGCTACATTCCTGCGGCACTGGCGCTCATTGCGGACTATCACCGGGGCACGACGCGGTCGCTGGCCACGGGCATCCACATGAGCGGCGTCTATGCGGGCGCGGCGCTGGGCGGCGTCGGAGGGGTGATGGCGATGCACCTGGGCTGGCGGGCGAGCTTCTCCGTCTTCGGCGGAATCGGTGTGGTCTATGCCGTGGTGCTGCTGCTTCTCTTGCGCGACGCGCCCGGCGCGAAAGCGGGTGTCCCGGACGAAGGGGCGGGCCTTCCGCCGATTCATCTGGTTGCGGCGCTGAAATCGCTGCTGTCCCTGCCGTCCTATGGGGTGCTGCTGCTGCATGTCAGCCTGCTGGCACTGGCCTTCTGGGGGATCAACGGCTGGCTGCCCACCTACCTGAAAGAACACTTCAGCATGGGCCAGGGCGCGGCGGGCCTGTCGGCCACGGCCTACATCCAGGCGGCCTCCTGTGCGGGCATCCTCCTTGGGGGTGCCTGGGCGGACAAGTGGAGCCGCGTGAACCGGCGCGCGCGGATTCTGGTGCCCATGTTTGGATTTCTGCTGGCGGCGCCCGCGCTGTTCATGGCCACCTCGACCAATGTGTTTGTGTTCGCCATCCTGGGGCTGATTGTGTTCGGCGTGGCGCGGGGATTCTCGGACGCCAACATGATGCCCATCCTGTGCCAGGTGGCCGACCCGCGCTACCGCGCCACGGGCTACGGGTTTATGAACTTTTGCAGTTGCCTCATGGGCGGAATCATGATTTACGAGGGCGGTGAACTCAAGGACCGGCACATTGGGCTGGGCGTGACGTTTCAGTGGGCGGCCGTGGGATTGTTCGTTGCGGCGCTGCTGTTGCTGTTGATACGGCCGAAGCGGGAGGCGGGAGAGTAGCATCAAGAGGGCCGCAGCGTCCTCACTGGGAGCGCCGGCATCCCTGCCGGCTTCTTGCCCTGTTGCGCACTGTCTTGACTCCCCGGAAAAAGAGCCGGCAGGGATGCCGGCGCTCCCAGTAAAGATGCCGCCGTGAAGTGCCTGGATGCGTTATTATAGCCCGGTGATGATGATACCGCTTTCCAGAACACACAAGGGAAACGCATTATGAAAGCCTGCGTGCTGCATGCCATTGGCGATTTGCGAACGGAAGAGGTGACTGTGCCCGTGCCGGGGCCGGGATGGGTGCTGGTGAAGGTGGCCGCGTGCGGGGTGTGCGGGTCCGATATTCCCCGGGTGTTTGAAAAGGGCACCTACCGGTTCCCGCTGATTCCGGGGCATGAGTTTGCCGGGGTGGTGGATGCCGTGGGCGAGGGGGTGGATGCCGCGCGCATCGGCCAGCGCGCGGCCGTATTTCCGCTGGTCCCGTGCATGCGCTGCGCGATGTGCGCCGTGGGGGCCTATGCGCAATGCGCCGACTATGACTATCTCGGTTCGCGCTGCGACGGTGCCTTTGCCGAATATGTGGTCGCGCCGGAATGGAATCTGGTGCCCGTGCCCGACGGGCTCTCGCTGGAGGAGGCGGCGATGTGCGAACCGGCGGCCGTGGCCGCCCATGCGCTGCGGCAGGCAAAGATCGACCTGGGCGCAACGGTGGCGATATTCGGTGCCGGACCCATCGGCCTGATGCTGGCGCAGTGGGCCCGGGCCTGGGGTGCGGCGCGGGTGATGCTGCTCGATGTGGACCGGGAAAAACTTCAGTTTGCGCGGTCGCTGGGGTATGAATTCACCAGCAATCCGAAAGAGGAGGATGCCGTGGCGTGGGTGCGCGGGCATGCACCGCTCGGCGCGGATGTGGTGGTGGAGGGTTCGGGGAGCGCGGCGGCTTTTGAGCAGACGGTGCAGTGCGCCAAGCCTTTTGGAGCGGTGGTGCTCATGGGCAACCCCGCCGGGGCGATGACGCTGTCGCAAAAGGCCTACTGGGCCATCCTGCGCAATGAATTGCGCCTGCACGGCACGTGGAACTCCTCCTTCGCCGAACTGCGCGGCAACGAGTGGCAGATGTCGCTCGATGCGATGGCGGCGGGCCGCATTGACGTGAAGCCGCTCATCAGCCACCGCACGGGACCGGAGGGTCTGCTGGACCACATGGTCATGATGCGCGACCGGAAGGGCTTCTTCAACAAGGTGATGATGGTTAATTGACAGTTGCTAATGGACAATTGACAATGGGAGCGGGTGAGCGAACTGTGCCGTCGATTAGTAGGTTTTGTCCTCGTCGGTGACGATTTGCTTGAAGTCGGCGTCCAGTTTTTCCTTGGCGGTGGGGTTGTTGGGGAGCATGAGGATGTCGCAGACGCGGAGGGATGCAAGACGGATGGTTGCCCTGCTGCCGGAGACCTTGAGGTCGGCCGGGACGATGCCTTCGGGCGTGATGCGCAGGGCCGCGACGGGCTTGATCCAGGACGGCAACTCGACGGTTATTTTCACGTCTTTCTGTTCGCGCCAGGGATAGGCCTGCGGGTCGATGTCGTAGTCCCTGTTGAAGAGGCAGAGTAGCAGTTTGTCGCGGGAGGCGAGCGGGGCCACGTTGATTTTCTCCGGGGCCTTAATGTCCATGAGCGCCGGGTCGGACGCGAGGAAATCCTGCCGCAAGAGGCACATGACCCGCCCCCAGAGGCGCATGGCGTCCACGGCGTCGGGGAATTTCTCCGCCACTTTCTTGCCGTAGTTGAACCAGAGAATGCCCTTGGTGCCCTGGCCAAGGTTGAGCACCAACTGTCCCGCCAGTTCGTCGGGCGTGGGCACGGTGCGCTTGGGGCGCTCGCCCCAGTCGGCAATGCCCTGGGTCCACACCCATACCGGGTGCGGTTCGGCGGCGCGCTTGAGGTCGCGGGTGTAGATTTGGGTTTCCTCCAACCGGGTGCCGTAGAACTTCTTCCACAGGCTGCTGGACGGTGCGGTGACACAGTAGTGGTCCTGGCAGGCGATGTCGGTGATGGGCGCGTACTGGAAGAATTTGATGTTGCGGCAGAGCGTCATGAAGCTTGGTTTGGTGCTGTCGTACTTGCGCACCATCTGTTCGCACAGGAGCATCAGGTTGGGCGGTTTGGTCCAGTCAGGCTCGTCGGCCAGTCCCCAGCAAAGCAGGTTAGGATTTCCGGTCAGTTCGCGGAGCGTGTCCACCTCGGTGGGCACTTCGGTGTGGACGATGGCGTTGTGTCCGTACTTGGGCGCCAGTTCGCCAAAGAACTTGTCGGTCTTTTTGCCGCCGGCCACGCCGGTGTCGATGTGCATGCGGCGCAACGCGGGCAGGTTTTCCTCGTCGGTGTTCCAGGTTCCGATGGGAAAGACGTCCTCAAAGGCGCGGCGGTGCCCGCATACGGTTCGGTCAGGACCGCCGCCCTTGACGGGCACTTTCACGATGAGCAGTTTGGCAGACGCAACCGGCGCGGCCAGTGTCACATGGGCGATGGCATGGCCCGGCCCGGGCAGTTCCTGCCCGGCCCAGTCGCAGGCGGCAACCTGCGCACCGGCGACTTCCACCGCGCCCAGTTGCACCTTGTCTTTGCCCGCATTGCGGACATGCACTTCCAGTTCCTTCATGCCGGGCAGCACGCGGATGTGCGTGATTTGGACGGGGTCGGCTTCCATCGTCGTCTCGCACTTTCCGGCGATGCCCTCCTTCCGGTCAATCATGGAAAACTTGCAGGGTTTGCCGGGGGCGAAGTCCTCGGTGATGCCATCGATTTCCCAGACGCCGCTCTGGCCGGGTTCCACGGTCGAGCCGTAGTTGCGGTCCCAGGCGACAAATCCGTTGAGCCGCCAGTAGGATTCGTCCTTGCCGTTCAGCCGGTAGAAATAGAAGTGGACGGGTTGGTCGGTGACGTTGGTGTAATAGATGTAGAGCAGGCCGCCCTTGTTGAGGTATTCGCTTTCCGCCTCCTTGATCTGTTCGGTGTCGAAGACTGCCGGGCGGTAGTGTACATAGTCGATGCGCAGTTTCTGAGTGCCGCGCGCGGGGTCTTTCATGCCGGTCTGGGCGCTTTGGGCAAGGGCGGCGGTGGCGGCGGCAAGAAGAAGGGGGATGAAACAGAGCCATTTTTGCATGTCACAGGTCTCCAAACAGAAATTGCGGCTGACCCACTGGGAGCGCCCGTCACTCCCGCGAAGGCGGGAACGTCCCGCCGGCTTCTCTTCTTTCATTTGAAAGAACACAGAATAGGACTGTTGGTGCTGGCTGTGCGTTTCGCCTGAAATGCCAAGCAGGCGAATGGTTCTTGCGCTGCTGGTTGGACAAACACGGACATGCACGGACGAACACGGAGGTGGGAGGAATGAGAGGTATGGGATGGATGGGATTGAGAGAGAAGCGCGCCGGGGCGTGGCCCCGGCGAAGAAAAGCGGCGGCATGGCCACCGCAGTCAAAAGGAAGACGGCGCACTCACT
The DNA here is from genome assembly GCA_903893795.1 of Candidatus Hydrogenedentota bacterium. Lineage (GTDB taxonomy): Bacteria > Hydrogenedentota > Hydrogenedentia > Hydrogenedentales > CAITNO01 > CAITNO01. The sequence continues at coordinate 86,083 of CAITNO010000141.1, read as the reverse complement.
TGGCCTTCTTCTGCTCCAGCAGGCGGTTGAGGGACTGCTGGTAGCCTTCCATGTCGTCCAGGCGCAGGACGACGAGCCCGGCGAAGCCGAAGGCGTTGATCTTTGGCGCCATGGCGCGGTGCGGTGCGCCGACACCGGGCAGGGCCTCGAAGCGGAGCAGGTGTTTGCCCGCCTTGAGGTCGAGCGTGTCCAGATTGGCCCAGCGCGGGTCGGCGTTGGCGATGTACAGGTCGAGGATGCCGCCGAGTTTCTGTCCGTCGAGGAAGGGCTGCCAGGCCCCGGCCATGAGGTTGAACATGAAGACGCCGTCCAGGCGGTAGCGGCCGTCTTTTTCCAAATCGATGTCATATTCGATGCTGGCTTTTTCCGAGCCGGGCGCGTAGATCAGGAAGGGATCCTGCGGCAGCACGAGCAGGGGCGGGTCGGCGCGGAAGGACATCTGGCAGGCCTGCAGAAACTTCACCGGGGGAATGCGTTTTTCCGCCGGGGGCAGCGGCTCGTCAAAGGCGGCCGGGGGGGACTGGTACCAGAAAGCCACGGAACTGCACCAGTCGGCGCGGTCTTCAAAGCCGCCGAGCTCGATGTCGGTGATGTTTCCCTGGGGGTTGTAGACACTGCCCTTGTGCTCGATTTCGAGCCGGAGCGAATTCTTGAAGGGAATCGGGTCCTGAATGTGCCAGCGGTAGGCGGTAACCCGGTCGCCGGGCAGGACGCCGTCGTAGAGGGGCACGCCGTGGAAGGGGGTGGAGAATTCGCGGAAGCCCCAGGCATCGTTGAAGTAATCCTCCGTGCCGGTGCCGCGCAGTTGGGGCGTGTCGGCGCCGTCGATGAAAAAGAAATCGTCGCCTTCGCCGAACCAGCCCGTTTCCATCTGCATCACCGAGTAGACCGTGCCGACATACTGGCCGTGCCCTTTCGTGTCGAGGATGGTGTAGTGCTTGCCTGGCGCGGCGGGAAATTCCTGGCGGTAATGGGCGTGGAAGTAGAGGGTGTCGTCCGGGAGGCTGTCGAGCTTGCGCCAGTCCACGTAGTAGTAGAAGGAGTCGCACTTGGTGGTGGCGGACTCGTTGGTGACAGTCATTTTGATGGACTTGCGGAAGGGCATGCGCCAATAGCAGGTGCGGGCCCGGCCCGCGGAGGAGACGGTGACGGGTAGGGAGCTGAAGTCCTTGTAGGCGCCGTGGCCGACGCCGAAGAAGTCGCCGATGGGCGACTCGACGCTGGGCTTTTCGGCGCCGTCGTAGTAGATTCGCAGCACGATGGACCTTCCGTGGAACAGGTCGGTGCTGCCGATGGTGTTCCAGAAATGGGTGACTTCGCCGGGGCCTTCGGCCTCCAGCAGCGTCAGCGTGCCACCGGCCGCAATGGACCGGGCATCACCATTTCGGGTGAGGTCCTCATTGCTGCTGCTGGCGCGGCGGGCCTCGCCCGCCACCGGCCGGGTCAGGCCGCCGAGCACGCCCGCATCCTGCGCGGATGCCGCAACCGCACCCAGCAGGACAGCGCCCGACAGGACAAACGCCCCAAATAGCCCCCTAGAATTCATCTTTCTCTCTCCAAGGTCCGGCATGGTGCGAACACCCTGCAGCCTTCGCACAGCGTGCAAGTTCATTCCCTGACAGAAGAGCCGGCAGGGATGCCTGCGCTCCCAGTGAGACGGTGCGCTTCGCTTTGCTTCGCACACCCTACACCAGACTGTCCAATTCTTCCACAAGTTCCCGGAACCGGGCCATGGCCTGGCTCACGGCATCGGGACGGGTCAAGTTTACTCCCGCGTCGCGCAATTGATCCAGCGGGTATTTGGAGCCGCCGCTCTGGAGGAAGGACAGATAGCGTTTGCGCTCCTTTTCGCCTCCGGCCAGCACATTGCGCGAAAGGGCAATCGCCGCCGAAAGTCCGGTGGCGTATTTGTAGACGTAAAAGGCACGGTAGAAGTGGGGTATGCGCAGTCCCTCCATTTCGAGCACCGGGTCGATGACGAATTGGGGACCGAAATAGGCGTCCAGCAGGGCGCGGTAGCTCTGGCGGAACACCTCAAGCGTGAGCGGTTCGCCGGCCTCGGCCAGGGCGTGGATGTTCTTCTCGAATTCGGCGAACATGGTCTGCCGGATGATCGTGCCGCGAATCTCGTCGATTTCCTTGTTGATGAGCTCGGCGCGGCGCTTGCGCGATTTCACCTTGGAGAAGAGGTGGCGGGCCAGCAACTGCTCGTTGAAGGTGGACGCCACCTCTGCGACGAAGATGGTGTAGTCGCTGTACTGGTAGGGCTGGGCCTTGCGGCTGAAATGGGAGTGCATCGAGTGGCCCGCCTCGTGGGCGAGGGTGAACATGGAGTCGAGCACTTCCGGTTTGTAGTTCATAAGAATGTAGGGCGGGCTGTCGTAGCAGCCGGAGGAGTAGGCGCCGCTGTGCTTGTTGCGGTTTTCGTACTTGTCCACCCAGCGTGCCTCGGTGAGTCCCTGGCGCAGGGTGCGCACGTAGCCGTCGCCCAGGGGCGCGAGGGCCTCGCTGATGGTGTCCACCGCCTCGTCGTAGGGGATGCTGACCTTGTCGGTCTTGACGATGGGCGCGTAGTTGTCGTAGGCGTGCAGGTCTTTCAGGCGCAGGGCGCGGCGGCGAATCTCGAAATAGCGGTGGAGTGTGGGCAGTTCGCCGCGTACCGCTTCGATGAGGCTGTCATAGACGGCCACGGGGACCTTGTCGCCAAAGAGGGCCGCCTCGCGGGCGGAGGGGAAATTGCGGACCCGGGCGTTGTACACGTCCTGCAGCACGCCCCCGGCAAGGGAGGCGGCGAGGGTGTTGCCGTGGCCCTCCTGCACGGCGTAAAACTTGTCGAAGGCCTCCTTGCGGACGGCCCGCTTGGGCGATTCCAGCAAAGTGCGAAAACTGCCCTGGGTGAGTTCGATTTCGCTGCCCGTCTCGTCGATGACGGTGCCGAACTTCATGTCGGCATCACTGAGCTGGTCAAAGACCTTTGAGGGGGTCTCGGCCACTTCGCCGAGCATGGCCAGTAGCCGCTCCTCTTTTTCGGAGAGGATGTGCGGCTTGAAGCGGAGCAGCTTTTCCAAATTGAAGCGGTAGGGTTCGAGGAGGGGACTCTTGAGGAATTCGGCCATTTTGGCCTTGGGGATGGCCTGAATCTCGGGCGCGATGTAGCTGGCCGCCTCGCCTGCCCGGGTGGCGATGAAGGTGAAGCGGGCGATCATGCCCTGGCAGGCGGGGTTGGCCACATCTTCACTGTAGCGCAGGTGGGCGTAAACACCGAGTTTCTCGATCAGCCGGGTGAGGCCGGTTTCAAAGTCGCAGCATTCGCGCAGGACCTTGGCCGAACGTCCCAGCCGACCGCGGAATGCGGCGACTTTGGGATACAGTTCCTCCGCCTCGCGGCAGGCGCGGGTCCACGCCTTGTCGGAGCGAAAGAGGGGGGCAAGGTTCCATGTGTCCTTTTCCGGGACATCCTGACGCGCCGGAACGCGTTTGTTTTCTGCCATGATTTTGGGCATCCTGTGGGTGGTATTGGGGTTTAGAAAGGCCCTTCAAGGCCGCACAGGAGGCCAGTATATCGGTTTTTGCGGGGCCATGACCATTTCCCCGGCAGGCATGCGGGAGAACCCCGGCAGTTCGCGCCGGAGGGAAATCAATTGACACATCGGCGGGGGGTGTGATAGTTTTTTCAACTGTGGGATGGTGTCCTGTCGCCACCCCCAGACTTTGAAACAGGAAAGAGGGTACTATGAGACGCGCAATAATTCAGCTTACCGTGGTGGCATCGCTCGCAACGGGCCTGCTGGTCCCCGTGGAGGCGCATGCCTGGGGACCGCGCGCCATGCGGAGCATCACCGCCATGTCGCTGCAAATGATCAAGCAGGACTTCCCGAACGTTTTCCGCCCGGGCGGGGCCGTGGGGACGAATTTCGAGACGGACGTGCTGAACGGCGCCCGGGACGGGGTGCAGGTGCTGGGAGACGCGGAACCGCTTGGCAATGACCGGCAGACGCTGGAGGCGGTGACGGACCAGGTGGCCCTGCTGCGGGACGCGCGCACCTACGGGCCGACGTCCTACTTCGCCTACCGCATGGGTGTGCTGGCGGCGCTGGCGGCAAACGCTTCCCTCCCCTTCGGTTTTACCTGGTCGGCGGAAGACAAGGCGATTCAGGCAAAGGTGATGGAGGACATCGACCGGGACATCGACAACTATTCCTTCTCCCCGGCGACGCACAGCCGCGAGTTTGTGCGCGACGCGGTGACGTACTTTGAGCAGCACCGGTCCTTTTACGCGCAGGACAAGACGCTCATCACGAACGATTACAAGAACGGCACGGGTTACCGCGGCTTCATGAAGCAGGGCGGCCGGGCCTATTTCACGCGGACCGTGGAGAGCGTGGCGGACATTTGGAACACGGTGCTGCGGGCCGAGCCGGTGGGCGGCGAAATCATGAAGCCCTCCCCGCGCGCGCTCACCTGGTACTTTGTGGACGAGATGAACTACCTGATCAAGGTGAAGGGCAGCGTGCAGCAGGCGAAGCGGGTCTATGAGAATTTTGAAAAGGTGAACCCGCAGATCGTGGAGGCCTATGAGAAGGTGGGCGACATCTTCTACGCGGCGGACGCGCGTGAATCGAAGCTGCGCGGCATTGACGAGTGGCAGAAGGCCTACAACCTGGGCGGCCCCGAACGGACCCGTCTCGGGCAGAAGCTGGCGCACCACTACCTTGAAGAGGGCAAAGTGTTCCTGGACCGGGCCGCGAAGCCGGGCTCGGCCGATTCGGACCTGCCGACGGCGCTGAACTCTTTTGAGCAGGCGCTGAACTATGACCGCACCAGCCAGGACGCGGCCAAGCTCATCCAGGACACGAACACAGCCATCCAGGCGCGCAATGAGCGGCTGGAAATGACCATCAACATCATCTCGACGGGCGAGAAGGTGCGGGCCGAGGCCGACAATTTCAGCGACAAGAAGGACTGGGCCAACGCGATCAAGACCTACCGCCAGGCCATCGGCTTCTTCGAGGCGGTGGACGAGGAGTTCAAAGAGCAGTCGACCACGGCCAAGGAAAACGTGCGCAAGCTGAAGAAGTCCATCCAGAACGTGGTGAACGACGTGCTCGACGCGGCCAGTTCGGCCATCGACGAGGGTGATCGGGCCAAAGAGGGCAACCGCTTCGACGAGGCGGTCGGCGCCTATGACCGTGTGGCGGCCATTGTCAGCGTGATTCCCGATGATGAGAATCCCACGGTGATTCAGGACAAGGCGAACATGACGGAAATGGCCGCGAAGAAGAAGGAAGAGGCCAACGTGGCCAAGGTGCGCTACGAGACGGCCATGCAGGAACAGGCGGCCGCGGCCGCCAAGGGTCCCGGCGCCAAGCCGGCCGCCGCCGCTCCCGCAGCCCCGGCAGCGCCCGCCGCGCCGAAATGAGCGCTGGCTGAGCACTGAACAGAAGCTTTACGCGCCGTCCCGGTGATCCCGCCGGGACGGCGCGGTGTTTTAGCGGGATGAGCGGCCGCTGGCATTCTGCGCTCCCTCCCCCCACTTCGTTGGAGAAGCGCCGCCCGCCATCCCTGTGAGATTGCATATTGAATATGCAATCTCACAGGGGGTGCCATCCGGCCCATGATTCTGTCGGCACATGAAAAGAAAGCCCTCATGGCCGACGCGCGCACCTGCACGGTCCTGACAGTAACCGAGCCGTGACACACCGGAAAGGGAACGCTGGTGCGCATGACCTTCCCAACGGACCCCAAGGTTATTCTACTGGCGGTATGAGGTACATGCGGTCATTCACGATGGCCGCGATGCAGTGCTGTTTCAGCTCACGCGCCAGCGCCGCAGCCAGAATGCGGACGGCGGCCAGGGCCTGCCCCGCGTCTTTGCCGCCGCCGTAGGCGGTGACGATGGCCGCGTGCCCCTCGGCCTCCACGGCTCCTTTCTCGTCGAGCCATCCGCCGTGGGTGCCGGTGTGGGTGGTGTATCCGCCGTAGATGCGGGCCAACTCGGCTTCGGTGCGCAGCACGGCCGCGCGCGTCCTGTCTTCCGCGATGGGCGTGCCGTCGCGGTCGACGGAGGGCACGATGATGGAGACCACCAGCCCGCCGGTGTGGGGACCGAGAATCCGGTCGGCCGCCGCAACGCCCTGGTCCGTGCCGCGAAGCGCGGCACAGCCGGAAATGAGCAGCAGCAGGGCGGCCATGCAGACGGCGGCTGCCTGTTTTCGGGGCCAACTGTTCATTGGGGGAACCTTTGCCGTGTTGCCCCAAGAGTAGGGCAGCGGCGCGGACGGGATCAAACCGCCCCGCGGGGGGCGCCCCGGCAAAAGGAGGGAAAAATCCTCGAATCCGACAGGTCTTTGTTTTTCGCACAAATCTTGCGGGAAATTCGCCTTATTCATCCGGTATACTATCGACCATGTTTTGCCTGAGGCGTTTCGTTCGGTTTTTAGAACGGTGGTATGATGAATATTTTTACCAAGCTTGCTATCAAATTGCACGTGCTTCACTGGCGGATGACCTGGAAGAAGCATGATTCGCACTACCCCTCCCCCGTGAAGGACAACCCGAAGTTCATGACGGCGTGGCAGGCGGTGGACCTGATCAAGGACGGCGCGGTCATGGGCACCTCGGGCCTTGCGGGCAACCAGCGCTGCGCGCTGATGTACTGGACGATGCAGGAGAAGTTCAAGGCCGAAAAGCACCCCGCCAACATCACGGTGATTTGCGTGGGCGGCCAGGGGGGCCGGGGCAAGATTCCGGGCTCGCTGGAGGAGATCGCACTGGAGGGGCTGAACACGCGGCTGTTCACGGGCCATGCGGAAACCTTCAAGGCCCAGCTCAAACTGGCCGACGCGGGCAAGCTGGAAATCCAGATCATCCCGCAGGGCACGCTGACGCTGCTGCTGCGGGCGCAGGCCGAAGGCCGCGACCATGTCATCAACAGCACCGGCACGGGAACGCTGATTGACCCGCGCACGGGACGGGGCACGCCGCTGACAGCGGGCGGGCCACAGTATGTGGAGGTGCTGGAGGACGGCCGGTTCAAGTACAGCATCCCCAAGATCGACACGGCGGTGTTCAGCGCGCCCGCGGCGGACCGCAAGGGCAACATTTACATGAAGCACTGCTCTGTGCTGGCCGAAAGCCGGGAAATCGCCCAGGCGGCCCGGCGCAACGGCGGCAAGGTCATCGTCAACGTGGGGCGCATTGTGGAGGAGGGCTACGACGAGGTGTTCCTGCGGGCCGAGGAGGTGGACGCCGTCGTGTACTGGCCGGGAACGGAACAGACCGCAACCGTCAAGCACCGCAAGCACTGGGAACTGTTCACCACGGGCAGCCGCATGCCAATCGACGAGGGCATCGCCCGGGTGAGCATCGTGAACGACATGCTGGGCGTGACGCCGCGCCGCAAGCCCATCGACAATGTGCTGGCCCGGCTGGCCACCAAGATCTTCGTGGACCACGCCCACGACGGCGACCACGTGGACATCGGCGTGGGGCTGCCGGAGGAGGTGTCGCGCATCCTGTACGAGAGCGGCGCGATCAAGCACATCACCATGATCAACGAGAGCGGCGTGTTTGGCGGGATGGCGGCGCCGGGCATTTTCTTTGGCGCGGCGATCAATCCCACCGAAATCGTTCCGTCGGCCACGGCCTTTGAGCGGGTGTACAAGCGGCTCGACTGGGCCATTCTGGGCGCGTTGGAAACGGACAGCGCGGGCAACATCAACGTGTCCAAGCGGGGCGAGGGCGCGCGCAACTACGTGGGCCCCGGCGGCTTTATCGACCTGGTCACCAACGCGAAGGCGCTCATCTTCTGCAGCGCCTGGGGCGAGCGCGCCAACATCGAGGTGCGGGACGGCAAGGTGTGCGTGAACGAGCGGGGCGTCTCCAAGTACATCGAACAGGTGAGCGAGATCACCTTCAACGGGGAAGAGGCGCTGCGGCTGGGCAAGAAAGTGTTCTACGTGACGCACGTGGGCGCGTTCCAGCTCACGGCGCGGGGCATGGAAGTGATTTACGTGATGCCGGGCATTGACGTGCAGAAGGACATCATCGAAGCCTGCTCGATGCGCATTGTGCTGCCGGAAAGCGGAGCGCCCGCGGTGGCGGGGCCCGAAATCGTCACGGGCAAGGGGTTCCGCTGCGAGATTAAGGCGTAGGGGAAGAACCGAATGGATTGGAACACAGTGTGGCAGGCAACGGCGCACAGCCGGAAATAACACCCGCGCCGCCGCGGCGCGCGAGGGTGCTCTTTCTCAACCCCCCCCATCACGCGCCTTTGGTGCGCCGATACATGTGCACCTACGCCTCGCCGGCATTTCTCCTGCCGCCCAACGAACTGCTTCAACTGGCAAGCTGCGCCCGAGAATGGGGCGGGGCCGAAATTGAAGTGCTCGATGCGATCGCCGAGACCCGGAGCGAAGCCTTCGTCCACACTTGGATTGGCCGCCGCGCGACCGACCTGCTGGTCGCCCTTGTCGGCGTCGATTCCATCGCCGATGACATGGCCTGTCTGGACCGTGTCAAAGCGGCCTTTCCCCAACTGCCTATCGCCGTGTTCGGCTACTATCCCACGGCCTTTCCCGAAACAGTCCTGCAAAACGCACGGCTGGATTTCATCCTGCGCGGCGAGCCCGAAGCCGTCCTGTCCCAATACCTTTCCGCCATGGGCGGGGCGCAGCCCGTTGACAGCATTCCCGGCCTTGCCGGCCGCCGGTCAGACGGCACCCTCTTTGCCAATGCGGAACAGCGGATGGACAAGCTCGAAGACCTCCCTTTTCCCGACTACAGCCTGGTCGACATTCGGAACTACTCCGAGGCGCTCCTGGGCGGTCCCTGCGGGGCCATTCTCAGCGCCCGGGGATGTCCCTATCAGTGCAGCTACTGCACCCCGACCTTTGGCCGCCGTCTGGTCATGCGCTCCCCCGAGAGCGTCGTCGCCGAAATGCAGTCCCTCATCGCCGCGGGCGCGAAAGTGATCCGCTTTCTCGATGACACCTTCACCTGCAACAGAAAGCGCGTAATCGAAATCTGCAAACTCATCCTCGACCGAAACATGCGGATTCAGTGGACCTGCCTTTCCCGCGTCGACACGCTCGACAAGGAGATGCTGGCCTGGATGAAACGCGCCGGTTGCGCACGAATACTCCTCGGCGTCGAAAGCTACTCCGAAAAGGTGCTCGACTACCTGAAAAAGGGCGTGAATCCAAAGACCGTCAATACCCGTCTCCAACTCATCCGCGATGCCGGCATAGAAAGCTGGGGCTTTCTTCTCCTCGGCGCCCCCGTGGAAACGGAGGAGGAGTTTGAAAAAACCCACCGCGGCATCATGGAGTCCCCCCTGGATTTCATCAGCATCAACATCCTGACCCCCTATCAGGGAACCGCTTTCTTCGAGCAGGTGCAAAGCGACATCGACTTCTCGCTGATTCCCTATGTGTGCAGGTTCAGGGACGAGTCCATTGCCCAACGCGCCACGGCGCACGAGCGCAGGCTGTTACGGTCCTTCTACCTGCGTCCGGCAACCCTGTGGCACCTCCGGGGACTGGTGCAGCGCCATCCCTGGCGCACCTTTCGCCTGGCGTGCATCATGCTCCGCCATTGGGGAAAAACCTTTCATGTTCACGCGGCACCCGGGCGGCCCTAGTGTTTCGCAAGCCCGCTTATGAAATGCTTCTCCCAGTGCCCGCGAAAAACATCCGCCCTGTCCGCAAGATGTAAGCCCTGCCCGCGCTTGTGCTATTCTCCGCCAGACGACAAGCAGGGCTTCTGAACACGCGTTTCCTTAAACCTGCAATCGAAATCCGGAGTCAGGAACTGCGAATCGGGCGCTCCAATGGGCCGATGATCGGCGCAAATCTGGGCGTCTGAATAACGGCAGCGGTTAGCTCTGGCGATTTCGGTGGAGAGTGTCAGCATTGGTGGAACATAGTTCTTTGCGCAGCATGGAAGACCAAAGCACTGCCGCACCCCCGGCGCCGCCACATTCCGGAATGGAGTCTTCCGGAACGCCCCCGTGGGAGAGACGGGCGCCATGGATTCTGGCGGCCATCTTGGGCCTGGGACTCGCGCTGCGCCTCTACCGTCTCTCCGAACAAAGCGTTTGGATGGACGAATTCAATGTGATGGCCGGGCTCTCGGAGGGCACCTGGAAAGGCTATCTGACCACCATCAGCTTCTACGCACCGGACAATCTGCCCCTGGCCTGGCTGATTCGCTACGCCTGCACCAGCGTGATTGACCCCTTGTGGCTTCTTGGGGTGCGCCTGGAACAGGTGGCCTTCGGAATGGCCTGCATTCCGCTCGTATACTTCCTGGGAAAAAACGTCTACGGCAGGGGTGCCGGTCTTCTGGCCGCCCTGTGCCTGGCGCTGTCTCCGATTCATATTTGGACCGCCCAGGACCTCCGGCCCAATGTCGAAATAGAGTTCTTTGCAGCCCTTTCAATCCTGTCCTTCGCGATGGGGCTGCGCTCAGGCGGCTCCAAGTGGTGGTTTCTAAACATTGTGGCCAACCTTTGTCTGCTGTGGACCCATCTGTTCCTGGTGTTCCTCGTGGCGGCCGAGTGCTGCGTCATGGCGCCCCATATTCGTTCGCATTTCAAGCGCACCGTGCTCTGGGGCGCCGCGCAGTGCGCCACCTGCCTTTCCCCCCTGCTTTGGCTGGGAATTCACTTCTCCAGCGCCTCCGACGTGGATGAGGACTTCTGGAGAAGCCTCCCCCGCTTCCGTGACCTCGTTGTTGACCTCGTCGGCGATGACGCCGTACGGGCCAGTGACCCCTTCGCATTTCAGGGCCAGACTTGGCCCTTCCTACCGCCGCAGATCCAGCAGGCGGTTGATGCCTGGCACGGCCTGTTCGACATCGCCATCGGCCTGTTCTTTGCTGTGTCTGCGCTCTGGGCGGTGGTTTGCCTGTACCGCGCATGGCGTCGTTCCATTGCCCACGGCAACCTTGGCGACAGTCCCGAATTCTTCCTGCTAATCCTTTCCTTCGTGCCGCCGCTGATGCTGTTTCTGGCCTCTTGGCTGTTTCGCCCGATGATGATGCCCCGCTACACAAGCTACTGTTCTCTGGCGCTGTACGTGATTGCGGGGGGCTTCATCGTCAGCTTCCGACAGGCACGCGTGCGCGGGCTCCTGTCGCTGCTCCTGGTCATGCTCTACGGGTATCAGCTCTCCCTGGCCCTGCCGGCCAACACGAGAACCGACTGGCGCTCTGCGATCGCATGGATAGGGGGACATGCGTCCCCGGGGGAAATCATACTTGCCAAGGGCACTGTGCTGACCCGTCCCATGTACCTCTACAACGCCCGAATCTTTGCCTCGAAGGGGAAGGGCATCGACCCAATCGTCGTTCCCGCCTACACCCTCCGGTCGGTGGCCGGGCAAAGCGCCCGGGCATTGTCCACCCCTGATCCGCCAAATGCCGTTTGGGCCGTGATGGAGCGCTTCGCCTATTCCATGCCGCCGCTCGCGGACTTTGAAGCATGCCTGGCCGCTCGCGGCCTGGCATGGACGCGCACCGATTTTCCGGGCATGAACGGCATTCAGGTCTACCGCATCACCCGCGCCGACCGGGCACCCGTCGAAGCAAGCCCGGCCTGCGGGCTGGAAGGCGCCTTTGCCGATTACCCGGGCATGCTGGCGGATATGGGTTTTTCAAAGGCGGACGGCCCGGAATATGACAAGGCGCTTGAAAGTCTGCGCGACGCCGTGGACAGCGAGTGGCCCCGCAGCAAACTGTATTACGCCTTTCTGGGCCTGGTTCTGTGCGACGGGCATCAGAGTGCGCTGGCTGTTCGGGCCGCCCAGTGCAGCGTCAAGAGGGACCCCAAATATGCCTTCGGTCACTTTGCCCTGGCCGTCGCCCAATACGAAAGCGGCGCACAGGAGGCCGGTGACGCAGCCTTTTCCCGTGCCCTGGCCTGCGACACCAACGGCCTCATCGTGCGCTATGCGCCCCTCCTGCAGGCCCTGTACCCTCCGAAAGGGGAACCCCCATCAGGCGGCCCCAGCCTGTCTTCGCGCTTGGCGGACCTGGAGTCCAGGGGATTCTATCTGCCCTTTGCCTTTTATCTCCGGTCAGGCACGCTCCCAGCGGCGGCCACGGCTGCCGGTTAGCAGGCCATCCCGTCAAGGCGTCAACGACGTTCCTGCGATGCCGCCGGGGGCGCGGGCAATGCCCCGCCCCGCAGCTTGTGCCGCATGACTTCCTTCATGCTGTACAGCACTTTGGTCAACTGCCCGCGAAAATAGTAGGCGCGGCGGTCAAAAAAGGCTATCCACAGGTGGTAAAGATACACGCACGGACCGGCAACCAGGCCCAAGACCGACCGGACGCCTGGCAGCACAACCACCCGGCCAAGGCGGCGCGACAAAGCAGGCGGAAAATGCTGGGCAAACAGCACCTGAAAGGGAAGCACCCGGTAATTGAGTTGCCGCGTCCTCGGAACCCGGTAGTTGCCAAAACCCACACCGTTTTCAATGCGCCGCCCCTCCTCGGGCGAAATCCGCCCCTCCTCCAATGCCTGGGCGAAAATGGCCGTGCCCGGAAAATAACTCAAGAAAGAGATATTGGCCTGTTCCGGCCGGGTTTGCCGCACAAATTCGAGGATTTCGGACAAGTGCCCGGGGGTCTCCCCGGGAAGGTCAACGATGAAATCCAGCGCGACGAATATGCCCAAGGAACGCGCGCGCGTCACGATGTCGAGCACCTTGGCATTCTTCTCGTGCCGGTTCAGCACGGTCTTGCGAACCTCCTCGTTCGCGCTTTGGAATCCAACCTCGAGGGCCGCGCAGCCGCTTTCGGCAAGCAACTGGAGGGCCGAACCCTCATCCAAAAGAAGGGGACTGGTCTGAATGCCGTAGGGAAGGCCGATTTCTTTTTTGTAGGCGGCGCTGAAATCGCGCAGCCATCCCAGTTCCGCCCCGAACATGTCGTCCACAAACTCGATGAAACGGGGCTGGTGCCGTTTAAGGGCAACACGAAGCTCGGCAATCAGATTGTCCACACTGCGCGTGCGGTGGAAGCGCCCCCCGCATTGGCGGTACAAAGCCTTGATCGAAGGACTGTTGCAGTAGGTGCAGCCGTATAGGCAGCCCCGGCTGGCCGAAATCGTATAAACCCGGTTAAAGGCACTGTTTACCAGTTCGTACTGCAGTTTTTCCGGAAAGGGAAGGGTGTCCAAGTCCGTCACGAGCGGCCCGGTTCCGCGGTCGACAATCTCTCCTCCCTGGACATTCCACACGCCCGGCAGCTTTTCCGGCGCCAGTGCCTTGACCTCGTCCAACGGCAATTCCGAGAGCGCGTTCGCCAGCGCCACCAGCGCCCTCTCGCCTTCGCCCACAACCACGAAGTCTATTTCCGGGTTGCCCAGGGCAACCTGCGGAAGCATGGTGACGTGAACGCCGCCGCACACCACAACAGCCTCTGGAAAGTCCTTCTTCAAGAGCTTTATCAGCGCCAAATTTTCAGCGTAGCTGTAGGAATTCATGGAAACGCCGACCAGGTCGGGTTTCAACTCCATTATTTCGCGGCAAACGTCGCCCGTCCTTACACTGAAAAGCCCCCGCAGGGGCAGGCCTTGGGCCACATACTCGCGGGAAAGGGAGACGTCATAGTAAACCAGCCCCTCATGACCGGCCTGATTAAGCACTGCAATAAGATACTGGATGCCCAGGGAACCGGTGGCGAAATCGTAGAATACGGCGCGCATTGCAGAACCCCATCACCATGAACTTGGCACTTGACAGACACGCAAAAAATGCTAAATAGTCACAAAAATGATTGTATCATGCCCCTTTTCCGATTGCAATGGACTGTCCCGAAGGAATGGCTGTGGAGAGGTGCAATTGAGAACATGTCTCCCGTAACGGTATACTTCCCCCCACGAATGATTTAATTCCGGCACAGCGACGCGTGGGCCTGGCAAGAAAGGAATTCTCGATTGCGGGTTCTCCTTGTTTATACGGAAAGCTATATGACGCCGCGAATGGGCCTCATGTATTTGGCTTCCGGACTGAAGGAAAAGGGGCATGAGGTTCGGATCGCCAGCGCCAGAAGGCTTGGCTTGGACGGCATGCGGCAAATGGTGGCAGATTGGCGTCCGGCCGTGGTCGGTTATACGGCCCTCACGGGAGAGCACATTCGTCTGCTCGACCTGAACGAGGCGCTGAAAAAAGAGTTCACCCTGGTGTCCGTCTTCGGCGGGCCCCATGCCACCTTTTGTCCCGACGAATTGCTTCAAAACCCCTATTGCGACGCAGTGTGCATCGGCGAGGGCGATCTGGCCTTTCCCGAGTTCTGCCAGCGCGTGGAAGACGGGGGGCCATGGTGGGAAACCCCCAACTTTGTGGCACGGCACGGGGAGGAAATCGTCCGAAACCCTCTTCTCCCGCTCGTCGAGGACCTCGACACCCTGCCAACGCCCGACCACGACCTCATGTACGAGGCCGACCCAGCCCTTGCCAAGGACAACCTGAAATACTTCGTCAGCAACCGCGGATGCCCCTGCGCATGCTCTTACTGCTTCCATCCGCCCTACAATGAGCTTTACCACGGCAAGGGCTCCGTCGTCCGTCGCCGCTCTCCCGAAAAGGTCGTCGATGAGATGTTTCTTATAAAAGAACGATATCCCATGACGCGCATTGTGATGAACGACGACAGCTTCCTGCTCAATGGCCGGGAATGGATTCTGCGTTTCTGTGAAGACTACAAGAAACGCGTGGCCCTGCCTTTCAGTTGCGGTTTCCGCGCCAACGAGGTGACCGACGAACTAATCGGGGCGCTGCACGGGGCCGGATTGACCGCCGCCGGCATCGGCGTGGAATGTGCCAACGAGGGCATTTTCAACAAGATACTCAAGCGCAACATGAAGAAGGAGCAGATTGTGCGCGCGGCGGCCACAATCAAGAGCCACGGCATCAAGCTCATGACCCTTAGTCTCTGCGGCCTTCCAATACCAAACAGCTATGAGAACGACCTGCAAACCCTCGAACTGAACGCCCAAATAGAGCCGGACTGGGCGAGGGCGTCATTGCTCTATCCCTATCCCGCCACTGAGATAAGAAAATTCGCCCAGCACGCCGGACTCCTCTCCGAGTCCCATGTGCCGGTATTTGAGTCCAACAAACGCTCCTCGCCGTTCGTATTCGAATCCCCCATGGAAAAGCGCCGCGTCGAGAACCTGCACAAGCTCTTCGGCATTCTCGTGCGGCATCCGTGGTTGAGAAAGCACGCCAACTTCTTCTGTTCCCTGCCCCTGGGGCCGGTGTACAGGATGATGCTCTACATTCACTACGGCTATGGCATGCGCTTCAAAATCATGCCCTTCTCCTCGCCCCTCACGGGAATCTGGAGCTATTTGCCCGTGCTCTTCAGGCTCTTCGTGAAGAAATAGCCTGCGGCAGTCTCACGACTCCGCTTTCTTCCGCGCCATGGGACAGAGCCGCACCGGTCCGGCCAGACCGGAGGGGCGCAGCTCCCAGCCCGAGGCGTCAAAGGGCTTGTAGTCGATATTGACGAAGAAGAAGTCGCGCCACGGCTCGCCGCGCCGGTCCATGTCGGCGATGCGGTTCGCCATCAGGTTGGCCACCTCCACCTCCAGCGTATTCCTGCCGGGCCGCAGCAGCGCCCCCACGCGCAGGGGTTGATGGCACCATACGGTGCCCGCATACTCCCCGTTGAGAAGCACCCGCGCCGTCTCGTGCAGCTCTCCCAGGTCCAGCACCCATTCATCCACGTCGGCCACCGGCTGAAAATCGAAGTTGACCGTGTACCTGCCGACACCGGAAAAGGCGTTACGCTCCGGCGTGCCCGGGTCGGTCCACAGTTTCAATGCGTCCGAGGTGAAGGACGAAGGCAGCGCGGGACCGCCCTCGGTAAAGCGCAGCTCCCACGGTCCCGAGATTTCCCGCGGCAGCCCCTGCGCGGCGAGGCTGGTCCAGGGCTGGCCTTCGACAGGATGGTCCAGGGCGCGCACGATGCACGTTGCCCCCGGCGCGAGTTGGAGACAGACCTCCACCCCGCCTGTCGAGGGCCGAAGCGCGGCAACTCCGCTCCTGCCTGAGAGCGGCTCAAACAGCACAGCGCCTTTTGCCGGAAAAGCCAGCGGATACCAGCCGTCCAGCACCGTGTCACCCCGGTTCACCAGAAAATACTGCACCCCGTCCTCGATGCGCTGCCGCACGAAAGCCACCTTGGATGCGGTGATGCTTTCGCGCCGCACCCCGGCTTTCTGTAGCGCCACTACCAGGTCCTTCTGTCCCGTCAACAGAACGGCCTTGCCACGCAACGCCGCGACTGCGGCGTTCAGGCGCGCCCTGCGCTTGTCCAAGTCATTCAGCCCCGGCACGTCCTCGGGCAGTCCCTCCAGCGCAATGATGGCCGTTCCCTTTTCGGCCAATTCCACCAGCCGCTCCATCGTCTCCGGTGGCATGCGTTTGCAGCCCGGAAGGACAATGGCACGCGGCGGCACCACCGTCTTGAGCAGTCTGTCGGACACATAGTCAAAGGGCACCCCGCCGTCCCACAGGGTCTGCGCGGCACCGTGAAAACAGGCCATCCGCGTGTGCATCCAGTCTTTCGTGCCATGCACCGACAGGCACCACGGTGCCGGCCCGAACTTGGTCTTATCGGCAGGCAGCGCCTGCGCCCAAAGATCATGCAGCGGCCAATAAAGCAGCACCTCCGTGTCGGAAGTGCCTGCCTGCAAGAACGACTGGCACCGCGCAATGTAGCTGTTCAGTTCCGGGAAGTCGCGGTAGAAGGTGTTGGTCGGCCCGAAATGGGTGGAGGCGTAGAACAGCCAGCCCGGCCACGGCGCATCTGCGGGGGAGAAGGCCGTGCCGTGGTAAATGACATGGTTCACGCCGCCGAGAAACAACTGATCCACCGCCGACTTCACCGAGCCCAAAGTCTCCGTGAAATGCTCCGACAGCCAGGTGCAGGTCTCCGAGGCCACCAATTTCCGGCCCGCCAGATGCGCCGCTGAAGACGCGAACTTGGTCATCAGAATCTCGGCGCCTTCCGGACCGAAACCCTCCGTTTCGGGCACCTCCGCCGTGGCATACAGGTCCAGCAGGTTGCCCGGCGACCCGTGGGCCTGATAGCGGGTAATGGCCCCCTGTCCCTTCGCCCAGGCGGCCCAGGGCTGCGCGCAGTTTTCCAGCAATAAATCGCCGACGGTCTCGTTGTAATCGGAACGCACCCGTTCCGCCGTGGCGTCGTCGCCGCGCCCTTCCAGTGCCCCCAACTGGAAACGCAAATCATAGCCCCGCCGCGTCTGGAACTGGTCAAAGAAGTCCTCCGTCCAGTTCGCCCCGTACACTTCATAGGAATCCATGTAGAACGCGCGCGGCCGCGTGGTCCGGCCCTTGAACGCCTCATCAAAGCGCGCAAGATAGGCATCCATACTGGTTCGCGAAAACGGATCGACGACATTGCCTTCCCCGCCCGGCGCCGCGCGCTTCACCTGCTGCTTCGTCCAGCCTTGGAAAAGCGCATACAGCGTCCACATTCCACCGCCGGACTTCCAGTTCAACTGACCGTCCGCGCCCACCCGCGCCGTGAGGTCCACCGTCTTTCCTTCCGGCCCCAGCGCGACCAGCGCTTTCAGCCGCGCCTCGGGCTGGCCCGGGCACAGGACGGGCGGTGCCTCCGCAGCCCCCGCCAGCGAAAAGCTCCGCAGGAAAGCCTGCTTGGCGGCCTGTTCCTTGCCCACCCAGGGCCCGCCGTAGGGCCAGCCCGTCCCGGGCGTCATGTCGATACCCAAACCCGCTGCACCCGCCGTCTCCACCGCCCCGTCCAGCAAGTCCATCCACGCCGGCGAAAGGAACGGGACATAGCGCGCCTGCGCGCCCTCCGCGCCGTATATCGGAATAATGTGCATGCCCCCCAGCCCCGCCTGCGCATAGGTCTTGGCATGCCGCTGCAGCTCCTCCCGGCTCACCGCGCTGCCCATCCACCACCAGTAGGTCCAGGGCTTGCACTGGCTCGTGACCTGCGGCCAGTCCATCTCACTCCCACGCGCCATCGGCAACAGGCTGGCAAGCATTGCCAAACCCAGCAGGACCACGGTTCTTGTCGGGACCATTTCTTGCTCTCCATTGCCTGATGCATCTGTGCGGAAGGTCGGTCTGCCGCTACAGTACCGCACACCATCGGTGGCGATAAAGTTGCCGGATGAGGTGCTTGGGAGTGGTATTGTTTCCCCATGCCGGGGCATAAGGGTGTTTCCCCGGTGGCCATGCGTAAATTTGACGTATAGTCGCGCAAAACTGCCCTGGCCAAAGGCCTACCGATCGTTAGTTAATGCTGGCTTTTCTGCGAAAGATATGATAAGCTGACACCGTAATCTCCGGGAATGGGACCCTGCGGATCTCGCATCGTCCTGACATATTAGGTGCAAACCGGCCATGTGTTCCGGCAAAGCCGGAAAGTCGGTGCGCTGTCACAAGTGCGGTGTCAACAAGAAGGAGGTATGTGCATGTTGCTTTATGAGTTCTTCCACGCGCTGTTCGTCGGACTGTTTGACTATTTCTCAGACCTGCTGGTCGGCGTCGTTGGCGGCGCCGTGAACGGCCTGCTCGGCCTCGACTGACAACCAACCGCAACCAGAGAAATCCTGTGCGCCCCCGGCGCATGAAACTGAAACCAGAAGGAGCAAATCATGCTGGATGATCTGTTGGGCATTCTTGTGAAGATACTGTTGAGCTTTTTCCAGAAGCTCATAGTCACCCCCATTTTCGACTTTGCCGATGCGGCTATCTTCGGAAGCAAAGACCCGCTCGCCTAGTCCTGGCGTCTCGCGCAAAGCACAGGCCGCCCCTCGTCACCGGTTGACGGGGGGCGGCATTTCTGTTTTCAGCCTTCTTGGGAAGCCGCCTAACGGGCGGCCAGATTGACGATGGCAAACACCGCCGGGTGGTCCGCCTGCGATTTTTCCTGCGCCGCGCCATAGCGGCGCGAATCCACCACCCAGCGCTGCACCTCATTCTTGCCGGGCCCGGCCACAAAAATGTGGTCGATGACCCCGTCCAGGCCTTTGGGGCGGTCATCTCTTCCATCGAAGTTGACCAGCGGGGGCAGTTCCTCCGTTTTTGCTGCCAGGTCCATCGTGTCCTGGAAGATCTGTTCCGTGCCGTCACCGTACATGATGTTGTGATAACGGGGATTCTCGGTGCGGTTGGTGTTGAAGTCGCCCGTGAAGATGATCGGCAGGCGCTTGGCATGGGGTCCCCAGACCTTGTTTACCAGCAGCGCCGTCGGGTCCTTGTTGATCCCCGCGTTGTCAAAGTGGGTGTTCATGAAGAGGAACTCAAAGCCGTTGTCCTTCTGGCGCAGATGCACCCAGTTCAGATAGCGCGGCACGGCCAACCGCCGCCACTCATAGGCAAAGGGAATGTCCGGCGTCGGCCCGTACCAGAACTGCCCCGAATTCAGCGCCTCAAAACGGTCCTTCCGGTAGAAAAGCGCCGCATCCCCGAAAACCCACGGCCCAAGTTCGTGCGCCAGCGGTTCGTAAATCGACGGGTCGGGATTCAGCTCGCCAATGTCCTGCCAGCCGCCCACCTCCTGCAGGCCCAGCAGGTCCGGCTGGTATTCCTTGATCACCGCCATGATGTGCGGAAGCCGGTCATACCACCGCTCATAGCCCAGTTGGGCATGTTCGGCCTTGCCCTCTGTGCAAATCCGGCACAGCACGTTGTACGTCATCACACGGATGGGCCCGCTCGTGCAGGGCGTCACGCCGCCGCAGTTCTTGTCCGGCGAGATGGCGGAAGAGTCAAACCGCGCCTTGCCCCACGAATTCCGCACCAGTGCCAGGGTGTACTGCACCCCCTGCGACCGGACATACACGGTGACAAGCAGGGTAAGCGCCAACACAATCGCGATACCCTTGACGATGCGCATGAGCCATTTTTTCATTTTATATATGTCCCGTCCTGTTGACACCGACATGTACTGACCGCACAAGTTATGACAGGGTTACATGAACCGGGCATTGCGTTCAAGAGTAAAATGAGTGTCCGCGCCCCCAAGGTCCGCCCGGCCTTGGCTGTGGACGCAAACTTGCCCCCTTCCCGCGCTTTGCCGAAGGCGGAACTGGTGCTATAATCTTACTGTTGAATGCAATGAGGAGACACAAATGACTTATCAGGGCCATGTGGAGAACGGTGCCGCGGTGCTGGACGACGGGGTGAGCCTGCCAAACGGTGCAAAGGTGGCTGTTACGCTGTCCGACTTCCTGCAGGACCACTAAACGGATGATGAAAACGGTCCGTCCCTCTATGAGCGTCTCGAAGCTGCCATTGGAACCGCCAAGGGGCTTCCGCCCGATGCTTCCAGGAATGTTGACCACTATCTGTATGGAGCGCCCAAGGCCTGATGCGCCTGTTTGCGGACACCTCGTTCTATATCGCAGTGATCAATCCGAAGGACGCCAGGCATGTCTCCGCCATGGGCATTTAGGGAGTTCAAGGGTCGGATCGTCACGACGGAATACATCCTTGTTGAGTTGGGCAACTGGTTGGCAAGTTCGGGCGACAGGGCTTCATTCATAAAACTGAATCGTCAGATTCAGGTTGATTCGAAGACCTTGGTCATGCCCGCCGAACCTGCGCTTTATGATTCTGGTGTTGATATTTATGCCTGCCGCCCGGACAAGGACTGGTCGTTGACGGACTGCATTTCATTCGTGGTCATGCGTCAGTTTGGACTTGCAAGAGCATTGACTGCAGACCATCATTTCCAGCAGGCCGGTTTTATTGCAATGTTGCTGTAGCAGCCGACCCGACACAATAGTCGGCAATTATAACCAGGCACAGGAGTAAGCATGCGCGCCCATTATCTTCAGCATGTCCCCTTCGAGGGACTCGGATGCATCGAGCCTTGGCTCCAATCGGCAGGCTGTGCCGTCACAGGCACGCGCCTTTACGAATCTGCCACCTTCCCCGGTCTGGACGATTTTCACCTGCTGATCGTGATGGGCGGCCCCATGAGCGTCAACGACGAGGCTGATTATCCCTGGCTCGCCGCCGAAAAGCGCTTCATCGGCGAAGCCGTCCGTGCGGGCAAATCGGTGCTCGGCGTCTGCCTCGGCGCGCAGTTTATCGCCAGCGCCATGGGCGCGCCCGTCTATCCCAACCACACCCGCGAGATAGGCTGGTTTCCCATTGAGGCCGTGCCCCATTCGGAACCCGGCGCCTTTCCATTTCCCGCCGCGTCCATCGCCTTCCACTGGCACGGAGAAACCTTCGACCTGCCGCCCGGCGCCATCCATCTCGCACGGAGCGCCGCCTGTGAAAATCAGGCCTTTCAGCTCGGGCCCTGCGTCATTGGCCTGCAGTTTCACCTCGAAACCACCCCGGCCTCGGCCC
This sequence comes from Candidatus Hydrogenedentota bacterium, assembly GCA_903893795.1. Classification (GTDB taxonomy): domain Bacteria; phylum Hydrogenedentota; class Hydrogenedentia; order Hydrogenedentales; family CAITNO01; genus CAITNO01. The sequence continues at coordinate 64,709 of CAITNO010000141.1, read as the reverse complement.
GCACCATTGTCGAGCACTGCCGCGCCGAACTGGAATTGCCGGGTGCCGTCCAGACCGAAACGGAAATCCTGTCCGCCCCGCCGGAAAGATACCACGCCGTCAACAGGCTGATGGGCGATATCCTGGCCCTACTCTGCGCCGCCCAAAGCTGAACGGATTTCCACATACCGCGCTTGCAGCGCTCCGAACCTTGACAGGGTCTGTCCACTTGCCATGCCCATCGGTTTCTGTGTCCCCATTCTGGCTTCTGAAAGCTGGGCCCCTTGGTTGCCACCAACGGCCGCACCAAGAATTCCGTGGTCCAGCGCTTCCCTGCGCTTTGTTTGCGGCCACTTGACGCATCAGGCTATTCTGACTCCTGCATTCAGCATTCTGCATGTGCTGACCGCGGCGCTTCGTGTTTCGCATCAACATATAGGTCCAACAACGGAGAAAACGGGCAATGGAAATAGACCCCCTTGACAACCTGAAAGACGACGACACGGAAAGCGTCACCGAAGGCGACGGAAAGCGCAAGCAGCGCCTCAACAACATGGTCGCCGTCAGCATCGCCCTGCTGGCCACCTTCTTGGGCATCTGCAAGGTCAAGGACGACAACATCGTCCAGGCCATGCAGCAGGTCCAGGCCGACAAGATCGACTACTGGGGCTGGTACCAGGCGCGCAACATCCGCGAGCAGGTCATGCTCTCCGAGGCCGAAATCATGCGCGCGCAGCAACTGGCCAACCCTGCGGCCGACCCCGCCAAGATGGAGGCCCTCATCGCCAAATCCGAGGAGGCCATCGACAAACAGCAAAAGAAAATGGATGACTTGAAAAAGCAGGCGGAGGACGCGCAGAAAGCCTACGACGCCTACAACTTCCGCGACGACCAGTTCGACCTCATGGACGCCGGACTCGCAATCGCCATCTCCATGCTCGCCGTCACCTCGCTCACGCAGACCATCTGGCTCTACTGGCTCGCCATGGTCCCCACGGCCTTCGGCGTCGTGATGGGCCTGGCCGGCCTGCTCGGCTGGGCCATCCACCCCGACATTCTCGCCAAGTGGCTGGGAACCTGAGCCGCCGCGCGCAGGGATAGGACAGCAGCATCGCGTGCTCAACCGTAGACGCGGCATCCTGCCGCGTTCCTCACAGGCAACTCCGACCCCGCTCAATTCATCAACCGGTCCACTTCCTCCATATACTTTCTCGCCAGCGCCGGGTTGTGGATGATAAGCAGATTCTCGTCGTTGTGCTCGTCCGCGTTGCGGCTGAAATTGAAACTGCCCGTAGCCACCGCACTGCCGTCCACCACCAGAAACTTGTCGTGCAGGTTGGCCGGGTTCGTGTCAGTCTGCACGGCGGCGCCGTGCTCGGTCAGCCATTTGTATCGCGACGACGGCGAATTGGCGCCGCGCTTTTCAAAGACGCCGCGCACCCGCACCCCCGCCTGCATGCGCGTGTCCATGGCCTCGGCGAGGTCTTTGGACGTGAAGGAGAAAGCGGCGAAATCAATGCGCTGGCGGGCCGATTCGGCGAAGCGCGCCAGCGCGCTTCCGGCGTCGTCCTCCGGCGCGAAATAGCACTCAATCTGCGTGCCGTCGGAAAGGGTCACTTCGGGGAAGGGCGTGTTCTTCGGCGAGTCGGGACCGAAGCGGTGCGCGTCAAACATCTCGCCGAACTCGGCGGCGAAATCCTTCGCCAGTTCCGCCGACTCCACCAGCACCGAGTTGTTGTTGTTCTTGTACATGCAGTTCTCGGTGATGTTGGTCGAGCCGGTCCACACAAAGCGCCCGTCCACCACGCAGAACTTGTCGTGCATGAACGCGGGCCGCTCGTCGAACACCACCGGGATACCCGCCGCGATGCAGCGCCGCACGGCCAGACGTTCCCTGTAGTCACTGTCCGACACGATGCCCACCCGCACCCCGGCCTGGTGCCGCGCAACCAGCGCATCCGCCGCCGCGGGCAGTTCCAGTTCATAAAAGGCGCAGGCCACGGACGATTGCGCCGAGTTGATCAGCCGCAGCAGCGCCTGGTCAATCGGATCGGGGTCGCCCGACTGCGGCGGGGCAAAATAGACGCGGATGGGGGACTCCGTACCGCGGGCGTCCCTGTCCGCAACCGTCCCGCTGGGGACGGCAAGCGGAGGCGTCTGCGGTACAGGAGCGATGGCAGGCGGGGACGCCTGCGGTACGGTGGCGGCCGTGGGCAGCGCGTGCTGCCCCAGTACGGCCGTGGCCGCCGCCCATCCCAGCAGCACCGACGCCGCAAGCACCAGCATCCGTTTCCGGACGCCCCTGCGCGGCGGCGCAAAGGGCGCGCTCATGGCCGCGCGGCGCGGCCGGCGGGGCTATTCATAGGGCTGCACCTCGTTGTGCATGAACTCGATGGACACCCCCGCCACCCGGAACATTTCCTCCGACTCGGCCCCGGCGTGATAGCGCCGCTCGCACACGACCCGCGTGATGCCACAGTTGATAATCAGCATCGCGCACACCCGGCACGGGGTCATGCGGCAGTACAGCGTCGCACCCTCGATGCCCACACCCAGCCGCGCCGCCTGGCAGATGGCGTTCTGCTCGGCGTGCACCGTGCGCACACAGTGCTCCGTCACAGAGCCGTCCTCGTGGGTGACTTTCTTCATCTGGTGGCCAACGTCATCGCAATGCGGAAAACCCTTGGGCGAGCCCACGTAACCCGTTACCAGCAGGGTGCGGGACCGGGCGATGACACAGCCGCTGCGCCCCCGGTTGCACGTGGCCCGTTTGGCGATGGCGTTGGCCACCTCCATGAAATACTCGTCCCAGGTCGGCCTGCGGTAACTCTCGTCCATGTGCTGTTTTCCTTGCGGTGCTCAGTCCTGCATGCGCCACAACCGCCCCCGGCTGCACAGGCGCCAACCAGAAAGTGAAAAAGTGGGACAGCCGGGGGGCGACTGTCCCACTTTGAAAACCAACTACTTCTTCGCGGCTTTGTTCTTCGCCGCAGGCGCGGCCTTGGCCGGTGCCGCAGGGGCCTTGACAGCCGCAGGCTTCTTCGCTGCCGCTGCCGGCTTGGCCGGTGCCGCCGCTTTTGCCGCGGCAGGCTTTTTCACTGCCGCCGCCTTTTTCACAACCGGCGCCTTTGCCGCCGCCGCTTTCTTGGGGGAGGCCGGGGCGGGCTTCGCAGTTTCCGCTGCCTTGGCAGGCGCCGCCGCTTTTACTGCCGGGGCGGCCTTCACCGTTGCCGTTTCCTTGGTGGCTTCGGGCGCTTTCGCGGCAACCGCCTCCTTGGGCGCAGGCGTGGCCTTCACCGCCGCCGCAGACTTGACAGCCTCAAGCACCTTCACGGAGACGACCTCTTTCACCAGCGGGGCGGCCTTGGTGGCTTCCGGCGCTTTGGGGGCGACAGCCTCTTTCACCACCGGCGCTGCCTTCGGTGCCGCAACTTCCTTGGCAGCCTCGGGCGCTTTCGCCGCCACGGCAGCAACCTTCACCTCGACGGGCTTCTCCGCCGCTTTCGCGGCCCCGGCGATGGGATGCGCCTTGATCCACTGGCCGATCGGCTCGAAGACTTCGCGCGTGCCCTCACGGCCGAAAGACAGGTCGCAATGGTTGTAGTCTTCACTGCAGCCGTTCTCACGGGAGCAGACAATCATCTTCTTGTCTTCGTTCTTGATGCTCTCAAAGAAGGCCTTCCCCGCCTCAGGCCGCACAAAGGGATCGGCCGGCCCGTAGATGGCCAGCAGCGGGAACTTCATTGCCGCATAGCCCTGCGTGACGTTCAGCGAATCCTGGCGCAGCGTAATCTCGCCGCGGTCGGCCCAACTGAACACCTGGGCATGCACCAGCGGTGCCGGGTCTTCGATAATCGGATAGAGGTCGGCCAGCCCCATGCCGGGCGCAATGTTGTTGGGGTTGATCGGAAATGCGCTGATGCCCGTGCCCGCCAGTTTGGCGAAGGGCAGCCCGCAGCGAAGCATCTCGCCCGCGTAGGGGCAGCGCAGCGCCATTCTCACCAGGAACTTCGGCACCACGGACGTCACATCCGAGAATTTGGTCGGCGCGCCCAGCGCCGTGCCCGAGGCGATCTTGTCGGCGCCGAAGGCCTGCACATACGCATAGAGCAGGAAGCCGCCGAGCGAATGTCCCACGTAGTGGATCTTGGCGCTCCCTGTGGCCTTTTGGATGTGGGCGATGACCGCAGGCAGGTCGCGCCACACAAAGTCCTCCACCGTGACGGTTTCCCGTCCCTGCGCCACCGGCGGCCGGGAACTGCGCGTCCCGCGCAGATCCACCGTCCAGCAGTCGTAGCCGTGCTCCGACAGGTAGTCCGCCAGGCAGTTGTCCGCAGGCGCCGTGAAGTTGTTCTGGTTGGCGTTCAGCCCGTGCACCAGCAGCACCGGTTCCCCATGGGACCGCTCCTTGCGGTAGCGGCACACGCGCAGTTTCCACAGGTCCGGGGTGGTCACATAGTCCACCTCCAGCGTGCGGATCTTTTCAGGGAAGAGCAGGGCCAGGGTCCGGGACCATGTGACCAATACAGCGGTGACGACGAGAGCCAGAAATGCCAGCCAACCAAGAAGAATCATGACGGTGTACCTCCGGATTCCCCCTCGGGAATCCCTGTTAATGCTCCTACAGGACCTGATTGTTGTAAATGTTCAGCCACTACCCGTGCAAGTTTCTCACTGAACCCCGGCACCGCCGCAATCTCCACCGCCGACGCGGCCCGGATGCGCGCCACCGACCCAAGTGCCGTAAGCAGCGCTTTTGCGCGCTTTGGACCGAGGCCCGGCACACCCAGCAACACACTGGCCAGTACTGCCTTGGACCGTTTCTGGCGGTGGAAGGTTACAGCAAAGCGGTGCGCTTCGTCGCGGAGCCGCGCGAGGGTGCGCACGACCGGCCCGTTTTGTGGCGGAATCACCGGATTGACCCGGCCCGGCAGAAAGAACCGTTCCGGCGAGTGGGTCCCGCCGTCCTCCGGCCGCGACTTGGCGATGGACGCATGGGGCAGGTCTTCCAGCCCCAGGTCCTTGAGCACCGCGTCGGCCACGCCCAGTTGACCCCGCCCTCCGTCGATGAGCACCAGGTCGGGCAGGTCGTTTTCCGCCATGGCCCGGGTGTAGCGCCGCATCAGCGCCTCCCGCAGCGAGGCAAAATCGTCCTGCCCCTCCACGCTGCGTATGGCGTACTTGCGATACCGCTGCTTCGCCGGAACGCCGCCCTCAAACACGGCCATCGACGCCACCGTCTTCTCGCCCTGGGTCGTGGACACGTCAAAGCACTCGATGCGCTCCGGCAGCCGCGGCAGCTTCAGCGTTTTCTGGATCAGCTCCAGCGCGTCCTTCGCGGCCTTGTCGGCCATCTTCTTTTCCGACGCGCTCCGCTCCGCGTTCCGCGTCGCCAGTTCCACCAGTTTCAGTTTCTCCCCGCGCTGCGGGTGCAGAATCTCCACCTTGGCGCCGCGCTTTTCCGACAACAACGACGCCAGCACCTCCGACTCGTCTATTTCCACCGGCACAATCACCTCGCGCGGCAGCACCGGCGCGGTGTCGTAATACTGGAGCAGAAACGAGCCCAGCACCTCCGGAAGCGGCACGTCATGCGCGTCGAAAGACCAGGACCGTCCCCCCAGCAGTTTCCCGCCCCGGTAAAAGAGCACCTGCAGTTCCGTGAAGCGCCCCTCGGCATGCACCCCGAACACGTCCCGGTCCTCCACCGACCCCGCCACCACCGTGCGCTGCCGTTCCAGTGTGCTGCCCAGGTCGCGCAGGCGATCCCGCAATGCGGCAGCCTCCTCAAAGCGCAGTTCATCCGCCAGCGCGCGAATCTTCTGCATCAGCCGGTTCTCCAGCTCCGCGCTGCGGCCTTCCAGCACCAGCATCACCTGCTCCACAATTTCGTGGTACGCCGCGCGGTCCACCAGCCCCACGCACGGCGCGAGACACTGGCCCATCTGGTGATACAGGCAGGGCCGGGTCCGGTTGTTCAGCACAATGTCCGAGCACAGCCGCAGCGGAAAGAGCCGCTGAATCTGGCGCAGCGTCTTCCGCGCCGCCGTGGCGTCGTGATAGGGGCCGAAATGGCGCGCCCCGTCCCGCTGAAAACGCCGCACCACCGTGATGCGCGGAAAATCCTCCCGCGGGTCAATCCGCAGGCTCAGGTAGGTCTTGTCATCCTTCAGCCGCACATTGTAGCGCGGCTTGTGCTGCTTGATCAGGCTGTTTTCCAGCAGCAGCGCCTCCTTCTCCGTCTCCACCACCAGGTAGTCGATGGAGGCCACCCGCCGCATCAGAAAGCGCACATTCGCGCGCGTGTCGGACTCATTGACATAACTGCGGATGCGCTGCCGCAGATTGACCGCCTTGCCCACATACAGGATGTGCCCGGCGCCGTCCTTCATCAGGTAGCACCCCGGCTGTGTCGGCGCATCCGCCGGATTCACCTGCGGCAGTTCCACCGCATCGTTTTCAGGCTGTTCCACATCGTCAGACATGGACCAAAGAATACCACACGCCCAACGGGAATGGCTCCAAAAGAGCGCCGCCTTTCGATTGGGTCGGGGGCCAGTAACCAGTCCGGCCCCCGACCCAATCGAAGAACCCGTTTCGGTTCGCCCCTTCCATCCGCGGCCCCGCCGCCCGCCGCTGGAAAAGCGCCGCCGTTTCCCGTATCGTAGTGCCTCAGTCTTTACCACCACAGGAGGTATGCACCGTGCATTTGTCCCAAACCACACTCATCATCGCGCTCGGTCTCTTCGGAACCATCGCCAGCGCCGAGGACGCCGCCATGAAAACTCCCCCCGCCACAGGTTTCCTCAACAAGACCCTGGTCAAGAACGACGGAAACGTGCCCTACGTCCTCTACGTTCCCCGCAGCTACGACGCGGCGCAGGAATGGCCCCTCGTGGTCTTTCTGCACGGCGCGGGCGAGCGCGGCAGTGATGGGCTCATTCAGTCCGACGTCGGCATCGGCCACGCCATCCGCAATCATCCCGAGCGCTTCCCCTGTCTCGTGCTCATGCCGCAATGTCCTGCGGAAAAGTGGTGGGATACCGCCTTTGACGACATCGAGAAGATGATGGACGCCACGCGCAAAGAGTACCGCGTGGACCCGGCGCGCATCACCCTGACCGGCCTGTCCATGGGCGGCTATGCCACCTGGGTCTGGGGCCCCAACAAACTCGACGTCTTCGCCGCGCTCATGCCCGTCTGCGGCGGCGGCGACCCGCGCGACATGAAACATCTGGTGACGGGGGAGATGGTTACCGAGAAATACGGCACCGTGGAGGACCGGGTCCCCAAACTCGCCACCGTCCCCATCTGGGCTTTCCACGGCAAGAAGGACGACGTCGTGCCGCCCTTCCGCACACAGCAGATGGTGAAGCTGGTGCGGGCTGCCGGGGGCGACGTGAAGTACACCGAGTACCCGGAGGACGGGCACAACTCCTGGGACAGCACCTACGGGGATCCGGAAAACATCGCGTGGCTGCTCAGCCAGCGGCACAAGTAAGCATCATTTCAAGACCCAGACATATCATGAACCGGCCTGGACTAACGGCATCGCCAGATCACACCATGAATCCCGCACACTACCCCGTCACTCCCGCGCAGGCGGGAATCCAGGCTTGTGACGGACCTGGGCGTGTGCGCGAGGTTCTGGATTCCCGCCTTCGCGGGAATGACGGAAAAAGCGGTTATGCTCGCATGAGCAAAGACACATATCAGAACTTTGGAGTATCCATAAAGCAAGAGGAGTCCTTCCATGCTGCACAGTATCGCCCTGTCGGTCCTGATGGGAATCATGTCCCTGGCGGCCCAGCCTGTCCCCGCGGACGGGGTCCGCTGCTGGGAGGACCAGCTCACCCTGCCCACCTACGGATGGGAGGAGGACATCCATCCCGTTTTTCAGGAGTATGAGAACGCCATCTATTATCCCTGGACCCGCCAAGACTATCTCACAGGCGTAAAGAAAGACCGGACCTACAAAACGCTCAACCTGGAAAACCAGTTCCTCCGCGTCACCTGCATCCCCGAACTGGGCGGGCGCATCTACTCCGTTTTCGACAAGACCACCAATCAGGAAATGTTCCACAAGAACGATGTGATCAAGCCCGCGCTCATCGCCATGCGCGGCGCCTGGATTTCCGGCGGTATCGAATGGAACGTCGGCCCCCAGGGCCACACCGTGTTCATCATGGAACCCACCCTGGCCCGCGTCTGCATCGGCGACCAGGGCGAGGCCACGCTCATCGTCGGCGCGACCGACAAGACCTTCGGCACCCGCTGGGAGGTCCGGCTGAGCCTGTGGAAGGACAAGTCCTTTCTCGACGAGAAGATCCGCCTCATCAATCCCACCGACGGCGTGCAGCCCTACTACTTCTGGAACAACACGGCCTTTCAGAATCTGAAAGGCACGCGCTTCATCTATCCCATGACGCTCGGCTGCGACCACGGCGGCACCAACTTTTTCACCTGGCCCGAGTTCAAGGGCAAAGACATCACCTGGCTCAAGAATTACGAGGTCATGACCTCGGTCTTTGGCTACAGGGTCAATTTCGACTTCTTCGGCGCCTATGACGCCGACCGCGACCGTGGCATCGTCTCCGCCGCCGACCACCGCAGGGTGCCCGGCAAGAAGGCGTGGACCTGGGGCCAGGACGATTTCGGCGTTGTCAGCCAGATGTCCCTCAGCGACGTCACCCGCGAAGAGTGCCAATACATCGAGGTGCAGAGCGGCCCCCTGCTCACCCAGGCCGACTTCGGCATGCTCCAGCCCCAGCAGACCGTCCAGTGGCGCGAGTGCTGGTATCCCGCCCATGGGCTGGGCCAGGGCTTTGAATTCGCCACGCCCGACGCTGTGGTGCAGGCCACCCGCAGCGGCGGCACGCTGACGCTGGAAATTCTGGGTACGGGCCTCTACCCCGATGCGGCATGTACCGTGAGCCAGGACGGCAAAACGCTCTCGGAAAGCGCCTTCCCCCTGACGCCCGCCGCGCCCTGCCGCGTGGCCGTTGCCGCCGTCGCCGACGGCCCCGCCCATGTGCGTGTCTGGTCGAAGGAAAAGGGCACGCTCCTCGAATACGACACCCCCCTGGCCATTCCCAAGGTGGAAGCTCCCGACCTCACCAAGAAGCCCGCCGTCACCGCCGATGAGCTGTTCCAGGAAGCCTGGCTGCTCGACAGCCAGTCCAACCCGGTCGTCGCGCGGGAAGGCTATCAGAAGGTGCTGGCCCTTGACCCGGCCCATGTCAAAACCCTTTGCGCGCTGGCCGTGCTCGACAACGAGCAGGGCCGCACGGTCGAAGCCGAGGCCAACGCCCGCGCAGCGGTCGCGAAAGCGCCGGGCAATGGCGATGCCTGGTACCAGTTGGGTGTGGCCCTCCTGCGGCAGGGACGCTGCGCTGAAGCCCGCGACTGCGGCGAAAAGGCCGCCCAGTGCAACGTCTTCTCCCCGGCCGGGCTCAATTTGGCGGGCCGCGCCGCGGCGCGGATGCGCGACTACAAGACGGCCCGGACCGCCTTCGTGAAGGCGCTCGAAATTGCCGGTGAGGACCCGCACAACAGCCAGTATCTGGCCGCCGTCACGCTCGCGCTTGCGCCGCGCAAAGACGCAGTCCGCTTCGCCGAAAGCATCGCGGCCAATGACCTGACCAATGTGTTCGACGACCTCGCCGCCTTCACGGCCGAGAACAGGCAGGAGAGCATCGCCTGCGTTGCGGGCATGCTGGGCAAGCATGCCGGTTTCGCCGTGCTGGAAGCCGCCGCGCTCTTCGCCGACCTGGGCATGTACGCTGAAGCGGCCAAGGCGCTCGGCCGCGTGGGGGAGAAGACGGACCTCTTCGCCAGCTACGGCCCCTATCCCGACTATTGCCGGGCCTTTTATCTCAGCATGGCAAAGAAAGAACGCGCCGACAAGTGCCTGGACCATGCGGCAGGCGCCGCATTGACCGACTTCTTCCCCCACGGCACCCAGGCGCTGGAAGTGCTCCAGTGGGCCGTGCAGGAGCGTCCCGGTGACGCCAGGGCCCGCTACCTGCTCGGCATCGTCCTGGCGGGTCTGCACCGCATCGACGAGGTCGTGCCCTGCTGGGAGAAGTCCGTCGCCCTCGACCCGAAACTGGGCCAGGCCTGGCGCCTGCTCGGGCTGCACCACTGGAAAAAGGACAAGGACTTGGCCAAGGCCGAAACCTGTTACCGCCAGGCGCTGGCGGCGCTGCCCGGCGACCAGATTGTTCTGCGTGACCTTACGGAAGTGCTCACGACGCTCAGCAAACGGCCCGAGGCCATCCAACTGGCCGAGAAACTGCCGCAGGACCTGCTCAAGCGCTACGATCTGGGCCTGTGGCTGGCCAAGGCCTACGTCGATGAAAAGCGCTATGACGACTGCATCACTTTCCTCGGCGATGCGCGCTTCTCCAACTGGGAAGGCGTCACTACCCCCCGCGACACCTGGGTGGGCGCATTGGTGGAGCGTGGCAAGCTGCGTTTCGAGGCGGGGAAGAACGAAGAGGCGCTCGGTGACTTCCAGACCGCCCTCACCTATCCCGCCAACCTGGGCGTGGGCCAGCGCTACAAGCGCACCGATGCCGAAGTCTGCTATTGGAATGGAAAAACGCTGCAGGCGCTGGGCTGCGTGGAGGAGGCGAAGAAGTCGTGGCAGGAGGGCGCGGCGCAGGTTTCCGCCGCCGGTCCCGCCGCAACCTTCATCACCGTCACCCCCGCGCAGGACGAGCACGTCCGGAAGTGCAAAGAGGCCCTGACAGCGGCCGGAAAATAGGTAGAAAACACTGAACTTTGGCTGCCGTGAAATACCTGTGCTGCCGATGGTTGTTGTCAGAACCGTAGTCAGATTACATTGGCGCAGACGAGGTCAGCATGCAGCAGTCCCAGGCAAAAATCCCCCCCCGCATAAGACGGGAAAAAAGAACCGTGGCGAAAATGATCGCGATGTACTGCCGCGACCACCACGGAAACGTGGGCGAGTTGTGTCCGCAGTGCGCCGCACTGCACGACTACGCGATGGAGCGGCTGGACCGGTGCGTGTATGGTGTCGGGAAACCTGCCTGCAAGAACTGCCCAAAACACTGCTACCGAAAAAACCTGAAGGAACAGATGCAGGCGGTGATGCGCCACGGAGGCCCGCGCATGGTTTGGGAGCATCCCATCATGGCGGTCCGGCATCTCATCGATTCGCGCCGCAGAGCGCTGAAAAAACCGCCCACCACACCTTAATCCCGCAGCCAAACCCCGCACCAAGGGAACTGTCCCAATTTGGCGTTTGGCGGCTCGGGTGAATAGGGGCGTTATTTTGCTTGGGTGTAGAGGGCGAATTCTGCTATGGCGGGACAGGCAGCGGCTTTGGTGATGCGCAGGCGCACTTTTTCGGTGGTGACACTGTCGCCGCGCCAGAGGCGGCGGTTGCCGATGCCGGTGCCTTTGGCGAATTCTTTCCATCCGGCACCGTCCCACTGGTCCAGGGCCCAGTCGTCGACGCGGAGGCCGAGGGGCAGGTATTCGCGGAGGCTGACGACGTTGAAGGTGGTCTTTTTGCCTAGGTCGAGGGTGAGTTCGGGGGTCAATTGGGCGTCGTCGGTACACCAGTAGCTGTTGCGGTCGCCGTCGTTTACGCGGGGGGCGGCGTACTGTTCGTCGTTGCCGCGGACGTTGGTTGCCTCGGCCTTTGCTCCATGGGCGAGGTCGGTGCCGAAGGTGGCTTCGAGGCGGCGGCCCAATTCGCGGAGGGAGGCAAGGTCTATGGGGTTGATCTGGCCGCTCCGGTCGGGGGGCAGGTTGAGGATCAGGTTTGCGCCGCGCCCGACGGATTCGAAGTAGATCTTCATGAGGTTGTCGGCTGTGCGGACTTTTTTGTCCTCTTTGGCGTGGTAGAACCAGCCGGGACGGATGGAGACGTCGACTTCGGCGGGCATCCAGAACTCGCCGTTGCGGGTGCCGTGCTCGCCTTCCTGGTAGACGGTCTGGCCGGGAGCCGGCTTTTTGCCGTCCTTGCCGTGGGGGGTGTAGGTGGCCCAGCAGGGGTCGCCTGCGTAGCCGCTTTCGTTGCCGACCCAGCGGACATCGCCCACATCTCCGAAGATGTTGGCGCCGGGCTGGAGTTCGCGCACCATCTGCCGGGTCTCGTCCCAACCGTAATAGGTGGACGCGTCAATGGTGCGTTTCTCTTTGGCACCACCATAATAACCGTCGCCGCCGTTGGCGCCGTCAAACCAGATCTCGAAAATGGGGCCGTAGCTGGTGAGGAGTTCGCGTAGCTGGTTGCGGTAGTAGTCGATGTATTCGGGGCGGCCGTAGGTGGGCTGGTTGCGGTCCCAGGGGGAAAGGTAAACGCCAAATTTGAGGCCCTGTTTGCGGCAGGCGTCGGAGATTTCGCGGACGATGTCGCCCTTGCCGTCGCGCCAGGGGCTTTGGGCCACCGAGTGGTCGGTGAATTTGGAGGGCCAGAGGCAGAAGCCGTCGTGGTGTTTGCAGGTGAGCACGAGGCCCTTGAGACCCGCGTCGCGGGCTGCGCCGACGATCTGGTCGGCGTTGAAGTCGGTGGGGTTGAAGACGGCGGGTGATTCGTCGCCGTAGCCCCATTCCTTGTCGGTGAAGGTGTTGGTGGTGAAGTGGATGAAACCGTAGAACTCGAGGTCATGCCACTGGAGCTGCCGTTCGCTGGGGACCACGCCGTAGGGCTGGGGCGCTTCGGTGGCGGAAATGAGCGTGCCCAGGGTCAGGAGGCTCATGAGGGCGATGTTCATGGTGCTGGGTCCTTTCACGGTTTCGTGGTGCGGTCGATGGCATTATTATCGGGGAGGGGAAGGACCATTACAAGAGAGAAGCATGGGACCTATGGGACGCATGGGAACAATGGGAAGCAGGTCCCCGTTTTGCGGAGCCTCCTCAAAAGAGCGAAGTGCAACTTCGCAGGCAGGTGCGTTCCCAAATGCAATTTGGGAACGAGGGGGCTGGGACAGGGCAGGCGGGAGGCCTGCGGTATCTAAGGGCGGTGGAATTGCTTAGGGGGTGACGAGTTTGATGTAGTCGTTGTAAACGAGGGAGTAGTTGCCTGCGCCGTCGAGGAATTGTGCGCGGACGGTTTTGTATCCGACGGCCCCCGGCAGGGTGTGGGCCATGGAGGCCTTGGGCAGGCACCATGCGGTCCAGTGGGCGCCGTCGTCGCTGAAGCGGACACGGGACACCTGGGAGCCGCTGCCGTCGGCCCAGGTCAACCCGAGCGTGACGGCGGTGCTGGTGGTGGTGGATGCGCCGCCGTTGATGGTGATGCTGCCGGTGGGCGCGGTGGTGTCGAGCAGGATGAAGTCGCTGTAGGTGGCCGAGCGGTTGTTTGCCTTGTCGAGGAACTGAACGCGGACGGTTCTGTGGCCATCAGCACCGGGCGGCAGCGTGTAAGGGAGGGTGGCGGCGAGCGACTGCCAGGCGGTCCAGGTGGAGCCGTCGTCGCTGAAGCGCATGCGCACGACGCCGGAGCCGCTGGTGCCGTCGTTCCAGGTCAGTGCGAGGGAGACGTTGCGGCTGTTGGTGGCCGAGCGGTTGCTGTTGATGACGATGGTTCCGGTGGGCGGGGTGGTGTCGGGGGCGAGGTGAATGATGGTGACGCCCTGATGGGCCATGCCGGAGTAGGAACCACCCCAGGTCATGGTGTGGACGGCGTTGTCCCAGGTGTCGTTGCAGTAGACGGTGCTGGTGGCGGTGTCGTAGCCCACGCCGACCATGGTGTGTCCGTCCAACTGGAGCATGACGGGAAAGCCTGCGTCGATTTCGGCGACATAGTTGGCAAATGAAAAGCCGCCCGCATAAAGCGCGTCGATTTCCTGGGTGTAGTTTTCGAGCACGGTGTAGCCGCGCGATTCGGCGAAGAGGCGCAGACCGTGGCAGGCCTCGGTCTGGGGGGTTCCGTAATACGCGGGGGGGACGTAGTTGTAGAGTTTTGCCGAGGAGTTGTTTGAGAAGACGGTGGTGGCGCCGTCGGTGTTGCTGTCGATGCCGCTGGTGCTGTCGTAGTTCCAACGCCACTGATTTGAGCCCATGTAATCGGCGGTGCATCCGCCCCATGCGTGCTCGGTGCGCAGGCCAACCCAGGGATCGGGTCCGGCCGCGTTGTAAGCGGAGTAGTAATCGTCGGCGTGGCCGGGGGTGACCCGGCCGTCGAAGCCGTTCTGCGTGGCGATGATGGAGCAGGCACCGGCAACGGGTGAAGCGATCACGTCGCCCTGCCCCACATCGGTCAGGGGGCAGACGCCGCCGTTGGCGGGACCGGTGTACATGTTGGGATAGCCGTTGCGGTCGTAGTAGGCGAAGATCATTCCGGCCGAGGTGGGTGTGCAGCCGTAGGTCCATGTGGAGGTGGGCACGGGGAGGGTCTTGGAGGTGAGTGACTTGGCGATAGCGCCCGCCTGGGCCACGGGCCTGACAAAACCGGGCGGCGGTGTGGGCGGACTGGCGATGACCCGCCTTTGGATGGTTGCCAATTCCTGCGGCGAAAGGAGGTCGCCGTAGGTGGTGAGTCCCGACTGGCCAAAGGCCAGGGACTGCCAGAGCACGAGGACCACCGCGGCCACAAGCACGAGCATGCGCCGTGTGCGCCCCGCTATATGGTCAGGCATTGAACAAGGATCCTTTCCGCACACCTGTTGAAACGTATATCCCGTTACAGAAACCGATAAAAGAGCGTGTCAACCCACTGCGGGGCCGTCTAGAACTGCGGCATTAAAGTGCTGTGGTTCAGCCACTTACACCGACATGTCGGTCAGTCATTCAGTTACACCACCCTTTCCGGTCCAGAATGGGTCCGAAATGCGACTATGGCAAATCGTACCATATTTCCAAGAAGTGCGATTCCGTAGAATGTCCGGGGGTGCGGAGGATGACGAAAAACCAACATCCCCCTAAATCCCCCTTCGAAGGGGGACTTAAGACCGCCCTTGCTTGAGGTTATGTGCACTGATGAATCTTGGTTTTGGGTCCGGTCAGGTGCGATTGCCCTGCCTTAGTCCCGGGCTTTCGCATTTCCGAGGCCCTAAACGGGAGTGCGAAAGGAATCCGCCCCGTGTTCGTACGAAGGGGACAAACACGGGGCGGAAAGACGGGTCTCGTTCAAGCGCCAGCGTTTGGCCGGCCCTATTGTCAGGGAAGCAGCAGCTTGATGTAGTCGTTGTAAACGAGGGAGTAGTTGCCTGCGCCGTCGAGGTACTGCACACGGACGGTGTTGTAGCCCGCAGTGCCTGCGAGGGTGTGGGCATAGGGGGTTTGGGGCACCACCCAGGCGGTCCAATGGGCACCGTCGTTGCTGAAGCGCATGCGGGACACCTGTGCCCCGGCGCCATCGTTCCAGGTGAGGCCGAGGGATACGGCCGTGCCGGTGGTGGTGGAGGCACCGGCGTTGATGATGATGCTTCCTGTCGGCGGGGTGGTGTCTAGCCGGATGAAATCGCTGAAGGTGGCGGAGCGGTTGTTTGCCTTGTCGAGGAACTGGACCCGGACAGTTCTGTGTCCGTCGGCACCGACGGGCAGCGTGTAGGGACGGGTGGCGGCGAGGGCTTCCCATGCGGTCCAATGGGCGCCATCATCGCTGAAGCGCATGCGCACGGCTCCTGAGCCATCAGCACCGTCATCCCAGGTGAGACCGAGGCTGACATTGCGGCTGTTGGTGGCGGAGCGGTTGGCGTTGATGGTGACGGTTCCCGTCGGGGGCGTGGTGTCCGTCAGGACCTGGAACTGGTCCACGCGGCCGGCGTCGGCACCATCGGAGGAACCCTCATCCTTGGCGTAGGTCCATGTGAGGGTGTGGAGGCCCGCGCCCACCCAGTAGGACTTTTGGGTCCAATCAACCAGACCGGAAATGCTGTCGGTCTTCACGCCGTCGATGTAGAAGGTGAGGAAGTCATAGTCCGCCTCGGAATCAACGGACCACCAGAAACGGACGGTGGCCGGGCCGGTCACGTCGGTGGAGAGGATGGAGGATTGACTGTCGCCAATGACCCCGCTCTGGGCGGCGTCGGTTCCATCGTGTGAGAACGTGTTCTGCACGAGCCAGTTCGCGTCGCCTGTGCTGGTCCAGGTCCGGTCGCAGGCGTCCACTCCGTCGCAGATATGGTAATAGGAGGCTGCCACTTCGGCGATCTTGCTGCCGTCCACGTTGACCATGGAACTGGCGGGGGTGTTCCAACCGGTGACGCTTTTGAAGGAAACGGTGTGCATGCCTCCGGGCACGGATGCCAGGGTCGCGCCGTTGTCCTGCCATGCGCCGCTGTCCAGCTTCCATTGGGCGCCCGCGGCCACCGCCTCGGCGGGTTCGAGGGTGACATGCACCGAGCCGGGCGTGGTGCCGGCGAGGTGGATGACGGTGACACCCAGGTGTGCCATGCCGGAGTAGGAACCGCCCCAGGTCATGGTGTGGACGGCGTTGTCCCAGGTGTCGTTCACGTACAGCGTGCTGCCCGTAAGGTCGTATCCGACACCGACCATGGTGTGGCCTTCCAACTGAAGGAGCAGGGGAAAGCCTGCGTCAATTTCGGCCACGTATTGGGCGAAAGTGAAACCGCCCGAATAGAGTGTGTCAATGTTCTGGGTGTAGTTTTCGAGCACCGAGTAGCCCCTCGATTCGGCGAAGAGGCGCAGTCCATGGCAGGCTTCGGTCTGCGGGGTTCCATAATATGCGGGGGGTGCGAAATCATACAGCTTTCCGCCGGAGTTGGACGAGAAGACCGTGGTGGCGCCGTCGGTGTTGCTGTCCACGGTGCCGTCAAACTCATAGTCCCACTTCCACTGGTTGGTTCCCAAGAAGTCGGCGGTGCAGCCTTCCCATGCGTGCTCGGACCGGAGTCCGACCCAGGGGTCGGGGTCGGCCGAATCATAGGTGATGTAGTAGTCATCCACATGGCCGGCCGCAAAACGACCGTCGAAGCCGCTCTCCGTCGCAATGATTGAGCAGGAACCGGAAATTGGCGAACCGGGCACGTCGCCCTGCCCCACATCGGTCAGGGGGCAGACGCCGCCGTTGCAGGGGCCTGTGTACATGTTGGGATAGCCGTTGCGGTCGTAGTAGGCGAAGAGCATGCCGGCCGAGGTGGCCGTGCAGCCGTAGGTCCATGTGGAGGTGGGCACGGGAAGGGTCTTGGAGGTGAGCGACTTGGCGCCCTTGGGGGGCGCCAGCGGGCGGGAGAAACCGGGGGGCGGCGTGGGCGGGCTGTTGATGATGGACCTGTGGATTTTGGCCAGGTCCTTTGGAGAGAGGCTGTCGGCGCGTGTGGTGGGCGCTAAAGCCCCGAATGCGACCGCCTGGTTCAGCACGAGCATCGCCGCGATGGCCAGCGTGATCAGACTCCCCCTGATATTCATTTTTTCGTAAAGCATGGTCCGCTTCCTTTCCGCCCTTGAGCCGGGTTTGTCAGAAATCCTACGGACAAGCATACCATAACCCACGGACGGGCACGGGAGGTGTCCATTCTGGGGAACATGAATATAGGCAAGAATAGGCTCGAAAAATGGGATTGACCTTGGGGGCCGTTTGGCGCATAATTAGCAGTAGCGGGCTTGAGCCGAGGGCGGCAGGTCGCGGCGGGCGCGATGAAGAACCGGTTTCAGACCGCAAACAGGGGCAACGTTTCTTATGGTACAGGAATACCCGCGTTTTTTGCCTGACTGGCCGGAATTGAACGGGGCCG
Source organism: Candidatus Hydrogenedentota bacterium (assembly GCA_903893795.1). Lineage (GTDB taxonomy): Bacteria > Hydrogenedentota > Hydrogenedentia > Hydrogenedentales > CAITNO01 > CAITNO01. The sequence continues at coordinate 47,055 of CAITNO010000141.1, read as the reverse complement.
AGGCGCGGCATTTCGCGCGTTTGCAGCGTGCTGTCTTTCTCCTTTCCTTTCTGGGCTTCTTCTCGCTGATTGGCACGCGCCTGGTGACCGAATACTGGCTGTTGCGCGTGGTGGTGGGGCATGTGGCGGGGCTCAGCCTGTTATCGGCGGCGCTCATCGTGGTCACCCGGGTGCATGAGGGGCCGCGACTGGCGAGCTGGGCCATGGTTGTCGCGAGCACTCTTGGGCTGGTCTCGGAAATGTTGAAACTTGCCGGGGACCTGCTGCCGCAGTACGGGCATATTCTGGTCAAGTGCGGAGATTTTGCGCTGGTCACCTGCGTTTCGGGCTGGGTGTGCTTTATGAATCCGGCGCTCTTTGAAATGGCGCTGGGACGGGTGCGGCTGAGCCGGGAAACGAAACGGCTCGTGCAGGCGGAAGAGACCGGGAGGCTCTCGGAAAAGCGCTATGAGGCGCTGTTTGAGAGCGCCTCGGAGGCGATCTGCGTTCTTGACGCGCAGAGCGGGGCAATACGGGAATCGAACCAAAGCGCCTGCGCGCTGTTTGCATGCACCCGTGAGGAGCTTTCCAGGCTCGGCATGGACCAACTGTTTGGAAAGGCGTTCGAGGAGGTTGCGGAGAGCATATCGAGCGCGCTGACGGGGAAGACGGCGCGTGTCTATGATCTTGAGATTCAGCGCAAGGACGGGAAGAAGGCGCGGATTGATTTGAGCGTGTCGCCGCTGCCGGAGGGCGAGGTGCTGCTGCTGGCGAGGGACATGACACAGCGCAAGGAGGTTGAGGAGCGGCTGCAGCGGATCCAGAATTTCGAGTCCATCGGGCGGCTGGCGGGCGGGGTGGCGCACGATTTCAACAATGTGCTGACGCCCATTCTGGGCTTTGCGGAGCTGCTGCTGGAGGACGCCCCACCGGAGCATCCCTGGCACCAGGATCTGAAGGAAATCGCCGATGCGGCGGAGCACGCCAAGCATCTGACGCAGCAACTGCTGGCCGTGGGCAGGCGCCAGACCCTGAGCATCAGGACCATTGACCTGGGTGAAACGGTTTCCGATTTCCAGAATGTGATCCGCCGGACCATCCGGGAGAACATCGCGCTGGAGGTGCATGCGGACGCGGGGATTTGCCCGGTGCGGGCCGATGTGAACCAGATCAAGCAGATCCTGATGAACCTGTGCGTGAACGCGGAGGACGCGATGCCGGACGGCGGCATCCTGACGATTGATGTGCGGGAGATGGAGGTGGACAAGGCCTATGCGGAGGCGCATCCGGGCACGCACTTGGGGGCGGGCGTGCTGTTTTCCGTGACAGACACGGGCGTGGGCATGGACCCGGACACGGTGGCCAAGGCCTTTGAACCGTTCTTTACGACGAAGGAGGAGGGCACGGGACTGGGGCTGGCCACGGTGTACGGCATTGTGCGGCAGCACGGGGGCCACATCCGGCTTCACAGCGCGCCCGGCAAGGGGACGACGGTGGAGGTGCTGTTCCGGAAGGTGGACCCGGCAAGCGCCCCTGAAAAGGGACATGCTTCTGTCCGGGCCCGGGAAAGCGAGGGCGGGGAAATCATTCTGGTGGTGGAGGACAATGATGCGGTGCGGGAGCTGGTGTGCGCGGCGCTGGAGAAGATGTCGTACCGGGTGCTTCGGACGAAGAACGGCGAAGAGTGCATGGGGCTGATGGGAAGGTGCGAATGCACGGTGGACGTGCTGCTGACCGATGTGGTGATGCCGGGGATGAACGGGCGGGAGCTGCACAAGCGGCTGTCGCGCCGCTGGCCGGACCTGAAGGTCATTTACATGTCGGGGTATCCCGAGCAGGTGGTGTCACAGCACGGGGTGATTGAGGAGGGGATCAATTTTTTGCAGAAGCCTTTGTCGATCAAGGCGCTGCGCGAGATGGTGCGGAGTGTGCTGGAGACGGAGGGGTAGGCGGAGACGGTAAGGTGCCCGCAGCGCAGCAGAGCGCACCTTTCCCAGGGCGCATGGCATGGCCGAGGACGGTGCGTTCCATTTTGCTTTGCAAATTACACGCACCCTACGGGGGCCTGCGCGAGATGGTGCGGAGTGTGCCCGACAACGAGGCGTAGGGGCAGGCGGAGACAGTAGGGTGCCCGCAGCGAAGCGGAGCGCACCGGTCTTGGGTTCGCGTCGGGACGGTGCGTTCCGTGCCGCTTTGCGGCACTTCACACACCCTACTTCCAGGACTCGTGGCATGGGCGGGACGCCGACGCCACGAAGAACCGTATTATGCACGAGTCCACACCCGTCATGCCCGCGCAGGGCCGTGTTTTCTCTTGGGAACGCCACTCTCCGAACAGCCGGCAGGGATGCCGGCGCTCCCAGTAGCCGTTCCGCCGGATGGAACGCGCCCGTGGTTTACTGCTTGCAGGAACCGGCCGGGACAACCCGGTCACAAAGCGCCGCAGGGCAGGAGCAGGGAGAACCGAATCATGTTTTCAGCTTTGTGTGGATGTGAAAAGGACGAGCGGTCCGAATCAGAAAAGAAGGCGGAGCGGAAGGCGGTAGGGTGTGTGAAGTTTTGCAAAGCAAAACGGAACGCACCATTCTTCGACGGACTACATGGCCAAAGATGGTGCGTTCCGTGCCGCTTTGCAGCACTGCACACACCCTACGGAACTGCAAGGAAGCCGGCGGGACGCCGGCGCTCCCAGTGGTCAGAAGGCGCGGCCGAGCCATTTTACGAGTTCGAACCACAGAATGCTGGAGATGCCCGCGGCCAGGGCGATGACGATATCGGTGCCGCTCAGGGCCGAGAAGTGGAAGATTCCCTGGAGAGCGGGTATGTAGACGACGAAGCCGAGCATGAGCAGGGCACCGCCGACCACCCACCATACGGCGCTGTTGTAGGTGCATACGGTCTTGAGCAGGGAGCGATTCCAGGAGCGGTTGACCATGATGAGGCCGATGTTGGCCACGATGAGCGTGGCAAAGGTGAGCGTGCGGGCGGTGTTTTCGTCCGCGCCGCCGCGCAGCGAGATGACGAACACGGCGAGCACGGCCGCCAGCACGCCCAGTCCCTGCGTCAGGCTCAGCAGGAGCCTGCGGCGGCTGAGGACGGGCTCGTTGCGGTCGCGGGGGGGGCGGTTCATGGTGCCGGGCTCTTCGGGCTCAACTTCAAACACGACGGAGCAGGCGGGGTCGATGATCATTTCCAGGAAGACGACATGGACGGGCATGAGCACGAGGGGCCATTTGAAGAGGACCGGCAGCAGGGTGAGGCCGGCGATGGGCACATGGACGGCGAGGATGAAGGCGATGGCCTTCTTGAGATTGTCGAAGATGCGTCGGCCGAGCCGGACGGCGTGCACGATACTGGAAAAGTCATCGTCGAGGAGCACGAGCGCGGCGGCCTCGCGGGCCACGTCGGTGCCCGAGCCGCCCATGGCGATGCCGATGTCGGCGGCCTTGAGCGCGGGCGCGTCGTTGACGCCGTCGCCTGTCATGGCGGCGATGGTGCCGGTGGACTTTACGGCCATGAGGATGCGCAGTTTCTGTTCCGGCACAACCCGGGCGAAGATGTTGACGGTCTTGGCCCGTTCGGCCAGTTCAGCGTCGCTGAGCTTTTCCAGTTCGGGTCCGGTGATGAAGGCGTCATGCGGGGTCAGCCCGATTTGCCGGGCGATATTCTGGGCGGTGGCGGGATAGTCGCCGGTGATCATGACGACCCGTATGCCCGCCGAGTAGCACTCGCGTATGGCAGTGGGGACGGTGGGGCGGATGGGGTCAGAAAGTCCGACGAGGCCCAGGAACTCGAAATCAAAATCGTGCTGGTCTTCGGGGATGCTGGTCTTGTCGAGGTGGGACTTGGCCACGCCGAGCACGCGCAGTCCCTGCTGGGCCAGCAGTGTCACCTGGGCTGCCAGTTCTTCCCGGCGGGACGGGGAGAAATGGCAGAGTTCGGCGATTGCCTCGGGCGCGCCCTTGGCGGCGATCACGTGTTTTCTGCTTTCGGTGGAGCGCCACACATTGGACATGGCCAGGAGGTGCTCGGAGAGGGCAAATTCGCGTTCGAGGTCCCAGTCCTGGTGCAGGTGTTCGGTGTCGCGCAGGTGCTCGTCGCCGAACTGGCGAAAGGCCTTTTCCATGGGGTCGAATGGGTTGACGTGGCTGGCGAGTATGCTGAACTCCATGAGTTCGTGGAAGTTTTCGGGCAGCGGCGCGGCCGGGTCGGTGCCTGCGTCGAAGGTCTCGGACCCGGCGACGAGTTTGGTCACGGTCATGCGGTTCTGGGTGAGGGTGCCGGTCTTGTCCACGCAGAGCACTTCGGCGGCGCCGAGGGTCTCGATGGCGGGCACGCGGCGGGTGAGGACGTTTTTCTGGGCGATGCGCCAGGCGCCCAGCGCCATGAAGATGGAGAGCACGACGGGGAACTCTTCGGGGATCATGGCCATGGCCAGGGTGATGCCCGAAAGGACGCCTGACATCCAGTTGCCGCGGGTCAGGCCGTATACCACGACGACGAGCACGCAGAGGAAGAATCCGGTGACGGCGAAGTTGCGGACCAAGCGTCCGGTCTGGCGGCTCAGGGGCGTCTCTTCGGGCTCAATGGACAGGAGGGCCTTGCCGATCTTGCCCATTTCGGTGTTGGCGCCGGTGGCGAGCACGCGGGCCATGCCGCGGCCCTTCACCACCAGGGTGCCGGAGAAGAGGAAGGGAAGTCCGTCGCCGCCGGGGCGGCCCATTTCAGCGGTCTCGGCGGCGGCGCTCTTGAGCACCGGCACCGATTCGCCGGTGAGCAGCGATTCGTCTATGGTCATGTAGCTGCTTTGCAGCAGGGTGGCGTCGGCGGGCACGCGGTCGCCCTCGGCGAGCACGAGCAGGTCGCCCCGGGCCACGTCGCGGCCGACAATGCGGCGCTCCGTGCCGTCGCGGACGACGAGGGCGCGCGGGCTGGACAAATCGCGCAGCGCCTCGAGCGCGTGTTCGGTCTTGCGCTCCTGGTAGAAGGTGATGCCTATAATGACGAACACGAAGCCCAGCAGCATGACCGCGTCGGATGTTTCGCCCAGGAGCAGATAGATCACGCCGCAGGCGATGAGCAGCAGGAACATGGGCTCCCGCAGGACTTCCAGCAGTGAGCCAAGGATCCCGCTTTTCTTTGCCGCCGGAAGCTCGTTGTAGCCCTCGGAGCGCAGGCGGTCAAGCGCCTCCCGCTCGGTGAGTCCCTTCAGTTGTGTGATATCCCAGTTTTCTGCCATGTCTACGATCCCCGTGTCTGGCTGGTCCTGTGCCGGACCGGTACCTAGACCTGTTCCCTGCGTGTTTCCGCGACGAGTTCCTCGAGCGGCTTGAGCTGCACATTCTCCAGGGAACCCCGCTCATAATAGCCAAACGGATTGTCGAGGCTGCGTATGAGTGCGAGCAGATAGATAAGGAAGAAACTGATGACAAAGACGAAGAACAGAGATTCATAAAACGGGGTGAATTGTGTGAGAATGAGTCCAAGACAAAGCAGGACGGTGGTGATTTCGGCAATGATGTATCCGGAGGTGACGAAATCGGTCTCGCGGATGGTGTGGCAGCGGACAATCATCCTGCGCAGGCTGGTCTGCTCCTGCTTGAGCCGGGCGATGAACTGGGGCGCGGTGAAGGGTTCGATGGCTCTGAACTGGTCATTGAGTCCGCGTATCAGGTCAAAGACCTCCTGGGTGCGACGCTTCTTTTGAAACCAGTCCAGAATGGCCTCGGCGAGCTGGCCTGTGTAGGCGAGGCAGGCCCGGGCCTCTTCGGCCTGTTTTGCCTTGAGGATGCCGTGCGCCTCGTCGCGGAAGGCCTGGATGCTCACGGCCAGTTCACCGGGGAGCTTCTCGCTTTCCTTGTAGTCCGACAGCACACCGGAAATCAAGAAGCCCATGAGAAACACGTTGGCGGCGAGGATACCGGAAAAGAGCGGGCTGAGCGCGAGCAGTTCCAGCCCGAAACAATGCGCACCGGTTTTCAGGGCAATCACCAGGCATACGAGGGGAAGGACCCGCAACGCAAGCGAATGCCCGACCGAAAAATGTTTAATCGTCCACATGGCAGTATTCATTCCTTGAACGTAACGCGTGCTGCGGTTTTCAGACCAAGACAACCCCGCCCGCGTCGATACTGATAAAACCCAGTAGATAGTATAGCATTTCCGGAAGGGATTCTTCCGCTGGTTTGTTGTTTGGCGGCAGGGTGAAGACCTTTTCTGTACGGACGAACAGGGACGGTCACGGACGCGCTTTCGGGAAGCGCCCTGTGTGGCGCGGCTTTGAGGAAGCCAAAGCGGCGTCGTTGCCGCCGCAGTCCAAATGGGCGATTTCTCGATTGCCCGGGTTTAGTGCCGGGAACCGCAGCCGGGACGCCACTTGGGGGCTTCGCTCTCGGGCTTGATGGGCCGTTCGCCGAGCAGTTCGGCCACCTTTTGCTCGATGGCTTCTGCCCAGATTCGGCAGCCTTCTTTGTTCGGGTGTTCACAGTCGGGCATGAGCGACTTGGGGATGGTGCCGTCGGGCCGGAGGTATATCTTGTTTATGTTCATGAAGAAGACATGCTTCCCGTCGTCCATCTTGGCGAGGATCTCATTCGTCTTCGCCAGCTTCACCTGCTCCTCGTTGGGGTTTTCGCCCCGGAAGGTGATGCCCAGCAGCAGAATCTTCATGTTTGGCTGTTTCTCGCGCAGCAATGACAGGATGGCGGCGTTGCCCTCGGCGATTTCTTCGGCTGTGTTGTCGGGGCCGTTGTTTTGGCCGATCATGACAATGGCCAGTTTGGGTGACACGCATTCGAGATTGCAGTGCTGCAGGCGCCAGATCACGTGCTGGGTTCTGTCGCCGCCGATGCCTAGGTTCACCGCGTCGCGGTGCCCGTAGTACCTGTTCCAGATGGGCTTGCCCGGCCCCTCCCAGCGCTGCACGATGGAGTCGCCAATCCAGAGGAGCTTGGCATGACCCTCTTTCAGGCGGTCGGCCATGGACTGGTGGCGCTTTACCCAAGCGGGCTTTTCTTCGCGGGACACCGGCGTGGTGGCGGTGTTTTCGGCGGCGGCCGAGAGGGCCATGCCGGCCAGCAGCAGGGCAAGGGCGCCCGACAGGGTCCATCTTTGCAGCAGGTAGTTTCTGGAGTTCACGGGGAAGCCTTTCTTTTTCGGTTCGTGGTCGCTCTGGGGAGACGGGGCCACTTCAGTATGTCATATCGTTGGGCTTTTGTGGAAACGGTGGATGGGGTTGGGGGGCAGAGGGGAAGCACGGACGTGCACGGACACGACAGCCATGACATGGTACGGGCCTGGGATTTTGGGCAGGCAGGCGGGACGCCTGCGGCACGGGGAGCTATTCGCCTTTTGCGGCGGCGCCGAGTTTTCCGAGTATGTCTGTGTGGGTGTTGACGCCGTTTTCTTTTGCCCATGTTTCCCAGGAGTCGAACATGGTCTTGGCGCGTTCGGGTTGGGCGTGGGCGAGGTTGGTGAGTTCGGTGCGGTCGGCTTCCATGTCGTAGAGCTCCCAGTCGCCGGAGGCAGTGGCGACGAGTTTCCACTTGTCCTCGCGCAGGGCGCGGTTTCCCTCGTGCTCCCAGTATAGCCGCGCGTGGGGTTCGCGGGTTTTGCCGTCGAAGACGGGGGCGAGCGTCTTGCCGACGAGGGGATGAATTTCCTGGTCGGCGACGGACTTTGGATAAGCCGCGCCGGAAAGGTCGGCGCAGGTGGCCATGATGTCGGTGATGTGGGTGACCTGGCGGGTGAGGGTGCCGTGCTCTTTGATGCGGGCGGGCCAGCGGGCGATGAGCGGGGTGGCGATGCCGCCCTCGTGGCACCAGTGCTTGAACATGCGGAAGGGCGTGTTGCTGGCGTTGGCCCAGGGGCGCTCGTAGGACAGGTAGGAATCGCGGGTGCCGGGCAGCGCGCCGGACTTGTGGAGTTTGGGCTTGTCCACATGCTCATGGCAGCCGCCGTTGTCGGCAAGGAAGAGGACGAGGGTGTTGTCCTCCATGCCCTGCTTTTTCAGCGTGTCGAGCACGCGGCCGATGCCCTGGTCCATGCGGTCGATCATGGCGGCATAGACGGCCATGCGCAGGTCCCAGTCCTCCTTGATCTCCACGCCGTCCCAGGCGGGCACCTCGCTGTCGCGGGGAGACAGTTTCCACTTGGGGTCGATGATGCCCTGCTTTACCATGCGCTCGTAGCGCTCTTCGCGCAGTTTGTCCCAGCCTTGGGAGTAATTGCCCCGGTATTTGGCGATGTCCTCCTCCAGCGCGTGGAGGGGCCAGTGGGGGGCGGTGTAGGCGAGGTAGAGCAGGAAGGGCTTGGCCTTGTCGTGCTCTTCCAGATAGCGGACGGCGTTGTCGGTGAAGGCGTCGGTCATGTAGAAGTGGTCGCTCTCGGGGGCGTAGGGCTCGTCGTCGCGGACCATGACGCGGGGCGGCGTTTCCTGGGGGAGGATGCCGAAGTAGCTGCAGGCGCCGCTGATGAGTCCGAAATAGCGGTCGAAGCCGCGCTTGCGCGGCCAGTGGTCCGACTTCTCGCCCACGTGCCACTTGCCGGACATGTAGGTGCTGTAGCCTGCGGTGTGCAGCAGTTCGGCCATGGTGACGCAGTGTTGGTTGAGGTAGCCCTGGTAGGGGCCTTCGGGCCGGTTCTTGGCGCCGCCGCCGGTCATGTCGCCCATGCCCGCCTGATGGGGATAGAGGCCGGTGAGCAGGGCGGCCCGCGAGGGACAGCAGCGGGCGACGTTGTAGGCCTGGGTGAAGCGCAGGCCCTCACCGGCGAGGCGGTCGAGGTTGGGCGTGTGAATTTCCGAACCGTAGCAGCCGATGTCGGAGAAGCCCAGGTCATCAGCGAGGATGACGACGATGTTGGGCCTGGCCGCGTCTTTCGACGCGGCGGCGCCGAAGGCGTTTTGGCTGGGGCAAAGGGCGGCGGCCGAAATGGCGGCAAGGCTGGTGCTCATGAATTGGCGGCGGTTCATCGGTCTGTACTCCACGGGTTGCGGATGGGGTGCGGTCATGGTGCCCGCGCGGCGGGTATAGGATAGCATTTGTGTCCATTGCGAGGAGCATTTGTGGTTAGTTCCGTTATTTCCGCCGTTCCGGGATTCATTCCCAGATAATTCTCTGGATATTGACGGCGGCAATGGCCTATCATTTCGGGTACCAGATTGGAGACGCAGTACGTTGAATTTTGGTGACAGGCCTGATGCCGGGGGTTTCATCGGACGGTTGGTCCGCGGGGGACGGGATTTCTTTGCCTGCATCTTTGGACGGCTGACGGGGTCTGTCAATCTGAGGGAAAAGCTGGTCCTGATTGACAATGACGAGCTGCTGCTCGTGTGGGAAAGCAGACTGCGGGCGCAGCGGGTGGCCAAGGAGGAGGAGGCGTGGGATCGTTTTGAACGGGCCTATGGAAGGGGTTCGCCGCAGGTCACGGAGGCGTTCATCAAATGGCAGGAACAGTTGTATGCCTATATTGAGCGGGAGAAGGAGCGTTTCCTGAAACAGCGGCAGGGTTCGCGCCAGGCGCTGGCCATCCTGATCCATTCGGGGGTGCGGACGGTGTGCGTGACGAAGGGCGCCAAGCCGTACACGCAGAAATGCTTTGACCTGGTGGGGCTGTCGCCGACCATCACCGACATATACGCCCCCGCGCCGGGTAGGCGGGACAAGCGGTTCATGGATGCGGTGGTCGACCATGGCAAGTTGGAGTCCTGCGTTTGCCTGCGGGACACGGTTATCGTGGGGCATGATCTGGACAATGACATGGCCTGGGACCTTGTTCCCGCACGGGGCGAGGCGAATGACGGAAGGGCGCCCGTGTTCATCCTCTTCGACACCCTGGTATTTGACCGGGATGTGGACGATCCGCTGGATGCCCTGCCGGAGATCATGGTTTTCCTGGCCAGAAGGGGGGGCAATGATTTCCTGCGCGGGTTCCGGTCCATCATCACCCGGAGACGGGTGACCACGCGGAACTACTCTTTCAACGTGGTGCTTTACAGCCACCCAAAGCGGGCGGACAAAGCGAGGATACCGATCATCTGCAACATCAAGCGGAACGGGGCATCCGGCGGCAAACAGCAGATGTATGCTCGGTCGTAGGGTGTAGCGTGTTCTGAAGGGGGTGTGCAATGACGGTGACGGTGGGGTCGTTCCTGCCGCTTTGGGCCTGTCCCCTTTTTGTCAGGTAGAAGCGAAACGCGGCAAGAGGAAGCGTCCACGATTTACAGAACGTGGCAGGCTGACGCGTCTACTTCCGCAAGGTGATAACCCGCAGCGTCGTCGGTGGGGGCGGGGGACCTTCTCGGGGTTGGTCGCGGTTGGGACCGAGGGTTTCCCAGCGGAGGACGTATTTTAGGTCGGGGTTGTCGCCGGTGCCGAGGTCGTTTGACTGGCGGACGGTCATGCCGGGGGTGTCGCTTTCTAGGTCGTCGATGTCGGTGGCGGTGGGGGAATCCAGTTTGGTTGCGCCGAGGGGTTTCAGGGTGTCCTCGTCGATGCGCCAGTTTTGGGTGCCGTATTCTTTGTGGGTGGTGTTGAGCTGGAGGGGGCCGTCTTTCCCGGTGGTGACGCCGGAGAGGTGGATTTCGGTGATGATGGCGCCGCCGCCGCCGAATTCCCAGCGGTATTTCCAGTCGGTGAGGAGACGGCTTTTCCATGCGCCGTCCTCGAAGCGGGCGTTGTAGATTTGGGTGTTTCCGTCCGGGTCGAATTTGTGGTAGCTGACGATGACGCGGTTCTTGGAATCAAAACCGAGTTTGACGTTTCCGTTGAGTGCGCCGCCTTTGACGGGCACGGGGTCGACGATGTCGGCGGTGTCGAGGGTCATGGGCAGGGTGAGGGGTTTGCCTGCGGCGCTTTCCCAATGGAGCATGTCCTTGCTGCGGGCGTAGCAGACGTCGTGGTTGGTGGCGCAGTCGCCCGTGTTGCGCCAGACCCAGCAGAGGTGGCAGAAGCCGTCGGGGCCCTTGACGGGGCCGTAGAAGTAGGCGTTCATTTTTCCGCCGCCGGTGGTCAGGGGGGTGTCGAGCAGGCGGCTCCATTGTTGGGTCTTGAGGTCGTACTTATTGTAGATCTGTTCACCGTTTCCGCTTTGTCCGTCGCGGTAGGTGAAGAGGAGGGTGTTTTCGGGGCCGCGGAGGGCGGGGAGGAAATCGGGGTAGGTGACGCGGTCTTCGCGCTGGCCGACCATTGGAGCGGGAGTGAAGGTGGTGATGTCGAGGGGCGCGGTGGTCCGGAAGTAGACGAGTGGCCGGCAGTGCATGTTGCCGCTGAGGTGGATGAAGCCCGCGTCGTCGACGGCCATGGTCACGTAGTTGTGGCTGTCCCAGCCCAGTTTCTCGGGCAGTGCGGCCTTTTGCCATTGGTCTTCGCCGGGATGGCGCATGGCGACGGTCATTTGACGGTCGGCGTTGTAGTAGGCGACGAATTGATGGTCGCCGCGCGTGAGCAGCGCGAAGCCGACGGGGTGTCCGGACCAGACCTGGTCGACGGTGGTCTTGGCCACGATATCATCCGCGTGGGCGGGGGCGGTGGAGGTGAGCATGAGGGCGATGAGGGTGAACATTGTCGCGCGCATTTTAGTGGTCTCCGAGCGTTGGCGTTTGCGCAGAGCGGGGGTGTTTCACTTGGTGCGCAGAGCTTCGTAGATTTCGGCGCAGCCCCATGCCACGAAGGCGGCGGGGAGAAACCAGACGGTGCTGAAGGGGAACCATCCCATGCGCTCGGCGAAGAGTCCGACGCCGACGAGGATGAGGAAGACGCCGCAGCCGATGCCTTCGCGTTCTGATTTTTGTGAACTCATGTGTGTGTCTCCCATGACCTCGATTTGTCTTGCGTCCAAGGGTTTGCGCCGGGGTCAGCCGGCGAGACGCCGGCGCTCCCAGTAGGGCGCTCCCCGTGGGGCGCTTGCATATTTAGACCGGCTACATTCCGTCTGTTTGGAGATCTTTGTTTGGGCCGGGGCCCCATATGCTGGTTTTGCCTTCGTTTTGCTGGGGCTTGCCGGGGGTGCTGCGGCCGTCGTCGATGTACTTTTGCAGGAGTTTGGTGAGGCGCTCGACCACTTCGGGGTGCTTATCCTGCAGGTTGGCCTGTTCGCCGATGTCGGCGCTGAGGTCGTAGAGCTGGACGGGGGGCGAACCGGGCTGTGCGTCTTTGCCGGGTTTGGCGTTGTTGTTTTCGCCGCCGCCGGGGCAGCATTCGAGTTTCCATTGGCCTTGGCGGATGGAGAGGTTGCCGCCGCCGGACTGGTGCACGACGGCCTCGCGGACGGGCTGTGCGGCCTGGCCGCGCAGGGTGGAGAGGAGGCTTACGCTGTCCTCGGCGGCGTTGTCGGGCAGGACGGCGCCGGTGATTTCGGCGGCGGTGGCCATGAGGTCGGTGAGGCAGACGGTGTGGTCGCAGTTGGAACCGGGCTTGATCTGTTTGGGCCAGCGGGCAACGAAGGGGATGCGGTGGCCGCCTTCCCAAATCTGGGATTTGTGGCCGCGGAAATGGTAGTTCGGTTCGTGGCCCATTTCGTGGAGCTTTTTGAAGTCGGCCGAGGGCGAGGCACCGTTGTCGCTGGCGAACATAATGAGTGTGTTTTCGGCCATGCCGTTGCGCTCCAGCGCCTCGAGGATCTGGCCCACGCTTCCGTCGGCCTCGCAGACGAAATCGCCGTAGACGCCCGCTTTGCTCTTTCCCTCGAATTCGGGGGTGGGCATGATGGGGGTGTGGGGCGCGGTGAGGGGGAAGTAGAGGAAGAGGGGCTTGCCGTCTTTGGCGGCCGCGTGCTTGTCGATGCACTCCACCGCCTTTTGGGTGAGGTGGGGGAGGGTGTCGCGGTGGCTGAAGCCGGGGGCCATCGGTCCGGCACGGTAGTAGGCGGGTTTTTCGCTGGCTTCGGCCTTTTCGGTGGGCGCGGCCTCGATGCGGTCGTTTTCGATGTAGACATAGGGGACCATGTCGAGCGAGGCAGGGATGCCGTAGTAGTAGTCGAAGCCCAGGGCCACGGGGCCGTCGGCGACGGGCTTGGTGTAGTCGATGTTGGCGGGGCCGGGACGGGTGCCCTTGGTGGTGCCCCATTGCAGGCCCAGATGCCATTTGCCGACGCAGGCCGTGTGGTAGCCCTGGGTCTTGAGCATGGAGGCGACGGTCATGCGGCCGCGGTCGATGAGCGGGGGGGAATAGCCGTCGAGGACGCTGCATTTGAGTTTGGAGCGCCAACTGTATCTTCCGGTGAGGATGCCGTAGCGGGTGGGGGTGCAGAGCGCGGCGCCCGCATGGGCGTCGGTGAAGATCATGCCCTCTTTGCCGATGCGGTCAATGTTGGGCGTTGGTATTTTTGATTCGGGGTTGAGGCAGTTCACATCGCCGTAGCCGAGGTCATCGGCAAGGATGTAGACGATGTTGGGCCTGGCCTTTTCCCCGGCCCGGGCGGGGGAGGCAAAGGTGCACGTCAGCGCGGCCAGCGCGGCGGTGCCCACCGTGGTTTTCAAGAAGTCGCGGCGCGTTGTTCCGTACTGCATGCGGTTCTCCTCGATGCGTTTGTCGCCGTGTATGACGCATTACCATGGCCTTCATGGAAGGTGGCGAAACCCAGTCAACATGAGCATAGCATGTTGGGGCCAGGGCGAACGCATCTATTCCAATTGGGAGTTCCCCCGGCTTTGCCGGGGGATATTTACTACTGCTGAATGCTGGATTTTTCCTGCTCTCTTACAGGCACCCGTTTCCGATACGCGACAGTACTGCCGTCCCTTCGCCTTGGGCGGAAACGTGAGCCAGTCCCCCGGCGGCTTTCTTGGACCCGGTAAAGGGCGAAGAGCCGGCAGAGATGCCGGCGCTTCCAGTAATGCACGCATGGGCGGACATGGGGGACTCGTGGCACTTACACCAGCAGGTTGGCGATGCGCTGCATGAAGTCGCCGATGCGGGAGCCGTATTCGGGGGAACCGTCGTTGACGACCATGCCCTTGGTCATGGCGTCGACGATGGGGATTTGGTTGCCGAGGATGGGCAGGGCCTCGTCGACGCCGGCGAATTTCATGTGGACGAAGGGCTGGCGGCGTTCGTACATGCCGCGGCCGGCCTTGGTCTGGCCGGCCTTTATTTTGAGGTAGCAGGCGATGTCGGTGCCGGTGACGGTCCACTGGTAGATGCGCTCGGGCTGCTTGGTGGTCCACTTGACCATTTCGGGGTCGCCGAACTTGTTCAACTGGCTGAGCGCGGTGGAAACCATGTAGAGGGTCATTTTGACCTTGAGGCGTTTCAATTCGGCCGTCTTGGGTTTGGCGTCGGGCATGAGCAGTTTGAGGCCGAGGAGCAGACCGAAGGTTTTTACCAGCAGGCCGAAATGGCCGAAGGCGCCCTGCAGCAGGGGGCCGAGCGCGGGCAGGACGGGCTTGCCGCGGAACATGGCGTTCATCTTGGCCACGCTGGAAAAGACGAAATGGATGTCGGGCTTGTCGATCAGCGCATGGACGAGCATGAAGGCGCCGTTGTCGAAGCGGATATGGGCGCCGACAGGGCCGGACTCGTCGCGGGCGGAGAACTGGATGGTGCCGGAGAGGCCCTCGAACTGGGCGCGTTTCTTCGGGTCGTCCTCGACCATGACTTTTATCAGGGGCAATACGGCGCGCAGCACGATGCGCGCGGTGAGCAGGTCTTCGCTTGTCGCCATCGTCTACACCTCGTCTTCCCAGTCCTCGTCGGCCTCAAAATCGCGTCCCAGAATCTCGCGCACCTTTTCAATGATGCCGTCGGTGTCGGTCTTGTACAGGTGCATGAGATCTTCGGGATATCCGTGGGGGGTGAACACGTCGGGGATGCCGACCTTCTCGAAGGCGCAGCCTTTTCCGCTGCCGGCAATCACGTCGGCCACGGCGGAGCCGAGCCCGCCGATGACGTTGTGGTCCTCGACGGTGAGGATGCGGCGCGTGTCGGTGACGGCCTTGAGGATCGCCTCTTTGTCGATAGGCTTGATGGTGTGCATGTTGAGCACGCGGACGCTGACGCCGCCGTCGGTCTGGAGGATTTTGGCCGCCTCCAGCGCCTGGAAGACGGTGGGGCCGCAGGCGATGACGGTGATGTCGGTGCCGGGGTGCATCTCGACGGCCTTGCCGATCTCAAAGGTGTCGTCCTCGGCGGCATAGGCCGAGGGCTCGAAGCCGCGGCCGATGCGGATGTAGACCGGGCCGTTGATGTCCATGCACTTCTTGACGGCCTGGGCGGTTTCGAAACCGTCGGCCGGAACGATGACCGTCAGGTTCGGGAAGGCCCGCACGATGGACAGGTCCTCGAAGGCGTGGTGGGTGGAACCGGCCGAGCCGAAGGAGGTGCCGCCGTGGGTGGCGATGACCTTGACATTGAGGTTCTGGTAGCAGATGTCGGTGCGCAGGAACTCGCAGGCGCGCATGGAGGCGAAGGCGGAGAAGGTGGAGACGAAGGGCAGCAGCCCGGCCTTGGCCATGCCCGCGGCGACGCCGAACATGTTCTGCTCGGCGATGCCGAAATTGAAGAAGCGGTCGGGGAACTTGTCGCCGAAGGCGCCAATCTGCGTTGATTTGGCGAGGTCGGCGGAGAGGCCGACGATATTGGGATTGACGCCGCCGAGGTCGGTGAGGACAACGCCGTAGATTTCGCGGGCGCTCATTTTGAGGGCGTCGTAGACGGTCCAGGTAACGGTGCTTTCAGCCTTTGCCATGGTTCAGCCCTCCCCTATCGAGGCTTTGGCCTTCTCGACCAGGTCCGCGCCGAGACCGCCGTAGTGCCAGGCGGCCTTGCCTTCCATAAAGTCCACGCCTTTTCCTTTCACCGTCTCGCAGAGGAGCATAACGGGACCCTTCTTGTAGTCCAGGGCAAACTCGATGGCTCCGGACAGGGCCTTGAGATCATGGCCGCTCACCTCTATGGTTTCCCAGCCGAATGCGCGCCATTTGTCAGCGAAAGGTTCCAGCGACATGATTTTTTCCGTGTTGCCGTCGATCATGTAGTGGTTGCGGTCGAGGAAGGCGATGAGGTTGCCGGTCTTGTAGTGGGCGGCGGACATGGCCGCCTCCCAGATGGAGCCCTCGTCGCTCTCGCCGTCGCCGATGATGACGAAGGTGCGCCAGTCTTTCTTGAGCACCCTGGCCCCAAGCGCCAGGCCAACGGCCTGGCAGAGTCCGTGGCCCATGGAACCGGTGGAAATCTCGCACCCGACGGCCTTGTGGCTGTCGAGGTGCATGCCCAGTTTTGAGCCGGTTTCGTTGAAGCTCTTGAGGTCTTCCATGGGAAAGTAGCCGCGGTTGGCCAGGACGACCGCGTGGCCCATGCCACCGTGGCCTTTGCTGAGGACAAAGCGGTCACGGTCTTCCCAATCCGGCTTTGCCGGATCAATGCGCATGTATTTCCAGTAGAGCAGCACCAGTATATCGGCCATGCTCAAAGAGCCGCCGATGTGCGCTCCGCCGGACCATCCGGTAACATCAACCATATCCCGCCGCACCTTGGCGGCGGTGCGGGAGAGATCCTTGAGTTCTTGATCAGTCAATGGCATGAGTGATTAACCTTTATTGGAATCCAGAATCCAGAAGCCAGAATGAAAGACAAAAACAAGAAGACGGAAGAAGACAGAAGTCAGAACCCAGAAAAATGAAGACAAAGGAATGCGGAATCTGGAAGATGCCTCAGAGAGTCGTGAACACGAATGAATAGGGCATCTCCGGCGTGCCTTCCTTCCGCCTAGTTCTAGTCGGACGGAAAGCGCGGCCATTCCATGACCGTCTCCAAAAATCCACCATGTTCAACTTTTGTCTTCGACACACCGAAGCTCTATCAGGTCAACCTCAGTGGTTGGAATCGATTATGGCACACAGATAGGACTCAAGAAGTTTGCTTACCTCCGCAATCTGTTGTGACAGGCTGCTGGAGTCACCGTAATTCAAGTCCTTGGCCAGTATCATATAGTAACGACACTCCTCGGCGGAGCCTTGGGCAATGTTGAAAAACGGGCCTTGTCCGCCTTTCCCTTTTTCTTGAAACCTTCTGCCATGTTTGCCGCAATCGAGACGGCTGCGCGTCTCAATTGTGATGTCAGTCCAAACCGTTCATCATTGGGAAAACCGCGCGTAAAGATGTAGGTTTCCAGCACAAAGGCATGCGCTTTCTGCCACACAATAAGGTCCTCAAAAGACCTTGCTCGCGGCCGGGTTTCCATTGTTTCTTTCTATATTCCTTCTGTATTCGCCTTTCGGTCTTCTATTCTGGATTCTAAGCGGTCTTCTTCACTGCTTTGAATGCTTCGTCACAGATTCGCAATGTTTCCTGGATGTCCTCATCGGTGTGGGCGGTGGAGACGAACCAGTTGTGATGGGAGGTGAAGAATGCGCCCCGGCGGGTGCATTCGCCGCACCAGGCCTGCTGGAGCATGAGCGTGGGATCGTCGGTGATGCGAACATACATCATGGAGGGTTCGCCGCTGACCTTGATGGTGTAGCCGTGGCTGGCGGCGACGTCGATCATGCCCTTGGCGAGTTTCTCGCCGGTCTCGCGCAGGATCTTGGGACCGTCGATACGGCGCAGTTCGGTGAGGGTGGCGATGGCCGCGGCCATGGGTCCCGCACTGAACCAGTAGCTGCCGGTGTGGAAGACCTTGGAGACGTCGTTGCGCAGCGCCTCGGTGCCGACGAGGGCGGAGATGGGGTAGCCGTTGCCGATGGCCTTGCAGAAGGCGATGAGATCGGGCTTGAAACCGTACTGCTCGCAGGTGCCGCCGAGGTTCACGCGGAACCCGGCGCGCACGTCGTCGATGATGAAGACGATGCCGTTCTTCTTTAGCAGGGCCTGCACCTGCTGCCAGTAGCCGGGTGCGGGCAGCTCATTGTCGGTGAAGATCGGGTGGTGGTAGGGGGAGGAAATGAATCCGGCCACATCGTTCGGATACTGCGAGATGGCGCGCTCCAGGGCAACGATGTCGTTGAAGGGTATGCGGATGATGTGGTTGAGGTCGTCGTCGGTCAGGCCGTGGTGGCCGGGGCCCTGCATCCAGGGGGTGGTGCCGTGGTAGCCGCCCTTGATGGCGATGATCTTTTTTCGGTTGGTGGCCGCGCGGGCGGTCATGACGGCCAGGTTGGTCATGTCGGCGCCGTTCTTGGCGAAGAAGGCCCAGTCGGCGATGGGAATCATGTCGACCATCAGTTCGGCCAGTTCAATCATGCGGGGGGAACAGAGGGAGTTGGAGTCGGCCTGCTCCATCTGCGCCTTGTAGGCAGCATCGACAACGGGATTGGCGTAGCCGAGGATCATGGGGCCGTAGGCGCACATGTAGTCGATGAAGCGGTTGCCATCGACGTCCCAGAAGTGCGCCCCCTGCGCCCGGTCGGACCAGAAGGGGTAGGCGCTGACGGGCACATAGGGCGGGGGGCCGAAATGGCCGTAGATGCCGCCGGGAATCACTTTGGAGGCCCGGGCCAGCAGTTCGGTGGATTTTGGATATTCGTAAGGTGTCATGGACGCGCCCTCGCCTGTTGCCGCCGTCATTGCCCGTACCCTTCCGTCATGCAAGATACCGCTCGACGCGGTCCATAATCAGTGTTGCGCTGTCGATGAGCGGCAGCATGCCCCAGATGACCACTTCGCCGCGCCCGATGGCGGCCAGTCCGTCCTCCTTGCCGGAGAGCACGCCCTGCGCCACGGGGATGTCGCGGAAGGTCATGGTTGCGTCGGGATGCTCCAGACGGCCGCGACCCACCTCCATGCCGTTGGGACTGAAAGAGACCCACGCGGCCGGGCCGTCACTGCCGACGGCGAGTTGCAGCCGTCCGGTGGGGGTGCCCGCGGCAATCTTTCCGGCCGTGGGTTCGGTCTTCACCAGTTCGCGCAGGGCATTGGCCGCGGTGTGCAGCGTGAGCGTGGTGTTTGCCGCCAGAAAGGCGGGGTCGTCGAGCATGCCGGGGCCGGGCTTGAGATAATGCTCCAGCCGGGCGGTGATCCGGGGGAATTCGTTCTTCAGGAAACCGAGCCGCTTGAACCCCTTGACCGGAATGGGGGGAATGGCACTTCCGGCGAACATGGCGTTGAGATGACCGGGGGTGACAAAGACCAAATGGACGTCCGACAGCGCGGTGGTGCCCAGTCCGGTGCGGCATTCGCCGCCGCGGAACTCCACCCAGGCTTTCGGCCCGGCGAACACGGTGAACTGGACGCAGACATCCCAGTCGCGGATGAGCTTCTGCGATTCCGGGTCGAGCCGGCACAATTCTGCAAGATTCTGGAGCACCGCGCCCAGATTCAGGCTTGCCTTGATCTGATCCACACCCATAATGCTAAGACCCTCCAAACCGTGCCGGCACGCCTTTGCCGGGAGCTTGAAACTAGCACATACGGGGGCGTTTTTCAAAATGGCGCGGACGAGGCGGGGATTGCCAGCGTGAGGCATGGGAGTTATGGGATGAATGGGAATGACCTCGCGGCAGGTCATTTCCCCATTGCGTCGAGTTCTTTGAGCGCGTTCATGGTTCTGTCGGTCATGGGCCAGTGGGTGCCGTCGTATTTGATGAACTCCACGTGACCGTCCATGAAGAGGACATTGCCGCCTTTGGGCATGTGGTTCTCGGGGCGCTCGATGAGGATGGGAATCTTTGACTGCATCATGGCGGCGCCTGCGGGGTTGCCTATGTCGGTGATGAAGAAGCGCTCGACGCCTTCTCTCAACTGATAGATGAGGCTACCGCCGGACGAACCCGTTCCCTGCGGCACTTCCAGGTCGCCGTCGAGGGGTTGGCCCTTTGCCATGCGCTCCTTGTAGGCATTGCAAAAAGCCGCAACGTCACTGTCGCCGCTGACGGCGTAGCCGAGGTAGAAGTAGGCCTCGTCGTCTATCGCCTCCTCTTTGCGGTCACGCCACTTCCCCACGTCAGGCATGGACGGGCAAATCAGAACATTGCCGTCGGTCAGGAATTCGGGATAGATTTCAGTCTTGACCGACATCAACTGGCCGGGCGTGCCGGACAGGTGGGGATACTTCTGGCCTTTGCTCTCGTTGGCGAACATTTTGTAGACGAGGCCCATCTGCTTGAGGTTGTTTTGGCAGGAGGAGCGGCGGGCCGCCTCACGGGCGCGCGACAGCGCGGGCAGCATGATGGCGGGCAGCACCAGCATGAGGATGATCACGAAGGCAATGTTTATGTAGCCGAGGACAAGCCCTGCGACGGCCAGACCGCGCGCGTCGGCGGGCATCTTTCCCTTGTTGATGTTCGACAGGGCGAAGTGGCCCAGGATAACGGCCGGGATGGAGGCCAGCGGACCGACACAGGCAAAGGCGAGAATGGCGAGGACGAGGCTGACGATGGCCTGGGATTTGGAGCCTTCCTGAACGGGCGGCGGCGGCGGTGCAAACCCTTCCACCAGTACCACGGGAATGGACGGCGGACAGGAATCCATGGGGCAGAGCGTGGCGGCACCGCATCCGCCGCATTTAACGGTCTGGCCCGCGTATTGGTCCGGAACGTCGAGGCGCGCCCCACAGTTCGGACAGGTGTGCTGGATCATGACAGTCCCTCCTGTTGATGTCGCTGCGCTGTGTTGTTGTCAACGGCCGACCAAGGATGATAGTAGACCTTTTTCGTTTTGTTTTCCAGTGGATCATTGGGGGGAGGAAGGGGGAGAAATGAACATGGATGGACAGGATGAACAGGATGAGGACACAGGGTGAACAGGATGAGGACACAGGGTGAAGGGCGCGCGGGAAGTTGGCCCCCTTGCGGGGACGGGGAACGATTGGGGCTTTTCCGCAGGTTCCGCTTCGCTCCACCTGCGGCTATTGTAGTTTGCCCCCGTTCGGGGGCGGGGGAATGTGGGGCAGACATTGCTGCCTGCCCATTATCTTCAGTCTTTTGGGTTATGAGGCTCTTTGGGATTTTGCCAGGAGGCTGGGATAGGCGAAGCCGTAGAGCGTGGGGGCGATGAAGCCGATCAGGGGCAGAATGAAGCAGATGGCCATGCTGTGGTACTGGTCGGCGAGGTAGCCCATGAGGGGCGGGGCCACGGCGCCGCCGACGATGGACATGATGAGGAAGGAGGCGGCCAGTTTGGTCTTTTCACCGAGATTGCGCAGGCTCATGGCGAAGATGAAGGGGAACATGATGGACATGAAGAGCCAGCAGAAGGGCAGGACCATCCAGGAGATGTGCTTGATGTTTGCCATGACGAGCAGGATGATGGCGGAGTTGATGATGCCGTAGAGGGAGAGCAGGATGTTTGGCTTGATGAAGCGGGTGATGGGCGCGGCGGAGAAGCGGCCGACCGCGTAGAGGATCATGGCGAAGGTGATCACGAAGGCAGCCGTGGCCTCGGAGGTGGCAGCGCCGGTGAGGGAGCCGTACCAGGCGAAGAGCGGGGCGGTGCTGGTGGCGCCGGAGGCGTCCTTGGTGATGGCGTTTTCGAGGATGTAGTTCACCGCGAAGGCGTTCACACCGACCTGGGCGGCGATATAGAGGAACTGGGTGGCAATGCCGAAAATGAAATGGGGCTGGCGGATGAGGGGGGCCTTGTGGGTGTGCTCATCGTCGAGGGAGGCGGAATCGTCGCCGTCGCCGGCGATGTCGGGCAGTTTGACAAGGGAGAAGACGCCGAAGACCACGAGCACGACAAAGCCCAGGACGGCGTAGGGGATGATGAGGGTGTTGAAATCGACGGGCGCGCCCGCTTCCTGGTGGGCGCGGAAGATAAAGGCGCCGCCGATGGTGGGCGCGATGATGTAGGCGACGGAGTTGAAGGCCTGCGCGGTGGACAGGCGGCCCGCGGCGCCGTCCTTCGGGCCGAGCACGGTGACGTAGGGGTTGGCCGCGGTTTCAATGCAGGCGAGGCCGGTGGAGAGGACGAAGAGGGCAAAGAGGAAGGACCAGAAGGTCTGGAAGACCAGCCCGGCGGGGATGAACAGGAAGGCGCCAATGGCCAGGACGACGAGGCCGAGCAGGATGCCTTTCTGGTAGCCGATGCGGCGGATCAGGAGGGCGGAAGGCAGGGCCATGAGGAAGTAGGCGCCGAAGACGGCGGTCTGGATGAAGCCCGACTGGGTCTTGCTGACGTGGAGGATGTTCTGGAAGTGTTTGTTCAGCACGTCGAGCATGGCATGGCAGAAGCCCCAGATGAAGAAGAGGGAGGCGACCATGATGAAGGGGAACAACAGTTGATTGCGGGTCTTTGCTGTCATGACAATCCTATCCTGACGGTTATCCGGGCTATGTGGAGTTCAGTGGAAACATGGCTTCGCTGACGCCAACCCGGAACATGCCTCTTTGCCAACCTTGACCTTTGCGGGCCGGGCTTTGCCTGACCTTCAATCATTATGGCGCAAAGGGCGGGTGGATTTCATTTTCGGTCATTTCTCCGGTTTCCAAATTCAGGCTTCGTGGTTCCGAACCTGTTCGCCCCCTGCGGGGACGGGGAGACTCTTCGTGTTTACCACGGGTTCCGCTTCGCTGCACCCGTGGCTATTATTGTGTGACCCCTCCGGGGCCAAGAGCGGCGGATTGCCGCGTTCTTCTTATAGCCCAGTGTGTGGTCCCGGAGCCAAGCGTGGCGGCAAATTTCACTCGTTCCCAAGTTGCACTTGGGAACGCACTTGCCTGCAAAGTTGCACTTTGCGCTCTCACCATGACGTCTTGCTCATCCTGAGTTTAGGCAGGCAAGTACCCGAAGCACGCAACTCCATGGGCCAACGTGGCGAAGCACAGCTTCGAAGACAAGGACATTCCCAAGTGCAACTTGGGAACGAGAGGGAAGGGCGGTCGTCTTGAATGGCCTTAATCGTAGTCGCGGTAGCGCTGGATGGCCTCGTGGTAGGCCAGTATGTTTTCCCAGGAAACCTCTTCGGTGAGGGTGTGGCAGGGCGATGCGATGTAGCCGCCGCCGGGCATCATTATTTCGAGGGTATCGCGCACGCCGGCGATTACTTCGCTGCGGTCTTTTCGCGCCAGCACGCTTTGGGCGCCGACGCCGCCCCAAAAGGTGATGTCCCTGCCGAAGTCGCGTTTGAGCCGGGCGATGTCCATCGTTTCGGCTTGCACGGCTTCCAGGATGTCCACGCCGAGTTCGATGAGGTCGGGTATGAGCGGGGCAATGTGGCCGCAGGAATGGAAGGCGACGTAGATTTCCGGATTGAGCGCCTTCAAATGCGCGATCAATTCGCGGTGGCGGGGCTTGTACCATTGAGTGTAATCGTCGGGACTCATGACCAGCGAGCGCTGGGTGCCGAGGTCGTCGCCAATCCATACCACGTCCACGCCCAGTTGGACCCAGAGGCCGTAGACGGCCATCTTCCACTGCAGGATGCGGTCGAGCATGCGCCCGAACCGTTCCGGTTCGGTATAGGGCATGAGCAGGGTGTCCACATCGCCGAACCATTCCTTGGCGTGCTCGAAGATGCCCATCTGGTAGCCGCTGCACACCACCTGGCCGCCGGCCTTGTGTTTGCTGATGCTGTCCGACGCCTGGGCCTGGTCCGCCTCCGTGGGCAGGGGCGTCCAGTCCCATGGGGCCGTGCCATCGGGACAGGCGGGGAATGCAAATCCGTCCTCCGGACGGATGTCGTGGCCGAAATGGGTGTACCAGTCGACCTCGGGGTCGCCCGTGATGACGCGCAACTGCTCCAGGATGTCACCGCATACCCGCATGTTGAAGGGGACCCGGTCCGGTTCCTGATGCCGCAGTGTGGTGAAAACGCGCTCTCTCGAATTCATGGTGTGCTTTTTGTCCCGCTGATGATGCCAAAGGGGATTGGCACAACGCCGATCACAGGCAGGCGTTGGCCGAGGGCCTATTCTACCCTCTTAAGGTATCCGAATGGTCCATTCCGGCTCCATGGGCGATATGGGCGTGGCCCAGCCTGTGTTCGCCCCCTGCGGGGACAGGTGCATTCTTGCTGTTGACCACGGGTTCCGCTTCGCTCCGCCGGTGGCTACTTTTGGGTGACCCCTACGGGGTCAAGCATGGCCGCAGGTTGTGGATGTCCGCGACTTGTCCCGCTTGGTTCAGGCGAGGGGTGGGGGTCTGACATTGCACTTGTCTTGTGTGGTCGGGGTGCCTTCGGGGCTGAGGGTGGTGGCAAGTCACATGGACCCAAGAGGTGTTCTCCCCAGTTTCGGCGGGTCCTGGAGCAATGATGATGGATTTGTCTGGCAAAAAACGGAGGGGCTGGCACGAGAAGGGGGCGTTGTCCGGTAAAGAAAGAGGTCTTGCGGAAATTTCCGCAAGACCTTGATTTATTCACTGGTGGGCCTTGTAGGACTCGAACCTACGACCAAGAGATTATGAGTCCTAGTTAATATGTAACAAGGGGAAAAACTATGACAATGAAGGGCCATTATAACCCCTGTTTATGCGGGTGTCCTGTTTCCCCCGTGTTCCCGTGTTTTCCTGTATTGTCAAGAGCAATTCCCCCACTACTCCCCCATAAACGGTTATATTCACCCCCGCAAATATACTATATGGTATTGAGTGCCCATAGCGGCCAGCGTAGCGACCCCTGTCGCGCTTCGCCGTTCGGGCATATCAGCATGAGGGTGCCGGGTCGTTCGCGCCTCTCAGGGCCACACAGGCGGCCTAACGTGGCCGTTGTTACCCTTCACGTGTTGCGCCCCGTCGTGTTTGGCTTTTCGCACCGGACAGCGGTATCAGGTCACGCGGGCCGTGTTCAAGCCCTATGGCGTTACCTTTTTTTGGGCGTCCGCTCTGTTGTGTAATCGTGGAAAGGGTCATGTCACTCAGGGATTTACTATGAAGGTGGTGCCGCACGTCCGGCACTTTCCTTTTTGCCCGATATATTCGCTTGGAATGGCCAAAATGCTCTTACATGCGGGGCACTGAAAGCTGACTTTTCCTTGGCTATTGTTCTTTGTCACTGTCTTTCCAGCACAATTAGATGCGTTCGCCCTGATTGTCTTTGGCACGGTGTTGACCACAGGGGGCTGTGTAGTAACCGGCGGCGGGAGTACCGACGGTGGAATAATGCCATGTTGCATAAGTGCATCATAAATGTGTTGATATTCTGTCTGTAGTGCTACCCTTTCGACGGGGTCAAACGTTTGTGCGCATTGTCTGCGGACTTCCTTTGCATCCTCAAGTAGCGCCTGCACGTTACGCACAGGTCCAGACTCCCGACGTACAGGTCCAGACTCGCGCGTATCCGCCGCTTCCAGCACAGCCACGACAATCACGGCGACGACGATCAAGCACGGAACCGCCAAAATGCACCATAGCAGGGTGACGGGGTCTGTGAAAAACAGGACCGCCGCGCCGATGGTGACCGAAAAGCCCAGGACAAAGAACACGGCGAATTGGATCACCTGTACTCCGAGGGGGTCGGAGGGGGGGGCTTGTTTGCGCTTTGTCATAGCATTCTCCGGTCTGCGGCTTGCGTCGCCGTTATGCTTTATAGCTCGCTTAATAGTGGTCTTGCGCGCGGCGTAGACTACGGGGGGGCTGTAAATATTCGGCATTCGCGCCCATGGAACCGCCGCCATTAACGTTGATTGTGCGCTCTGTGGATGGCGGCTTCATTACAAACCAACTTCCATGGTATCGTAAACCTCGTCATCTTTGAACGTAATCAGTACCCTACTGTTGGGGCTGTTCCCATCCCAAGCGTACTTGTAGAATTGGTGGTAGCCTACAGAATATGAAGCGATACTAGTGCCATAACTACCGAATATGCGACGCACTTCTTTTTCAGGCATGCCCTTGTAGATATTCAAGAACTGGGAATATGTAACACCATGTTTTGCCCTATATTCTTGCTCGTCTTTGAACTCAAACACTTTGAGAAGCGCCCACCCTCCGAGTACTGCCACAATCATCATAATTAGACATCCAGCGGGTGAAAATGCCGACGTGGCCTTAGGCTTCATAACAATGAATTGCTGAGGGGGTGGCGTTATCGGAATAACTGCCGGTTCCGATTTTGGCAACTCCGCCAGTCTCTGCCGACACGTCGGACACTTTCCCCGCAGCCCGTGAAATTCATCTGGCATTGAAAATTCCCGGCCACATCCACTGCAAGAAAAGATGACCATGACGTGCCCTCCATTCGCGCAATCATATACCCACAGCAGCCAAGAGACAAAAAGCACGAACCCGGCCCGCACGGGGGCAACGCGTTGTGTGGCCACCTCATGCCACTAAATGTACGAATTCCACCACGGCCCCGTTACTTGTCTCAGATAGCACAGGCCAACCGGGGCACGGTGGCGATGCGGTTTCTATTCGATTTCGGGCCGGACCGGACGCTGAATATGCCCCCAGTTCTCGGGGAGCCTGAATTCAAAAGCTCCGCCGTCCGGCGGCGTGGCGGTGATCCTGACGGGTTCGTCCAAGCCGTACATCCGGGCGCGCCGGGCCATGACGGACAGCACGCGATCTGTCGCTGGCAGTTCACCGGCCAGTACGCGCGGCCACAGAGCAGCAAATATTGCGTCGAGTCGTTGCGCCTCAAGATCGCGCATGGCTTTGGCGGATTCTTTGTTGTCAGCACACAATTCGTCTAGGGCGCGGGCAATATCTCGATAAGCGGTTGCGCCGTCACAATGCAGCGCGACCCCGATTTCACGAAAACTGCGGCCTTCAAGTCTTAAAGCCAAGGCTTGATCGGCCCGCACACGGGCGGCCAGCGCGTCGGCCCTTGTCGCATTGCGGACACGTTTCGTTGCAGGTTCATCGTTGCATCTTTTCATGTTCATGTTCCTTGTTAGTTAATTTAATCCGGCGCGGCGTTCGGCCTCGGCGCGGGACAGTCCGCCGTCGAATTCCATGATTGCGGCCCTCTCCTCGGGCCAGTCACCCAAGACATAATCCCAGCCGTTTTGAAATACCGGGGCTGCGACTTTTGCGACTTTTGCGACTAAACCCGGCTTGGGGGGGAGTAAAGTCGCATTAGTCGCATAGTCGCAAGGGGTCAGGTACTTTTTCAGGCTATCGGGAAGCATGGGGATTGAGCCTCCAAGTTTTGGCCGGTCGGCCCTGTCCGGGTGTAGGTAAAAGGGCATGAATCCAGTGGTGGTGCTGGAGCATGGCAAGTAGTGGTTCGAGTCGTGCAGCCGTGCGCACCGGCCCTTTGTTCATAATCTCATGTGCGGATAACTCCGTCTTACCTGTGGACAGCATCCACCGGAAGAGCTTTTCAGCCTCGACAACATCGGGAGGGATACCGGCCTCACTCCGAAGCCGGAGCATTTCGGAAAGGTAGTAGGTCGCCAACCCGATACCATCCGCCATGTGTTCGGCGGCAATCTCTTGGGCGTTTTCGTTGTCAACGAGAGTCAATACAGCGGCCAGTCTGAGCGCGTGTTCTCCGGCCTTCGCGGCCCATGCGGCGACAACGTCAAGTCCGCCGTCCGGCCCGTTGTCAGCCTCCACTGTATCAGCGAATTGAGCGTATAGACTGAGCGCCTCAGCACTCATGCACAGGGGGCGGGGCGTAATTTCCCGCGTCTCCGGGTTCATTGAAAACGACGTTTCCAGCAATGCGACTATGCGACTAAAATACCGTTGCATGGCCGGAGACTTTTCGGGATTGGCCGGTTTGTAGAAACGAGTACCGCGCATGGTCTTGGGCCATGAGATCAAGAATCTGGGGAGAAACCCTTGCGCGTGTGCCATCTCATTTCCTAGCAGTAGGCGCACCGGCGCGGGTTGCCCCATGAGATGAACCGAAAGCCGTCGCCCATAAGCGGCCTGGGTGCCGTCGCCGCCCCGTACCCGCACAGTCGCGGCACCGTCCCAAAGTTTGGAGAACGTCGAGATTGTCCCCAGCTCTTGATCGTCTTTCAGTGAATACCCCCCAAGGAAAACCCCCGCTTCGTCGTTAAACAGTCCCGCCGTCGGCCAATCGTTTGCAAGCGATTTTATAATGCCTTCGGTGGTGGCGTTTCCAATCATGATGACGGGCGCGGGCGGGCGGGCGGGTTCCTGCCCGACACGCTGCATAGCCGAAATGATGCTCGAAACGTCCTTGTTGTTCTCTGCCCGCTTGCGGGCGGCGGCCCATGCACGATGCGCGATCTCATAAGCTCGCATAGAGCACGCCCATTCCCCCAAAGCATCATGCATCCATCGGGCGTGTTCTCGGAGTACCACTCTGTCAACCGCCGATTTCCTGTCGCCAGATTCGGCCACGGTCAGAATAAAGAGACTGGACGGGATGCGTCTGCCATCCGGCATGTGAACGTCTGTATGGCCCTGAGCGGCCAACGCCGATGCGGCCAGTAAGCTACCGGCGGCGATCTCTACCGGGGCTTGTAGGTCATTGTGAAGCGTTTGCGCGGCCTCACTAAGTACCGGCCCAAGGCATGAGACAGGGAATGTCTCAGAACCCTCGACGGGTCGGGAAAGCGGGGTCGGCACCGGCCAGCCATCGGCCTCAGCAATAACCCTGCGTGCCTCGGTGAAAAGCTCCGCCTTAGTCATGTCTGCGAACGGTTCCGGGTTGGTTTCAGGTGGCGTCTTTTCGGTTGTTCGTGTTATGCTTTGCATTGTAGATTTTCCTTACGCGCTCGGTTTTCGCTTTCCACAGCATCGGGCGCATTTCTTTTTTCCAGACTGATTTTCAGAACGTCCACAAGGGCTTGCAGGCGTTTCTCGGTTTCCGGGCGGTTCATCGCATAGACGGCGTCGAGAAGGTCGTGTGCGGCGTTTATGGCGCGGTTCTGGGCCTCTGCCTCACTTATCACACGAATGCACCGTAGAACGTTGTACGATGACCTAGAGTGCTTCACGGCGGACACGTTGCGCATGATGACCGGCCCCATTTCCGCAACAGACCATTCGGCTCTGTGCTTCAGTTCGGCCAGCATCGCGGCCACCGGCTTGGGTAGACAGTCCATCGTTTCCGGCAAGCCGTGAATCTGCGCGACAACGTCATTGTGGACGAGCGCGAAGAGGTCAACGGCTGCGGCCAGAATCTCAATAGCGCACGTTTCCGCGTCTGCCATGAGTTCGGCGGCTGGACTGTCATACCGGGGTGGCATCAGGCGTTCACGTTGCCGACGTGGCTCTGCCGTTCCAGCCATGCGAAAAACGCATCTTCACGGATTAACACTCTGGAACCGCACCTGCGGATCACGGCGTCGAATCCGTTTTGGTGCGAATGGAAAATCAGGTGTCTGAGCGCCCTCTGTGTCGGCCACGGGTGGCGCTCTGCGAATTGGGCGACGGTCAGGACAACCGGCGCGGCGGGGGTGGTGGTGGGCTTACACTTGCATGATGTTTCGGGCATGACGTTCTATCCTTTCCGTTCACCGTTTCCGGTGTGTTGCTTGTCATGTCCGTAGTTTGACACGGAAAAAATGCAACCTAGCGAGAGTTTGCAGTAGGTTCTTGACAGACAAAGAAAAGCCCCGCCAACACGGGGCTAGCAGGGCATTGACAGGGATTGTGGTATCGGGCTATTTGAGCGCGGCCTTTGCCTTTTCTACGGCATCAGCAAGGGCAGGATCGGTTTCTTTGACTTCCCTCAGGTGGTTATAAACGGTGTGCTCTGATCTAATGTTGAATTCATCGCACGTCTTGCGCATGGCGACTTTAAGACTGTCGCCGGACTTCAAGCATTTCAGGTAGAAAGACATTGTGTTTGCAGGGGTGGCAATAACGATCATCCCGTCCTGCTTTGTCCTTCGTTTGTAATATGTGCCATTGCTCTTGCGCACCTTCGCGGATTCTTCTTTACCATCGTAAACAGCCATACCCGTAGAAACTGTTGGACTGCAAAGAGCACAAAGATACTCGTATGCCCCGCCGAAAATGAACCCCTTCAATGAAGCGCGGCGGATATCAGGCGAAGCGTCCTTGAGTTGACTAATGTAAGTCAAAATCTCGTTACTTTGCAGGACATGCTTCCCAGACAAGTCAGTCTCTTCGTTCCGGTATCGCTCACAATAGCGTATATACAAGCTTAACACTTGACAAAACAGCGACCCAAAGTCCGCACTCATGCCCGCAATTTCCGTGTCGTTCAGCTTATCAACAGCGTTGCCATCGACGCCCAGATAGCGGACGAGGCTTAGGCAGCTCCCTTCCTCGCTCCCTTCCTCGGAACTGATTGTCCATTTGTCACGGCCAAGCATGATGTAAGGTGTGCGGTAGATTGGGTCGTCTCCCGTCGTGTGTTTACGCTTCTTCTTCATGCCCCGGCCCCTTCCCCCGCGTCGGGCTTGGGTTGCATCATCTTTTCAACCATGCGCGCCATGACGGCCCCGGTGTGTGTCTCGCTTATGTGACTGTACCTCTGTGTCATTGCCAAAGAACGGTGCCCCGCAACCCCGGCGAGTTCGGCGGTACTTGCGCCGTTCATGGCCAGATAACTCAGCGCCGTGTGCCGCAAGTCGTGCATGCGGAAATTCTTGATTTCAGCCCGTGCTATGGCCCAATCCCATGCGCTTTGAATGCTGTACGGCTTGGGTTTCTGACCATGCCGGGGCGGTGCCGGAAAACACAAGTCCGTATCTAACCGACGCCACCGGGCGCGCTCTTTGAGTATGTCAAATGCTGGCCCAACTAACGGGATTACCCGGCGGTATCCAGACTTGGATCGTGCCCCTTCCAGAATGATTTGATTCTGCGAAAAGTCCACTTCGGGCCAGCGCAGATTCTCAATTTCAGAACGGCGGGCGGCGGTGCACAACAGGACAAGCACAATGTCATGCAGGACGGGGGATCGGCTTTCCTTGCATGCGGCCAGCAGGGCGGCGCGTTCATCATCGCTTAGATACCGGATGCGGCCTTGCGGTTCCTTGGGCTTGGACACCTTGCGCATGGGGCTATCATCCATCCAGCCCCATTCCTTCACGGCCACGGAAAGTAGGTGACTCAGGACGGCCAAATAGCGCCGGACTGTTGCTGGCCCCACAGGTTTCTTTCCCGGTGCTTGCAGGGTGAGCGCGTCGCGGAGTTCAACGACCACGGGCGCGGTGACTTCGGCCAGCGTCAAATGCCCGATGCGCTCTTTTATCCATGCAAGCTGTATCCCTTGCCCGTATGAAGTGCCGGGGCGCTTACGCGGCAACACGTCGCGCACATAGCGGTCAACCGCATCGCCCAAGGTGTGCTTTTGGGCTTCGGCGTCGCCCACATACCGCCCGGCGCGGATGTCGGCTTCGGTTGTCCCTGCCCATTTCTTCGCATCCGTCAAGCGGGCGAACGTCTGGTTTATTGTCGGTGCCCCTTTGCGGCGAATTTGGGCGCGATAGGTTGTCTTGCCGTCTGCCGTCTTGCGTGTTTCAACGTACGCCATGGCTTGCATCCTTTGCCGTGACTTCCCGCAACAAGCGCGGAAACCTGTTGACAGTATAGGGCAAATGGCGGGAAATTGCAATAGCAAGACTTGCAATCTTTTCGCCATATACCGTAAAGCCCTGTTATCAAAGGGGTTCATCACTCCCCCATGGCCCTATGGGGGAGTGGTGGGGGAATTGGCCGTTTAATCCGGTGTTTTTGCCTGTCTCTGGAAGGGTGAAATTGGCGGGGCATGCCCATGACGTGAAACGAATTCCCCCAAAATTCCCCCACGGGGGCGTTTTGGCATAAAAAAAGGACTCACAGAATCTCTGCAAGTCCTTATTGTTCAATGGTGGGCCCTGTAGGACTCGAACCTACGACCAAGAGATTATGAGTCTCCTGCTCTAACCAACTGAGCTAAAGGCCCGTGTTTGGGAAGTATAATGGATTCTGGAACTTAGGTTCCAGAATTAATGGACAATTGACAATGAGGCGGCATGGTCCGGGCGTAGGGGTTACCGCTGCTGGACGCTCCATTCCAGGAAGGAGCGGAGTTCTTTGGCGCGGGTGGGGTGGCGCATTTTTCGGAGGGCTTTGGCTTCTATCTGGCGAACGCGTTCGCGGGTTACGTTGAAGACGCTGCCGACTTCTTCGAGGGTGCGGGGGTAGCCGTCGCCGAGGCCGAAGCGGAGGCGCAGGACTTTTTCCTCGCGTTCGGTGAGGCTCTTGAGAACCTCGTCGAGCTTTTCCTGGAAGACGGTGAAGGCGGTGGAGTTGGCCGGGTTTTCGGCGCTGGAATCGGGGATGAAGTCGCCGAAGTTGCTGTCGCCCTCGTCGCCGACGGGGGTCTCGAGGCTGATGGCCTCCTGGGCGATCTTGAGGATCGACCGGACCTTGTCGGCGGACATCTCCATCTCGAGCGCGATCTCGTCGGGGCTGGGCTCGCGGCCGTATTGCTGGACGAGTTTGCGGCTGGTGCGCATGAGTTTGTTGATGGACTCAATCATGTGCACGGGGATGCGGATGGTGCGGGCCTGGTCGGCGATGGAGCGGGTGATGGCCTGGCGAATCCACCAGGTGGCGTAGGTGGAGAATTTGTAGCCGCGCTGGTATTCGAATTTGTCGACGGCCTTCATGAGGCCGATGTTGCCCTCCTGGATGAGGTCGAGGAAGGACATGCCGCGGTTGATGTATTTTTTGCCGATGCTGACGACGAGGCGCAGGTTGGCCTCGACGAGTTCCATCTTGGCCTTATAGATCTTCTCTTCTTTCTCGCGGATGACGTCGATGAGCTTGCCGATGCGGCCGGCGTCGAGGCGGGAGTCGGCCTCGATCTGGTCGATCTTGCGCTGGGCGACGGAGAGGCGGCGCTCGGCGTCTAGCAGGGTGTTTTTGTCGACAGGGGTCTGCTTGAGGACGCCGGGGCTGCGGCGGGCCTTGACGCTGAGGTTGCGGACGTCCTTGGCTTCGAGGCCGACTTCGCGCTCGATGCGGTCGATTTCGTCGCGGGCGGCGGTGATGCGGCGCTTGAGGCCCTTGATGCGGCGCCCGATTTTCATGATCTCGCGGGATTTGAGGTGGAACTGGCGGATGACGTCGATCTGGAGCTGGCGGCATTCGGTGATGCGCTGCTCGATATTTTCGCGGCTTTTTGGGGTGAGATCGGTGCGGCGGAAGCGCTTTTCCTGGATCTCAATCTGGACTTCGAGTTCGCCGATGCGCTCCATGTATTCGGGCAGTTCCTTGACGAACTTGTGGTGGAAGCGGACGTCCTCGTCGTCGGTGATCTGGATGAAGTTGAGGCGGCCCGCAAGGATGCGGGCGGCGATCATCTGCACTTCCTTGATCGTGTAGGGGGTGTTGAGGATGACTTCGATGAGTTCCTGCTCGGCGCCCTCGATGCGCTTGGCGATGGTCACCTCCTGGTCCTTGGTGAGCAGGGGGACGCGGCCCATTTCGCGCAGGTACATGCGGACGGGGTCGTCGGCGCGCTCGAGGACGCGGGGGGCGGGGGTATCGCGCTTGGCTTCGGCCTTGGCCTCGGCCTTGGTGAGCGGGGCGGGGGCGGCCTCGGCGGGTTTGCCGTTTTCGGCGGGGTGCTCTTCGGTGAAATCGATGTCGGTGTCGCTCAGGCTGAGCATGACCCGGTCAATCTCCTCGGCGCTGGCGTCGGCTGGAAGGATCTTTTCCAGTTCTTCCAGGGTCAGCTTTCCCTCGGCTTTCGCCTTGCTGAGCATTTCCTTGGCGTCGTTTGCACCGGCCGTTTTCTTGGTCGCTTTTTTGGCAGTCATCGTTGCCCTCAACTCAATGGTTGTATCCGCATCAATTCAGAACCGTGCCGTCTCACCACAGGCGGCTCGGTGTCCAATGCCTTATGTCACCGACAAAGTGTCCAGCTTCTTGCTTAATTCCGTGCGCGCCCGGAGCAGTTCCAGCATGCGCTCGCTGTCTCCGTCGCGCTCTGCCCGGCGCAGGTCGTCGAGCACCCGTTCCGTTTCCAGGCGCAGGGCCTCTCGGGCCAGCGCGCCGGAGCGCCGCTTCACCAAATCGAGGGCCTTTTGCTCGTCCTCGGCCAGTATCTCGGTGAGCGCCGCGGCCGACAGCAGCCGCCGGGCGCCCTCGCTTTCAAATTCGGCCACCGCCTCGGCGGGCCGGCAACTGTCCGGCTGGGCCAGAACCCAGCCCAGCACCTCGGCCAGCGGCGTTTCCGGCAGCGTCAGTTCGGCCAGGGCCATGCCCACGGGCCTGCGCATGGCCGGAAAGGCTATCAGGGCCGCAATAAAATCAACATCGTCCTTGTGCGGCTTGTCTTCGACGCCCGAAGAGGGTGCCGGGTTTCGCACCGCACTGCCGCGCTCTTCGGCACCGCGGCAAAACTGCTCGTATTCTCGGCGGCAGGCCCACTCGTGCAGGCCCAGCGCCTTGGCAATGAGCCGCAGATACTCGTCCACGCGGAGCTTGTCGGCCATGCCGCGCAGGATCTGAAAGAGCTCATGGGCCACTTCGGAGCGCCCCTCGACCGTATTGCTGCGGTCGCGGGTCATGTCCACGTAAAAGGTCAAGAAATCGGGCGCATCCGCCAGCAAGGCGCGAAAGGCGTCGGCGCCGTTGTCGCGCACGAAATCGTCCGGGTCCTGGCCTTTGGGCAGCGCCAGGGCGCGCACGCGCAGTCCCGAGGCCGTCAGGATCGAGGTGCCTTTCAGGGCCGCCTTGATGCCCGCCGCATCGCCGTCATAGACCACCACCACCTCCGGCACATAGCGCCGGATAAGGGCCGCCTGCTGCTCGGTCAGGGCCGTGCCGCAACTCGCGACCACGTTTTCCACGCCGCCGTCGAAGCAGCGTATCAAGTCAAAGTAACCCTCAACGAGGATCGCATATTTCTCGCGCCGCAAGGCGTCGCGGGCCTCGAAGAGGCCGTAGAGCACCCGGGCTTTCTTATATACCTGCGTTTCGGGCGAGTTGATGTACTTCGCCGGGCTGTCGCCCAAATCACGGCCGCCAAAGGCCACCACGTTGCCTGAAACATCCCGGATCGGAAAAATAAGCCGGTTCCGGAAAAAATCGTACATGCCTCGGTCGCTGCGCTCGCCCCGGCGGAACAGGCCCGAGGCCTCCAGCACATATTCCTTATACTGGCGGTGCACGGCGGCGTCGTACAGGTGCGTCCAGGCTTCGGGGGCAAAGCCGACGCCGAATTTCTCGGCGGTCTCGGCGCCAATCTTGCGTTTGGCCAGATAGGCCCGTCCTGTCTCACCCACCGTGCGGTCCAGCAGTTGGCGGCGATAGTGGTCGGCCGCAAACTTGCCCAGTTCCAACAGTTGTCCGCGCAGGTATTCCTCGCGGTCGTCGCCCTCGCTGGGCATGGCCAGCCGGATGCCCGCCTGGTCGGCCAGCTTGCGCAGCGCCTCGGAGAAGCTCAGGCCCTCATATTCCATTAGGAAAGTGAGCGCGTCGCCGCCCTTGCCGCTGCTGAAACAGTGATACATCTGGCGGTCGCGGCTCACGATAAACGAGGGGGTTTTCTCGTTTGTGAACGGCGAGAGCCCCTTGAAGCGGCTTCCTCCCGACGGTTTCAGGCTCAGGCGTGCGCCGATAATCTCGACAATGTCGACGGCGGCAAGCACCTGGGCAACAGTATCACGGGAAAACTTCAGCAAAATTCGACCTTGGCCTCATGATGACGCGGTTTGGGCACTTCACCCTAAGACAAGGAATAGCAACAACTTAAGGGACTCGCCGACGCGCTCAAATGGCAAATATGGCGTCGTTTGGGCAGGATTCACCCGCATGCACCTTGTCAAGACGCAGAATAGTACCACCCAAAAGGCCAAGCTGTCAAATTCTGAGATACACCTGTTTCCAGTATGGGTAAGCTTTTTGCCCCCTGTAAAATGTGACTGTCCCCTTTTAGATGCGGGACGGCCCCGTTGCCTCATAATAGGGATCTGCCCGAAATTCTGGGACTGGACAAATGGGTCCGGGTACGATAGAATATACTCTTGACAAATGAGTTGCGGACCGTGCTTTGACTGGCGGGCCGATTTTGCGGTATATCCTTGGGTGTATGCCCGAGTCAGAGAGGGATAGAGCATGAAGACGAGGTTGTTTGCCGTGGTTCTGTTGCTGGCAGTGGTGTGCGCCTGCGTGGCGGAAGCCGTTCCGCCGACGTACACGGGCCAGTTTGGCAATCCGGAAGAGCCCGCGCTGCGTCCGCTGAAGTGGACCTGGGTGGGAGTGAAGTCGCTGGTGCAGTCCACGAAGGACGGCCTGGCGAGCGGTGTGCAGAAGGACCCGGCCTCGATGGCGGCCGAGGGCGCGCTGGGGTCGGTGAAGGGTACGGGCA
The DNA here is from genome assembly GCA_903893795.1 of Candidatus Hydrogenedentota bacterium. Lineage (GTDB taxonomy): Bacteria > Hydrogenedentota > Hydrogenedentia > Hydrogenedentales > CAITNO01 > CAITNO01. The sequence goes on along the minus strand of CAITNO010000141.1, from coordinate 11,004 downwards.
GCCTGGCCACGAGCGTGGGCAAGGGCATTGTGGGCGCACCGCTGCCGCCGAAGAAGGACGCCAAGTCGCTTTCCTATGAGCAGGCGGCGATGGTGGTAATCAACAACGAGACAAAGAAGGACTGCTGCGGGGCGGAGTCGTGCGGAAAGTGCCCGGAAGATCAGAAGCCCGCCGAGGCGGCCGATCCCGGCGCGGAATTCCGCAAGCCGGCCCCTTCGACGGTGCTTCCGTCGGAACCGGCGCCCGGCACAAAGCCGCTGGTTATTAAAGAGACGAACGTGGAAAAGGCGCAGCGCAAGTATGTGCCGGTGCAGATGAGCAACCACGGGGTGCATCATCTGGACGGTTCGGGTAATCTGCTCAAGCTGGCCAAGTAGTCCCCGCGCACACAGCACAGATTATTGGGCGCGCCGCCTTCGGGTTGGCGCGCCTTTTTCATGCGTTCATGCCAGACCGGTGGGGAACTTCTTCTTGGTTCCGTCCGGGTCGCCGATGACCCGTCTTATCTCGTCGACGAGGTCCTTCACGGTGACGGGCTTGACCAGCACACTGCGTATGCCGGCATCGCGCCATTGGGCGGAGGGCATCTGGTCGCTGTAGCCGGTGAAGAGGATGATGGGCAGTCCGGGGCGCCGCCGGGTGAGTTCGGCGGCGAGGTCGGTGCCGGCCATGCCGGGCATAATCTGGTCCGTGATGGCGATGTCAAAACCGATGACGGAGCGGTCCACGGCGTCGAGGGCCTCCTGGGCGTTCTTGCAGAGGGTGACGGTGAAGCCGAGCCGGGGGAGGGCGAGATTGGCAAAGCGGAGCACTGCCTCGTCGTCGTCCACGAAAAGGATGCGCTCCCTGCCGCCGGAGAGGTGCTCCACGCGGGGCGTTTCCTCGACGGCCATGTTGGCGACCCGGGGCAGATAAGCGTGGAAGGAGGCGCCGACACCGACGCGGCTTTCGGCCATGACGGCGCCCTCGTGGTCCGAGATGATGCCGTGCACGACGGCGAGGCCCATGCCGGTGCCCTCGCCGGGTCCCTTGGTGGTGAAGAAGGGGTCGAAGACGCGGGTCAGCACGGCGGGGGACATGCCGTGGCCGTTGTCGCTTACGGAGATGCGCACGTAGGGGCCGACGTGCAGTTTCGGATGGCCCGCGGCAAGGCGCTCGTCCACCTCCACATTGGCCACCTTCACCTCGAGCCTGCCGCCCTTTTTCTTCATGGCGTGGGCGGCGTTGGTGCAGAAGTTCATGAGGACCTGGTGCACCTGGGCCGCGTTTGCCATGGCGGTGCCAGAGCCCACGTCCACGCTGTCGATGATCTCGATATTGGCGGGAAGGGTGGCGCGGAGCAGCTTGATGGCCTCGCGGGCGATGATGTGGAGATAGATGGGGGCGCGCTCCCGCCCGGACTGGCGGCTGAAGATGAGAATCTGCTTGACCAGGTCCTTGGCGCGGTGGGCGGCCTGCAGCGCCTCGACGAGGTCGCCGCGCGGCCGGGACTTGGCGGGCAGGTCGCGGATGGCGAGGTCGGTGAGGCCGATGATTCCGGCGAGGATGTTGTTGAAATCGTGGGCGATGCCGCCTGCCAGCACGCCGAGGCTTTCGAGGCGCTGCGAATGCTGCATCTCGTGCTCGAGGCGGCGGCGCTCCTCCTCCATGCCGATGCGGGCGGTGACGTCCTTCATGGCGCCGATGACGCGCACGGCGCGGCCGTTTTCGCCGGGCAGGGCAACGCCTGTGTCCTCAATGTGGCGCTCGTCGCCGGACCTGTGGAGGACGCGGTACTCCATCTGGTACCTGCCGACGGTTTCGAGGGCCTCCGACAGCCGCGCGAGCACGCGGCTCCGGTCCTCCGAATGAATGCGCCGCTGCCAGCGGCGCCAGCCCATGGCGCGCATCTCGGCCGGGGTGTAGCCCATGACCTGGGTGACCGCGCCGCCCCAGGTGATCTTGCCCGTCATGATGTTGCAGTCGTAGATCATCTGGCCCATTTCGGCCAGGAAGTTGTATTCGTGGTCCTGCGGGCCTGCGCCCTCTGTCGCATAGCGCGCCACGGCGACAATCGCGCGCCCTTCGGCGGTGTCGATGACGCCGGCCGTGATGGACATGGGCAACTGTCTGCCGTCCTTGCCCAGCAGGGGCGTTTCAAACGTGAGCTGGCGGTGCTGGAGGATGCTTTCAATGCGCCCCTGGAGGCCCTGGACCCGGTCCGGAGTGGAGAGTTCCCGCAGCGTGAGGCGCGCCGCCTCCTCGCGGCTGTAGCCCAGCCATCGGCAGGCGGTGTCGTTCATTTCGAGCACGCGCCCGGCGACGCCCCCGGCCTTGACCTCAAAGACAATAATCGCCTCGCCGCTGGCATCGAAGACCAGTCGGTGGCGCTGGTCCACCTCGTGCAGGTCGCGGGCGCGGCCCTCGGCCACTTCGGCCAGGCGCCGGTTCACGGCCCGCAGCTCCTTTTCCGCGCGGTTGATGCGCAGCATGACCCGGATTTTCGCCATGAGTTCGACCGGTTCGGAGGAGCGGTCGAGCAGGTCGTCGGCACCGGCCTCCAGGCCGGCCACGCGGGTCCGCGCGTCGGTGTTTTCGTCGGTGGTGAGCAGAATGGGGAAATAGTCGGTGCGCGGGTCCGCCTTGAGCCTGCGGCAGAGTTCGATGCCGCTGATCTCGGGCATGTTCAGGTCGATGACGGCGCAGTCCACCGTGCCGTCCGCCGCCAGGACAAAGGCCTTTTCGGGGGACGAGGTCATCAGCACGCGGCATCCGGGCATTTCAGCGTGCAGCACCGCGGCCAGCGCGTCCAGATTGGCGCGCTTGTCGTCCACCAGCAGCAGGGCGGGGAGCAGCCGTTCTTTTCGATGAGACTTGGGCATGGAAAGGCCTCCGAAAAACGCCGCCATTATAGCCCCGCCGGGTCCGGTTCGGGTATCATGGGCACAGTTGTGAATCTCAACCGCCGGAGTATGGCATCCATGCAGTTTATCGCCACGGAAATTGAAGGACTGGTCATTGTCGAGCCCGATGTGTACCGGGACGCGCGCGGTTTCTTTTTGGAAACCTATCATGGGGACAAGTACCGCGACGGCGGCATCGACGCTGTCTTTGTTCAGGACAACCAGTCCCGGTCGGTGAGGGGAACACTGCGCGGTCTGCATGGCCAGTTGAGCCATCCGCAGGGCAAGCTCATCCGCGTGATCGAGGGGGAAATATGGGATGTGGCGGTGGACCTGCGCCCCGGTTCGGCCACTTTCGGGCGGTATGGGGCCGTGACGCTGTCGGCGGAGAATTTTCGGCAGTTGTATATTCCGCCGGGATTCGCCCACGGCTTCTGCGTGCTGAGCGATGTGGCGCAAATCGAATACAAATGCACCGATTTCTACCGTCCCGGTGATGAGTTTGCGGTGGCGTGGGACGATCCGGAGATTGGGATCAAGTGGCCGGTGTCGGCACCGCTGCTGTCCGAGCGGGATAGGAATGCGCCGCGCTTGGCGGACACTGAATCCGGACGGACACGGACATACACGGACGGGCACGGACGAACAGCCGTTTAATGCTGTGTACGGCGCGGTGGCGTATAACAGGAACGGCGCGACCGGGAGCGGCCGCGCCGTGATGGGTGCTGGAAAAGCTTGAGGCTCAGGTTTTCTTGACGTCGAAGGTGGGGAGTTCCTTTATCTGGTCCTCGGCGGTGCGCAGGGGGTTGTCCTGGTCGACCAGCCACTGGAGGGCGTCGTGGAGGACGATTTTCGTGTGCTCCAGATTGATGCCGACGTGGTCGGAATCGTACCAGGTGATTTTCTTGGGCTCCTTGGCCTTGTCCTGCAGGGCCTTGCCGGCCGGGGCGGGGACGAGGACGTCAAACTTGCCGTCCTGGAAATAGACCGGGGTGGGGGAGATCTTGTCCACGTAGTGTATGGGGTCCATCACTCCCCCGAAATACCGGGCCAGGGGGGTGACGCACCAGATGATGGCGCCGACTATTTTGTCCTGGGTGGGCGTGAGCGTGGGCAGGGGCGGCTTTTCGGGGTTGAACTTCTTTGCGTCGATCCAGCCGAAGCCCGCGGCAATGCCCAGGCGGGTTGCGGTGGAATTGATGAGTTTGCCGAGGTCGCCGCCGCCGTAGACCAGCACGCCTGCCCGAACGCGTTTGTCCCAGGCCATGACCGTGCTGCCGGTGATGGCGCCGTAGCTGGCACCGACCAGATAGATGCGTGAGGGGTCGATGTCGGGACGGCTGGCCAGGTAGCCAATCAGACGGCGCGTTTCGTTGATGGTCTTGGCGGGGCGCTGCTGGAAAGCGCGGGCGCTTGCAAGGGGCGAGGTGCCTGACGGCAGTTTGCGTTCGCCCTGCATGTACTGGTCCATGCTGCAGAGGGCGAAGCCGGTCTGGTTGAAGGGGGCGGTAATCTCTTTCAGGAAGCCCTTGTTTTGGCCGATGCCGTGCAGGAAGACGATGGCCGGGAGCGGTTTGCTGTGCTTCATGGGCAGGCTGAGCAGGGTGGGCACTTTTTCTCCGGCGTAGCCGTCGAAGGTGAATCTCGTGATCTCATAGCCCAGCGCCGGGTTTTCCGCGTTTACTGGCTCCGTTTCCATCACCTGGATGTTGTAGGGCGCCTTGGGGTCGTAGTTGTCGAAATACTTGCTGTCGCTGTAGACCTTGAGGAGCATGGCGAGCACGAAGAGGCCCAACAGTGTGCCGCCTGCGATTTTGAGCGCCTTTTTCAACATGGGAATGCTTCTCCAGATGGGTAAGGGAGTCGTCAGCGCCGCCATGGCGCGACGCATGATAACCGGACCAGCCCGGAGGACGTCAAGTTTCAGTGGGATTTGGGTGCTCGGGTACGCGGGTACAGCCCCCATTTTCAGAGGATAGTATTGGTTGGCAGGGTGGGGTTTGTGGCTGAAAATGGGGACAGTCCCCCGGCGGATGGTTCCTGTGGGTGGTGGTGGCTCTGGTACAGCCCCCATTTTCAGGGGGTGGTATTGGTTGGCAGGGTTGGGGTTTGTGGCTGAAAATGGGGGCAGTCCCCCGGCGGGTGTTGGTGAATCCTTGGGGGCAGTCCTCCGGCGGGGGGCTTTCTGGGTGTTTGGGGAATGTAAAATCTGTAAAAAGATGTCCGCTATTGACATTTGCGGGATTGTACGGGGTCTGCCCGTATGTTATGATTCCTAAACGTTGCATAATGCCCTTCTCAAACCAAGAACACAAGGCCAATTAACACAAGTTATATGAATAGTTTACTCAAAGGTGCATCACTCTGGATAGTCCTTCTGATCATCGTGATCCTGGCTCTCCTAAATTTCAGCAAGATTCAGCCGCAGAAGAAGGATCTTGGCGAACCGGATTTTGTGGCCCAGCTTACGGCCAACAATGTTGATTCGGTCGTGATCAAGGAGGCTGGCAACAACCTCCTGCAGGTTCACGCCAAGTTCAAAGACAAGGCCAAGGTGGACGGCCGCGAAACGCTGGATTTCAAGACGGACAAGTTCAAGGACGAGTGGAAGCAGGAGCTTGAAACCAACAAGGCCCCGTGGCGTTACGAAGTGGACAACGCCATTTGGACGGGTCTGCTTTTCAATGTGCTGCCGCTGGTGCTGATCTTCGGTCTGTTCTGGTTTTTCATGTTCCGCCAGATGCAGGGCGGCAGCAATAAGGCCATGTCTTTCGGCAAGAGCCGTGCCCGGCTGGCCAACCAGGGCGACAAGACCGTCACGTTCAACGATGTGGCGGGTGTGGACGATGCGAAGGAGGAGCTGCAGGAGATAATCGAGTTCCTGAAGGACCCCAAGCGCTTCACCCATCTGGGCGGGAAGATACCGCGCGGTGTGCTGCTGGTGGGTGCGCCCGGTTCGGGCAAGACCCTGCTCGCGCGGGCCGTGGCCGGCGAGGCGAATGTGCCCTTCTTCAGCATCAGCGGTTCGGACTTTGTGGAGATGTTCGTGGGCGTGGGCGCGAGCCGCGTGCGCGACCTGTTCCAGCAGGGCCACAAACACGCACCCTGCATTATTTTCATTGACGAAATTGACGCGGTGGGCCGCCAGCGGGGCGCGGGACTGGGCGGCGGACACGACGAGCGAGAGCAGACGCTGAACCAGTTGCTGGTCGAAATGGACGGGTTCAACACCAATGACGGCGTCATCCTGATGGCCGCGACCAACCGGCCGGACGTGCTGGATCAGGCGCTGCTGCGTCCCGGCCGTTTTGACCGGCAAATCGTGGTGCCCAACCCGGACATCAAGGGGCGCAAGGCGATCTTGAGCATCCATGTGAACAACCAGAAGGTGCCGCTGGCGCCGGATGTTGATCTTGGCGTGCTGGCACGGGGCACACCGGGCTTTTCCGGGGCCGACCTGGCCAACATGGTGAATGAGGCGGCCCTGCTTGCGGCGCGCCGTGTCCAGGAACGGGTCAACATGATCGATTTCGAGGACGCCAAGGATCGCGTCCTGATGGGTCCGGCCCGGCGCAGCCTCGTCATGAGCGACAAGGATAAACTGAGCACGGCGTACCATGAGGCGGGCCACACGCTGGTGGCGCGGCTGCTGGTAAACGCCGACCCCGTGCACAAGGTGACCATCATTCCGCGGGGCCGGGCCCTGGGCATCACCAGTTCGCTCCCCGAGGAGGACCGCTACAGCATTTCGCGGTCGTACTGCCTTGCCAGCATCCGCATGGTGATGGGCGGACGCGCGGCCGAGGAACTGGTGTTTGGCGAATTCAACAGCGGCGCCATGAGCGACCTCAAGCACGCCACCCGGCTGGCGCACAAGATGGTGTGCGAGTGGGGCATGAGCAGTCTTGGCCCGATCACCTTCGGCGGCGACGACGAGGTGTTTCTGGGCCGCGATTTCGCGCGGATGCGCGATTTCAGCGAGGAGACCTCCTCGTCGGTGGACCGTGAAATTCACAGCATTTGCGAGGAGGCGTACCGGGAGGCCCGGGAGCTGCTCCGCACGCACATGCCGGTGCTCAAGGCGCTGGCCGAGGCGTTGGTGGAGCGGGAAACGCTGGCAGCGCCGGAGATCGACGTGATTATCCGCGAGGTTGGCGGCGCGGACCTGCTGCCTGAGCGCAACCACGACGACGGGCAGAAGAACGGGATCGTGCTGGACGAGGAACTGCCCCCGTCCATTCCTAAGCCCATTACCGCAGAATCCGCCGGGGACGATGTTCCGGGCGATGCGGTGCCGGAAGCCACCTGACCTGGCCGGTCGGCGTCGATAGGAGCCACCCATGATTTCGTTGTGTGTGCCCCCTTTTCCGCGCAAGACGCTGGTCATGGGAATCGTGAATGTCACCCCCGACTCCTTCTTTGACGGCGGACGTCTGCCCGACGTGGATGCCGTAAGGGACCGCGGGGCGCAACTCGTGCGCGAGGGCGCCGACATTCTGGACGTGGGGGGGGAGTCCACACGGCCCGGGGCCGACCCGGTTTCCAAAGGAGAAGAACTGTGCCGGGTGCTGCCTGCTGTGGAGGCGCTCGTCCCACTGCAGGTTCCCGTGTCGGTGGACACATACCATGCCGAAACGGCCCGGCGCGCCCTGTCGCTCGGCGCGGCGATGATCAACGACGTGACCGCACTTCGGGGCGACCCCGAGATGGCGGCCGTGATTGCCGCATCGGGCTGTCCGTGCGTGCTGATGCACATGCAGGGCGAACCGCGGACCATGCAGCAGGCTCCCCGCTACGACGACGTGGTGGACGACATTCGCGCCTTTTTTGACGAGCGCATGGCGTTTGCCACGGCGGCGGGCATTCAGGAAAGCCAGATTTGGCTTGACCCCGGGTTTGGTTTTGGCAAGACGGTGGACCAGAACCTGCTGTTGCTGCGCCGCATCGGCGAGTTTCACTGTTTGGGACGCCCGTTGCTGCTGGGCGTTTCCAACAAGTCCACTCTGGGGACGGTGCTTGGTGCGGAGGTCACCGACCGCACCGAGGGCACCGCGGCGGCGGTGGCGCTTGCGGCGGCCGCGGGGGTACACTGTGTGCGTGTGCATAATGTGAAAACCATGGCGCGGGTGGTGCGCGTTTGCGACGCCGTCACGCGCGGAAGGACGGATAAAGATGGTTGACCGGCTTTTTGGAACAGACGGCATACGGGGCCTGGCCAACGTCCACCCCATGACTGCGGAAATGGCGCTTCAGGTGGGCCGTGTGGCGGGACACTTCTTTCAGAAAGAGGACCGGCAGCACACCATTCTGATCGGCAAGGACACGCGCCGTTCGTGCTACATGATCGAGAATGCGCTGACGGCGGGGCTTTGCTCCATGGGCCTGCGCGTGCTGCTGACGGGGCCGCTGCCGACGCCGGGTGTTTCCTACATCATGCGGAGCCTGCGCTGCGACGGGGCCGTTATGATTTCCGCCTCGCACAACAACTATGCGGACAACGGCATCAAGATCTTCGGCGCGGACGGCTACAAGATTCCGGACGCGGTTGAGGACGAGATCGCGCGCATTATCAGCACCGGAGAAATCGACAAGATTCGACCCACGGGGGAGAAGATCGGCATTGCCCGGCGCATCGACGACGCGGTCGGGCGCTATATCGAGTTCACCAAGGCGTCCTTCCCCAAGGGGATGCGCCTGGACGGGCTGCGCATTGTGGTGGACTGCGCCAACGGCGCCTCCTACAAGGTGGGTCCCAACACGCTGTCCGAACTGGGCGCCGAGGTCATTCCCATCGGCAACCATCCCGACGGACTCAACATCAACAGTGGCTTCGGCACGGTGCATCCGGAGGAGATGCGGGCCACGGTGATCCGTGAAAAGGCCCATGTGGGCATCGCCTTTGACGGCGACGGCGACCGCATCGCCATGGCGGACGAGAACGGCCGCCTGCTTGACGGGAACGCGATCCTGTGCGTGCTGGGGCTGGACCTGATTGAGCGGGGCCTGCTGCCGGGCAACGCCGTCGCGACCACAATCATGGCCAACGGCGGTCTGGAACTGGCCCTTGCCGGGGCCGGCGGAAGGGTGGTGCGCACCAACGTGGGCGACCGTTATGTCATCGAGGCCATGCTCAAAGAGGGGCTTGTGCTGGGGGGAGAGCCTTCGGGGCATGTGGCGCTGCTGGAGCACAACACGACGGGGGACGCCATGATCGCCGCGCTGCAGGCGCTGGCCACGATGATCCGCAAAGATCAGCCGCTGTCGGCACTGGCGCATGTCTACCATGAAATGCCGGAATGTCACCGCAAGGTGCCTTATGACAAGGGAAGACGGCTTGGTGAGGAGGCGATTGAGGCGCTTTCGGCCGAAACAGAGTCCCAGTTGGAGGGACGCGGCCGCGTCGTGATCCGCCGCTCGGGCACGGAGCCCGTCATCCGCATCATGGTTCAACATGAGGACCTGCGCAGGGCCGAGCAGACGGCCGCGGCGCTCACCGCGCGCGTGGCTGAAATTGCCGGGGCATAGCTTGGTGCGGCCGCTGGCCGCAACCAAAGAATCCAGAATCCAGAATCCAGAATGGGAACACAGATACCGGTGGGCATGGCAAGTGGACAAGGACATGCGCACCGTTCGGAGCGCTGCAAGCTCGATACGGACCGTCCCGGGCTGCAAGACCCGGGACTTGCCGCGAACTCTTGCGCAAGAAAACAGGAAGATGACGGACACTAAATATACAGGAGGCAGAACAGTCATGAGCCGCAGTGAACCGCATTCGCTCAGGATGATAGAGCTGGGCGTCAACATTGACCACGTGGCCACGCTGCGCGAGGCGCGCAAGGGGCTCAACCCCGACGTCATCGCCGCGGCGAAGGTGTGCGAGGCGGCCGGCGCCCAGCAGATCACGGTGCATCTGCGCGCCGACCGGCGCCATATTCAGGACCATGACGTGGAGGAACTGCACCAGGTGCTTCAGGCGCGGCTCAACCTCGAAATGGGCGTCACGCCGGAAATTATCGACATCGCGCACCGGCTCAAGCCGCATACGGTTTGCCTGGTGCCCGAGAACCGGCAGGAAGTGACGACAGAGGGCGGGCTCGACGTGGCCGGGCAGCGCACGGCGCTGTTTGATGTCACGGCGGGCATGCACGCCCACGGGATTCACGTGAGCATGTTTATCGACCCCGACCCGCACCAGGTGGAGGCGAGTGCCGCCGTGGGCGCCGATTATGTGGAATTCCACACGGGCGCCTATGCCAACGCCAAAGGACAGGCGGCACTTGCCCATGAATTGGACCGTCTGCACCAGTGCGCCCTGCTCGTGGGGGAGACACCGATGCGCTGCAACGCCGGGCACGGCCTGACCGTGCGCAACCTCTGGCCTGTGGCGCTGCTGCCGGGACTGAACGAGGTCAACATCGGCCATGACATCATAGCCCGGGCGATCTTTATCGGCCTGGACAGGGCGGTGAAGGAAATACAGGACGTGCTTTTCGAGGCGGCGAAGTTTAGGGCGGGGGCGTAAGGGAACGGAAAGTGAACGAAAGTCTTATGAAGAAGGCTAAGCCGACAGACGAAGACGATTTGCGCGGAGAGTATTCGAGGTCCGATTTTGCAGAGACTCCTGTGCGCGGCAAATACGCCGAGAGACTACGCGAATCATGTAACGTGGTGGTTCTGTCGCCGGAAGTTGCCGCAGTCTTTCCCAATGAGAAAGCGGTAAACGAGGCATTGAAGTTACTCATTGAGATCGCCCGTGCAGCCACGCGTTCATGACCGATCTGCGTCGGGGTGTTACATTCAGAATAACCCTGGCTCGCCGCATTACAATCGGGGCTAGAGCACTTTAAGGTTTAGATGCGGTATAGTCGCACGAAGAAATCCAGCCTTCGGCGTCTTGTTGTGTGACCGTTTCCAAAGCCGCAGCAATGGCATCGTAGAGTTCACTTTGAGTGCGCGCCTTGGCGTCGCGCAGGAACGCCTTTACCTTGCTCCACATCTTCTCGATGGGGTTGAGGTCGGGGCTGTACGGGGGCAGGGGCAGCAACCGTGCCGGGACCGATTCGACAAGCTGTCTTGTTTCCTCGTCGTCATGCGCGGACAGATTGTCCAGGATAACGATGTC
>CAITNO010000140.1 GCA_903893795.1 Candidatus Hydrogenedentota bacterium | reverse complement strand
TCCCCCTTTGAAGGGGGAGTCAGTGACCACCGGCATAGCCGGTGGCTTGAGGAAGGCCCCTAAAAGGGGCCGAAAAATTGAAGTATCGTATGAACTTCTGACGGGCCGTATGCGATATAGCCAGCACCTATTTGTGCCCGCCTTTGGCCGAGGCGCATGGGTAAGCGGAGATACTTTGGCGAGGCTTCTGGCAGCGCCTTTAGCCCTTTCAGGTCGCTGTGCGTGACCTTAGACGGGCTGAAGACAATTCACGCTGGAACGGCAGAGCCTTATGAGTTCTCACCGGTAGAACCGGTGGATTAGCTTTGATTTAGGGGGATGTTTAGCCCCCTGCAAGACCCTGAAATGACCGTCGGCAACCGCCCCGGGTTGACCCATTCACGCCGTTGCGCTACGATGCGCCCGGAGGTTCATACTGTGAAAACGATTCTTGTCACCGGCGGCGCGGGCTTTGTGGGCACCACCCTGGCCCTGGGCTTCAAAACCAACGAAACCGACTGCCGCGTCATCGCCCTCGACAATCTCAAGCGGCGCGGTTCGGAACTCAACCTGCCGCGCCTGCGCGCGGGCGGCGTGGAGTTTGTGCACGGCGACGTGCGCTGCGCCGCCGACCTGGAGGCCTGCGGCCCCTGCGATCTGCTCATCGAGTGCAGCGCCGAGCCGTCCGTGCTGGCCGGCTACGGCGGCTCGCCCGCCTACGTGACCGACGCAAACCTCATCGGTGCCATCAACTGCCTGGAACACGCCCGCCGCCACGGCTCGGGCTTCCTGTTCCTGTCCACCAGCCGGGTCTACCCCATCGCCGCGCTCAACCAACTTGCCCTGGTCGAAACGGACACCCGCTTTGAACTCGCGGCCGGTCAACCGCTGCCCGGCGTCGGCCCCGAAGGCATCTCCGAGGACTTCCCGCTGGCCGGTGCCCGATCACTCTACGGCGCCACCAAGCTCTGCGCCGAACTGCTCATCGCAGAATACGTGGAGATGTACGGCCTGCGCGCCGTGGTCAACCGCTGCGGCGTCATCGCCGGACCGTGGCAAATGGGCCGCATCGACCAGGGTGTCGCCGCGCTGTGGGTGGCCCGCCACGTCTACGGCGGCGCGCTCAAGTACATCGGCTACGGCGGCACAGGCAAACAGGTCCGCGACCTGATGCATGTGGATGATCTCTTCCGCCTCGTGAAAATCGAGACGGACCGGCTCGACGAACTCAAGGGAAACGTGTTCAACGCGGGCGGCGGCCGCGCGGTCAGCGCGTCCCTGTGCGAAATGACCGCCCTCTGCCAGACCGCCACGGGCCGCAGCATTGAGATAGGCGGAGACCCCGAAACCCGCACCGCCGACGTGCCCGTCTACCTCACCGACAACCGGCGCGTCACCGAAGCCACCGGCTGGCGTCCCGAGCGCAGCGCCGCCGACATCATTGAAGACATCCACCGCTGGATCGTGGACAACCGCGAAACCCTGGCGGGCGTGCTGGGCTGATTGCGAAGAACGCACATTGGTTCGTCATTGCGAGCGAAGCGAAGCAATCTCTTGCTCGCGATGACCCAAACTCCGGGCTATGGTATGAAGAGATTGCTTCGTCGGGCTGAAGCCCTCCTCGCAATGACGGGGCGGGCGATGCGGGATAGATAGAGATTCGGAACCAAGGGATGTATCGCATGGCAACCATACGCATTGGAAACGCGCCCTGTTCCTGGGGCAGTCTCGAATTCGAGGGACTGGGCGGACAGCCGCTCACCTGCGGGCGCATGCTCGATGAACTGGCCGAAGCCGGCTACTGCGGCACCGAACTGGGCGACTGGGGATTCATGCCCACCGAGCCCGCCGCCCTGCGCGCGGTCTTGGAACCGCGCGGCGTCACCATGGTCGGCGCCTTCGTGCCCGTCCGCTTCTGCAGCGAGGCCGCGCACGCGGCCGGCGCGGAAAGCGCCGTCCGTGTGGCCCGGCTTCTCGCCGGTGCCGCCTCGCCCGACTACACCCCCATGATTATCCTCGCCGACGACAACGGCAGCGTGGCCCAGCGCACGGAGAACGCCGGACGCGTGACGGCGGCCATGGGACTGTGCAATGCCGGATGGACTGTCTTCGCCAAGGGCGTGGAGACCGTCGCGCGCGCGGTGCGCGAGGCCACGGGCCTGCCCGTCGGCTTCCATCACCACTGTGCGGGCTACGTCGAGACGCCCGAAGAAATCGATGCGCTCCTGCAGCGGACCAGTGCCGAACTGCTCGGCCTCGTCTTTGACACCGGCCACTACGCCTTCGGCGCGGGCGACCGCGACGGCAGCCTGACCCGCGCCGGCCTGGAGCGTTTCGCCGACCGGATGGTCCACATGCACTACAAAGACTGCGAACCCAAGGTGGCCTCCCGCTCCGCCGTCGAAGGATGGGACTATTTCCAATCCGTGGCAAAGGGTGTCTTCTGCGAACTCGGCCGGGGCTGTGTGGGTTTTCCTTGGACAACAGAATGGCTTCGCGGCAGGGGATATGGTGGCTTCATCACCGTCGAACAGGACGTGCTGCCGGGGATGGGCGCACCCAAGGAAAGCGCGCAGAGAAACCGGGACTACCTGAAGACGCTGGGCCTGTAGGGCAAACCAGGGAATTTCTACTACGATTCTGGCTGTATGATAAAATGGCATGAGTGTTAACAGCCAGAAAGAGAGTGAGCCGCATGGGCAATGTGCTTGAAGAACTTGAAAAACTCTCGGTGGCGGAGCGTCTTCAGCTCGTCGAAGACCTATGGGATGGCATAGCCCGCAGCAATGTCGACATGCCGGTGCCGCAATGGCAGAAGGACGAATTGGAACGCCGGAAACAGAACTACCTTAAGAATCCCGAGTCCGTACAATCGTGGAACACCGCCAAGCGGGAGATACTTCGGCCGCGATGAACGAGAACATGTCACTGGTTCTTCTGTCCGAAGCCAAGAGCGACATTGAGAGAGCCTACCTCTGGTACGAGGAGCAGGCACTCGGGCTGGGGATGGAATTCTTGAGGTGTGTGGAAACCGCCTTTACTGCGATCCAGCGCAACCCCATGACCTACCGCGTTATTCACAGAACTTATCGCCAAACGCTTGTGCGCCGTTTCCCTTTTGCCGTAATCTTTGATGTGGAAGAAAAAGAGAAGAGATGCGTTGTCTATTCCGTCTTTCACTGCTCCCAAGATCCTGAGAGGTGGCGGGAACGGCTTGCGCCGTAATGGCAGCGCGTTCAAGGAAGGGATGCGCAATGGCGAAGATTGCACAAAAAAACAATGGAGTAATAATGACATGGAGCGGAAGCGTTTGAATATCGGACTCATTGGCGTTGGACGCATCGGCAAGGTGCATGCGGAACACCTCCGTTACCGCATCCCCCGCGCGAACCTGGCGGCCATTTCCGATGTGAATCTGGCGGCGGCGCAGGAATGCGCCGCGCGGCTCGGTGTGGCGCGGGTGGAGGCGGACCATCATGCGCTTCTCAACGATCCCGCCATTGACGCGGTGGTCATCTGCTCCCCGACGGACATGCACGCCACGATGATTGAGGAGGCTGCCAACGCGGGCAAGCAGATCTTCTGCGAGAAGCCCATCGCGCGCACGCTTGGGGAAATTGACCAGGCGCTGGACGCGGTGGCCAAGGCGGGTGTCGCTCTCCAGATTGGATTCAACCGCCGTTTTGACCCCAATTTCGCGCGGGTACGCAAGGCGATCCTTGCCGGGGAAGTCGGCGAGCCCCACCTGCTCCATATCATCAGCCGCGATCCCGGCCCGCCGCCCATCGAGTACGTCAGGGTCTCGGGCGGCATGTTCCTCGACATGACCATCCACGACTTCGACATGGCCCGCTTCCTCATCGGCGACGAGGTCGAGGAGGTATATGCGGCGGGCGCGGTGCGCGTGGACCCTGCCATCGGTGAGGCGGGTGATTTGGACACCGCCCTGGTCACGCTCAAGTTCAAGAGCGGCGTGCTGTGTGTCATCGACAACAGCCGCAAGGCTGTCTACGGCTACGACCAGCGCGTGGAACTGCTCGGCAGCGCCGGCGGCGCGGCGGTGAGCAACAACCACCCGAACACCGCAGTCATCAGCGACGCCACCTGCGTGCACCGCGATCTGCCCCTCAACTTCTTCATGGACCGCTACCTCGAAAGTTTCCTCGTGGAGGTGGCCGCCTTCGTCGATGCAGTGCTCGACGGCACCCCCACACCGGTCACCGGCGTGGACGGTCGTGCCGCCGTGGCGCTGGGCATCGCTGCCCTGCGTTCACACAAGGAAAACCGCCCGGTCCGGCTGGAAGAGGTCAAATAAAATCAACATGGATGGACAGGATGGACAGGATAAGACAGGAGTTCCTCCCGTTCTTCATCCTGTGCATTCTGTTTATCCATGTTCATAAACTCTTGCTTTCGTGCTCTTCGTTCCCCGCATCTTCCTGGTTGAATGCGTTCCGCACTCATTTGTCAGACAGAATCTTCCCTGCCTGCTCCGCCGGGCACTGGACGAGGACGTCGAACTCCGAAATCACCTGGTCCGCCTTCCAGCTCCGTTTTTCGCCAAGGTAATTCAGATAGAGTTCATCTGTAACCCGGGCCCGTTCCGGCTTCTTTGCACCCTGATAGAGCAATGAAAGCGGCTTCTCTGAGACAAAGCGCACAAGATTGTCTATGCAGACGGTCGTGGCTTCCCCCTTCACCGTTGTGCCCGCGCCGGACGGGACCACCTGCTCTTCTTCGCCAAACGCAACGCGCCGCGCTCCGCTCTCGTACACGAAGTGCGGATTGTTGAGCACACCCACCAGGCCGGTCGCAATCTCGTCGGTTTCCAGGTCGCTCAACGCCACGAGTTTTTCCCGCATGCGCCAGGTTCCGTCGGGCTCGGAGCGGAAGTTGAGGAAGGCCCGTACTTGGCCGTCCCCGTGGTCCAGCTCCAGCGCGGCCTCAAATGACTGTGCGTCGCTGGTAACATTCACGTTGTGAATGCCGATGGGCAGCTCCTTTTCCGCGCCCGCGAGCCGCACATGCCCGATGCCGCTGCGCGCATGGGGCGAGGTGACGCGGTCTTTGCGGAAGGGGACAAACTGGGCCATGATCTGCGCACCCCAACTGAACGTGTGAATCGCGGAGGCGGTTCGGTTCAGAATCAGCTTCCCGCCGTCCATCCGCAACACGCCGCTCTTCGGCGCCGGCTCGTCGACGATGGGCCCATGATACTGCAGCGCCAGCCACTCCATCGCATCGTAGTAAATCAGGTCCGAAAGGGCCGACGGAAAGAAGAATTCCTCGTCCAGATAGACCGTCCCGGAGGTGCCGCGCGCCTGCATGAGGTCCTGCACTGCCATGCAGGGGCGCAGCAGGCTCCAGGCACTGGGATCGCCTGCATAGCACGCCATGAGGCTGTGCAGATAGCTCCATTCCGGGTCGCGCATCAGTTCCCAGTCCTGGCCGTTGGGGTACACAAAGCCCCCGCTGGGCAGCGAGAACCACTGAAGGTCCGCATACACGCCCGCGCAGTTGTGCGACGCCGCCTGCGGCGCTTTTCGCCCGGTCAGGGCATAGTCCACAATGCAGCCCATGGATAGCGGAAAGGTTGCCATGTAATCCGGATGCACCCGCCCGTGGTTCTCCAAAGTGAAATCATCGTAGATATTCGCCCCGGTGAACTGCTCGCAAACGGGCCGTCCGTCCACCATCTCGCTGGAATGCTCGTCGGCCGGACGCAACAGCGAGGACATCGCCCATCGCTGAAAGGCCTTTTCCCAGACGGCGCGGCGCGGGTCATCGGGCATCAACACCACCGCCACGGACAGAATCTGGCTGTTCCATTCATTCTCTTCCGCCTTGGTGTCCCTTTCCACCTGGTGTGGCGGCTCCGTCCCGGCGATGCGATCCGCCTCGTGGGCCACCAGCTTTTGCACCGACGCCTGTAGGTTGGCGGGAAGGTCCTCCCAGACCCACCACGCGCCGCGGCCAAGCATGTGCGCCCAATGGGCCGACTGCCACTGGCTGCCCCACTGCTTCCCGTCCCCGGCCGTCCGCGTGCCCGTAAGGTGAATGGCGGTCAGGTATCGTATCATTGGAATAAGGGTGTCCTGCAGCAGCTGCTCCCGTGAAACCCCGACAACGGAGGCGCCATAGGAACCAAAGCGATGCAGAAAGGCCAACCCGCACAAAATGCCCGCATTGGGCCGAATCCAGTGCTCGTCACTCTTGCTGTCGGTGGCTAACTTCAGCGACGGGTCCGCGTCCCAGGGATGCACCTTGGCCAGCAGGTTTCGGGCCTGTTTCTCGATGGACAGGTACAGACGCGTCTGCACCTCCCCCAAGTCGCCCGGAGCGGCGATACCCGGTGTCGGTTTAACCACCGGCATCGGCCCCGAGGCATGCACCGCACCGGCCGCAATCAGGGTGATGATGATTATGGACGGAATACTTCTATTCATGGGGTCTCCCCGGCGGGTGTGGAATTCATGCGCCCCGGCCCTCGGCCCCTTGGCGCGGTTCCGGCTTCAGTCCGATTCGGACGGCAACACGGCGGCAAACCAGACAACAAAGATCGTCAGCGCCCAGATGGACAGATGCTCCAGCAACGGGTAGGACCGCAGCCCCTTGAATGCCACGTCCAGATCGGCGGTGGCCGGACTGCCCGTATTGCCCAATGCACCCCGCACTACCACCCACACGGAAGCCCAGTCGATTCTCATTCCGACCGCCACAAACACCGGCAGGCACACCAGGAAGGGGGCGATCAGTTTCAGATACGGCAGCCTCCCCTGTTCCGCAAAGGTCTTCCTCGTAAGTTTGTCCCTGATCAAAAGGCCCCCGTGCCAGAATATCCCCATCGAAAATGCCAACGCGATTAACACAGCCACTTTCACATGAATCTGCCGCCATTCCCAATTGCCTATGACATCCCGGTGGGCGTCCGGAAACAGGCCTGTTAGAATGATTGCGGCGCAGCCCACGAGAAAGAATACCGACCCCACCCGTGCTCCCAGTTCGGAAATGGCCATCACCCGGCGGCGGATGTAGAGGATGATCGGCGCCATCGTCAGCCCGCAATACACCATGGCAACTGAGAAGAGCCAGAACCACTCGGGATTATGATGCTCGTCAAAGCTCCCTAGGGCGCTGAGCGTTTTCTTTGTGACGGAGTACTTGTGCTCCGCCGGGTAACCCAGCCATGCACAGAAGACCAACCCCCAGAATACCAGCACCAACAACGCCAAATGCCAACGGATCTCCGTGGACGTGTGCTGGCCCGAGATATATCGTCTCACCTTTTCCATGTGCACACCCCTTGCGATTTCCCTGCCGCATTACGATACCGCACTGCAGCGGGTTGCAATGGTAATTGTAACGCCCAACCGCGTTTCCGTCAAGTGTTCATTGCTTGCCGTAAAATGGTTTGACATGCAACAATAAGTAATCTTCCGATGCACAACGACGGGCCGCAGGCATGCGGAAAAGTGCAATCTTGGAGGCGCATTGCCCTATGATGAACCGGCGGCGGCAGGAAGGCCCTGCCGATTGGGAGAACATCTGGCGTTTACAACCCTTTGAGGGCACCATGAAAACAAAGGACGATTCAACATTGCTGGTGCGTGGTCAACTGCTCGATTCCGGGCAGGTGGCCGACGTGCTGGTGCGCAACGGAGTCGTGCGCGATGTCCGCGTTGGCAAACCCATCGGCAGGCCCGACCTGGGCTCGGAGGAAACACTGCTTGCCCCCGCGCTCGTGGACATGCAGGTCAACGGCGGCTTTGGCATCGACCTCCAGCGCGACGACCTGGTGCTGGATGAGGTGGTGGAGTTAAACCGCAAGCTGGCCGCCCACGGCGTGGCGCGCTGGGAGCCGACCCTGATCACGGCGGTGGTGGATTCGATGGAGCGGCGCGCGTGGCGCATTGTGGAGGCGCTGGCCGCCGACCCCGCCACGGACGCCGCCGTGCTCGGCATCCACTTTGAAGGACCGTTCATCTCCCGCGTGGACGGTCCGCGCGGCGCCCATCCAAAGGAGCACGCGCTCGAACCGTCCGTCTCCGTATTGAAACGGCTTGTACAGGCCGCGGACGGGCGGGTGGCCTGCGTCACCCTGGCACCGGAACTTCCCGGCGCCCCGGTACTGATTCGCGCGCTGGCCAAGGCCTCCATCGTGGCCGCGCTGGGCCACCACGCCGCCAATGCGGCCCAGGTGGCGAAAGCGGCCGACTCGGGCGCAACCCTTTGCACCCATCTGGGCAACGGCCTCGCAACCACCATACACCGCCACCACAACCCCCTCTGGCCCCAACTGGCCAATGACCAACTGCACGCCTCCTTCATCGCCGACCTGCACCATTTGCCCGAGGAGGCGCTCAAGGCGATGATGTGGGCCAAGGGGCCGGAGCGCTGCATCCTCGTGTCCGATGCGGTCTGTCTGGCAGGGATGAAGCCGGGAAAATACCGTCTCTTCGGCGCGGACGTGGAGAAGCACAAGAACGGCAAAATCTGTTTGGCGGGCACCGAACTGCTCGCCGGAAGCGGCACGCTGCTGCTCGAAGGCGTCATCAACGCCTGGCTGGCCGCGGACCTGACGATGGGCGAGGCCTTCGACTGCGCATCCAAGAATCCGTCGCAACTGCTGGGCATCCCCCCGCCGCTTTGGCCGCCCAGAAAGGGCCGGCGCGCCGAGTTCATTGGATTCCACCTGGAGACAAAACAGAAGCGCATCGCGCCCAGCATCGAATTCAGCTTCGTGGGCGGCGCCCACCATCCACCCGAAAATTAAATACGGCCCCGCGTAAACAGTGCCCATTGTGGAGTGCGGCTGCGACGCCGCTTTGGCTGTTTTCCCGCCGCAGACCATAAGAACGGCTCCGGCCTATCCCCGCTTCATCCGCTTGAGTGTCTGATAGGCCTCGTTGAGGGCGCGCATGGCGTCCTCATCGCCGCCGTGGTCGGGGTGGTGCACCTTGGCCTTGCGCCGGTAGGCGGTCTGGATTTCCGCCCAGCTTGCCGAAGGCGACAGGCCGAGCAGCCGGTAGCACAGTTCCACATCGGCCTGGGAGGGAAAGGGGCCGGCCGCCTTGGGACGGCCCAGCACCGCCTCGGAAACCCAACGGCCCAGAACGCGCTTGACGATGGGCCAAAGCCCCGTCGCGTTGAGCAGGAAAACTATCGAGCCGAGCATGAGAATATGTTGAAATGAAAACGTCATCGGATGATTCTGGCGCGTGTCACGCGGGTTCCGGGCACGGGGTCATTTGCGTTTGTTGAACTTGAAAATATTGTCCACGGCCGCGCCGAGTTTGTCCGCGACATCCCCGTCCTTGGGATTCTTCAACTTGTCGCGGGCCTGGTCCCGGCGCCACTGGTAGTACCACGGGATGGCCTTCATCAGGGCGTATCCGGCGCCCATGCCGCCCAGATGGGTCACCATTTCGCCCATGCTCCCGTTCAGCCCGGCGACGACATTCATGACGAAGATCAGCACCACCATTCCGACCGCACTGACCGGCACCGGCAGGGGAAACAGGAAGAACTGGCGCTTGGGATCAATCATGGCAAAGGCCACCAGTACCCCCATGACGGAGCCGCTCGCGCCGCACATGGTCGGCCTGAGCCCAAACAGGGCCAGGGGCAGCAGGGGCACCAGCACCGCCAGCGCGCCGCAGGCAAGATAGAACCGGATAAACTGCCTGCTGCCGAGCAGGCGCTCCACCTCGGGGCCGAAGAAGAACAGCCAGAGCATGTTCATGAACAGGTGCATCAGCCCCAGATGCAGGAACTGGTAGCTGAGAGGCTGCCAGAGCATGCCGTGAAACAGGGACGCGGCCGAGAAACCGAAGGTCTCCTCCACGCGCGCCACACCGCCGCCCGCCACCTCCAGCGGCGCAAGCACCAACTGTCCGGCAAAGACGGCGGCGTTGGCAAGGATGAGCCAGCGCACCGCCCAGGTGATGTCCGGGGCAAAGGCGCCTAGATTAAAACGCTGGTTTGAATATGTGCCGTTCATGGTAATCCGCAGTTGTGGGTCAAGATTTCCGTTATTGTACCGGAAAGGGCGCCGCGCAGACTATTCGCCCGCGATGTTGGCCAGAGGATAGGACCGCACCGTCCCCCAGCGGCTGTAGGGGTAATACAGAAAGACCACCCGGCCCACGATGTCCTTCATCCATCCCAGGTCATAGAGGCCGGGCCCGTCTGGCGCGCCGTGGTTCACACTGCTGTCGTCGCTTTCGTTTCGGTTGTCGCCCATGAAAACGAAGCGGTCGTCGGGCACTCGTATGGGCTCGGCGATGGTGTAGCGCATCGGCTCGCGCACGTAGGGTTCGGAGGCATATTTGCCGTTGATGAACAGTGCCCCGTCCACCACCCCCACCGCGTCGCCGGGCAGTCCCGTGATGCGCTTGACGAGATAGCCGCTGTCATGGCGAAGGACGACAATGTCCCCCCGGTGATAGGCCGGTTCCCTGACCGTCACAAGCATGTCGCTCGGGAGCAGCGTGGGTTCCATCGAGCCGCTGGGCACCATGAAAAAGCGCAGGCCGCGCAGCCCGAAAGCGTACCCGCAGGCCACCGCAAGCAGCGCAATCGCAATATACCCAGCGCGCCTGCCGATGAGCCAGTCTTTCCAGTCAACGTTCATTTTCCAGATTTCGGCCTCTTGGGTTCCCGCGCCATGTTCTTAAGCTCTTCGGCCACCATGCTCTGCGGCCGGACCTTGAGCGCCTCATCGCAGCACTTCACGGCCCGTCCTGCCTTGTTGGCCTTATACCAGACGCGCCCCTCGTTGAGCCAGGCATTGAATTTCTCATCATCATTCCGGACAAGCTGCCTCACGCGCTGCCAGGCCTTGGCCGCGCGGTCCCAGTCGGGGGCGATTCCAATCTCCTCGCCGACGAAGAAATTGCGGGCGTAGTCGGCGGCCAGTTCAAAATCATCGGGGGCGCACCGGGAGGCGGTTTCGGAGGCGGTCATGGCGGCCTTGAAAAGGTCCCCTGCGGTCCATTTGCGGATCTCCATCACCTGCGGCCAATGGGCAAGATAAATCTGGGCGATGTTGTACTGATAGTCCGGGTTTTCCGGCTCCAGCAGCACCGCCTTGTCCAGACTTGCCAAGCCTTCCGCATATCCCCCGGCATGGCAAAGAAAGACCCCCAGGTTGTTGTGGGCGCGGCCCAGTTTGCCGTCCAGCTTTATGGCCTTCTTCCACTCCCCCACCCCTGCCTCCTGCTCATCGAACCGGTCAAAGAGAATTTCCCCGTAGTAGTTGTGCAGCAGGGCGTGGTCCGGGTAGCGTTGCAGGGCGAGTTCATAGGCCTGGCGGGACAGCAACAGTTCGCCGTTTGCGCGCTGCAGTTCCTTTTTGCCCTCTTCCTGGCTGCCTTGCTTTGCCAGCGCCTCACCGCGTCGTGCGTGAATGTCGGCCAGCTTCTGGTGCAGTCGGTCGTAGGCGCGCAGCTTGTCCCCCGCGGTCACCCCATCTGCAAGCAGGCGCCCCACCCGGGCCTTTTCCGGCTCGGGCTGGGCTGCGGCACGCAGCGCCGGACAGAGCAGGGCCGCCGGGAGTATCAGCAGGCACATCAGCCAATTGCGCATGGAACACCTCGTTCTTGCGGGTTGCATGGTAGAAAACACATCATTCGCGCCATCCGTTCCCCATTGGCTCGCCGCCGCCTAATAGCCGACGCAAACAACACGCACGACCCACAGGCCGAACAGCGCCGTGGCGGGGGCCCAGTCAAAGTTCCCGCCCATCGGCGGAAGCACCTTTCGTATCCACTGTAGCAGGGGGTCCGTGGCCTGGGGGATCCAGCGCCAGCGCGGTGAATATAGGTCCAGCTCAAGCCAGGGCGCGGTCCACCGCAGCAGGATCACCATCATATAGAGCGTCAGCGCGCTCCCAAGCAGCGTCTTTATAAACAGTCCTTGCATGACAGGGAAAACTCCTCAAGACGGGTGTGCACCGGCCCGCCGGGTTTCAACTCGCTCCGAAATAGTGCCACGCTTTCGGCCTTGAATTCATCCCCGAAGGCCTCGGGCGGGCCTTCGACACGCTCCCGCACGGCCCGCACCAACCCTTCCGAAGCGGCCAGATCGCGAATGCGCGCCAGCGTGACATGCGCGTGGAACGACTTGTTGTCCCCTACCAACCCCGCACCAAGCGCCGCCGCTTCGATGGCCCGCTGGAGACCGACGAGGTCGCCCGCGATTTGGCGTACACCCGCCCAGACTACGGCGGGCTTGCGCAGATTCGGGAAAACGCCCATCCCCTCCACCGCCAACACCAGGGCGGGCATGCCCGCTGAGATTTCACGCAGGCTTCGGGACAACGCCGTCTGCTGCTCTTCCGTAATCTCTCCCAGGAAACGCAGGGTCAGGTGCATGTGTTCCGCCCGCACCCACGTCGCCCGCCCACCTGCCTTGCGCAGGACTGGGGCTTCCTCCTGAAGCAGCAGGCGCGTTGCGCCGGGCAGCTCAATGGCGATGAAGGCCCGTATGGCCGGGCCCGGCGAGGGGGAAGGAGAGCTATGGGACTTGGGGATGCTCATGTCGCTGGCGAACAGCCTTTCGCAATAGTGAAAAATGCGGGCGGGACCCGGTCTGGATCCCGCCCGCGAGGTGTCTTCCTGTTTCGGCTAATTTTCCCGAACGCTGAACCGCAGGCCCTGCGACGGCTTGCCGTCGGGCTGGGTGATGCGCGCGCTGGCCGACCAGGCGCCGCCCTGCTGGTAAACCGCCACCATCAGCGTGTTCCAGCCCTTGTCCAGTTTCAGCGCCAGCTTGTCCTGTCCCGGCTGAAGCGGGCGGCCCTCGTTGACGGCATGAATCTTCTGCCCGTTGAACCATACCTTGCAGCCGTCATTGGTGCCCAGTTCAAGGATGCTGTCGCGCGCTTCGGGCGAAAAAATGCGCGTGCGCAGATAGACCACGCGTTCTTCGCCGCCAAGCACTTTGTCCAGCAGGATAACCCACCCGCGGGAATCGTCGGTGCCAAAGGGGAACACGCGCCAGCCGACGTCCTTGTCGCCCTTCTCGGGCGGGAACTCCACGTCGAAGAGCTGGGTTGCGCTCTTGCCTTCCTCGAAGTAGGGACCGGCATACTCCCAGGCGCTGATGTAGTCCTCAAAGCGCGCGATCATGCCGGAGACTTCGTTGACGGTCTTTACGGTGTTCACATCGGGCTTTTCAAGCATCAGCTTTTCCAGCCGTTCGCGGATGCCCTGGGGGTCGGCGCCGCAGAGGGCCTTGGCGATGCGCAGCACTGCCTGCTGGCTTTCCGCAGCCAGTTCCTCGTCCTTGCCCATCTCGTCCACCAGCGCCAGCGCCTCGGGCGCGCCGACATTGGCCACGCCGGAAAGAACGGAGCGCTTTTCGCCCTTGTCCTTCGCCAGCTGCGCCGCTTCCGCAAAGCGCGCGCAGACGGCGGCCGCCGATTCAATGTCATCCTTGCGCAGCAGGCCGATGTAGCCGGAGAAAGCGCGGCCGCGCTCCTTGTCATCCTTGGGGGCCTTGAGCACCGCGAGCAGGTCGTCGGCCGCCGCGGCGGTGGGCCACACGGAATAGGCGTCGACAATGGCCGCGCGCACGGCCGGGTCGGCCTTGGCCAGTTTCGCGCGCAGTGTTTCAAGCGCCGTCTTGGTTCCAATGCCGCCCAGCACAGCGACGAGCGCGGCCTGCTGTTCGGGCTTGGACGCCTTGTCGAACGCGGCAATAACCTGATCGGCGCGCTTGCCGGCATCGGCATTGCGTTCGCACACGGCCATGATGGTCCGGGAAATGCCGTCCTGCTGCGGACCCTCTTTGGCGCCGTTGAGCAGGGCGATGAGCGCCGGCACGTCTTCGGACTGGGCCAGCGCGCGCAACGATTTCACCGCCTCGGCGGCGACGTCATCGTTCTTGTCGGAGGCGAGCTTGAGCACGGCGGCGCGGGAGCCGATCGCACGACGGTCGGCCAGGCTGCGCAGCGCCTGGGCGCGCAGTTCGGCGTCGCCGTCCTTGCCGGCCAGGTCAACAAGCACCGCATCGACCTTTTCGCCGCGCAGCACCGAAAGCGCTTCCTGCGCAACAGTCTTGATGTCACCCTTGCCCGCAGCGGCCTTGGCCACAAGGAACGGCGCAACGGCGTCATCACCAAGTTTTCCCAAGGCGCGCAACGCCGCCACTGCCACCGCGTTGTCGGCGCTGTCGGCAAGGCCTTTGGCCGCGTCAACAGCCGTCTTGTCGCCACGGGCGCCGAGGACATTGAGCAGGGCGGCCTGCTGGTCCGGCGCGGCCATCGCAACGGCCTTGCAGAGCGCCTCGGTGATTTCCGCGCCTTCCGTCTTGCGCGCCAGGCCCAGGGCCACGCGCGAGATGTCCACGTCGGCGTCATTCAGCGCGGCCACGATCATGCCGGGCGCCTTGGCCGGGTCGGCCTTGAGCAACCCGCCGAGCGCCGCAATGCGCACATGCGCCGGGAACCCGGCACCGTTCAGCAGGGCGAGCCATTCGCCGTTGTTCTCGTCCAGCGCGCACTGCAGGCAGGGCGGGGTGAAGAGCGCCTTCTTCTCGGCCGGGGCTGCCTTGAGGGCCTCCGCCACGGCGGAACAGCCCGGCTTGCCGATAAAGGCAAGCGCTTCCGCCGCCTGGCCGGCCACGGCATCGTCGGCACTGGACAGCAACTCTTTGAGGGCGGGCACGGCCTTCTCGCCGCCCTGGCGGCCCAGCGAGGCGGTGGCGCCGAGCTGCTGCGCGCCTTTTGCATCTTTTGCCGCCGTAATCAGCGCCTTGGTGGCGGCCTCACTGCGGTTCGTTTCCAGCGCGGTGAGCGCGGCCTGGAAGGTGTCGGCGCTCTTGAGCAACCCGGCCAGCGCGGGCACGGACGCCTCGCCGCCGAATTCATGGAGCATGCGGCAGGCGAAGCGCTCGCCTTCGAGGGAGCACTCGCCCTGAATCGCGGCGCTCAGCCGTTTTTCCAGGTCCGCCAGCGCCGCCTTGTCCTTGTTGCCTACGGCCCCGTCCACCGCTTTCTGTACATTGCTCAGCGCGGTGCGGTCACTGCCAAACTGGTACTTGGCCAATCCGGCAATGTCGGCGCCCAGGTCGGCCTGCGCGGCAAGCGGCAGCGCCAGCGCGGCGAGTGCCAGTATCATGATGCTGCGTGTAAGCATGGTTTTCATTGTGGTTTCCTTCCCTGTCCTAGAGCTGCCACGGGCCGCGAATGGACGGCTGCATCATGCGGTTTGCCTCATCATCGTCAAACAGTTCCTTTTCGGGGTCCCATTTGAGTTTTTTGCCTGTGCGCAGCGCCAGATTGATCATGTGGCACATGGTAGCGCTGTGGTGGCCGATTTCGCAGGCGGCCTTCGGTTCGCCCCGCGATTTGATGCACTCGATGAAGTCCTGGTGGTGCCCCTTGCTGCGGCCCAGGTGCTCCTCGTTCGGTCCGAGCACCTCCTTGAGCAGCGCCGGAGAACTCGCCTCCAGGTTGCCGCCGTGCACGTGGATGAAGACCCACCCGTCGTCGCCGATAAACTTGACGCCGCGCTCGCCGCCGCATTTGCCCTTCATCACCACGCCGTTGGCATACTCAAACTCAAACTGATAGTCCATGGCGGTGTTGAACAGGCCGTCCGGCGGGAAATAGCCCTGGGCCTGCACCGACACCGGCGTGGTGTGGTCCGTGTTGTTGCCCAACTGGCCAAGGTCGATGACGTGCGCGCCGCGGTCCGTGATTTCGCCGCCGCTGTAGTCGAGGATGTAGCGGAAGTAGAAGTGGCAGCGCTTCTCCGTGTAGGGCGCGTCGCGCGCAGGGCCAAGCCAGAAGTTGTAGTCGAAATGCGCGGGCACCGGCATCTCCGGCTGGTTGCCGATGGGGCCGTTGTTCAGCGGCAGGTTGATTTCAATCGTGCGCACCTTGCCGATGCGCCCGTTGCGCACCAGTTCGGCGGCGTAGCGCGCGTTGTCGCGGCTGCGCTCGTGGCTGCCCGTCTGAAAGACGCGCTTGTAGCGGCGCACCGCGTTGACCACCGCCCGGCCCTCGGGAATCGAGTTGGCCAGCGGCTTCTCGCAGTAAATGTCCTTGCCCGCCTTGGCCGCGGCAATGCTGATCAGCGCGTGCCAGTGGTCCGGCGGGGCAATCATCACCGCGTCGATGTCGTCGCGGGCAAGCACTTCGCGGAAATCGTAGTGCTCCTTGATGCCCTCGAACTTGCCGTCCGGGCTCTTCTTGGAATAGTAGTCCTCAATATCCTTGCGCGCCGCAGCCGCATGCTCGCGGTCCACGTCGCACACCGCCACATACTGCACCTCGGGGATGTTGAACAGCGCCCGCGTGTCCGCCCGCCCTTGGCCGCCCGTGCCGATGGATGCCATGACGATGCGGTTGCTGGGCGCGACATTCCCGTCCAGCCCCAGCGCCCGGGCGGGGATGATGTACGGAAACGCCACAGGCGCCACTGCGGCCAAAGCCGCCCGTTTCAGAAACAATCTGCGTGAAATACCGTTCTTGGACATGGTGAGACCTCCTTGATGGGTCCCGCTATTCTGGGGAATGGGCAAGTAAAATGCAAGTTGCCCGCGCCGCGCTTGAAATGCGAAAGTCCAGAGAATCTCTCCCTGTGCCGCAACGCCGGGCAATAGGCGTTTTTTGCCCGTTTTTCAGTGTCATTTTCACAGCCATTGGGCAGGCACGCGTTGACGTCCAAGAGCCTCCGCCATGGTGCGCCCTGGACCTTTGCGCGGGCTGGGCCGTGCAGGCTGACATTGTCATGAATTGGGCCGTCCTCAACGCTGTAGTGCTTTCTCCTGGGACCGCCAATCTCCCGATTGGCTCCCCGGCAAAAAAGTCAACCGGGAGATTGGCGCTCCCAGGAAATGCACGAAAGACGAAATCACACCCAGAGCGGCGTCGCTGCCGCCGCAGTCCGAAACGGACCGCTACGCCGCCAGGGAAAGTAACCGGGCTGACAGGTTCGAACGGGACACTTCAAGTAAAGTCTCCAACGATTTGATCCTCCTCAGGGCGGATCCTCCTCAGGGCGGTTGTGCGAATTGGGGCTGTCAGTGCATAATATTGGCAGGCAGGACGTGGGTAAACGGGATTTTGCAGGCAGATCGGTTCTTGGAGGCAGGTAATGAGTGACAAAAGCGGCAGTACACAGTCCCTGGCATTGTTGGGCGGTTCCCCCGTGCGCGGACCGGAACTACAGTGGCCCGCGTGGCCGGTTTATGACGATTCGGAGCGCAAGGCGCTGCTGGATGTGCTGGACAGCGGCCAGTGGTTCTACGCGGGTCGGGTGGCCCAGTTTGAGCGGGAATACGCCGAATTTCAGGGTGCTTCCTATTGCGTGACCGTCAACAGCGGCACGGCGGCGGCCGAGGTGGTGCTGCAGGCGCTGGGCATCGGTCCAGGCGACGAGGTGATTGTTCCTCCCTACACCTTCGTGGCGACAGCCTCGTCGGTGCTGCGGGTGGGGGCCACGCCGGTGTTTGCCGATGTGGACGACACCTGGTGCCTCGATCCGGAAAAGGTGGCCGAGGCGATCACGCCGCAGACGAAGGCCATCATGCCGGTGCATTTTGGCGGGCGCATCTGCGACATGGACCGCCTGAATGACATCGCCGCCGAGCACGGCATCCCCATTGTCGAGGACGCCTGCCATGCCTGGGGCGGCCGCTGGGTCGGCAAGGGTGCGGGCACGCTGGGCCTGTGCGGCATCTTCAGCTTCCAGCTTTCCAAGAACATTACCGCCGGCGAGGGCGGCGCCATTGTGACCCACGATGCCAAACTGGCCGATATGTGCCGGTCCATCACCAACTGCGGCCGGGCCATCGGCGCCCCCTGGTACCACCATGTCAACCCGGGCACCAACGCGCGGCTGACCGAGTTTCAGGCGGCGCTCCTTTCCTGCCAGTTGCGGCGCTTGGGCGAGCAGACGCTGGTCCGCGAGCGCAATGCGGCCATTCTCAACAACGAGCTGGAAAAGATTGAAGGACTCATTCCACAGCCCAAAAGCAACCGCATCACCCGCCGGGCCTACCACCTGTACTGCCTGCGCATCGACACGGAGCTTTTCGGCTGCTCGCGCGAACAGTTCGTGGCCGCGGCCAACGCGGAAAGCTGGCCCGTGGGCGCGGGATATCCCCTGCCGCTCTACGAACAGCCCGTGTTTAAGGATCACCCCGGCAGAAGCCGCGGCGATGCCTGTCCCATGGTAGAAGACCTGTGCTACCGCAGCGCCATGTGGTTCGGCCACGAGAAACTGCTCGGAACGGAAGAGGACATGCACGACATTATCCACATTGCGGAGAAGATAAAGGCAAACGTGTCCGCGCTCCGCAACTGGCAGGGCTGAAGACACTCTACCGGCACCTGCAATGAAAGCGCGGGAAGACAAGACTGAAAAGGACGCGAAGCGGGTTCCGGTGGAAACGGTCACCTGTCCGCACTGCCGCTATGAACGCCCCGCCGCCGATCCGCGCTGCCATATTTGCGGTTTCCCCTGGCCGTGGATGAAGAAATAGCCCGAAGAGGCGCGCAACAAAGGAATCTGGACAAATGGCTGAAGAGAAGAGTTCAAAACTGCGCAAGCTTCTGGGCTATGCCGTCAAGAACGGCGCTTCAGACCTGCACCTCACCTCCGGAAGCGCCCCCGCCGTGCGCATCGACGGCGAAATCCGCTTCCTGCCCGCCGACACCCTGACCCAGGCCGATATGGAGGGATTTCTGGGCGAGATGATGACGCCGGATCAGCGCGCCATTTACGATGACCGGGGCGATTTTGACCTGGCGCACAGCGTGGCCGGGTTGGGCCGTTTCCGGGTGAATGTGCTGCGTCAGAAAGGTGCCATCGCCATCGTCATGCGCCATGTGAAGGGCAAAATACTCGACTTCGAGGCGCTCAACCTGCCCCCCGTGCTGGGCCGCATTTCCGATCTGCCCCGCGGCCTGGTGCTCATCACCGGCACCACGGGCAGCGGCAAATCCACAACGCTCGCATCGATGGTGGACTGGATCAACCAGCGCAAGCGGATGCACATTGTCACGCTGGAAGACCCCATCGAATACCTGCACAGCAACAAGAAAAGCATTGTGACGCAGCGCGAGGTGGCCATCGACACGCGCGACTTCATGTCGGCGCTGCGCGCCGTCATGCGCGAGGACCCCGACGTGATTCTCGTCGGCGAAATGCGCGACGCAGAGACTTTTCAGGCGACCATCTCTGCGGCGGAAACGGGCCATCTTGTCTTTTCAACGCTGCACACGACCAACGTGATGCTGACCCTCGACCGCATCATGGACATGTTCCCGTCCAACATGCACGACCAGGTGCGCGCGCAGATTGCGCTGCAACTGCGCGCCTGCATTTCGCAGCGGCTCATCGCCTCGGCCGACGGCAAGGGCCGCGTGCCCGCCGTGGAGGTCATGGTCTCCAATCCCGGCATTGCGGCGCTGATCCGCGAGAACAACGTCAAGCAGATTCCCAACGCCATTTCCGGCGGCGGCGAGGACGGCATGCAGTCCTTCAACATGAGCCTCGCCATGCTGCTCAAGCAGCGTCTGATCCGCGAGGACGACGCAATGATCGCCTCCGACAACCCGGATGAACTGCGCATGAACATGCAGGGGATCTTTCTCACCCAGGGCCGCGGCGGGATTCTGAAACGGTAGCGGGAGCATCCCTGCCGACTCGGGAAAGGGGCATATTCGCCCCCTTCGGGGACGGTCCGGTTTTCGTTTGCAACCACGGGTGGAGCGAAGCGGAACCCGTGGATAATGAGCAAAAGTTCGGTCGTCCCCGAAGGGGGCGAACAAGGGGTTTGCCGGTCGGCCATTACAAAGCCCAATGCTACGCGCTCAAAACCGTTTTACCGAAGAATCTGGGCGACGGGCTTTTCGGTCCACCGCTCCGGCGCTGTCAACCCAAACAACATCGCGATGGTCGGCGCGGTTTGGGCGGAACACAATGCTTCGGTGATTTCCCTGCCCTGGGCAATGCTGGGTCCCGCCACCATCCAGGGCACCGTCGTTTCCTCTTTGCTCTTCCCGCCGTGGCCGTCGCCGATGCCGCCATGGTCGGAGACAACGAACAGCACCGTTGAATCCTCCATGCCCGCATCACGGATAGCTTGCATGATCTCTCCCAAGTGGGTGTCGGCCGTGCCGACCGCCTCGTCGTAGTCCGGCGTGTCGTAGCCTTCTGAATGCCCCGCATGGTCGACCAGATCAAGATGCACAAAGATCAGTCGCGGTTTCTTGTCGCGGATGCGCTCCGCCGCCGTCCGCGCTGTGACAAAGGCATTGGACTTGCCCCTGATGTACTTTCCCCACAAACCCGCCTTGGGGTTTGCGGAAAAGGTGGTGTCCATCTTGCGGAACAGGCGGCCAAACCCACCCCATTCATAAACGGCGCCGATTTCCGCGCTGGGATAGGCGGTGCGGCACAGGCCGAATATGGTGGGAAAGGCGGGCGTTTCGCCCGGCTGCCAGTCATTGGAGGTAATGCCGTGCGATTCCGGCTTGGCCCCCATGATCATACTAGCCCAGTTCGGGCTGCTGACCGACGGGTCCACGGACCGGCCGTGCAGTGTCCAGGCCCCGCGCTTCATGATGTCGTGCATGTTCGGCGTGCTGGCGCGGCTGACGGAGGAGGCGGTCATTCCGTCGATGCCCACCACCACCACGTGCCCAACGCCGGGCAGCGGTGCCGCGGCGGCATTGGCCCCGGCGAGGGCCGCAACAAGGACGCACAGACAAACGAGCAGACAGCGGTTCATGGTGTTCTCCCTATTCAGTGGTTTTCATGCGGCCCGGAGTGATGTTGTTGTCCGATTCCAGGCTGGCGCGCACCCGGCAGTAGGAATCGTATCGCCCCTGTTTGATGCCCCCCGCCGCCACGGCCGTCTTCACGGCACAGTCGGGCTCGTGGGTGTGGGTGCAGTTGCGGTACTTGCAGTCCATGCTGGCCTTCGCCAGTTCGGGGAAATAGTAGGCCGATTCGGCGGGCGTCACGCGCCACAGGCCGAGCGACCGGATGCCGGGCGTGTCTATCACGCGGGCGTTTCCCGCCAGTTCATAAAGGCGGCCGGCCGTGGTCGTGTGCCGTCCGCGCAGCGTCTGCCCGCTCACCTCCTGCGTGTGCACGCGCAGGGCCGGGTCGAGTTCGTTGAGCAGGGACGATTTGCCCACGCCGCTGTGCCCGGCGAAGACACTAAAACGGCCGCGGATCATGCCGCGCAGTTCCTCCAACCCCCGCCCGTCCACACAACTGGTGACGCAAACGCGCATGCCCAGGTCGCGGTAGATTTGTAGTTCCTCGGGCTCCTCTTCCGCAAGGTCGGCCTTGTTGAGGCAGAGCACGGGTTCCACACCGCCAATCTCGGCGGCGATGAGAAAACGGTCCACCAACCCGGGCCGGAAAGGCGGTTGGGCGGCCGCGGCCACCACCAAAATCAGGTCGATATTCGCGGCGATGACCTGGCGCGCAATGCGGTCATGCTCGCCTGCGGGGCGGCTGAGCGTGGTCCGGCGGGAGGCCACGCCACGGACAAAGGCGTCGTCGTTTTCAAACTCTATGAACACCCGGTCGCCCGGCGCGAGCAGCGACTCCTCGCCCTCGTGCAGCCGCTCGTCGATCAGGCAAATCAGGTCCTCCACCTCGGCCTCGGCGTCCGCATCCATCTGGACAAAGGCCCACTTTTTGGAATGGGAGATGAGCGTGGCGTTGGGCGTAAAGTCGGACGGCAGTGCCGCCGACGCCGCGGCCAGCGCCGTTTCGGAGAGTTTGGACAGCGCGCGCCGGTGCTTGACGAGATCGTGGGAGAACGCCTGCTCGTGGTTCGCCTCCCAGTCGCGCTCGCGCACCGTGGTCCGTTTCTTTTTTTCGAGTTTCTTCTTCTTCATGCTTCTGTGTGTCGGGCCTGAATCAGCACCGCCTCGCGTATGACAACATGCTCCGTCGAACCGCCCCCCGCCTCCACGTCCTGCCGGAAGCGGGCGAGACCGGTTTCGTACTCGTCGGGAGACATCATATCGAAAGTCGAGAGGAATTTGCTCTCCACCCGCGCCAGATAGGCGCGGTCCAGCACCTTGGGCTTCTCGCGTTCCACCTCCCAGCGCACTTCCCGAAAGCCCGCCTCTTCCATCGCGGCGCTGAGCGCCTCCGCCGGAAGAAAGCGGGAAAGGTCAATCGCGGCGAAGCTGGGGAAGTATTGGTTGAGCGGATGGTTGGCAATGTAGGAAGGGGGCACGGTGATGTGCGCCGTCACCCCGCCGGGCCGCAGCACCCGCGCGCACGCCTCAAACAGCGCCGAGGGTTCGCCCACATGCTGGAGCACATAACTGGAATACACGGCGTCGAAACTGGCATCGCCGAACGGCAGGCCGGGCGCAGCACCGCGCACCCACTCCCCCCCGGCACTCTTGGCGCGCGCCTGCGCGGCCATGCCCGCCGAGGGTTCCATGGCCACCAGCAGGGCATCGACACTCCGCGACATGAAGCGGGTGGTGTTGCCCGTGCCCGCGCCGATTTCGAGCATGCGCCTCGCCCCGGCCAGCGCCTCCGCGAGCCGGTCAAAACACAAATCGCTGCCGCTCGGCCGATGGGCGTCGTAGCGGACAGCGATTTGGTCGTAATTAACGGTCATAAAAACAGCTCAGTCGCGCTCGAAGGAAACCCGCTTTCCGATGTAGTCGGCCAGGTCATCCATTGGAATGCGAACCTGCTCCATGCTGTCGCGGTCGCGCACGGTCACGGTGCCGTTCTCTTTCGACTCGAAATCGACGCACACGCAGTAGGGCGTGCCGATTTCGTCCTGGCGGCGGTAACGGCGGCCGATGGCGCCCGCATGGTCGTAGTAGGTGATGAACTTGCGGCGCAGTTTCTTTTCCAGGTTTTCGGCCAGTTCGGCCAACCCGTCCTTCTTCACCAGCGGCAGAATGGCCGCCTTGATCGGGGCCAGCTTGGGGGCCAGGTGCAGGACCGTGCGGGTCTCGCCGTTCACCTCTTCCTCGTCGTAGGCGTCGCAGAGCACGGCCAGCGTGGTGCGGTCGGCCCCGGCCGAGGGCTCGATGACGGTCGGCATGTAGCGCTCGTTCTTCTCGGCGTCGAAGTAGCTGAGGTCCTTGCCCGAATGCTTGCTGTGCTGGGTCAGGTCAAAGATACCGCGGTTGGCCAGGCCCTGCAGCTCGCCCCAGCCGAAGGGGAATTCGTACTCTACGTCGACGGTGCGCTTGGAGTAGTGGGCCAGCGACTCCTTGGGATGCTCGTACCAGCGCAGGGCCGACTCCTTGATGCCCAGGCTCAGGTACCACGCCCAGATGTCCTCCTGCCACTGCGCAAACCATTTCACCTCATCCTCTTCGCGGCAGAAGAACTCGATTTCCATCTGCTCGAATTCGCGGCTGCGGAAGATGAAGTTGCGCGGGTTGACCTCGTTGCGGAAACTCTTGCCGATCTGGGCGATGCCGAAGGGAATCTTCACGCGGGTGGAGGAATAGATGTCTTTGAAGTCCACAAAGATGGACTGGCAGGTCTCGGGGCGCAGGAAGGTCTCGACGGCCGTGTCATCGCTGACGCCGAGCCGCGTGCGCAGCATGCTGTTGAACGTCTTGGGCTCGGAAAGTTCGCCACCGCAGTCGGGGCAGCGCTCCGTTTCGAGATGATCCTGGCGGAAGCGCTTCTTGCACTCTTTGCAGTCCACCAGGATGTCGTGGAACTGCTCCACGTGGCCGCTGGCCACCCACACTTCGGGGTGGGTGATGATGCTGGCGTCAAGGCCGACCATGTCCTCGCGGATCTGGACGAAGTTGTACCACCAGTCGTTCTTGAGGTTGCGTTTCAATTCCACGCCCAGCGGGCCGAAGTCCCAGCAGCCGTTGATGCCGCCGTAGATGCCGCTCGACTGGAAGATGAATCCCTTGCGTTTGCACAGGCTGACGAGTTTGTCCATGTCCATGATAGGGCTCCTGTCCGCGCGTCGCCGCGGGGCAGGCCCGGACTGGGGACCCCGAATCGCGCCAATTAAGGCCAAAATCGCCCCGCATGCCGGCGTGCACGGGGGCGCCAATTGCAGTAATTCTATGTGTCCCGCGCGTTGGAAGTCAAATAACGGCTTGGATTTGCGTTCCCTTCCTCGTTCCCAAGTGGCACATGGGAACGAGAACACGGGGGAATGACGAGATGCGTCTCCAGGGTTGATTCCCTATGGCGAACCCGATGCGGGGAACGGGGTCTGATGGGACGTGGGAGATGAAATCGCTCCCGAGGGGGATTCTAAGGGATTGAAAGACGTGGGGTTACACGGCACTGAAGATTCTGGTGCACTCCACGGTGCACCAGAATCGGAAGAACCCGTCACGCAAGACCCAAAAGCCGCTTTGCTGGAAGCACTCCGGAACGTGGACCGAGAAACCCTTTTGGCGGTGTTGGCCGAGGCCCTAACCGGGAAAGCGCTGGGTGAGTAATCGACATGTACGCCCGTCAGAGATCGCGGCCGTTCCGGACGCAGATTCACTCGCCTAGCTTGCCGTTCGCGTCTTGCAGGGCCTTCCAGGGGCCTTCTTGATCAACGTCGCGTCTCAGCCATGAGCGTTGCCGTTGCCAACACCTATCTCCCTGTCCAACCCCCGGTGCTTTCCGTCAGCGCCCTGATGCTGTCTCGTCTCGGTTGGGCCGCACACTTGGTGGTTCACCGCGCTCACCGAAGCTCCTCTCGGTGTACGTGACGGACCGAGGGTCCACCCAGACGGGGTGGTTCAATCACCCTGCCCGGTTGTTCTTCACGCCGAAGGCAGGCGCGTGCACGGCGGCAAGGGGCATTCGCGCGGTACGACAGGAACCACTCCTTGCCTGCATGAACCTCCGAGCCTTGCCATCGAGACGCCACCGGGGGGGGAGGGGGGGCGCCCATGGTTCCGAGGGAAACTCGACCCCACTTAGCGGGTGCGGATTTTTTTTTGGAATTTCGGAACACACCAAGTCGCACTGACCACTCCGCCAAACCGTACTTGAGCGTGCGAGGAAGGAAATACGCATCCGATTGCCGCTCCTCATGCGCCGGGCACCGCATGGAATCGATGTGTGCCCGAGAGGGGAGGCGATACGGGGGGCAGGGGCGGAGCATAGAAGACCCTTTGACTGACAATGGGGGGATGGAGAGAATGATTCAACTCGTGAACTGGTTCCCGACCAGTGTTCGAGTCACCGGGGGGGGGCGGTGCAGTTTCATCGGGTGCGGGCGTGGGGCGGTTTTCCGGGCTCCGAAAACTCCAAGAGACGCGGTGTGTTCACGTGTTAGCCTACGCAACCAGCACTGACTGTGCGCCGAGTTGACTGGATGGGGACCGTGACCAGTTCGACGGACGGACCGGACAGAATCCGTTGGCATGGTCGCAGCCCCGCGAGGACACATAGAACAAGGCGCCCCATTTGCGCTGCGAGACAGCCGCGCTTTGGCCTGCGGTGCTTGCGAAGATGCATGGGAAACAGGCAGAACGAACAGGCGAAGCCTCCTGCGACCAAGGGTTTCGAGGGATTTGGATCGTTTGCGAAATGCCAGACAAAGCGGCGGCGTTGCCGCCTCGGTCCACATAGGGTACGCGGCGCTACCCCGGCTCAGCGTGCGGGATCCAGTGCCAGATCGACAAAGAGGCTGAGAACCTTGTCCAAGGGAGCGCCGGGGCCGGCCTTTTCCACCGCCGCGTGCCATTCCTCGATGTTCCTGCGCCCGTCCTGGTCCGCGTCGGCATGGTCGTCCATCACCAGCCACTTGTCGGCATGGCGATCAAAGGGCACATCCCAGATGACGATTCCGTATTGCTTCTTGATTGCCTGGGTCAGCCACACGCGCGTGTTGAAGTTTCCCGACATTTCGTAGGCGACAACGGCCCGCTGCACGGCGGGCGGCGCCATGGGCAACGTTTTCGCCGCAATTTCGAGATCCTTTCTGTACTGTTTCCAGACGACGGAGTCCACCACGCCTTCGGTATGGCTGAAATCGATCCAGCCGCTCTTCAGGATGGCGTTGAGCAGGGCAAATTCGGCGATGTCCGGCACGCCGTTTCCCACGCATTTCGTTGTGTTGTCCTGCAGATACTCCATGCCGCCGCGGTCGAAGGTATCGGCCTCCTCGGGCGTCGCGGCAAGCTGCAATTCCTTCAAGAAGGCCCGGTAGTCGGCCACCAGGTCCACCTGGGCCGCGTCCGGGTTGTAATTGAACAAGGCGACCGGGTAGACGCCCGTGTGCTCGGCGACGTAGCTGATATCCGTGTCGAGACGCATGCCGCCCTCTTCCCGTCCAAGGCGCCGCGGGGGATTCTTCATGCCGATGGACGGCGGGAGCTGCTTCCAGCAGATGAACTGGAAATCCGGGTCCGGCTTCACAACGAGGCGCACCTGCGCCCCCCGGTTTGCCATGGCACCCCGGCTGGATGACCAGGACATCTCCTTGCCGTCCACAAAGACCGCTATCATCTGGTCGGCTTCGGGTTCCTTGCGGTCGTTCTTCTGCATTTCGACGGACAGACGGGGCAGGACCTTTATCTGGTCGGCTTCCGCCGGTGCGGCGGGCGGCGCGGTTGAAGGCATTTGCGGCGGGGGCGAAGCCACCTCTCCCGCCGAACGGGAGCATCCATACACCAGCAAAGCACAGGTGAAAAGAACTGCCAAGTGCTTCATCATGCAAGACATCCTCCAAGTGTTCATCACCGGCCGGGTCAGATAATGGGTACTTCAATGAGTGCTTTGGGTTCAAGGTTTGGCGTGTCGGGCTCCGCGCTGTCATCGTCGGCTGGCTTTGCTTCCTTTTCAATATGCTGGATTACTACTTCGGTCCACCAGATCACGCTCTCATCCTTCGTTTCTTTCAGGAGCGCCCTAGCTTTGGGCAGAATTGTCACCCCCAACTTTACTAAATCTCTTGCGGCTTGTTCCTTGTCTGATATCGGACCATTGGCCAGTTTTTGCAGTAATGCGTCGATGACGGCCGGTTCGGGAGGCTTGATTTCGCCCGGGGCTGCTTCGAAGCCGAGGCGGAGTGGTCTGGGATCAGGCAATGCGGTGGCATTCACCGCACATACCTCTACGTTGTGCCAACCGGCGGGGAGCGGCGGCAGCACGATTTCCGAATCAGCCACCGCATCGTGCCATGGGCCGCCGTCCAAGTGCCACGCATGCCGGAGCGACGCGTCTGGTCGTTCCACGCGGATCACGCGGACACCGTCCTCTCTGATGGCCACAGCGGCGTTTGTCTTGGGCGGAATGGAGGAACAGTGAATGCGCAGGCAATCGTTTCCGTCCGGCGCGCTCTCGATAAACATAGTGCCAGCCGGGTCGATCAAGACACTTCCGACCTGGGGCGTGCACGCCGATGGAAGCTCCGCATTTGGAACCACCAGCGCACTCACGCCGAAACTGGTGCAGTGGAGCCCGTCCGGCAGCCTCTCCCACACCGAATTCCGCGAAGGCGCGCCCGAAGCGCCCGCAAACGGGCGTCCAAACCGCGTTTTGACCGACCATTCACCAGACGGCGCAAGGCGCAAGACGTCCTCCCTCCTCACCACCGTCAAACGGTTGCCGCCGTCATACCACAGGTGCCAATCTCTGACGGCGGGGGCAAACATGCCGGGCCGTTCCGCCGGGCCCCAGCGGCGCCATCTGCCGGAAATGCGCGCGTGAAGCGCGTCGGGGGCGGCAAAGGCCAGGTCGCCGTTCGGAGCGCCGACCAGGCTGCACAATGGAGATGCCGATGCGATCCGGCCCTCCGAGAACCGCAGCGAGGGCTCCCAGCAGGCGTCGAGCGCATCGCGCAGGTTGTCATATTTCTTCCAGGTGCCTTCGCCGAGCATGTCTTCGCCGAGCGGGGAGAAAATGCGGATGGGCGACTCCGCGTTGTGCCCCGTCAGCCACAGCCGGTGGGCGGAATCCACGGCCAGCAGGGGCCACAGGCCGGTGCCCCAGTTCGCTGGCCGCGAGAACCAGCGCTGGCCGGTCCATACGGAGACGGAATAGCGGGCGTTCTCGATGTTTCCGACACGCCAGACCCACCCGTCCAGGTCCTGCGACCGGCCGTAAGACACCTGTTCCACCGTCGGGCTGGTGTTTGTGGGAGATTCCGGCAGACGCACCGGAGGCTGGGGCGCTTCGACATACTGATCGGCGTCCACGATTTGAATCATGCGCCGCAGCGCCGGCGCCTTCTCCGGCGGAACGGTCTTGAGCGCCTGCCGGAGTCCATCGAGAGCGGCGCTACCCTTCTCGCGGAGCGAGGCCTCGGCCTCGGACGCATGCTGCGGCCATGCATCGACCAGGGCTCGCGCCCACTGCCCAATGACGTCCGCGTGCGCGTCGATCCTGACCACCGCCCGCATCGTTTCACTGGCGTGCGCCTGCGCGTCGGCCCCCACGACCTCGATGATGCGGTCACCGTCCTCGAACGGGCCAATCACAGTACCTCCATCGGCCACGGACTTCCACTTTTCGGGCTTGTCGTGGAAGGTGAACGTTCTGCCTTCACTCCTGGTGCTTGGGGATTTGTCATCCGGCCAGTTTTCACGCCAAAATGCCCGGCCACCCTCAGGCAGGCCCTTCGCATCGATGCGCAGATAATTCCCGTTCACGATTTCGACCGTTGCCTGCGGCCTTGCGAGAATGGGATCAAAGAGCACGAACAACATGCCCGTCGGCAGCGAGAACAGGGGCCATCCGCCGGGACCCGCGGTGGCCGCGAAGGATGTGTCCGTGACGGGCAGCGGCGATGCAGGCATTTCGGAGAATACGGGCTTCATCTCGTCGCGGAAGACGCGATACAGACACCCCTCCTTCAGTTCATAGGAACACTCCAATTGGCTGAGCCAGCGCGTTCCCGGACTGTTGTTGTTGTCGGCAGAGTAGGACTCTGACATTCCTGCGTAGTCCATGCAGTACTGATTTCCGGCCCTAAGCGTTGGCGTCCAGGCGCCGTCCTTCAATTCGATGTTCGTGCCGGAAGGAAACTGCAGCCCGAAGCCTCCCCCCTTAATCCGTGTGATGACAGCGCCGTCATAGAATGCGTCCAGATTAGAGGGAAGCAATCTCCGAATTGTCTCCACCGGAATCACCGGGGACAAGGGATCGGCCATGCTGTCCGCACGGGTCATTTCTTTCAACAAATCATCGGCGGACCAGCGTCTCCATTTTCCGTCGGCAAACAAGCTTAATTCGCGGCTTGTGATCCGCATGGTTTCGCCCCGGGCATTCCGGACCGGCCGAATCCGCATGCCCCCGATGTCGGGAAACAGCATCTCATTTTCGCCAAGTGTGGGGATCAATCTTTCAACGTCGTCATGCTCCTGCCAACGTTCCTCATCCGGCAGGAACTTGGCGCAGGTCTGTCTGCCGTCCGGTCCAATCTTTCCGAAAATCCAGAGGTTTCCGAGCACGTCGTTTTGGCAGTTGAACTGCACCTCTTTGGTGAACCATTTCGGAACGCCAAGATATCTCCAACAAACGCCGTCCCACCGGGCAATCCGATCCCTAACGGGGACATTGGGGAATCCATACAACCTGCCGTCCGCGCTCCGCACGGCAGGAGGATACAACTCGGTCCAGGCGAGTCCCGGACACCCTTTCTTCGGGTCCGGCGGAATCTGGCCCATCGAACCTTCCGCGGGCACCGGCAATAAGGGCGGTTTGGGGGAGATGCCCGCGGCACTTGGAAGGGGCACCACCAGCCCGGAATTGTTGTAACCCACCGCATCGCCGCCGGGAAGCAGGGCGACGCTGTAGATATCGTTCAAGCCTTTTGCCGTTTGATTGTCCACCACGCGGCATGGACTGCCGTCGGCAGGCAGAAACCGCAGACGGCTGGATCCGCCGGCAATCCACGCGCCTTCGGCGGTGATGGCGTGCACCCCCCAGTCTTGCGCACCGGGACAGGGGAACACAGGCATTAGATTGTGCGACTCGATTCGGAAAAGCTCGCCCCCGGCCACGGCATACCATCCGTCGGCCGTCTCGACGACATTGTAAATCCAAGGCGAGGATTCGGCGTCCCCGTGCCACAGGAGCGTCCCCTCCATCGTCACGGGGTTGACCTTCCAAACGTCCCTGCCGCGTACCACCACGCGGAAAAAGTTGTCCGTGCCCCTGACCACCCTGGACTGAACCCGGTCTGGTTTCGGAGGCTCCACAGCGTACTCCGGCGTCAGCCATTCTCCCATGGTGTTGACCACCGCAAAAGAGCAGGCCCATTCATTGTCCTGCGCGACGGGCCGCCGCGACTCCGAAAACGCCGGGTCTATGACGACCACCGGAGGATACAACGAACCATCGCCAAAGCGCACGCCCGCACACCAGACCCTGCCCAGTTCGTCCGTCTGGAGGCTTTCTTCGCGGGGCAGATAGCCCGGATGAAAGCCCCAGGTCCGCAAGCCAGTGTAGAGCTTGCTCTTGTTTGTGACAACACCGACGTCCTTCCAGTCGGGATTGGCAAGAATGTCGCGCTCGTCGCACCACACCGTGCCCAGCCGGTCCGCCAGTAGCCGCTTTGGGAACTCGTTCTTCGCGGTGAAAGACGACGCCGTTGTGACCTTAACCTTTCCCGCGCGGAACATGGCGAAACTGGTTCCGTCACCCTCCACCGATCTCCAAACGAAACAGGCGGACCCGTCCGGCCCCCTGTCGGAGTATTGAACAGTGAAATCGTCGGGGGGCAGGCCGGGGGCGAAGACCCGGCGCCACGCGCCGTCGTGCCAGTGGGCGATG
This sequence comes from Candidatus Hydrogenedentota bacterium, assembly GCA_903893795.1. Taxonomy (GTDB): domain Bacteria; phylum Hydrogenedentota; class Hydrogenedentia; order Hydrogenedentales; family CAITNO01; genus CAITNO01. The sequence continues at coordinate 26,177 of CAITNO010000140.1, read as the reverse complement.
CCGTGGGACACAGAAACAAACGTCCACAGGCCGCCGGGCGTGGCAATGACATTGTTAAGGACATAGTCATTCTGGGTGGTCTGGCCGCTGCGCTTGCTGATAACGCTCTGAGGCGTGATTTCCAGCGGCGGACCGAGCGTGTAGTCTGTCCAGCCGCTTGCAATGTCCGCCTCAACCTCTGCCGCGCACGCGACGAAAAGCGCCGCCAGCGCCAGTATTGGAGCCGTCGCTCTGTACGTCACGGCTGCTTTGTCTCTCCGGGCGCATGCCCCGCTTCCCGTTTGGAGCGCTGTTCCAACCGCTGCAGAATCGTCTCGAGCCGCCAGCGCATGCCTTCGTCCTTCGTTTCCTGCAGCAGCGCTTTCACTTTCGGCGCGGCCGGCTCGCCCAAATCAATCAGCGCCTTGGCGGCCTGTTCCCTCTCCGCCGGGGAACCGTCGCGCAGTTGCTGAATCAGCGCGTCCGGGTCCGCCGGCTCGGGGGCTTTGACCTGGCCCTGCGCCACCTCAAATTCGAGACGCAACGGCTTGGGATCGGGCAATGCGGCGGCATTCACCGCACACACCTCCACGCTGTGCGGTCCGGCGGGCAGCGGCGGCAGCGCGATTTCCGCATCGGGCACGGCGCCTTGCCAGGGCCCGTCGTCCACGTGCCATGCGTACCGGAGCGCGGCATCGGCCTTGTCGACGCGGATGACGCGGACGCCATCGTCCCGGGTCGCCAGTGAGGCGGTTGTCTTTGGCGGAACGGCGGCGCAATGAAAGCGCAGGCAATTTTGGTCTTCCGGCCGACTTTGCGCAAACGCCGTGCCAGTCGGGTCTATGAGGACGCAGCCGACCATGGATGGATATCCGGAAGGAAGGTCCGCCTTGGGGAGTACCAGCGCGCCCACGCCGAAACTGCTGCAAATGAGCCCATCGGGCTGCATGTTCCAGGCCGGCACCCGGGCAAAAGCGGCCACAGCCAGATTGCCGGGAGACACCTTCTTCGTCCGTGTTTCGACAGCCCATTCGCCTTCGAGCCGCAGCACATCCTGCCGCCGCTCGACGGTCAAACGGTTTTCGGCGTCAAACAGCAGGCGCCATTGCCCGGTGGAGGGGTCGAGCGCGCCGGGCAGTTCCGCGGCGCCCCAGCGGCGCCATGTGCCGGCCAGCCGCGCGTGAAGCGCATCGGGCGTGACGAAGACCAGGTCGCCTTTCGGAGAGCCTGCGAGGCTGCCGAGCGGAGATGCCTCCATGTGCTGGGTGGCCGAGAAGCGCAGCGTCGAATCTCCGACTGCGTCGAGCGCGTCGCGCAGATTGTCATACTTCTTCCAGGTGCCCTCTCCGAGCATGTCTTCGCCGAGCGGAGAGAAAACGCGGACGGGTGATTCCGCATCCTTTGCCGTCAGCCACAGGCGGTGGGCGGAATCCACGGCCAGCAGGGGCCACAAACCCGGCCCCCACTCCACCGGCCGCGAGAACCAGCGCTGTCCTGTCCACACGGAAACGGCATAACGGGCATTTTCGACGTGTTCCACCCGCCAGATCCGCCCGTCCGGATCCTGTACCAGCCCAAAAGAAACTGTTTCGAGAGCGGGGCGTGTGTCGGTGGCCGTCTCCGGCAGACGCACCGACGGCTCGGGCGCCTCAACATATCTGTCCGCGTCCACGATTTGAATCATGCGCCGTAGCGCGGGGGCCTTTTCCGGCGGAGCTGTCTTGAGCGTCTGGCGGAGGCCGTCGAGCCCGGCACGGCCCTTCTCGCGCAACGAGGCCTCGGCCTCGAGCGCATGCTTTGGCCAGGCGTCGGCCACGGCGCGCGCCCACAGCGTGACGGAGTCGGCGGGCGCTTCAATCTTGATGACGGCGCGCAGGGTCTCGCTGGTATGCAGTTGGGCGTCTGCCGCGACCACTTCAATGATTTGCTGACCGTCGGGGAAGGGGCCGATCTGCGTTTCGCCGCCTTCGAGGACCTGCCATTCCGGCGGATTCTCCTCGTGGATGATTTCACCCTTCCCATTGCGTGAGACGATCCGATGTTTTGTGTCGGGCCAGCCATGCCGCCAGTAGACGGTTGCGCCGGCGGGCACGTCTTTGGCGGCGATGCGGACACGGTTACCCTCCACCGTTTCGACGGTCTCATTGAAACGCGGCAGGAACGGATCAAGCGGGACAAACACAAGGCCGCTTTCGAGGAACAGTACCGGCCAGCCGCCCGGCCCCGCGGCGGCCGAGAACGTATTGTCGGACAGGGGAAGCGGCGTCATCGGCATTTCGGCGAAGACGGGTTTCCTCTCACCGCGAAACGTCCGGTAGAGGCACCTGTTCTCGAGTTCATAAGAGCACTCGATGTGGTTGCGCCACCGGGTGCCCGGTGCCCCGTCCTTGTCTATGGACACGATTTGGGGTAATCCCAGGGAATCGATAATGCGGGTTGCCCACGGCATTGGCACGGTCGCCCACGTCCCGTCCTTGAAGGCAAGCTCCGTTCCGGATGAGAGCCGAAGTCCGAGTGCTCCGCCCTGGATGCGCGTGACGGCCGCCTCCTCGTCAAACCGCTCCGGCTCGGGCGGCAACGGCTTGCGGGTCAGGTTTGGCGACAGCGGCGGGGAAGCCGAGGCGGCCGCAGCGGCGACGTCGGAAAGGACCTTCCAAAATTCGGGAATGGACCAGCGTTTCCATTCCCCGTTGGTGAAGACGCATAACTGTTTGTCTGTGATTCGAATGGTGTCGCCTTTTGCCGAGCGGACCGGTTCGAGGCGTGTGCCGCCGTAAACCGGGCAAAGCATCTCGTTCGGCTGCAAGGCCGAAATTACCTGCTCGACGTCATCGAACTCCTGCCAGCGTTCCTCATCGGGCAGGAATTTCGCGCAAGCCTGCTTTCCTTCGGCGTTCTGGCTGCCGAACAGCCAGAGGTTGCCGAGCACGTCGCGGTCGCGAATGGGCGGCTTGCCGCCGGAGAAGCGTTCCGGCAGGTTCAAATAGGTCCAGGAAACACCGTCCCACCGCGCGAGCCGCTCTTCCGCATCGTCCGCGGGAAACCCGAAAATCTTTCCCGTCGCGCTGCGGACGGCCTCGGGATGCATTTGCATCCAAGCGCACCCGGCACGCCCGGCGGCTGCATCCGGGGGAATCTGGCCGATGGAGCCTTCGGCGGGCGGCGTCAACAGCGGGGGCCGTGTTGAAAAGTCTGCGGCTTTGGGCAGCACGGCCACATTGCCGTCGTACTCCCAAGCCACGGCCTCGCCGGACGGCAGCGTCGTGACCCCGTACATGTGATCGATCATGATGCCGGACTGGCGATCAACCAGGCGGAACGGGCCGCCGTTGTTGGGCACAAACCAGAGGGTGTCCGAACTTCTGTAGAGCCAGTCGCCTCCTGCGGTCGGCGCTGGGCGGGGCGCGGCGTACAGTTCCTGGTCCATCGGCACCGGATCGAGCGTGCCGTCCTTGAGCCGAAAGAGTTTCTTGGCCCCAAAGGCGTACCAGGCGTTGCCGAGCTTGCAGAGCATCTCCAGTTTCGGGCTGCGCTCATCGGTGCTTTTCCAGACGAGCGTGCCTTCCAGCGTCGCATGATTCACCTCCCAGATCTGCCTGCCGCCCAGGATGACCCAGAAGCGTTTGCCGTCATAGGGAACCACCCTTGCACGGGACGTTGTAGAAGGCTCGGCTTTGGCGACAGCCTCCCACTCCTTCAACCAGTTTCCTTTGGTGTCTGCCACGGCATAGGCTCGCCCCCAGTCCGAATCCTGTGCGGCCGCCCGCTTCGGCCTTTCGGGATTGGGGTCAATGATGACCACCGGGGCAAAACCGCCGGGGCCGCCCGGACCCGTATTGGCGCACCAAATCCGTCCCAGCGAATCGAGGCGGTAGAACTCCTGATAGGAGCCGTAGCGGGATCTAAGTTCCCACGGACACAGCGGCGGCGCGAGACGGGTATCTTCCGGGAGTTCGGCCAACACCTTCCAGCCGGGCTGGTCGGCAAAGTGTCCAGCGCCGCCATCGCACCACACGCCTCCCAAGGTGTCGGCCAACATGCGGACGGGGCCATGCAGGCGGCCGTCCCGAAACACCTGAGGCTCTGAAATTGCCCTCCACTGGCCCTCGCGCAGCAACACGCACTGGGGCCCGTCCACGTTGGGCACGAAATACAGGAAACAGGCGGCGCCGTCGGGGCCCTCGAACGCGTCATTTATGTGCACCAGGTCGGGCAGTGATGGCGGTCCCAGAACGGCATGCCATGCGCCGACGGACCAGTGCACGAATACTTGCTGGTGTTCGGCAACCGCCCAGAGCCCGCTTTTTGCGGCGACGATGTTGTCGAGGTTCACGTCTGTCGCCACCCGAAGGCCGCCGCGTTTGCTGACGGTGTTCTGCAGCGTTATCTCCAGTGTGGGGCCCAGTGTGTATTCGGTCCATCCGCTCGCGGGGGATGGGGCGAGTTGGGCCAGAGCACTGCCGCCGGCAAAGAGCAGCGGCATGACCGCCAACGCCGTCAAGAATCGCATCATGACTCCCCTTTTCCCAGCGCGGCAATCATTTTTCATTGGAGGTGTCCCCGGGGCGGTTCAGTTGCTGCAGGACCGACTCGAGCACCCACCGCGCGCGTTCGTCCTTGGTTTCACCCAGCGCGCGCCTGACGGTTTCGATGCCTTTGTTCGGATCCTTCTTGAGCGTTTCGATGCCCCATTTCTGCTGTTCTGGGTTCCCGTGGATCACGACGTCAATGACGCCCACGGCCGATTCGCCGCCGGCGATGGTGACGGGCATGCGTTTTGGCGCCGGATCCAGATTCAACTGGGCGTCGAACGCGTAGACTTCCATGACGTGCTGACCCGGGGTGCAGGGCTCGGCGAGCGCCTCTTTGTCGTCTGTGCGGTGCCAGGGTTCCTGATCAACGCGCCATGCGTGCGACAGACCGGCGGTGTCGTCGAACCGAAGCCGGACCATGCCGGAAGCTTCGGCGGCCGCGGTGGCCTTGGTTTCCAAAGGATGGTACACATCGCGGACATGGACGGTGTTTGCGTAGTGCCGATCTGTTTCGCGAAGAAAGACTCCGCCTGCTCCGTCGGGGACTGCGCTCGCCAGTGTTTTCCACTCGCGGAACGGGGCCACTTCCGCCGCCTGCACCGCGACGGCCGATTGGCCGAAGGCCGAACGGATGAGAGCGCCATTCTCGACCCGCCAGGTCACGCCCTGGGCGTCTTCACAGTGCAGGCCGTCCGTGCCGGCAGCCGGGGTGTCCTGGGCGGGCGCGGGAGCCTGCGGATAACGGCGGGGCAGGTCGGTGGCGGACTTGAACAGCATTTCACCGGGCGCCAGCGCGAACACGCCCTTGCTCGTTTCCGCGCACAGCCGACCCTGTTCATCGAGGTAGCATGCACCGTTCAGCGGCGCATCGTCGGCGAAAGACTTGAGGTAATGAACTTGCGGCAGCCACGCGCCCTTCACCCGGCACTGTAAGGTCCTGTCGGTCACCACGGCGGCAAAGCCATCCTTGCCGACCACCGGCACCCGATGGTCGCCGGGACTGCCCAGGAAATGATCCGGGCACAGCGCGGCGTCGTCGAGCGCCGCCTTCAGGGACTCGCCGTTCTGGTCCTTGCCGGTGGCAGGGTCGTGAATCAGGTACCGCTGCTCATCCTGGCCGTCGGGCTGTGTGAGCATCCAAATCCGGTTGCGGTCATCCACGACGAACCACGCGCAGTCGGCCATGGGGGGCGTAACCGTCGGACTCCATTCGGACCATGCGCCGCCGCTGAGACGGTGGACAAGGAGCTTGGGCGCGTGGGCAAAGAGCAGGATGTCGCCGTTGGGCGCGGTGAGCGGCACCGACACGTCCGCAAACAGTCGGCACCGCAGTTCGGCGGGTACGGCAGGCGCAGCGCTCAGGAGCTGCCGTTCCTCTTCCGCAGTCAGCGAAAGAATACCGCTTGTCGAGTGAAAGCACAGCATGCCCGTTGCGGTGCGGGACATCACGGCCCTTTCGGGCAGGTGCACGCCCTGGGGCCAGCCGACCCACCGCATGGGGCTGCCGTTTTCGGGCAGGAAGGCGAGGGGCAGACTGGTGTCGGGGTCGGTGCCGCACAACCACAGTCCGCCCTCCGCGGTCTCGATTTGGGTGGGTCCGTCGAGGAGCTTGTCCAACTTTCCTTTCTCGACCCAGAACGCGCCCAAGTCGGTGGACAGCAGCCAGCGGTCGCCCAGCATTTTGATGTCAATGTCGCGGTGGGTTCCGGGCCGGATGCAGACCGACTCTACCGGATTCTGGTTCCACCAAGTGATGATTTTCAGCGTGGCCGTGTCTATCTCCGCGATTCCATAATAGGAGACCGCCCAGAGGGACTTCTCATCCTTTTTCCCGAGCCAAAACGTCTCCCTGTCCGTGGGCGGCTGCCGAAGACCGCCTCCGCCGTAGACATGCCCCTCCTTGTCAATCAGGGTAACGCCAAAACTTGCGCCGTAGAGATACCCCAGCCTGTTAGTCTGGATGCCGCCCGGGTTTCCGCCCCCCCGGCCGGAGGATTTCAAGAGGTCGGCATTCAGATCGCCGGCGCTGTCGGCCACGGCGAGCCCGCCCTCGGCCTGGGCATGCGGGGTCATGATGCAGGGCATGCTGAACCAATAATGGCCGTGTCCGTCGGAAACCGCGCGGAGAGCATATCCCACCGACGTGACGATCATCACGTCAGAATTGAACTTGATTGAACAGACCACACGGAGTTCGTCGGGCCGGGGCAGCAGAACCGCGGCACCGCCTGTGGTGGCGCCGATCTGGACCCAGTCAACGCCCAGGGAATCCTCGTAGATTCGCAGTTCGCCTGGCGGCAGCGCGGTGGGAGAAGTGTGACGGCAGCGCATGCCGCGCAGTTCAGTGATGATCGTGGATTGGCCGTCCTGCGGCTTCCACTGGTACACCGCATTGCCGTTGGGCCCGACATACAGGCTTGCCTCCTGGCGGCTGGCCGTTGCCGCTGCGCTCAGCTTGACTGCATGCCAGCGCCCGTCTTCGAAGGTGCACAGATAGCGGTTCCCATAAGAATCGCCGCCCGTTCCCCAGAGGCGTCCGATGGCGTCCACGACTGTAGAGGATACGCCCGCGCGCGCGTCAGGCCTCGAGAACTGGGAGTCATCGGCGAGCGTCAGCGGCTCGCCCCAGTCCTCGGCGATGCCGTTGACGGCAGTCAGGCCCAGGAAAAGACAAGACACAACCATCCAATGGCGGTGCATGGCGGCTCTCCCGGAGTTGCTCACATGGCTATGGTGTAGGTGATTACACGTTCCGTGCCCGGGGTCACTTCGACCCGGAACTCGAGCCGGCCGTCGTCGAGCGTCTTGTAGAGGTCGCTGGCGTCGCTGATGGCGGCGTTGCGGCGCCCGCCGTACTCTGGCCGGTCAAACACGCGCACCTCGCGCGGCCCGTCGAGTGTGCTGGTCAGCGTAATCGTCTGGACCACGGTTCGGCTGCCGCCGTCCTGCCGCATGCCGTCGCCGGGCTGCTTGGTCTTCTTCTTGACGGTGATGCCAAGCTCGGGGGCAACACGAACGCGCATCTTCTGTCCCGGTTGGGCGGTGTCCAGCACCGTCGTATTGGCGTACGTCATTCCCTGGTCCAATTGCTGAAAGACCCGCAGTGTGCCTTTGGGAAGTAGTTTGCCCATGCCGTTCTCCAGACTGTTGTCCACCTCGATCCACCACCAGACGGCGGGCGCATTGGGCTGGCCGCCCATGTACTCCGGCGGATATTCTTCCCGGTATTCGCGCCCGGTCACGTCGCACTGAAGGCAGGGGTCCACCGCAACCATTGCGGTGCTAATCATCGGCAGGCGGATGGTCGTATAGGGGGGAAGCGTCTCCACTCCTTCCAGCGGCATGAGGCTGCTGTTGGCAAAGCCCGTTCCCGCCGCTGGGCGGCCTGGAACCATACAGGACTGCATGCCCGGCGGGCAGGCCTGCTGCATGTCCGCCGAGGAGCGTGCCAGCGTGATCGCCGGCTTGTCGTACTGGCCACCGGTCTGGTTGGATAGGCTGAACCAGCCCTCGAAACGGGCCGACTTCCGGTCCGCCGACAGGAAGGCGTTGTAGTCGGCCTGCCAGGACAGGCCGTTCACCAGGTAGGTCAGCGTAAAACTGCGCTCGCCCGCCGCCGGGGAATCCAGCGTGCACTGGAACCCCAATCCGGTGTCGGGCTCCTCCGCTTTTTCGGGACGGGTCAGTTTTAATGAGACGATTTTCGCGGCGGTGCCTCCCGCAGGCTCGCTGAGCGTCAGCGATTCGGTCTGCACCTGCCGGGGAAGGGAGGCAAACAACAAATTGGACACTCCGGCGGCCACCTGCCGCGTGCAAGTTGTTTGCGCGAGCGCCAAGCCACCGTCGCCGATTACCAGTCGCGTCTCGCCCGCCGCTGCAAGGCAAACCGAGACCCCGAGTAAGACCGCCATGATTTTCGCACCCATTGCATGCCCTTCCGTTGTTGTGGCTGTTCTGGCGCTGTGAACGCCAGTCCCGCGTGCAGGATAAAAATGAACTGTTGGACGAAGGTCTGCGCAAAGAACCTCTTGCATGTCCATGTTCATAATTGCATGGACCAAGACCTTTGTCAACATAAACATCTCACCCATGGGGCGAGAAGATTCGGCCTGCTTGTGAACATTCGGTTCTCAATGGTGTGCATTTGGCCGCAGGCCGCCCGCCCGTTGACACTTTTCCATCCTTCGCGATACACTGGCACTCGGACCTGTTGGCCGAGAAACTTAGGAGGGATGGGCAAATGCGCAATCTTGCGGTGGTGTTGCTCGCGGTCTCTTTGCCGTTGTCGGTCTTCGCACAGGACGAAGACCGTCTCGTGATTGGCCAAATGGGCAGCGGAGACTTCCTCAAACCCGGAGCAATTCCGGGGAAAGTGACTGTTTACGTCAACGGAAAGGAGACGACTGGCAAAGCCGGGGAGGAACTGTCCGGCAGTCGGCAGTTTTCGGTGCCGGTGCCCAAAGGCGCCAGTGTGAAGGTTGTGGCGCAGGACACCGACCAATGGGTCTTTGTGCAGTGGACCGCCGTTCCCGGAACGCTTCTTGTGAAGGCGGCCAAGTCGGGCGATACCAATGCCACACAGACTCTGAAAGAGAACCGCGAACTCTCCTTTACTCTCGGCGACAGTCCAGCGGAGTTTGTGAACGCCGAGTTCTCCTACCGGCTCGACCATGGCAAGTTTGATCTCGTGGCGGATTATGATGCCCTTCTGAAGGAGATAAAACTGACCGAAAAGGAGGCCGGACTGCACGGTGTCAACGGCGGGCAAGAATACAATACAACGCTTCCTGGCAAGGCGGCGGTGAGTCTCATCAACGCGGCGATGAAGCAGCGCACCAAGAGCGACAACCTTCACGACTGCGTCGAACCCAAGGAAGTTTGGCAAAGCTTCTGCAAGAATCTGAAGGAATTGGACAAGGCGCTGCCCATGGCCAGCCCGGCAGCCCGGCGCGCCATTGCGGCGTTTGCCAACAGCAGCTCAACGGACTACAAGTTTTGGGCGCTGATTGCGAGTGTGGTCAAAAGAAGTTACGGCGTGGACCTCGGCGATGTCCACTTCGATACTATCGGCGGCCACTGGTTCGGCACGGACGGCAACGCCGACGGTGACTACTTGAGCAATGTTGCGGAGTGGCTTGTAGTGTTGGAGAAGGCCGGTCCCGACGCCACCATGGAAAAGAAACTCCAGACCTTTACCGAGATGGCGCTCGACCCCAACCAACCGGGAAAACAGTAGACCTCCGTTCCACACGCTGTTTTTCCCGGCGTGGCAGAGCCTGCATGACAAGAAACATTCGGACGAACGGCGAAGGCTGGAATTCCAATGGACCGGGTCTTACCCTGTTTCCCGTTTGATACCTGTCGCTCGCCAGAATTGGCTCTTCCGTGGCGGCAATGCTTTGCGGGGCCACCATGCGGGGGCCGGGGTTGCCGAGGCCCATCTCGTGGCCGCGGTGCGCAGGGTATCGGCCTGTGCGTGGTCATGCAGTCCGCGCGCAGCTACACGAGACGGCCCGGCTGCCGGCTGCGCTCAAGTGCCAGGACGCGGCGCGGGCGCAGCGGACCGCTCGCCACGGCGGTCACGATGAGTGCGGGATGCTGCGGGGAGGCGCCAGTCGATGCGCGGTCTGCGTGATAGGGTGAGATGGGTGGAGTGGCGAGGTCATTTCTGTTCCGCCCCGAAACGCAAGCGCCGCCGAAGTGCGCCCAACGGGTGACGGAAGCACGAAAAGCTATGCGGGTCGCAATGAGGGCGCATTGCTTAACGGCAGGCAAAGGGGTGCTACACAACAACGCCGTGGCCGACCTGGGCAGGCCCGACGAGATCGGCGGGCTGTTCTCCGGGTTCCAGCGGTACCTGTACCAGCCCACTCAGAGTGGGTCGCAGCAGTACGGGTTCGCCTCCGCCTGAGTGGGGTGGGGACGTTCGCTTGCACCTACTCTTTCGCCCCCCCCCATGGTCTAACGCTGGACAAGATGGGAAATCACTGATATGATCTCGCTCACGCCGACCGGGCTGATCTCCGGCGGTGCCGCTTGGCGGGTGGTACGGATTCCGTCTTTGCTGTGCCGCCTGCCGGGGGCAGACCCAGAAAGACGAACTTTATGAAGACCCGCGACAAAATCGCCGCGCTCGGTGAAATTGTGCGTCACTGCGTTGGCGTCGACCCTGCCGCTGCACAAAGCACCCAAGAGGACCCTGACGCCGAGATAATGGCGGAATTGGAACACTAAGATGAAGTCTTCCCTGAGTCCGCCAAGCAGAACAGATGGTTGCGGCCCTACTTCTTCGACAGCAGCTACCGCGCTCTCATTGTTGACGCGATTGACAACGGCGACCTTTGCGCTAAATTCGACAAACCAGAATTCCTTGCACTGGTGCGCCGGTCGCCGTCATTTCGAGCGCATGTTACTCCGGAATGCCTATACGACGCGACGGGACAATCCCGTTCTGAGGCGCCCACGAGCATCAAGATCAGGACTTTGGAAAAGCTTGAACTGTGGTTTGACCTGAACGGACTCCGTCTGCGTCGCAAAGGGTCGAAAGAATATCCCCTCTTCGATTGGGCTATCCTCGGGCTTGCTCGCGCCGTGAAGGTGCAGGAGCTATTTCGCGACCTTTGCATGGCTTCCGAATGCAATCTGCCGGGAATCGCGAACGAAAAGACGGGCGCTTGGCGGCAACTTGTGTGTAGGGCGAATAAAGCGTTGAAGCGTGTCGTCGCTTTCGATGGCGATGCAATCACGAGCGACGGGAAGATGACGCAAGCAGCATTCAGGGTCGTACGGTATAGCCCGCCGGCCCCTCCCAACCCGCACGGCAGGGTCTCCTACGACCACAAAGCGGTCCACACCAGACTGACGATGCAGGACGGAAAGGTCATTACCGGAGACCAATGGCGACCGCCGAAAGAGTAGCGTTACACAGAAATCGACACTGACATGTGACCCGTTGCACTGACACCCCTTGCCAATACGCTGACAAGGGGTGTCTGTTATTTCTGCGTTACATGGTGCCTTCCGTCAGGACCGTTTTGTTCGGTTCAAAACGACGGAGACGATGACCATGGAACTGTTGAATGTGAACCAACTTGCGGAAGCGCTGGGGATCAGCGTGCGCTCTGTGTGGCGCGGGTTTGATTCCGGGTTGCTTCCGCGCCCAGTACGCCTGGGCAAGTCCGTGCGGTTGTCAGCCGATGTGCTGGCCGCATGGATTGATGCAGGGTGTCCGAACGTCCGCCGCACCGGCTGGGCGCCTCAGAAAGGGGGTGCAAATTGAAGAAGCTACTTAAACTTGATGACATGCTTCGGCGTCTGGGACTCACGGCTGACGAGTGGGCCAAAATGCAGGAACAGGACAAATGCCGGTTCCCGAAGCCGGTGGATGTGTGCGGCGTCCCTTATTGGCGCACCGCCGACCTGTGCAGCTGGCTGCGGTCCCTGCCGTGTTCTGACGGCGCGCAGGTGTCCGAGAAACACGCAGCCGCGGAGCGCGCGCAGGAGTCCTGCCAACGCTGCAAACACTGGGTTCGGGACGTGCACGCACAGTGCTTTGCGAAGCGAGGAGGGCATTTTTTCGCGATGCCACCTTCTGGATGGGGCTTGTGCTGCGCTAATCCGCCGGTTCCGGCACGGGACGACAAAGCCCCTGCGGGCTGCCAAGACCTCGCGGTGTGGCCAATCACGCTCGAGACCCGCCGCTGTGGCGCGTTCGCGGCGAAATCCAAGGCAGGCGCGAACAATGGCTAACTCTCAGCTTCGCTCTTGCCGCGTCGCGTACAGACCGTTTAAGCGACCCGGTCGGCACGACTACCGACCGGGTCAATTCTCCGAAGATGTCAAGAAGCGTGTGAACTGGGAGCAGTTCTTCACCCAGGAGCTTGGACCCTTGAATGGTGCTGGGATCTGGCGTGATGCTCGCTGTCCGTTCCATGACGACAGGCATCCCAGCCTGCGCGTGAACATCAAGGAGGGCGGCTACTGGTGCCCGGTCTGTTCCGCGCATGGCGACGGGATACGCCTCCTGATGGAACGCGACGGAGTGTCATTCGCTCGCGCACTTCGGATGTTGGAGGACGGAATGTAGACAACCTCGCCTCGAACACTCTGCCACCTTGGATACGCTTGCGGCCCCGGGCTGACCATTTCGGGCGTATCCAGGCTGTAAACGGAGTGTTGGTGGTGATACAACCGCGGCCAGCGCGGGTAGGTTCCCGCGCTGGCCATGGCCCTCCTGAACTATAGTTCGGAGAGGCAGTTCCTTGGCTCGAGGAATTTTGAGAAGAAAACCGCCCGGCGCAAATCGGGCAAATATTAAGGAACGCTGTCCCATGCCACGTGTATTGTCCGCTACCACGATTTTGCATGATGCTCTCCTCTGGAAAGGGGTGAAGCCTACCGCGTTCTGGCGATATCGCGATGAGCATAAGAAGGTCCTTTTCGTGACGGCACGGTACGACTACCCCGACCGTTCAAAGGAGGTCATCCCATGGCGACCTAATGGGCGGGAAGGCTGGGAACCGGGATTGCCCGGCTTTACCAACCGGAGGCCCCTGCTAGCGTTACCCGGTCTACTCAAAGCCGCGCCCTCCGATACGGTCTATATCGGCGAGGGCGAAAAGGTTGTGGCGGCTCTACTCGCCCTGGGATTGTGTGCAACGACGTCATCCGGCGGTTGCAGCGCGGCCGCGCTCAGTGACTGGTCTACATTGGAGGGTTTCCGACGGATTATTATTTTGCCCGACAACGACCCGCCCGGCGAGAAATATGCCAAGGAGGTGGTGAACCAACTTGCAGGGCTCCCGGGTTCGCGACAGGTCCGCATAGCACGGCTACCCGGACTCCCCGAGGGAGGCGACGTAGTCGACTGGATACAGGCACGGTGTCAAGGCTGGGACGGACTCTCCTCAGTTCCCGCGGAATGCCACGACCGACTCAGAGAAGAATTGTTGGACGTCATCGACGAATGCGGGACAGGACCTTTCGTCAGTAATGTCAGTGCTGTCAGTGAACAGGCCGTATCTGAAAATTCACAGGATGCAGAGGAATGGTCGGAACCCTCCGACTTGAACAGTTCCCTTCCGGCCGTGGAACAATTCCGTCTGGACTTTCTGCCTGTTGTCTTGCAGGGCTGGGTCGCCGACATTGCCGAAAGGCTACAGGCCCCCATCGAATTCGCGGCGGCAGCGGCATTGACCATCTGCGGGGCGTTGATCGGACGACAGCTTGGTATCCGCCCGGCCCGGTACAACGACTGGACGGTGATTCCAAATCTGTTGTGTTGCCTGATTGGCCCGCCATCGGCGAGCAAGTCCCCATCACTGGCACAGGTGCGCAAGCCGCTTGACAAGCTGGAAGCCGAAGCCTATGCCGACTATGCCGACGCCATGAGTGAACACAAGAGACAGCTGGCAGTTCACGAGGCAAGGGTCAAAGCGGCTAAGAAGAAGCTTCAGGAGGTCGTCGGGGACGATGAGGCATTTGAGGGCGAAGTACAGCTGGCTGCTCGAAAGATACCGGAGGCGCCGCCGCCTCCGGCATGCCGCAGGTACCGCACAACAGACGTCACCACAGAAAAACTGGTAGAACTTCTGCGCGACAACCCCCGTGGAATTCTAATCCTTCGAGATGAAATCGTCGGGTTCTTGGAGGCCATGAATCGGCCAGGACGTGAGGGAGATCGCGCATTCTTCTGCGAGGCGTGGAATGCCACCGGGGCCTTTACACAGGATCGTATAGGGCGTGGCACTATCCGCGCGGAAACGTGCTGCGCAAGCGTTCTAGGATGTGCAACACCGGGCAAAATGCAATCCTATGTTGCCGAAGCTCTTGCGGATGGCGACGGTGCGGACGGATTCTTGCAGCGATTTCAGTTGACGCTATGGCCCGACGTGTCTGAGACATGGCAACTCGTGGAGAGGTGGCCAGATAGTGCCGCACGGGAAGCCGCTTACGAGGGGATAGTCAAGTTGACAAACATTGACTCCAGTCATGTCGGCGCAGAGTGTGACAATTTCGGCGACGGCGTACCCTTCCTTCATTTCACTCACACGGCGCAAGCGCTGTGGGACGAATGGTACAGCGAGCACATGAACCGGGTTCGCAGGTTCAAAGACGAGCACCCGGCATTTATCGCCCATCTTGCCAAGATGCAGAAGGCGGTCGCGGCGATCGCACTGATCTGCCACATGCTTGACGCCGGGCATGGCCCTGTGACCATGGAAGCGCTAAAGAAGGCAATCGCATGGTTCGAACTCTTGGAGTCCCACGCCCGGCGGTTGTACGGCGCAGGTGCATCGGAAACCGTGACCGCTGCGCGGCGGCTGTGGGTCAAAATTAGGCAGGGTTGTCTTTCCGACGGATTCACTGCACGGGACGTACGTAGGAAGTGCTGGTCCGGCCTCACAGCAGACGAGGTCATCAAAGGGGCGCTCAAGGAACTGGTGCTGCTGGGGTGCCTTCGAGAATGTGTCGAGCGTACGGGAGGTCACCCCAAGGCCATTTATACCGTCAATCAGAAAGCGAAGGGACATGATGGGCAAGTGGATTGAGAAACTTTTTCCAAACGAGGATGCCACTGACGCCACTGACAAAAGCCCCTCACCCGCCCCGGTTTTGGTCGTGACAGCAACCGTGTCTGTACCGCTGTGCCTTGAACGGGGTTGGCACTATGCTCATCTCGATGACCTGGAGGAGCGCGCCGCCATTATGGAATATGACGGCGAACTCACCCGTATAGAGGCTGAGCGGCGTGCGGGCATAGCGGAAGAATCGCGATAATCATGACCATCAAGATAGACATTAAGAACCGCGCGCACGCGGACGTGCGTTGGCAGCGGTCGCAAAGGACTCCTGTTCAGCATGCTGATCATCTGCGCAGCACGCCTGGAGCCCTTTATCAGAGGCCGGCGTCAAAAAGTGGTTGACAGAATGAACGCGGTATGTTATATTTCGGACATGGCAGACTTCGGCGAGATACTAAGAAACGCTGTTCGAGCGTCAGGCATGAGCATGCGGCGGCTCTCGATAGAGGCAGGCATTAACCGCATTTCCTTGATGCGTTTCATGGATGGCGTCACGGAACTGGGCTTGGGACCCGCGTCGAAGCTGGCAGATTATCTCGGGCTGGAACTGCGGCCCAAGAAGGAGGACAAGTAACCATGGCATTCCTATTTCACAAGACACGTACCCGCCCCATGCCAGACGGCGCGGAAATCATCGTGCGCAAGAAACAGCGGTTGGCGCAGTGGACGGACACCAAAGGGAAGAAGCAGACTGCGCTGGTCACCGCTGCGAAAGACGGCACGCCGCGCATCTCGGTTGAGTCCGACACATGGTACGGGCGGTACAAGGATGCCGCTGGTCATGTTATCGAGAAGAACACCGAATGCAAGGACCGTGGCACGGCACAGGCTTGTGTGAACAGGTGGGCCGCAGAGGTGGAACGGGTGAAAGCCGGGGTAGTTACCGCGTCGGAACTGGACACTGTTCAACAGGGAAAGAAGAGCATCGCCGATGCGTTGACCGCCTATCGCAAATACCTTACCGACAAGGGCCGCTGTCCCGCTTACGTTTTCAAATGCGCCCGCCATGTTGAACGCGCCAAGGATGCATTGGGCTGGAAAGCCCTGCACGACCTGAACGGCACGGCATTGACGGAGTGGATAGCCGAAGAGAATTTCGGTGCAAGAGTAAGCAACAGCTTCACCAGCGCATGCAAAGCCTTTGCGCGGTGGTGCGTCCGGCGCAACATGCTTCCCCGAAACCCCTTTGCCAACGTCGAACACCGCAACGAGAGACTGGACAGGAGACGGACCCGACGTGTTCTGACTGATGATGAACTGGCCCGCCTGTTTGACGCGGCAGAGCGTCGGCCGCTGGAGAAGTTTCTGAGCCGTGGCAAGGACGGAGATGCGGACATTCAGCCCGAGACACGGGACAGCCTGATATGGTTGGGCAAAACCAACGCGATATGCTGGCGTGTTCTGGCCGGGACGGGATTGCGGCTGAATGAATTGAGGAGCCTTAACCTTGCCCAATGCCACCTTGACGCTGACGTGCCGTTTCTGGAACTTCGGCCAGAGCATGAAAAGAGCCGTCGCGGCGCCAAGATTCCCCTGTACGGGGAACTTCTGGAACAGGTCGAGTGTTACCTATCCGAACGTCGTGCGCGTCTTGTAGGCCCGCACAGCGGCTCTAACGTGGTGAACTTCGCTGCTGTGACCGCAATTGAATCC
Organism: Candidatus Hydrogenedentota bacterium; assembly: GCA_903893795.1. Taxonomy (GTDB): domain Bacteria; phylum Hydrogenedentota; class Hydrogenedentia; order Hydrogenedentales; family CAITNO01; genus CAITNO01. Next base: position 9,430 of record CAITNO010000140.1, on the reverse strand, counting down.
GAGAAGGCTTTCCCCCTGGCGGCAATGGCTATAGTTGCCTTCAATACAGACCTTGCCTATGCCGGTGTTGACAAGGGGGACAATACCGCTGTTGCGGACATACACGGATTGCGGCATTGCTTCGCCACCCGCCTTGCCAAGGCCGGTGTGCCCGTGCACACCGCAATGAAGCTCTTGCGCCATACCGACCCCAAGATGACCTTGGGAATCTACACCCATGCCGGGTTGCAGGACATGGCCGATGCGCTTGCTTCACTGCCGGATATCCGCGTGAAGCAGGACGTGGCGCTGGATGTTGCCCAGGGTGAAAACGGTGGTGCACTCAGGGGTGCAGTGAGGAAGGACGTTGTGGCGCAAGATGGGTCAAGCGCAGACGCAGTAGACTACCTTCAAGACGCAACAGGTAATTCCAGACACTCAACGGGCGATGAGGCACAAGCCCCCATTTCATGGGCCAAGGTCGCTGTTAGACAATGTCAGACAACACATGCGAACCAATCACGCCCGATGGGGTCTGATGGGGTGGAGCAGATGCAGTTTGACGCTGTACGAGATGAAATCGCTCCCGTCAAGGAATACACTTAATGGGAACGGCAGCGGCCGTAAACCCGAGGAGACGGAAAATGAAGACACTCATCGTGATTTTGGCAGTATTGGCGGGACTGACGGGCGGAATGGCCCGGGCACAGGAGGCCGCCGTACCCACCGTTCCCACCCCCGCACCGCAATTGAAACTCAAGAACGGACTGGAGGGGAATGTCACGTCGAGCCAGACAACGGTGGCCGACCAGACCGATTTGGCCGTGACGGTGTACAACAATGACCGGGCGCTGGTGCGTGACCGGCGCAAGATTAAATTGGCGCCGGGCGAACTGACGCTGAAGTTTATGGATGTGGCCGAGAAGATCCAGCCGGAAACAGTCAGTCTGGTTTCCCTGAACGACGCGGGCAACCTGCACATCCTGGAGCAGAACTACGAATACGACCTCATGAGCCCGGAAAAGCTGCTGGAGAAGTATGTGGGGAAGGAAGTGACGCTGGTCAACAAGGACAGCAAGCTCAACTTCCTGGAACAGAAGGCAAAGCTGCTCAGCGTGAACAACGGCCCGGTGTACGAGGTCGAGGGGCAGATCTACCTGGGCCATCCGGGGCAGGTGGTGCTCCCTGAACTGCCGCAGGAGTTGATCGCGAAACCCACGCTGCTCTGGCTGCTGGACAACAAGGGCACCGACCACGAGGTCGAGGCAACCTACCTCACGAGCGGTATGTCATGGAAGGCGGACTACGTGCTCACCATGAACAAGGAAGAGACTAAGATGAACATCGAGGGCTGGGTCACGCTCAACAACCAGTCCGGCGCGGCGTACAACAACGCGCAGTTGAAACTGGTCGCGGGCGAGGTGAACATTGTGCAGCCCCAGGCGATGGACATGGCGGCCGGGGGCATGGCCAAGGCCATGCGCATGCCGATGGCCGCGCCGCCGATGCAGGAGGAGTCGTTCGCCGAATACCACCTGTACACGCTGCCCCGGCGCACCACCATCAAGGAAAACCAGTCGAAGCAGGTGAGCCTGCTTTCGGGAACCGACATCGGCGTGAAGAAGGTCTACGAGTTCCGCGGCGATGTGGCCTACTACAACTCGAAGATTGAACCCATCAAGGACCAGAATGTGGATGTGTTTCTGACCTTTGAAAACAAAGAAAAGAACCAGCTTGGCATGCCGCTGCCCGCGGGCGTGATGCGCATCTACCAGAAAGACAAATCGGACATGTACCAGTTCTCGGGCGAGGACCGGATCAAGCACACCGCGAAGGATGAGACGGTGCGGCTGCGCATGGGCAAGGCCTTCGACGTGGTGGCCGACCGCATCCAGACGGACTTCAAAGTGCTGGGGCCAACCTCGCACGAGTCCGCGTTCAAAATCACGGTGCGCAACCACAAGGAAGTGCCCATCACGGTGGACGTGGTCGAGCCGATGCCGGGCATGTGGAACATCGTCGAGAAGTCCGCAGACTTCGTGAAGAAAGACGCGGCTACTGCCGTGTTCAGCCTGCCCATGAAGGCCGGCGAAACGGTGGAACTGAGCTATCGCGTGCGCGTGCAGTACTGAATGAGGTTCTAGCGAAAAACAGGGACTGACTCGCCTTTCGGCAGTTTGAAAGGCGTGTCTGTACCTGCTTTTCGCGGGCACAGAGGAGAATACGCCATGTTCGTCCTGACCGCCGCGCAGATGCGCGAGGCTGACCGGCGCTGCATCGAGGAACTGGGCATCCCCGGCGCGGTGTTGATGAACAACGCAGGCGCCGCCGTGTTTTGCGAAATTGCCGGCGGACCGGTGGGCATCGTCTGCGGCAAGGGAAACAACGGCGGCGACGGATTCGTCGTGGCCCGCCTTGCCCTGCTCGCGGGTATGGAAACCACCGTGGTGCTGGCCGCGGAACCGGAACGCATCACCGGCGATGCGAAGACCTTCATGGACGTCTACCTGCGGCTGGGCGGGAACATGGTGGTGGCTCCCGACGCGGAGGCCGCGGCGAGCGCCGTGGCAGACCTCGCCGACTGCGCGGTGCTGGTCGACGCCCTGCTCGGCACGGGCATCTCCGGCGAGGTGCGCGGCACGGCACGGGCAATCATCGGGGCGTGGCCCCGTGGACTATTAACCGTCGCGGTGGATCTCCCCTCGGGACTGGACGCGGATACCGGCGAACCCTGCGGGGCATGTGTGCGCGCCGACGTGACGGTGACGTTTGCGTTTATGAAGAAGGGGTTGCTGGCGCCGTCGGCGGAGCCCTACGTGGGACGGGTGTTTGTGGCCGACATCGGTATCCCGGACCTCTGCGCCATGGACGATTGGAATACCAGGAAAACGGAGTAGAGAACCACGCAACGGCCTCGCTTTCCATTCCAGCGAACCGGAAGGAAGGGGTTCGCAGCCTGGATGCAAGAAATCCGGCAGGGGCCGCTTGGCGGCCCCTGCCGGATTAATGGTTCTTCTTTGTCCTTTGCAAGCGCGCCTCAATCACGCTGAGAATCAAGCGCCTCCGACCTGATGCGGGAATGGGTCACCGGGTGTTTGAGAGTGGCACACGGTGCAGGTGTCGAGCGTTCCCGTCCTGCCCTGGACAGTGAGCATCTGGAGGTTGTCCTCCACATTGCTCGTCGGCGCAATGGCGTGCGGGCTGCCATGGCAGGTGGCGCACATGATGTTGTGATGCCCCTTCGAGTTGCGATAGAGGGTGCTGGACTGTTCGAATTGATACCCGCTGGGTGCCATGGACGTATGACAACCGCCACAACTGGGCTCGTTTACCCATGGCGTCCTCGCCGGATTCCCAACCGCGGTCATGTCGCCGTGGCAGTTGGTGCAGGTCATGCCGTTGAGGTAGTGTACATCGCGCAGGCATTGCGTCTTCTGGCCGGGATGGCAGGCGTAGCACGAAACGGCCAGGTTCGCCTGGGCCATGCGCGACGCGTGGGCCGAGTGCATGGCGCCGGACAGCGTCTTGCTCGTGCCGTCGCCGGGGAAACCCAGTTCCGGTTGCGCGTGGCAGGACCCGCATGCCACCGGCCTTTGGGCCGCCAGATTCGTGCCGTGCATCTGGTCGTGCTTGTTCAAAATGTCCATTCCCGGCGTGATTCCGGGAGTGTTGTGGCAAATATTGCAGCTTATCTCCCATGACACGGGCACCACGGCCTGTGTCTGTGTGACGGGCTTGCCGTTTTGCGATACTGTGACCACCGCAAGCGAATAGGGATTCAAAGTGCCGACGTCATCCATCGGAGTGATCGGAATGCCGGTCACACCCCAGTCCGTGCGGCCGTCCGCGGCCCCGGACACCATCGAACCGCTCAGACCGTTGCCGGTAAGACCCACATTCGCGGGGAATGACTGCCCGAACAATGCCGGAGCCTCGGTCCAGAAGTTGGTCTTGTCTGCCGATGTCGTGTTGCCCGGGATGGTGTAGCTCAGCGTAACTCCGCTCTGCACAATGAGCGGGTCTTCGCCGCTGCGGTCAATCACCTGCGCGTGGAAATTGTTGTACGGTGGCAGGATCATGAAATCGGCAAAGTCTTCGTTCATGCAGTGCATGCCCAACTCACTGTAACCAAGCACCACCATGCCGGACGACTTCAATTGCGAAGTGTAGGTCCCTGTGGCGCTTGAGGTCACCCCGGCGGTCACGGTGACTTTTTGGCTGATCGGCTTGATCCAACTCGGAAGCAGGTCAAAAGAAATCACGTGTGTTCCCGCGGACAACCCGCTCACCACATTTCCGCCGGCTTGGGCGGCCCCGCCGTCAACATGCCACTTCGCGCCCGCGCTGGTCGCGGACGAAGGCTGCATGGTGACCTTGACAGATCCGGTTGTGGTGCGGAGAATGTACGTTCCTGTGGCATTGCTTGTGACGCCTGCGGCTACGGACACCGTTTGCGTTGCCGGTGTCTTCCAGCCCGTCATGGTGCTGAACACCACCTGGTGGCTTCCCGCTGCCAAGCCCGTTACGGTTACGCCGCTTTTCTTCCACAAACCGCCGTCCACGCGCCATAGCGCGCCCACGGTCACTGCGGTCAGAGGCTGAATGGTCACTGTCAGGGAGCCTGTTCCTGCCTGGGCCGGTGCCCAAGACTGCACGGCTAGCACGGTCAACAGCAGAACGGCCGCTCCAGTGCATCTCGCAACTTTCCTGCACATCGAACGCGGTACGCAACGACAGATCTCATGCTTCATGGTGTATTTCCTTCAAGTTTAATAACACCCCGAAAGTTTCAGTTATTCCCGAACGGCATTCCACGCCTTGACCCTGTACCGTTCACCCCTATACGCGCCTCTGCGCTCTGTCCTGCCGGCGTTACCGGACTGGTAGTGAAGGATTACATGGTTGGATGGCCCGGCTAGGCTGACGCCGTCATCCCCTGCGGTGCATGGGTCCACACCGGTGTGACACTCACCTTCGCGTTTGCCGGGAAGGGCCTGCTGGTGCAGTCCTCGGAGCCCTACGTGGGCCGGGTCATCCTGGCCGACATTGGCATCCCGGACGTCTGCGCATGGAACGATTGGGACGCGCCGAAGCCGGTATGATGAACAGTCCCTCCTCCCTATCGAACGTTGGGACACCCCGCCGTCTTGAGCGCCTCGTAAAACCGTTCAGGCTCGGGCACATTGATGAACCGCCTTCGACAATCTGCCAGAGATATGGCAACGCCTGGGCTTTTCAGATAATGCACAGGGAGATACAGAGTCTCTGCCATGTACTCATCCTGTTCCCCACCCAGCTTCACCATGGCAGATATGGCCCGCTGACTGGGACCAGCAATCATGCAATAATTGGGGTTGTGGACAAGTTGGACATTCATGACATCCTCAAAGGGCAGACGCTCATAGTTTGCCCTGTCGAGACCCGACCGAAGAAGGATTAGGCCCGGTCGAATGACGACCCGCGCCATACCTCCCGCCAGTGACCACGGCATCACCATCAGAGCAACAACGCCCCCCACAGGCAACACGGCCAGCCTGTCAACAAAGGCACCCTTCATCCCCAACTGGTGCAGGAGTATTGGCATCGTTATGGCCAAAATGGCCAGCAGCATTACCACAAGATGGGCTGCCAGGCGGATCACCGAGTTTCCAACGCTGCAGGAATAGAGTACCTCACGCCCGGGGACAGCGTCGCCAAACGAGAAGGCCACCATTTTTCGCCTTTCTCTGGAAGGAATCTTCGCGCCGTCGAAATTGATCTTGACCGGCCTCCCATACTGCGCGGCCCCGTCCTTTAGCGCAGTTAGGAATTCGTATGGATGATTGGTTCCAACCCGAAAAAGTCTGCCAGGATTGGCCAACCTGATATAGACAAGGCCGTCCGCGTATTCTCCATATCTCTTGACGCGTGACCCGTGTGCCAGAAACAGATCTTCCATGAATTTCTCGCGTATTTTGCGATCCGGCCATGCGCACCAGCCCTCCTGCATCGCCGAAAGATCCACACGCCCCACTCGAACAGGCACGAACCATCCAAGATAGATGGAGACCTGTGTCGAATACACGGCAACCTTCATTTTAGACGAATTGACTCCAACAAGAATGCAGACCAACGCCCAATAGATCCAGGAAACATGGCAGACCGGCGGAAACACAGGGCTCAACATGAACCAAAGCACTCCAAGAATCAATGTCACAATGAATGTGCACATGAGGACCAGGGTCCCACTTACCCATGTCTTCTCCGCATATAGCGGCTTCTCAAACATATTCATCCTCCATTGTCCTTCCATTCCTTCACTTTGTAGCGCTCGCCCTTGAAATCTCCCTCGCGTTCAACCTCGCCGGTGTTGTCGGACTTGTAGTGCAGTGTCACCCGGTTGGAGGGACCGGCGAGACTGACGCCGTCGTCTTCCAACAGTGTGAAGTCAGCGGGATGCTTTCCGTAGACCCGCACCTCAAGGTTAAAGACGGTTTCCGGCGTGACGTGTTCGACCGGGTCGGCGAGCGGTATGATGGAGCCGGACTTGACGAATACGGGAATGGTGTCCACCGAGGCGGTGATGTCGTGGGCCTTTTCGCCCTCGTATTTGGCGTTGGTCCAGAAGTCGTACCACTCGCCCTCGGGCAGGTAGACCTTGCGCGCGGTCTGCTCCTTGGTCATGGGAGCCACCAGCATGGACGGGCCCATCATGTATTCATCGTCCACATCGCGTACGTTCTTGTCCTTCGGCCAATCGAGACACAGGGCGCGGAAGGGCGGCTCTCCCGTTTGAGCGTAGTCGGCGAAGGCGCTGTACAGGTAGGGAATGAGCCGCATGCGCCACTCGACCAGCGTGCGAATTCTCGCCTCGATCTCCTGGTAGTTCGGCAGCAGTTCCCCGGCATTGTTCTTGTCGGTGTCAATCTGCATCCAAGGCGGCAGTTTGAGGAACCACGAATCGAAGACGGTCTGTGGCGCGAAGATCACCGTCTCGGCGCGGCGCATCAGGTCGTCGATCGAGTCGCAGTTGCGCACCTCGGGCTGCCAGAGGAGGCCCGAGAAACCACAGTTGGCGATGCCGCGGATGAAGTCTTTATGCGTGTAATGGTCGCTGTAGATCACGAACGGCAGCGGCGCGGCGAGCGCGTGCGACGCGCGGACTTTGCCGTAGGTGCGCAGGTTGTTGGCGCGGAACACGTCGTTGAGCGTCTTCTGGTAGAGCGTGCCGAACATGCAGTGCATCTGCTCGCCGTCCATGCCCGAGGGGAACGCGCTCAGTTCGGGGAAAGACCAGGGATCCTTCTTGTTCGGCTGGTTGTCGCACTCGTCAAGTTTGAAACTGCCCACGCCCTTTTTCACAAACTCGCGGTCATGGTAGCCGCCGAAGATTTCGCGGGTCTTGTCGAGCGAGAAATCGGGCACCAATCCCCGCCACACCTCGTAGTTGCCGGACAGTGGCAGCAGGCTCTCGTGCAGCGGTGAGGTCGGATGCACGAAGGCATGCTCCCACAGGTTCAACTGGTAACCCATGCCGCGCATGGTGGAAATGAATTCTGCCGGATCGGGCCAGCGCTCGGGACTCCACACATAGGAGCAGGAATAGGCCTGCGTGTGCCAGCCCGGCTCCAGCCCAAAAACGTCGCAGGGCATGTGCGTGTCGCGTAGCCGCTTCGCGAGGTCGAGCACCTCCTGCGCGTTGAACTTGGTGTGGCCGCGATAGTACATGCCCAGCCCCCACATGGGCGGCATGCACCCGCCACCGGAAAACAGGTTGTAGCGCTGGACCGCCGTCTTCATCTCCGGCCCGGCAAAGATGTAAACATCCACGCCCTTGGCCTCCGGAATCTCCACGGTCATGGACTTCTTGGGAATGTCGCGCGGCGCGTAGAGGGCGGCGGTGCTGGTGCCGGGTAGGTTGTCGCCCTCCTTCTTCGCGCCCTCCGTGCCCACGGGGGCCAGGTCTCCGCAGTAGAAGCGCGCATAGCGGGCCGTGTCCACATAGACGCCGTAGCCCTTGCTCGACAGGTAGAACGGCACCGGCGCATGGGAACTGCCGTCCTCATCGCCCTGATTGTCGTTGACCGTGATCTCCTTGCGCGTGTTGGCGCAGTTGAACATGGTCAGGTGCAGTCCCAGTCCGTAAATCTGGTCACTGGCACCCATGGGCAGAACCACCACCGACCCGCGCGGGTTGGTGTAAAACCGAATTTCCTCCGCGCCAAAAGGCGGCTGCGCCGCCTCGGGCAGCGTGCCCAGCGCCTCCTTGCGCATTTCCGGTTTCAGCACCGAAACAGGCGTATGCTGCTCCGGCACGCCCAGCGGCACACGCCAGATGCCCGGCGCGACCGGCGTCATGACGGGAACGGAAGTGTTGTCCGCGGCCAAAGCTGCTCCGGCCGGGAGCAGGAGTGCAAGGACAGCGACGATTGCACAGCGGTGAAAGGTCATGACCGGGTCCTCCATTCGCAAAGTTTTCTGAAATGAAGGTACTGGAAGGAACGCGCCGGTTCAAGTGGGTAAGTGGTTTCGGTGAAGAGCAAGGCTCTTAGTCCCCCCTCGAGGGGGGTGCCGCGAAGCAGCGGGGGGTGTCGTCCTGGGTCCCCCCTGGAGGGGGGTGCCGCGAAGCGGCGGGGGTGTTGCCTTTCAGCTTGCCCCCACATCCAACATTACATCATTCATCCGCGGCCAGCCAATCTCTCAGCGTCTCCACCACCCCGTCAATGTTCTTCCTCACTTCCAGTTCTGAAAACCGCAACACCCGGAGTCCAATTTCCTCCAGCCACGCCTTTCTACGTTCATCGTAACGCACTTGGTCCTCATGGTCATGCGTTCCCCCGTCTATTTCAACGACCAACGACCGTTCATGGCACAGAAAATCAACGATATAGTTCCCCAGAGGAACCTGACGGCGAAACTGATATCCCAGGCGTCGCGCCCTGACAGCGCCCCATAGCAAGACTTCTCCCAGTGTGCCTGATTTGCGCAATGCCCTGGACTTTTGACGCAGGTCACGTCGATAAGGAATCTTGGCGTGATGGCTGTCCATGGGAAGATTTTGCGCCTGTTTTGTTGGGTTGTCAAGGGGCTGCGGGGAAAGACACCCCCCGCCGCTTCGCGGCACCCCCCTGCGAGGGGGGACCAGAGGTAACACCGGCCGCCATTGTCACTTCACCCCACTCGATAGAGAACAGACCCGAGACATGGTCGCCGTACAAGAACAAGCCTCTCTCCTGCCCCGGTCCGGCAGCAGGGCAGATAAAATGAGAAGGCCGGTTCCCCAACGCAGTACGATAGGGTCGTCTGCAAAGCTGTTGAGTCAGTGCTCTAGGCACACAACATAAGGAGAACCGGCATGAAAGAGTATAGCATGATCGTGGGTTTGGATTTGAGCGACAAGACGAGCCGCTACTGCACGCTGGACGCGGACGGAGAGGTCCTGGGCGAGGGTAGCATCCGCAACACGGAAAAG
>CAITNO010000139.1 GCA_903893795.1 Candidatus Hydrogenedentota bacterium | reverse complement strand
TCCCTGCCGGCTGTGTTCTCGCGAAAGACAAGCCGGCAGGGATGCCGGCGCTCCCAGTGCGCGTTCCCTGAAAGTTATTTGCGCAGCGGCTCAGGGCCGAGCACAAACTTCAACGTGCCGCCGTTGGCGATTTCTTCGTGGTTGATATAGGTGCGGTCCAGCGGCGCACCGTTCAATGACACGCTCTGCACATAGCAGTTCTTGGGCGACTGATTCTCGGCGATAACCGTCAGCGTGCCCTTGCCCAACTTCATTTCCGCTTTGTCGAAGAGCGGCGCGGCCAGTTCATACCTGGTCGTTCCCGCGATGGGGTAGAAGCCGAGCGCGTTGAACACGTACCAGGCCGAGAGCGTGGCCGCGTCATCGTTGCCCGCCAGGCCGACGTAGTCGTCGGCGTGCATGTTGTCGCAGATCCAGCGCACCCACTTCTGCGTGAGGTCGGGACGGCCGACGTGGTTGAAGAGGTAGGGCGCATGAATGTAGGGCTCGTTGCCGTGCCAGTAATAGGGGCCCGGCTGCCACGCACCAAGGACGTATGGGGCGGTCTTCTCGAAATAGTCCTCCAACTCGCTGGTGAAGTAGGCCGGACTTTTGAACAGCGAAATCAATCCCTCCGGATCGAAGGGCACGCCCCAGCGCCACTGCTCGGCGCTGCCCTCCACATAGGCCTTGGCGAACTTCTTCTTGTGAATTTCGTCGAAGTACGTCAGCAGCAGCGGCTTGAACTCCATGAAATCGCCCTTGGAATCCCTGGGTTGGAAGAACTGCGTGGCCGGATTCCAGGTGTTGCGGTAATACTGGGCGTGCTCGGCGAACATCGCGGCGTCTTCTTTCTTGCCGAGGGCATTGGCCAGCAGCGAAATGGAGTTGTCCTCCCAGGTGTATTCCAGCGTGCCCGCAACGCCCTTGTCCATCTTGTCGGCCGGGCAGTAATGGTACTGGAGGTAGTATTGCAACCCGTCGCGGTCGCCGGAATGGCCGCCCGGCGCGCGCCCGTGCAGCGCCGTCTGGCACATGGCCTGATAGGCGGTCTCGATATCGATGTCGCGGATGCCCTTGAGGTAGGCCTCGGACACCGCCACATCGGACGGTGTGCCGAACATGCTCCCCGTGTCACCGCAGCCGGCGGGCCATCGCGGCAGGCCCTTGTCGATCCTGGCCATTTCGATGAGGGAGACCATCATGTCGCGCTGGTCTGTTGGCGCGATCAGTGTGTACAGCGGGTGAACGGTGCGGAAGGTGTCCCACAGCGAGAAGTCGGTGTAATAATTGAAGCCCTCCTGCTTGTGCATCTGTCGGTCAAACCCGACATATTCGCCGTTGACGTCGGCAAAGCGCGTGGGCATTTCGAAGCAGCGGAACAGGGCGGTGTAAAAGATGCGCTGCTGGGTGGTCGTGCCGCCGTCCACCTTGATGGTTGCCAGCCGGTCTTCCCAGGCGCGCATCGCGGCCGTGTAGATGTCGTCAAAGGATTTGCCCGCCAGCTCGGCGTCAAAGTTCAGCCGCGCGTTGGCCGCGCTCACGTAGGAAAGCGCCACCTGGAATTCGACCACACGGTTGTCACGGTCGGGGGCAAAGGAGATATCGGCACCAATGTCCTTCCCCGCGGCCTCCTTGTTGTTCGGCTGGACCTGTTTGCCCTTCCAGGTGCCGTATCCGGCGATGGGCCGGTTGAAGCGGCCCACGTAATAGAGGTCCAAGCCGCCATCGGTCTTGATGCTGCCCGAAACCTCGTTCTTGTCCGGATTGATGGCGATATGGCCCTCAAAAGGATTCTTGTTCTCCAGCCTGCTCGACACGTCCAGAATCAGGTGCGGCGCCTCGTCTTTGTGAAAGGTGTAGCGGTGGAATCCGCCGTGCTGCGTGGCGGTCAGTTCGGCCAGCACCTCGTCCTTGGGCAGTTCCACCGCGTAATAGCCGGGAAAGGCCGTTTCACGGCTGTGCGAGAAGCGCACATAGCGCTGCTCGCGGGACTGGCTGAGCAGTTTGCCCGCCTGCGATTCCACCGTCGGCAGCACGCGCAGATTGCAGCCCTGGTGCATGCCCGTGCCGATAAACCGAGTGTGGCTGAACCCAATCAGCTTGTTGTCGCCGTAATAGTAACCCGACGTGTTCAGCCCGTTGCGGTTCAGGAGCATGCACTCGGTGTCCGGACCGAGCCGCACCATGCCGAAGGGCGTCATGGCGGCGGGGCCGTTGTGGGCGCACAAGTAGAACCAGCCGCCCGAGCCGCTGAACAGGTTCACCTTTTCGCCGAAGGCGCCTGCCTGCTCCGGCACCGGCAGTTTGCCCGGCGTCTGCCCCACGATGTGCATGTAATAAAGCTTTATGGAAAGCACGGCGCCCGCAGGCACCAGCACAAGAAGGGCCAGAAGCACGGCCAGAACTTTAAGGATTCTCTTAATCATGGGGACTCCTGGTCAGCGCCTGCGGCGCGTTGCGTAAACAATTCGTCTCTCCGGTTCGTCATTGCGAGGAGGACGCAGTCCGACGAAGCAATCTCTTGGACCCACATCCCGGATGTTGGGTTTTGGCCAGAACAAGATTGCTTCACTGCGTTCGCAATGACGCCGTAGTCTCCAATAGCGCGGCTACTCGCCTTCCTGCATCGGAATCACACAGCGAAACCCCAGCGTCTTCAGTTGCGTGTCAGGGAAGAAGCCGCAGCGGCAGGTGGTGGTCAGTTCCCCGGCCTGGGATTCCCAACTGCCGCCGCGCGCCGTGCGCTTGGGCGCCTTTTCAGCGGCCTTGGGGTCGCGGCGGAAATACTGGTAGGGGGCATAGGGGTCCATGGTCCACTCGTACACGTTTCCGGCCAGGTCGAGCAGGCCTTCCGGGGTGGCGCCCTCCTCGTGCATCATCGTGAAGGAGGGCAGGCCCAAATTGTTGTCAAAATTGCAACGGTTGCGGTCGGGCGGCAGGTTGCCCCAGGGGAAGCGCCGGTTTTGCTGTCCCCGCGCGGCGAATTCCCATTCGGTCTCGGTCGGCAGGCTTTTTCCGGCCCAGTTGGCATAGGCCAGCGCCTCGTGCCAGGACACACCCACCACGGGCTGATCGTTGCCATGAAGATCGGGGTCTTCCCAGAACTTGGGCGGGGTCGCGGCGGTCTCCTCCAGATAGCGGGCATACTGGCCCACGGTGACGGGGGTTTTGTCCATCCAGAAGGACGCCACGTGAACCTCCTCCTGGGGCGCCTCTTCGCGCACGGCATTGTTGCCCATCAGGAAGTTGCCGCCTGCGAAAAGTACCATGCCTTTTGTTGAGCCCTGGGTGCCGGATGCCTGTGCCGCGCGCACGGCCACCTGCTTGTAGGCGTTGTGGTAGGCCGTGTGCAGCGCTTCCCGGAAGGAACGGGCGTCCTGCCAGCGCGTGTCGCGGTCGGCCGCGAGGGCGCGGTACACCACCTCCAGCAGGGGCGGGGCCACGTCGCGGCGGCAGTCCTCGATGTGCCAGGGCTCCTCCACGGGCGAGCGCAGGGTCAGCAGTTCGCGCAGGACCAGTCCGACGGCGTAGAGGTCGGCGCGCAGATCTATGGTTTGTCCCAGCCGTTGTTCCGGCGCGGCGTATTCCACCGTGCCCACCACCTTTCGGGGCTTGGTCCGTTGCGACTCGGTCGCCGCGTCGGGCAGCTCGGACACGGCGGTCGTGGCCAGCCCGAAGTCGAGCAGTTTTACACGCTCATTGGACATGACCATGACGTTTTCGGGCTTGATGTCCCGGTGGATGACGTATTGGTGGGCGTATTCCAGCCCGGCCAGCATCTGGCTGACCACGCCCACGGCGTAGCGGATGTCGGGCAGCCGCCGTTCGAGACGGTATTTGCGCAGCACATTGCGCAGCGATTCGCCCTCCAGGAACTCCATGGAGATATAGAGGGTGCCTTCCGGCGTGAAGTTGATGTCATGGACGGCGATGATTTTTTCATGGCGAAGGCGTCGGGCCACCTGGGCTTCCTGAAGGAAGAGGGTGCGGGCGCGTTCGGTTTGAAGGAGGCTGGTGCGCATGAATTTGAGCGCCACACACTCGTTTACCAGGGCATCGTGCGCCCGGTACACCGTGCCCATGCCGCCGCGGCCAATCGATTCCTGTATGACATAGCGTCCCGCAACGCGTTCGCCCGCGCCGTAATCAATCTCACTGGACACGCTGGGCGCGGCCTGGGGGGACACAACCCCCTTGAGCGGGGTGCTAAAAGGGGTGGGCATGGGCGGCACCGTCTCCGGCCCGGTCCCGGCCTCGGCTGGGGCGGAGGGGACTTGGAGCGGCTGCCCACAACTGAAACAGACCCCCCTCCTGCCTTGTACAGTGGGGGGTACGAGTATTTGCAACCCGCAATGGGAACAGGTTACGGCAATCATATGCACAGCGTAGCGCGCTCAGACCGTATAATACAAGCGCCGCAGGGAAAATACTTGACTGTTTCGACGACGGACTTTATAGTCAGTCGCCAGACAAGATGCAAAACGCCAGGATTTGGAAACTGCACCCCCGCTGGGGCGGGGTTGGCGCCCGGGGTGCATGAAGGACTTGGCCGGAGATGGACACATGAGCATGATGGTTAGAGGCCCAAATGCCCGAAGGATTCTTGCCGTTGTACTGGCGGCAACCCTTGGCTGCGCCGTTCCGGGCGCATGGGCGGCCGGCACCGCGACCGCCACGGTGGAAGTGAATGCCCCGTCAAACGTGGGGGACGTCGCCGAAGTGGGCATCAATCTGGATTATTCCGATGTCGCGCCCACGGTGATGATTGTCTACCTCGCCTTCGACAACATGCGGCTGGCGACCGCCCAAGACTATTACGAGTCCATTCCGGTGGATTCGCAGGGAAATCCGGTGCGCGACGGCGACGGCAACGTGCAGGCGACGCTGTCGGCGGTTTTGTCGGCGCCGGAAGTTGCGGCGGCAGGCAAGACCGTGAGTGTGGCCTATTACGCGACGTTGGACGACAACGTGGGCCGGGGCGGCATTGGCATTGTGGTGGCGGGACTCAACACGGACCCGCTGCCCAAGGGCAAAGTGCTCACCGTGGCTTTTCGGGTGCTCAACAACAACCACAACAATGATGTGCTCGCCCTGTATGGCGTGGATTCCGTCCATCCCGCCATCATTTCCAGCCATCTCGTGGCCTCTTCCGCTTCCGCATCAACGAGCGAGAGCATCGCTCTGACCGTTCCCGACGGCAGTATTGCGCTGGGTTGTGCCCGTCCCGGTGTCCCTTCCGGGGTGACGGCCAGCCAGAACCAGACCGACCGGGTGGATATTGCCTGGACCGGCACGGCCGGTCTCGAATACCGCGTGTTCCGCTCTGCCGGGTCAGACCCGCTGGCGGCGCAGGCGCTGGGAGACAGTTGGACCACGGCCACGACTTTTGAAGACGTGACGGCCGATGCCGCCACCGTGATTACCAGCGCGGGATGCTTCAAAAAAGGCGTCTATGAGACGATTCCGTACAATTATTGGGTAAAATCGCGCGACCCGATCGGCGCTTGTGAGAGCGATTACAGCAGCCCCGCGGCGCAGGGTTGGCGGGCCTCCGCCGCAAAGGTGATTGCGGCCGCATGGCCTCCACGGGACCCCGCCGCGTGGATAGTGTTTGCAGTGGCGGCGATGATTTTGGCGATGCGGGCGCGGCGCGCCCGCCGCTTCGAATAGCGGCACGCGGAAAGGCCCCCGATTTATGCGCCCGATTATGTTCAGCATTGGCACCCTGCATTTTCATTCCTACACCGTAATGTTTGCGCTGGCTTTTCTCGCGGGAACAATTTTGCCTGTCATCCAGAATTTCAGGCGGAGCGAGCCCTTTCCCATCACCACGATGGGCGGGGTATGGATCTTCTTCGGCGCCCTGATCGGATCGAAGACCTACTGGTGGGTTCAGTACGGCGCTTGGGCGGACTTGAAATGGGGCATGTTTCTCGTCAATGGCGGCCTCGTATTTTATGGAGGACTGATTGGCGGCGTGCTGGCGGGTATCGCCTATGTTCGCTGGTGCCGCGCGCCGCTGGGTCCGGTGGCGGACCTCGCGATGCCCTATGTGGCGCTGGCCCACGCCCTGGGCCGGGTCGGCTGTTTTCTCAACGGATGCTGCTGGGGCTCCGTCACCAGCCTGCCCTGGGGGGTTTCCTACCCCCGGACGGGGTGGAATGCCTATCACGAGCAAATGGCCGAGGGATTGCTGAAAAAAGGGGCGAAATTCTCCCTGCCCGTCCATCCCACCCAGCTTTACGAGGCCATCGGATGCGTCGTCATATTCCTGGTGCTGCGCTTCATTTACAAGAAGGGCACCCCCACCGGGCTCATCGTGGCGTTGTACATGCTGTTTTATGGAATGCTGCGTTTCACAACAGAGTCCTTTCGTGCGGACAGTGCCCGCCCCTTCATGGGGCTGACAGTGTCGCAACTGATTGCTTTTGGACTCATGGTGACAGCCCTGGCGGTGCTGTTCAGGCTAAGGCTGCGCAGTGAGGGGATGCCTGGGGCGCAGACCGATACACCGCCACCGGCAGAGTAGTTTCTACCCCCAACACTCGCCGAGCGGCCAATTGTGACTCCTTCGCTGGCGTCGTCGTACAAAAGGTGGTATAGCCCGGAACATCCAATGGAACACGTGCGTTTTTATTATTTTCATCCATATTCGCAGTAATGGATGTGACTGTTGGGCACCGACAGGGACTTGGCTGGCGCTATCGGCGGGAATTAAAGTGTTGACAAGTCGGGAGGGCCTGCGTATAATGAAGCATTGGCAAATTGGGCCAGGGTGTATTCTTGCACACGCGGAATACATGTGGACCCATTTGTGTTATGTGTTAATAGCGCGGAGTGTCTGTGGTAGAAGCGTTCAAACAGGAACATCGGGCTAAAACTGAAATCACTGAGTGCAAGCGTTGCTGAGGTAAGACACAGTAACGTGGGGAAAAGCAGGTAGTCAGTCAACCATTAGGAGAGAAACAGCATGGGGACACAGAAAAAACTAGTATTGGCATCAATCGTTAGCATGATGCTTGTACTGGCGTTCATGGTCGGATTCGTTCCGTCCCATGACGCTGACCAGACTGGCGCTTCCAGTGCCGATGGCCGGGTGGACATGGCCGGACTGCTGGACATGGTGCTCGGCGACAAGGCGATCACCGGCATTGTTCCGGTATCTCCCGAAAAGGGGCTTACGTTCACCACGCCGGTAACGAATTTCCAGGCACCTTATATTCCGGTTCCCCTGACATCGACGGCCTCCGGGGTTGGCGGTGACGTCTATTACGTCATTGATCCGCAGTCCACGCCCGGCTTCCACACGGACCTCGATGGCCTCGCCTATTGGGGCGGTGCGGCGGATCAGGAGACCGGTCCGGTGCTTCCCCCGACCTATGCCGGTTCCTTCGACCTTGGGACGAAAATTCCCGTGGCCCCGGCCCTCTCCTCCTACGCGCTCAACGCGCTGGCCGGGATCAACAAAGCATACACTGACTATAACGGCTTCCCCGTCTGCCAGTATTACGCGGTCACAAGCTATCCGGCGAACCAGATTCTTGTCGGCCTTAATGCGGTTGCCGCCTCGGCCGACAGCGACGGCAACGGCCTTCCGGACAGCCTCGCCTCCGCCAACAACGGCGCGTGGATTGCGAATGTCAATCTTACGCCTCCCGCAGCCAAGGCGGTGGCCGATGTGCGCACGGTTGTCGTTCGTGAACTTGGCTCACACTCCGGTGCGGGCGACACGATCGTCATTCCGGTCCGTCCCGACCTCAGCGTCGAAGTGCCGACCCAGCAGGCCCTGTTTGCCGCAGGCGCAGTGGGCAGCAGCGACACGGTATACGCCATCGTATCCGTCACGGACGACCTTAGCGGCGCCATCGACGGCACCGTCGCCGTCCGTCAGCAGTGGGCGAACGCCGTGCTGGCAGGCACACCGGGCGTGGTCGTTCCTGGCGCACCGGTGGTGCAGATTGCCTTCGTTGCCAATGTTGGCGGCACACCCACCCAGCTCAACGACCTGGGCGGTCTGACGGCGAAACTGAGCCTTTCGGGCGTGGCAGACCTTGCCGCCAACGCCAACAAGGGCGTCGCGGTCTGGGGCGTGCACACGACGACTGACGGCAGCACCTTCTCCCAGGCGACCGCGAATCCGGCGGAAGCTTGGCATATTGGCGATGCAGTGCCCACAGTTGACTACGTGAATGGCACCATCGAAGCAGAACTGACGACCTTCTCGGCGTTTGTGCCGGTCTATTCTGAACTGCGCGTGATTGACCTCGATCCCAAGCTGATCCCGGCGGACATTCCGGTCCCGATCACGCTTACCGGTATCTTCCCGACTGCCATGGCCGCAAATCTGTACGCCGGCCTCACGGTTGACGAAGCGGATGCCAATTACGACGTGTTTATCGGCGGCTCGCTTGCGTCCTTCCGCAGCGTGGACACCACCTACACCGGCCCCGGCGGCGTTCAGGATCACACTCCTGTGGCGGTGACGGCCCTCCAGACCAACCCGCTTGTTCCGAACGAGATGTACCTGACCACACCCATTATCCAGATTGCCAAGGCCACCTTCGTGGACGTTGTTGTGCAGAGCACAACAAACCCGGGCGCCAGCTTCACGCTGACCGCAACCCTCCAAGTGTCCATCACCGGCGAGGTCACCCTGACGACCAGCGGTACGGGCACGGGTTCCGTGTCGCTTACACCGCCGAATGGTTCTCTCGTGCTGACAGGCGGCACAGTCATCAACTTCCCGGCGCGCCGCTATCTGGCGGGTGATTCGGTCGTTGCAACGGCCACGCCCGCGGGCACCTCGGTGTTCACGTCTTGGTCGGGCGCGGTGACGGGCAATGTTTCGCCCGTGGCCTTCAATGTCGCGGCCGGCAACTCAACGCTCGATGCGCAGTTCGACCTTCCCGTGGTCAACTTCCCGCTGACGATCATCTCGCCGATCAATGGCACGGTGAACGTGTCCCCGGCGCAGCCGGCGGGCGGCTATCCCGCGGGCACCGTGGTCACACTGACCGCAGTTCCGGATTCGGGCTTTGCGTTCAACACGTGGAACGGCCCGAACGGAAGCGACCTGGCCCCGAGCGCGCTCGTGTCCCCGGCTACTGTCATCATGAACTCCGCCAAAATCATTGGCGTGGACTTCCAGGCAGTGGCGGTTACCAAGCGCCTGACCCTTACGGCGAACACCGGCGGCACGGTTGCCGCGGCCCCGCTTGGCATCGGCGGCGGCACCCTGTACAACCTGAATGACGCCGTGACGATTACCGCGACGGCTTCAACCAACTACCTGTTTGACCGCTGGACTGGCGCGAGCGCGGCGGCACTGGCCGACGTCACCAACCCGGTGCAGAACATCGTGATGGACGCCGACAAGGAGTACATCGCCAACTTCCGCCAGGTGCTCAACATCACGTCGATCCTGCCGAACAACGCATGGATCTTCGGCGGTGTTGTCGCCAAGGTCAGCGGCACGGGCCTGGGCGTGGGAACGAAGTTCACGCTCGGCGGCAAGACGGTGTGGGGCTTCAACGCGGCCGGCGACGGTTCGTCGATCGACATCATCGTTCCGGCGACTGATGACCGTTCCGACAATGCGCTGATCATCACAACGCTTACGGCTGCCCAGGGCGGCGCGCTCACCCCGGCCATTCCGTTCACCTACAAGCGTTACTTTGAGAACGCGGCCACCGGCGTGAACACCACGGCGTTCATTCTGGACAACCCGGTCGTCGAGAACACAGTCAAGCTTGACACAGGCGGTGGAAATATCACCTCCGGCAACATCATCATTCCCGGCCTGAACACCAGCGCGAACCAGGTGTACGGTATTGTCCTAGACCAGAAACTGGTCGTGGGTTCGGTGAAGGAAACAACCGAAGGCGTGCCTGCCGGTGACACCTCCTCCAGCCTGATTGACAACAGCTCCGCCGGTACGGGCGTGGAAAACACCTACAACTTCAGCATCTTCCTCTATTCGGCCGCCGCCGCCAAGTCGACGGTGCCGCCGGTCCAGTCCGGTGTATATGTCGACGCCACGGCCGACCTCGCGGCAACACTTGGTCTGGGTGTGGACGCCAACGGCGTTCCGAATGCCGGCACTTCGCTGAAGGTGACCCTGCCGCTTGACGGCAGCGGCGTGAGCTACGGCGATGTGCGGTCCGGTCTGGCTCTGTGGGGCATTGAGGCCCAGTACGACTACGCCAGCAACACCGAGTCCATCACAACCCCGAAAGTCGAGGCCTTCCAGTCTCAGGTGCTCGGGAATGAAGTTGACCCGACCCTCACCGCCACCACGCACGACGGCGACCAGCCCGACCAGATGCTCAAGGCGCGCATCTATAGTCTGAACGGCTTCAGCCTCCGCCAGGGCGGGACCCTGCCGGCGGACGTCGCCGCGGCCATCCGGCTTGCGAAGATTGACGGCACAGCAGTTAGCGGCTCCGGTTCCGGTCCCGTGGCCGGCGGCACGGTGGTGACGCTGGTCAGCCCGAAGGGCGGCCTGGGATACGTTGACCGCATCGTGCTGCGCGGACCTGCCGGCACGGCGGGCAAGCTTGGCGGAACGGCCACGCAGACCCTGTTCGTCACCGCGCCGGGCAGCGACGAGTACAACCTCGCCTTTAAGACGCCGAAGAGCAAGACCGCGGGAATTACCGACATCGTCATCTACCTGAAGTCCAGTCCGGAAACGCCTGCAGCGGTTCTGAGCAAGTCCTTCGAGTACACGGCGAAGTCGGCCAACCTGACTCCGTTGCTCCTTATCCTTCTCGCCATCGCGCTGGCCCTGATCGGCATCGCGGCCGGCAGCGACAGCGGGCACCATGGCGGTGGCGGACCTTGCTTCATAGCCACAGCAGCCTATGGCACACCGTTGGTGGCTGAGATTGACACGCTTCGCGCCGTTCGCGACACCTACCTGCTGGACAATGCGGTCGGTTCCGCCTTCGTTGACACGTACTACCGCGTCAGCCCGGCGATTGCCGACGCCGTTGCGCAGAGCCCCGTGCTTGCCGCAGTGGTCCGGCTCATGCTGGTGCCCGTCATCTTCCTGGGCAAACTTGCCCTGCTGATGCCGACGACGATGGCCCTGCTTGCGCTGGCACTCGGTGCCGTGTGCATGCTCCGCCGCGGGTCACGCGGTCGCGCCTAAAGCGCGGCGCGTTGAATAACGCACAATGAATGCGGGCGGGAGGCTTAGGCCTCCCGCCCGTTCCCTTTTAACGGCAACAGCAAGCGGGACGGGACCGGCGCCAAGACTGGAAAGGGGGTTGCTGAAGACAATAAACTATTTCCAAAGCACGGCAATGGATGAAGCGCTAAGGTTGTTATACTCAGTGACTTAGATGCGTGAAAACTTTAAGAGCGTTTGACAGGTTGTGAAAACTAATGCTAACATCCGTCCTATGTGCGCAAGCCTAAAGTAGCTGCATAATCTTGCAGGGAGGTACTTTACCCATGAACATCAAAATTACCGGACGACACATGGAACTCACCGACGCGCTCAAGGTCTACATTGAGAGCGCATTGAAGAAGGTGAAGGTGCATTTCGACAAGGTCATCGACGTGGACTTCGTTCTTGACGTGGAGAAACACCGTCATATCGCCGAAGTGAACCTCCACGCAAACGGTGTGCGCATCCACAGCAAGGAAGCTTCCTCAGACATGTACGTTTCGGTGGATGCGGTGCTGGAGAAGCTTGAGAAACAGGCGCGCAAGTATAAAGACCGCATCAACCGCCACCAGCCCCGCACAGCGCGCGAGGAGCGTTCTTACCAGCATGCCATCATTGCCATGGAATCGGCGGGCAACGGCAATGGCGATCACGCCGTGGTGCCCGACGAAAAGCACCATGTGGTCAACCGGGAGAAGGTGGCCATGAAGCCGATGAGCGTCGATGAGGCGGTCATGCAGCTGGAACTGGTGGACGACCCGTTCATTGTCTTTGCCAACGCGGAGACTGCACAGGTCAACGTGCTCTATTCCCGGGGGGATAAAACGTACGGCTTGATTGAGCCGGAGTTTTAGGTCCGCAGGGGAACCGTTACACACAAGACACCTTTCCAGCGCTGTACGTCCGAGGGAAACGTGTATGTCCGGGCAGGAGGCGACCATATGGACCTGAGCAGACTCAAGGTCAAACGCAAACAGTTCATCCCCGTGTCGCGCATGCTCGAGCACATGACGCAGGACCTTGATTTTGAGCTGCTTGCGGGCTTCCAGGGTGTGGAAAGGCCCGTGTTCTCCTGGGATGTGAACCGCCCCGGCCTTGCCCTGAGCGGCTATCTCGAATATTTTGCCAATGACCGTGTCCAGGTGCTGGGAAACACCGAAATCCATTTCATGAAGCGCATGCGCCCGGCCGAACTGGCAAACAGGCTGAACAACATGTTCTCCTTTGAGATCCCGGCCTTCGTGCTGTCGCGCAACCTTTTGCCGCAGTCTATTCTACTGGACATGTGCAACCGCTACGGCATCCCGGTGCTGCGCTCTGCGATGAGCACCGACGAGGTCATCAGCCGCATCATCCTCTATCTCACGCAGGAATTCTCCCCGGAAACCGTACTGCATGGTACGGCCGTGGATGTCTACGGTGTGGGATGCCTGGTTGTGGGCAAGCCCGGTATCGGAAAGAGCGAGACCGCGCTCGAACTGGTAGAGCGGGGCCACCGCCTGGTGGCGGACGACATGGTCGAGCTCAAGCGCCGGCGTGCCGACTACCTGTATGCCCAGACCAACAAAACCGTCAAGCATTGCATGGAAATACGCGGCCTGGGCATTATCGATGTGCGAGCCCTTTACGGCGTCGGCCGGGTCCGAAACTTTAAGCGGATCGGCCTCGTTGCCGAACTCGAAGAGTGGGACGAGAAGGCATCCTATGACAGAACCGGGCTCCTGGAGCATCACTTGGACATTATCGGCGTCAAGATTCCCTATATGCGCATTCCCGTCCGTCCGGGGCGCAATGTCGCCATCATCATAGAGGTGGCCGCGTTGAATCAGCGCCTGAAGGAGATGGGCGTGCATACGGCGCGCGACCTCAATGAGGACATTATGCGCAGCAACAAGGGACAGACACGATGAGCATGTCCGAATCGACAGGTTCTGGCCAGCAGGAGCGGGCGCGGAAGAAGCGAATCAGCCTCATCTTTGGCTGCCACGCACACCAGCCGGTGGGGAATTTTGGGTTTGTCTTCGAGCAGGCCTATGACCTGTCCTACAAGCCCTTCCTTGACGTGCTGGAAAGGTTCCCCGCAGTCCGTGCGGTCCTGCATTTTACCGGACCGCTGTTCGACTGGTTTGAGGAAAACCGTCCCGAGTTTCTCGATCGTCTGGCGCGCATGAGCGCCTCCGGACAGGTGGAGATTATGGGCGGCGGGTATTATGAACCGCTGCTGTGCGCCATTCCCGAACGCGATGCCGTGGCGCAAATCACGCGCATGCGCGAGTATTGCCGCACACGGTTTGGCCGCACACCGCGCGGCATGTGGCTGACCGAACGGGTTTGGGAACCGCAGATGGCGCGGATTATGGCCCGGGCCGGCGTGGAATACACGGCCCTAGACGACACCCACTTCCTGTGTTCAGGCCTGCGGCCGGACCAGTTGCACGGCTACTACATGACCGAAGACGAGGGACGCACCATCAAGACCTTCCCCATTCTTGAGAAGCTGCGCTATCTGGTGCCTTTCCATGGGGTGGAGGAGACCATCGCCTACCTTCGGGAACTTGCCACGGAGGACGGCACCCATTGCGCCGTGCTGCACGACGACTACGAGAAATTTGGCGTATGGCCCGGCACCCACGGCAGCGTCTACACCGAAGGCTGGCTCGAGCGCTTCTTCACCGCACTCACCGAAAACAGTGAGTGGCTGACAACCACGACCTACGGTGAATTCATCGACCGCACCCCCGCGCTGGGGCGCACCTACATTACCTGCGCATCCTATGAGGAAATGATGGTCTGGGCGCTGCCCACCCCCATGCAGCGCGCGCTTGGAGAGGCGCGCTCCCGTCTCCAGGAAGATCCCCATCTTTACCGGCAGGTTGCGCCGTTTCTGCGCGGCGGATTTTGGCGAAACTTCCTGGCCAAGTACGACGAGTCAAACAATATTCAAAAGCGCATGCTGCGGGCCAGCAACCGGCTAGAACGGTTGCGGGACGCCTGTGCGGCCGACCCGCGCCTCGGCGATGCCGAGCGGCTGCTCCATCAGGGGCAGTGCAACTGCGCCTACTGGCACGGCGTCTTTGGCGGGCTGTACCTCAACCATCTGCGGACGGCACTGTACGAGTGCATTATCGCGGCGGACAAGGTCATGGACGCGCTGGAGGGAAGGAGTGCCGACAGCGTGACCGTCCAGCAGACGGACTTTGACGGGGACGGAAACGATGAATATGTGTTGGAGAACGGCAGTCTTGCCCTTTTCCTCAGCCCGACCGACGGCGGCACCCTGTTTGAGGCCGACTACAAACCCAAGCCCTTTAATTTTCTGAACACCCTGACGCGCCGGGATGAGCCTTACCACGACCTTCTCCGAAAAGGTGCGGTCCAGATAGGCGATTCGGCCCAGGGCGACCTCAGCATCCACGAGATGGTGAAGGCAAAAGAGGCGGGCCTGGACAGCTACCTTGTGTATGACCCCTGGCGGCGGGTGTCGCTGCGCGACCGCTTCCTCGACGGGTCGGCCACTGCGGACAGCCTCTGGTGCAACCGCGCCCGGGAGCACGGCGATTTTGTCCGGGGCGTCTACAAGGCGACCAGCAACGGAAACGAGGTCATTCTGTCGCGCGAGGGAACGGTGCTCGGAGAGCATGGACCGGTGCCGGTGCGCCTGTCCAAGAGCGTTCGCCTTGCCGCGGGTGAATCTGCCGTGGAAATACGGTATGATATCGAGTGCGGCGGTGCATGGCCGAAAGATGTCTATTTCGGCGTTGAGTTTGCTGCGAACCTGCTGACCGGCTCTGCCGAGGACCGGTATTACCTGTCTGACGATGTGGACATGGGGCGCGCGATGCTTGGCACGCGCGGAAACCACGAGAGCCTTACCCATATCGCGGTCCGGGACGAGTGGCAGCGTCTGGAGTGCGGCTGGCGGTTTTCGAAACCCGCCAGGGTGCATCGTTTCGCCATCGAGACGGTAAGCCAGTCCGAAGGCGGGCAGGAGCGGGTGCATCAGGGATGTGTTGTTGTTCCCGTCTGGCGCCTGGATCAAACCGAAGTTGGTTTGTTTTCCTGCACGGTGCGGATGGAGATAGTGCAGTTTTGAACCGCGGCCCGGGTCGGCGCGGATGGAGAGGACATGGACTGTATGACCGAAGTAACAGAAGAGGTGATGGTGGTGAATGCGCTGGGCATGCACGCGCGGCCCGCCGCCGCGCTGGTGCAGACCACCCTGCGCTTTGAAAGCGATGTGCATATCAATTTCCGGGGCAACACGGTAAACGGAAAGAGCATCATGGGCCTGCTCACGCTGGGCGCTGCCCGCGGCAGCCGGCTGTCGGTCACCTGTTTCGGCCCCGACGCCGAAGAGGCCCTGGCCGCCGTGCGGCAGATGTTTGCCTCCGGTTTCGGTGAGGACTGACGGAGCACAATGGAGTCCCCTTTGTGGAGATAAGCCTGCATGGCATAGGCGTTTCGCCGGGCATCGTGATCGCCCCGGCTCTTGTTTTTCACAAGAGCCGTTGGGAGGTGCCGCAGTATGACATAGAGAGCCCCGAGCGGGAACTTTGCCGTTTTGACCGCGCAGTGACCGCCTCGCGGGAGGACTTGGTGCGGCTGATCAAACAGACCACCGAGGGGCTGGGCAAGTCCCATGCGGATATTTTTTACGCGCACCTGATGCTGCTGGACGATGTGGCGATCCACGAGGAGGTTCGGGAGCGGGTCATAAAAGACAAGATGAACGTCGAGCATGTGCTTGACGGGCTTGCCAAGCGCTACACCAAGGCCATGGAGGCTGTTGAGGACCCCCGTTTCCGCGAGCGCACCGCCGACCTGCTGGATGTGACTGACCGCGTCCTCGGCCACCTGCTGCACGTTGAAAAGCCGAATCTAAAGTCCCTGCCCCAGCCGAGCATCGTCGTGGCCCATGAACTGTCCCCCTCGGACACGGCCTCCATGGACATGGAAAACACGCTCGGACTGGCGATGGATGTGGGCAGCGCCACGTCCCATTCGGCCATTCTGGCGCGGGCGCTGGAAATTCCGGCCGTCGTGGGTGTGCAGAACCTGAGCAGCCACGTGGCGCCCGGCGCCACCATCATCATAGACGGCACCGAGGGCATTGTCATCATCAATGCCCTGGATGAAACGGTCGAGCGCTACCGCCGCGCCCAGGCGCGTTTTGAACTGCGCCGGGCCACCCTGCTTAGCGCAACCGAGACCGGCCCCTCCCGCACCCAGGACGGCGTCGAGATTCTCACCCAGACAAACATAGAGCTGCCCATCGAAATACCGCACAGCCTCAAGGTCAACGCCGAAGGCATCGGCCTCTACAGAACGGAATTCCTCTTCCTCAACCGCAACGAGGTTCCCAGCGAGGAGGAGCAGTACGCGGCCTACTCCGAAGTGGCGCGCGCCCTGGCCCCGTTGCCGGTGACGCTGCGCACCATGGACATTGGCGGCGACAAACTGGCCGCGCACCTTCAAGTGCTGCACGAGGACAACCCGCAACTGGGCTGGCGCGCGGTGCGTTTCTGCCTGGCCCGGCCGGACATCTTCAAGCCCCAACTGCGCGCCATGCTGCGCGCCTCGGCCCACGGCAACGTGCGCATCATGTTTCCCATGATCAGCGGCGTCGATGAACTGAGGGATGTGAAGGCCGTGCTTGACGAGGTCCGCGCCGACCTCGACGCGGCCGACATCCCCTATGACCACGACATGAAGGTTGGCTCGATGATCGAGGTGCCCTCGGCCGTCATGATCGCCGACCTGCTTGCGAAAGAGTGCGACTTCTTCAGCATCGGCACCAACGACCTGATCCAGTATTCGCTTGCGGTCGACCGTGTGAACGAGAAGATCGCCCACCTATACGAACCGGCCCATCCCGGTGTGCTGCGCATGATCAGCCGGGTCACCACCGCGGCGGTTGCGCGTGGGATTCCCTGCGGCATCTGCGGCGAAATGGCCGGCGACCCGCTGTACACCGAGCTGCTGCTCGGTCTGGGCGTCACCTCACTGAGCATGGCGCCCATTGTGCTGCCCGTGATCCGTGCGGAAATCGCATCCATCCGCATGGCCGACGCGCGCCAGGTGGCCATCGAGGCGCTCGGCATGTCCAGCGCGCGGGAAGTGAAGGAAATGCTCCACCGCCACGCCGAAGCGCGCGGCACCGTGGACCACTACCTCGCCGGCATCGGGCAGGAGGATTGAGGCGCGGCCCCATCATGACTACCCGTCCCGAACCACGCCAAATCACCATTCTCGGTTCGACCGGCTCCATCGGCATTAGCGCGCTGGAGGTGGTCCGCCGCTACCCGGAAATGTTCCGGGTTCGCGCCCTGGCCGCGCATTCAAACGCGGACCTGCTCGCCGCGCAAATCCGCGAATTCAAGCCCGAAGCGGTTGCCCTGTGCGATGAGGCCGCCGCAACACGTCTTCGCGCCATGGAGCCGGGATGCCGCGTGCTGTCGGGATTGCAGGGTTTGGATGAAATCGCCGTGCTGCCCGTGGACACGGTGCTCTGCGCCGTCGTGGGCGCCGTCGGCCTTTCCCCGCTGCTGGCGGCCATCGACGCGGGAAACCGCGTGGCCGTGGCCAACAAGGAACCCTTCGTGATGGCCGGCAGGCTCATCATGGAGCGTGCCCGGGAGCGCGGTGTCAAGGTGCTTCCCGTGGACAGCGAGCACAATGCCGTGTTTCAGTGCCTGCAGGGCCATGACATTGAAGACGTGCGGTGCATTCACCTCACGGCGTCCGGCGGCCCTTTTTACGGCATGCCGCGCGAGGCGCTCCAGTTCATCACTCCGGCGCAGGCGACACGACACCCGACCTGGAAGATGGGCGCGAAAATAAGCGTGGATTCGGCCACACTCATGAACAAGGGGCTGGAAATCGTGGAGGCCATGTGGCTTTTCGGCCTTCCGCAGGACCGCATCGAGGTGGTCGTCCATCCACAAAGCACGGTGCACAGCATGGTCGAGTTCAACGACGGCAACATTCTCGCCCAGCTTGGCGTGACCGACATGAAGACGCCCATTCTCTACGCGCTTGCCTGGCCGGACCGTGCCCCCGCACCCATCGCCCGGCTGGATCTGAAGGCGCTCTCAGGGCTGACCTTTGCCGAGCCCTGTTTTGATGAGTTTCCCTGCCTGGCGCTGGCGCGCCGGGCCGCGGCGGAAGGGGGCACGGCGACCGCCGTGCTCAATGCCGCCAACGAGGAGGCGGTGGCCGCCTTCTGCGGGGAGCGGCTTCCGTTCCTCGACATCGCCGGGGTGGTGGCCGAAGTGTGCGGCCGGTGCCCGGCGGAACAAAAATACGACCTTGCATCGGTGCTGGATGCGGATTGCCGGGCACGGGCCGCGGCGACCGATGTGATCGCCGAAATGGAATCGAGAATATCATGCTGACCATCGTGCTGCCGTTCCTGCTCAAGCTGCTCATATTTCTTGCGGTCTTGAGTCTGCTGGTTTTCTTTCATGAGTTCGGGCACTTCGTTGCGGCGAAACTTTGCGGCATCTACGTGAAGCGCTTCAGCATCGGCATGCCGCCGCGGGTCATCGGGTTCAAATTCGGCGAGACGGACTACTGCATCGGCGCCATACCCTTCGGCGGATTCGTCATGATGGCCGGGCAGGAGGATGTGCCCCTGTCGGACGAGGAGCGCGAGAAGGAATACGGCGGCGTTCCCGAGCACCGGTGGTTCATGAACAAGCCCGTCTGGCAGCGGCTGATCGTGCTGGTCATGGGACCGCTGATGAATCTGGTGCTGGCCGTGCTGCTCTACGGGCTCATTGCCGTGGTCGGCGCCGAAGTGCCCGAATCGGAAGCCATGGCACGCGTGGGGGACACCGCCAAGGACTCTCCGGCCGCCACCGCGCCGATGTTCCACATGAACGGCAGCCAGTTGCCCGCGGTAACGGGATCGCCCGATGCGACAGGCTGGCAGTCGGGCGACCTGATCGTGTCCGTTGACGGCAAGCCGATCTCAAACATCCAGGACCTCGCCATGGCCGCCGTGCTCAACGGCACCGGCACCCTGCATGACGTCATTATTGAGCGTGAAACGGGAAAGGGCGCCCCCGAGCGCTTCTTCTCCCGCATTGCCCCCAAGGTGATCGACGAAAGCAAGCGCCCGCGTTTTGGCGTCTCTTCCTTCGACACCGTGGTCGTGAGCGACGTGGCGGCCGCATCGCCCGCAGCGGACGCGGGCCTGAAAAAGGGTGACATCGTGCGCCGTGCCGACGGCAAGCCCATCCCCCTGGGTCTCTTCTTTGAGCACTTCGAGAAGATTCCGGAAGGCGGAGAGACGACACTGGAGATCGACCGCGCCGGAACGCCGATGACCATCACGGTAAAACCCCACACCGTGGGCCGCATACTCGGATTTGCCGCCCTCGGGGAAGTCGGCCGGGACGGCACGGAGGTCATGGACAAGGGCGTGCCGACCGTTCGCGTGATCCTGCCCGAACTGGCGGCAAAGACCGGCATCAAGCGTCTCGACAAGATTGTTGAAGTCAACGGCCAGCCCGCCACGCCGCAGGCCCTGCAGGATGCGGTCGAGAAAAGTCCGGGCGGCACGGTGCAGCTCAAGATCGCGCGTCCGGCGGTGATGTTCGGGCTTATACAGAAACCCGAAACCAAGACGGCGACCGTGTCCGTCGATTCCGTGCGCGATATCGGCATGACCCCGCAGCCCAAAACCGTTTTCCAGCGCTACCCCCTTTCCAAGGCCATTCCCAAGGCATGGCAGGAAAGCTGGCTCGCGGTCAACCGCACGCTGCTCACCCTCAAGGGACTCGTCTTCCGCGACATCAGCCCGAAAGACCTGGGCGGGCCGCTGATGATTTACGACGTGACCACCAAGGCGGCCGCGGCCGGCTGGGATTGGCTCGTCAGAATCACCGCCTTCATCAGTGTGAACCTCTTTGTGTTCAACCTGCTGCCGCTGCCCGTGCTGGACGGCGGCCAGGTGGTCATCAATGTGTTGGAAAGCATACGCCGCAAGCCGCTGAGCGAGACCTTCCTAATGCGTTTTCAGCAGGTGGGCATCGTCATGATTCTGGCGCTCATGCTTTATGTGACGTTCAACGATGTGGTCAGAAAAGTGACGGAGATGATACCCTGACGGAACTCCCTCGAATTTCCCTGCAACGGGGATGGAGAGGGCGGGGCGTGATACAGGGCAAAGAGCGGATGGTTCCCGCAGCGAGAGGAGAGACTATGACACGCATTACCTGCAAATTCGGGGGCACTTCCCTCGCCGATGCGGCCTGTATCCGCGAGGTGCTGGCCATCATCCGCGCCAATCCTGACCGGCGCTTTATCGTTGCCTCCGCTCCGGGAAAACGCACGCCCGACGACAAGAAGATCACCGACCTGCTCTATGCCTGGCACAGCATCGCCCGGCAAGGGCTGGACGCGTCGGAGCCGCGCCGCATCATCGAGGCACGCTTTACCGAGCTGGCCCGCGAACTGGGCGTAACCTTTGACATAGACAGCCACCTCCGCGAGATCGCCGAATTGGCCGGCGCGTACGAGACGCCCGACTACATGGCCTCGCGCGGCGAATACCTCAACAGCCGGCTCATTGCCGAAGTGCTGGGCGCCGTCTTTGTCGACCCGGCAGACTGCATAAAATTCAAGGCTTCGGGTGAACTGGACCCCGCCACCTACGACCTGCTGGGCGCGCGTCTTCAGGGCGGCGGCCTGTTCGTGGTGCCTGGTTTCTATGGCGCAATGCCCGACGGGAGCGTCAGGACCTTTTCACGCGGCGGCAGCGATGTGACCGGTTCCATCGTGGCGCGGGCCTCCAAGTGCGATCTGTACGAGAACTGGACCGACGTTTCGGGCTTTCTCATGGCCGACCCGCGCATCGTGCCCAACGCCAAACGCATTGAGGAAGTCACCTACAAGGAACTGCGCGAACTGGCCTACATGGGCGCGACCGTGCTGCATGACGAGGCCATTTTCCCCGTGAGCACGGCGGGCATTCCGATTCATATCCGCAACACGAAGGACCCCAAAGCGCCGGGAACCATGATCGTCGCCGCGCGCGAGTCCCACACGCCGGTGTGCGGCATCGCCGGTCACACGGGCTTCACGATGATCAACATCGAGAAGACGCTCATGAACAAGGAAAAGGGCTTCGGTGTGAGGGTGCTTTCCGTCTTCGATGAATTCGGCGTGAGTTGGGAGCACATGCCCACCGGCATTGACACCATGTCGCTCATCGTCCGCGACCAGGAACTCAAGGGCAAAGGCGACGCCATTTTCGAAGCAATCCAAAAACGGACGGACCCGGACGAACTGACCATAACGTCCGGTCTGGCCATGATCGCCACCGTGGGCCAGGGCATGAACCACCACGTGGGCGTGGCCGCGCGGCTTACCGGCGCGCTGGCCCGGGCGGGGGTAAACATCCGCGTCATCGACCAGGGCTCCTCCGAGATGAACATCATCATCGGCGTGGAGGAAGGCGACCTCAAGAGCGCCATCCAGGCCATTTACGAAACTTTTGACACGTGGACCTGACCGCCCCGCGGAGCGGCCGTGTCTGGAGCGGCAATCCGAAATGACAGACTTGCGCGATATAGTCCGGGCGGACGCCCCCCCCAACGGGGACGTGCCGCCCGACTGGTTTGAGGCGGCCTTCGGCGAACTCTATCCGGTGATCTACGCCCACCGCACCCCCGAGTCGGCGCTGCCCGAGGCGGAGTTCGCCTGTGCCCAGACGGAACTTGCCGCCGGGGACTGCGCGCTGGACCTCTGCTGCGGCACCGGGCGCCACATGGTTCACCTGCTGCGCCATGCGCAGGGCCTGACCGGCGCCGACTATTCGCCCGCATTGTTGCGGCAGGCCCGCGGCACGCTGGGGGCGGGGCCCATGCTGGTTCGCGCGGACATGCGCCAACTGCCCTTTTACGGACAGTTCGACGTGGTGTTCAATTTCTTCACCAGTTTCGGCTACTTTGCCGACGAGGAGGACAACCGCCGCGCTGCGCGCGAAATGGCGCGGGTATTAAAACCGGGAGGACGGTTGTTTATGGATTACATGAATGCGGCGCGCGACGTGCCGAGGCTTGTCGCGCATTCCGAGCGCGACGCGGGCGGGAGGCGCATTGTGGAGCGGCGCAGCTACGACGCGGTGTTGCGGCGGGTCAACAAAACCATCGAAGTGCTGCGCGACGGCCATACCGAAGCGCGGCTGAATGAATCGGTCCGCGCCTATGAACGGGATGAGCTCTGCGCGTTGCTGGAGGACGCCGGATTGTGCGTGCAGCGTTCCTTTGGCGCCTGCGACGGGCGGCCATTTGACGCAGAAGCCCCAAGGCTAATACTGCTGGCGGCAAAGAGACAGGATGCATGACGAAACTTTGTGAGGACTATATCGCCGGAAAACCGGAAGTCCGTGCGCTCTTCGGCCGGGAACCGGAATCCCTGATGACGCAAGCCCCTGCCGGGCGGCCCTGGGATGGGCCGCTTGCCGGGGCACTGCGCGAGCTCCAGCCAAAACTAGGCATAACGCGGCAGTTCACCGGGGACGAGCCGGTCATCATCACGGGCCAGCAGCCGGGGCTGTTTCTGGGGCCCATGTACACGCTCTACAAGGCCGTCACCACCGTGGCGCTGGCGCGGCGCCTGCGGGAACGGCATGGCACCGCCTGTGTGCCGATTTTCTGGGTGGCTTCGGAAGACCATGATTTTGAAGAGGTGCGCTGGTTCGCCTACAACACGCCGGACGGGCAGTTGGTCCGCGAGGTCTACACGCCCCGCGACGGGCAGGGCGAGGCGGCCGACATTGCAGGGTTGCCCCTGCACAAAGTGCCCGTGGACCATGAACTGTCCCGGTTTGTTGAGCGGCTGGTGGCACAGGCCGCCGGTTCCGACCAGACGGCCGAAGTCGCCGCCATGCTGCGCGGCACCCTGGCCGAGGCCGCATCGGTGTCGAACTGGTTTGCCCGGCTCATGGCCGCCCTTTTCAAAGACACCGACTTGGTCATATTCGCCCCGCACATGCGCACGGCCCGGGTGGCTTCCATGCCCTTGATGCGGCGCGAAATTGAATCACCGCTGGCCACGACGGCGCTGCTGGAGAAGAGCGCGCACCGGCTCGAATCGCTCGGATACGCCCCGCCCATTCTCAAGGCCGCCAATGCCTGCAACTTCTTTCTTATGGTGAACGGGCGGCGTAGAAAGGTGGTCTTCACCAAGGGGCGCTTCATGCTGCCCGAGGAGGACGGCCAGACCTTTGCGCAGGAAGAGCTGCTTGCCCTGCTGGAGACCGCGCCCGAGCGCTTCTCGCCGAACGTGGGCCTGCGGCCCGTGGTGCAGCAGGCACTGTTCCCCGCGGCAGCCTATGTGGCCGGTCCCGGCGAGATTGCCTACTGGGCGCAATTAAAGCCTGTTTTCGACCATCACGGCATCACCATGCCGGTGGTATGGCCGCGGTCGCGTGCGGTCATGATCACGCCCAAAGAGCGTCGAAGGCTGGCGGCCTTCGGCCTTGCCGTGAACGACCTGGCACTGCCCGAGGATCAACTGCTCCACCGTGTGCTTGCCGTGGCTCCGACGCCCCTGTCGGATGCGCTCGAACGCCGCCGTGCCGCGGTGGACGATGAATTGGCCGCGCTGGTCCGGGAACTGGAAGCGGCGGCCCATCCAAGCACCGTTGTCCTTGCCGAACAACTGAGAGGGCTGGCGGTGCGCGGTTTTGAGCGCATCGGAAACAATCTGCTTATGAGCGACACCCGCAGGGTGGAAGAAACCAAGAAACGGCTGGTTATGCTGCGCAACCGTCTGGCACCCTTTGGCAAGCCGCAGGAGCGGGTGCTGTCCCCCTTCAATTATCTGCTTTCACAGGGTCTCGGTTTTGTGGACCGGCTCCTGAAGGAATTGGACCCCGAGGACTGGCGCATAGGGGAGATTGAATGGCTATGAACAGTGAACACACCGTGGATGTGCTGGCGATAGGCGCCCATCCCGACGATGTCGAACTGGGTTGCGGGGGGCTGCTGCACAAACTGGCCCAGGCCGGGAAACGCGTGGGCATTGTGGACCTGACCCGGGGCGAAATGAGCACCCGTGGAACGCCCGAAGAGCGCGGGGTGGAAGCCGCCAACGCCGCGGAACTGCTCGGCATATTCAGACGCGCCAATGCGGGCCTGCCCGACGGAGGCGTGGAAAACACGCCGGAACAGCGACTCGCCGTGATTGCGCTGCTGCGCCAGTTTCGACCCAAGCTGCTGCTGACGCTCATGGCCCCCGACAGGCATCCCGACCACGCCGCCACCCATGCGCTGGTGTCCGATGCCAATTACCTGGCGGGACT
Source organism: Candidatus Hydrogenedentota bacterium (assembly GCA_903893795.1). Taxonomy (GTDB): domain Bacteria; phylum Hydrogenedentota; class Hydrogenedentia; order Hydrogenedentales; family CAITNO01; genus CAITNO01. Next base: position 4,609 of record CAITNO010000139.1, on the reverse strand, counting down.
GGCCCGAATCGACACGGGCCGTTTGCCGCACCGCACCCAGCATATGCTGTTCTTTCACCCCTACACCGATTTTGCCGGGCCGCCCGCTTTTGTGGCGGACATATCGGCCAATTTCGAGGTGAAACTTGCCGCATTGCGGGCCCATGCCTCGCAATTTCACAATCCCGGCTATCAGGGACCGGACACCTTGATCTCTTCCAAGGGCTTCTGGGACGGCATAGAGGTGCGGGCGCGCTACTGGGGCAACCGCATCGGCGTGGTTTACGGCGAGCCCTTCCATGCCGACGGCCCCATGCCGCTGGACTGTCTGTCGGTGCTGGGAGTATAAGAAAATATGTTCGGCGCACGGAGAACAAACATATGAGAATCGGGATTACCTGTGAGGCAAGCACGGGGGGCAGTGGAATCCTTGCCACGGAACTGGGCATGGAACTGGGAAAGCGCGGCCATGAGGTGCATTTTGTCACCACAGAAACGCCGGTGCGGCTGAGCCGTTTCCAGGAGAATGTTTTCACCCATTCGGTGGACATGATCACCTATCCGCTGTTCCGGATTCCGCCCTACACCCTGGCGCTCGCATCGAAAATAAGCGAGGTGGCCGAGGAGTTCGACATCGAGGTGTGGCACGCCCATTACGCCGTTCCCAACGCGGTGGCGGCGCAGCTTGGGCGTGACATGCTGCCGGAAGAGAAGCGCTTCAGCCTGGTGACGACGCTGCACGGCACGGACATCACGCTGGTGGGAAGCCACCCGTCCTTCTACCGAACCACCCGTTACGGCATGGAGAGCAGCAACGCGGTCACCGCAGTTTCACGCTGGCTCAGCGAAGAGACGGAACGCGAATTCGGCCTTACCCGGCCGGTGCAGACCATCTACAACTTTATCGACCCGGAGCGTTTTAAGCCCCGTCCGGTCAACCGTGCCGCGCTCGTCAGGGACGACGAGAAAATCATCATGCACATATCCAATTTTAGGCCGGTCAAGCGCGTGACCGACGTGATTCGGGCCTTCCGCAAGATGCTCGAACAGGTGAATGCGAGACTGCTCATGCTGGGCGACGGTCCCGAGCGGATCGGCGCCATGGGCGTGGCGCGGCAGTTGGGCATTGCCGACCGGATCACCTGTCTGGGCAACGTGGAGCATGTTGAGGAACTGCTGCCCGCGGCCGACCTCATCTTTCAGCCAAGCGAGCATGAAAGTTTCGGGCTGGTTCCGCTGGAGGCAATGGCCTGCGAGGTGCCCGTGCTGGTCACCGCCAGCGGCGGCATCGTCGAGGTGGTGGAACACGGGGTCACCGGATTTCTCTGCGAGGTGGGCGACACCGACGCCATGGCGCGTTACGGCGTGGAAATCCTAAACAATCCCGAGCTTGCCCGCGCCATGGGCAAGCGCGGACGCACCCACGCCATAGATAAATTTTCCCCGGACCGAATCGTGGGCGAATACGAGGCGCTGTATGCGGGATTGATTGAGAAGAGGCGGGAACTGGCAGGCTGCGGCAGCGCGTGAAGGCATATTGCCGGAGATGTGCCGCTTAGGCTAACATGATCCTGGACGAAGGCCCGGCATGTCACGGAGGATTGTTTCATGCTTGAATTGCAGGTTCTTGGCGTCACGCCCCCCGGCAGCGCCGAATATCCCACGGTTATCATGCGCCACGAAGATTGGGTGCTGTTCATCAGCATCGGTCCTTTCGAGGCGGCCGCCATCGCCTGGGGCCTGAAGAACGACAAGCCGGCCCGGCCGATGACCCACGATCTCATCCTCAACATCCTTGCGGGTCTGCGCGGGGAAGTGAAATCCGTGACCATCTACAAGCTGGAGAACGGAACTTTCTTCGCCTATCTGCTGGTGGAGCAGCACGGCACCGACGGCGGCGTCGAGCAGGTGCTCCGCATAGACACGCGCCCCAGCGACGGCATTGCCATCGCCGTGCGCGCCCAATGCCTTATCTATGTGGCCGAAGAGGTGATGGACGAGGCGGGCCGGGATTTCAGCGTGCTTCAGTCGCAGATGGAGGAAGGGGAAGACGCGGAAGGCGAGGAGGATGACGAGGACGACGAAGACGATGAAGGTCACCCGGAAGACTTCGGGAAGGATGATTAGTGGTTTCTGCCGAAGCTGCCTATTGGGAACCGGCCTGCGCCTGCGACCCGCCGGAAGAGGACGTGCTTGAGATTTGGCGCATGCCGGTGGGCCCGATGCCGGACGCCGATGAAGTGGCGCGGCTCACTCCGGAAGAACAGGCACGGGCGGCGGGCATGCTCAATCCCATGCGCCGAAACCAGTTCATCGCGGGGCGTATTCTTCTGAAGAGAATACGTGAGAGACACGGAGCGCGGCTGTATACAAGCCTCTCCCATTCAGGGCAGTGGGTGCTGGCGGTCACCGCCAGCTTTGGGGCCGTGGGAGTGGATGTGGAAATCATGCAGACCGACCGCCCCTTGGACCGGCTTTCACAGCGCTTCTTCACAGCGGCGGAAAACGCGTGGCTGGCACAAGTGTCCGGAGAGGAGCGGATGCACCTTTTCTACAGGCTGTGGACCGCCAAGGAAGCCCTTTTCAAGGCACTGGGCATGCCAGTCGGTGCCGCCCATTTCACCGCGCGGGAGGTGCTTTCAGCGGCGCCCGGTCCCAATGCGCCGGAGTCGGTCATCATCGAGGGATGCAGGGTGGGCTGGTTCTCCGCCGCTCCCGGCTGCATGGGCGCCTTTGCGGCCCCTGAAGGCATGGTGCGGGCTCGTTATCTTTGTCCGGATGGCCTCTGATTCGTCAGAACCTTCCACAGGGTCCATAACAAGCGCCCCCGGCAGAAAACTGCCGGGGGCGCTGTCGCAATGTCATTCCCAATCACGTCAGTTTGCGGCGGTCTGCCGGTCTTCGGGGGACAGGAAGCCGTCGTGGTTGCGATCCAGCTTGTTGAAGCGTTCCTGGGTCAGCTTGGGAAAAGCCGCCTTGGCTTCTTCAAGGCTCAGTTTGCCGTCTCCGTTCGTGTCCGCCTGTTTGAGCCGCTGCGCGAGTTTCCCGTGGCCTGCCTGCGGCGCATCTGCCATGGAAAGCACTCCGTCGCCGTTCCGGTCCAGTTTACTGTAGCGTTCCTGGGTGAGCTTCGGGAACGCGGCCTTGGCCTCGTCGAAAGTGACCTGCCCGTCATGGTTCGTGTCGGCCGCGCGCAGCCGTTGAATCTTTTCGGCGCGCCCTGCTCCCTTTCCATTCCCCTGGACCCTGTCTTCCAGGCTGAGCACACCGTCATGGTTTCGGTCCAGCTTGTCAAATCGTTCCTGGGTCATCTTGGGAAAGGCCGCCTTGGCCTCATCGAAGCTGATACGCCCGTCGCCGTTGCTGTCCGCGGCCTTCAGCCGCTCCACGATACGGCCCTTTCCCGCGGGGCCGTTCTGCGCGGCCATGGCCGCCAGGGAAACCGTGAGCGCAACAAGCAGGGACGCGGCCAGTATCCATCTTCCGTTCCTCATGGTCAAACTCCTTTTTGCCGTGTTTTCAGGTTCACGACTGTTGTTTCTTGGTTCTGGGTGCGGACGGTGCCGGCATCCACTCCAGTAATGGCCGTGCCCGCCGCAAAAGTTACAGACGACATCATCGCGGTCGCTGCGCCCAATCTTTCCAGAGTTTGCATTCCGACCCTCCTGCCCCAAATGCAAACCCCGGCGCACCCTCATGGGGCGCGCCGGGGCGTGAACTCAGGAGCGTGGCAGAACCAGCTCCAGACTACCCTACTTTCTGATTCGGGACATGCCCGTCAGTGCCATCACGCTCAGGCCAAGCAGGAACAGATCCCCCAGCATCTTGCCCAGGTTCTCCGGAGAGAAGTTGCTCTTCTTTCCGGTACTGCATCCGGCGCAACTGCAACCGGCGTTCTCCGGCCCCGAGGAAACGACCAAGTTCACCACAGAACCCTGTGAAACGGTGGCACCTCCGGCCGGGCTCTGACTGATGACATATCCGGCAGCCACGGTCTCGCTTGTTTCCACCGTAATCTCGACCGTCAGGCCGGCGGCCGCAAGGGCCGCCTGCGCCGCAGCCACGGTCATTCCCGTGACATCAGGTGCTGTCACCGTCACGATGCACGGCCCCGTGGAAACCACGAGCGCAACGGAACTGCCAAATGTTGCCTGGGTGCCCGCCTCTGGATTCTGGCTAATCACCAGCCCTGCCGCAACCGTGTTGCTGCACTGCTGGGTTGCCGTGCCGAGGACCAGACCCGCGTCGGTAAGCAAGGTGCCCGCCGCCGCCTGCGTCTGGCCAGCCACATTGGGCACCGTCACATTGCACGGACCGCTTGAAACCACCAGCGCCACGGCACTGCCAAATGTCGCCTGGGTGCCCGCCGCCGGGGTCTGGCTAATCACCAGCCCTGCCGCAACCGTGTTGCTGCACTGCTGGGTTGCCGTGCCGGTGATCAGACCCGCGCCGGTGAGCGCGGCACCCGCCGCCGTCTGCGTCTGGCCAACCACATCGGGCACCGTCACGTTGCACGGGCCGCTTGAAACCACCAGCGCCACAGCGCTGCCGTAGGCCGCCTGGCCGCCCGCCGCCGGGGTCTGGCTAATCACCAGCCCTATCGCCACGGTGTTGCTGCACTGCTGGGTTG
>CAITNO010000138.1 GCA_903893795.1 Candidatus Hydrogenedentota bacterium | reverse complement strand
CGGCAGGGATGCCGGCGCTCCCAGTGAGTCCAGGTATCAACGGCTTTCGGCCCCGAAGGGGTCGCACAACAATAGCCCCGGGTGCAGCGAAGCGGAATCCGGGGTTAATACGGACTATCGGCCCGTCCCTGGAGGGGGCGAACACGCGGGCGCCCAAAACCGGCTGCTTGGCAGCCGGGTCTATACCTGTAAAGGTTGGTGAATATATCAAAGCTACTTGAAATTGCATGGAGGGTGCGGGAAATGGAGACAGGCATTCGGAAACGAATCAGGAACGGATACATGATGCGCGTTATTGCACTCTTGTCCTTGTTCGCGGTGGGCTATAGCTCCACCGGCTTGTCCGCACCGTACAAACCATTAAGTGAATACAAAACCGAATTGGGCTCCCTTTCTCCCAAAGAGCTTTCTGACTTGGCCGTGAAGGGTACAAGCATCGATGGCAAGAACGCAGGAGATGCCTATAGCCGCGGATATGCCGCCTGCAACCTGCTGTGTGACACGCACACCGCGGATGCGGATGCTGAACTGAAAGCCCTGCTGCAGACGTTCGGGCTCGAACGCATTCTAAAAAGTATGATCCTGCTTTCTTTGGGCGCAAGGGGAACCAAAGAATGCGTTGCTATCATATCTGACTTTGACGCATGGGCAAAACGGACCAGCGCCGCTCCGCCGCCTTTTCGTTTGGACTTGGGCGCCTATGGGGGAAACGGTGAACTCAACGGTGAAAAGTACCTCAAGATGCTGGGGGCAATCACCGACCCCAACGGTCAGAAGTGGGCCATGCTCTCCTACCCGTTCTCCACGTTGTGGCTGACGCGCCATGTCAAGGATACGGAATGGACCTTTCCCATTCTGGCTGCCACCAATGTCAGCGAACCGGAACCCGGGGTAACCTTTGGCGGCGGTCCGGACGTGTTTACCATCACAACCAAGCCCGGAAGGTCGTACACCATCAACATGCAGGAAGTGACGAAGGATACCGACAACGATGGATGGCCCGACCTCATGGAGCGCACTCTGGGAACTGACCCGAACAACCCGGACAGCGACGGAGACGGCATGCCGGACGGCACGGACAAGAACCCGCTCACGCCCCAAAACAAGACCCCTGATCCCGATCGCATCGCTATCCGGCAGGCAGCGTTTACAGTCGAAATTGCCACCCATTGGGAACGCATGCCAATCTACCTTTGGGTTCGCAAGGACAGTCAACTCCTGAACGAACCGCAGGATTTCTATGGCTATAACGGGCCCGTCCTCTGGACTACAGAAGGCGTTGTCGACACGCCAAATGTAACCGATCTCCATGTGGAGATGATCTCGCCCGGAGAAGCCCACGTGCGCCTTGGACTCAGCCTCGACATGGTTGAGGAAAGAGTTACGCGATATACCGTAAAGAAGCTGCATGGGCACTGGGTCGTTACGGAAAGTTGCTTTGCCCAGTTATGATTCCGTGCGAATAGATGTACCCCCGATTGTTCGCCCCCTTCAGGGGCGGGTTATTCTCTTGCCGTCCACCCCGGGTTCCACTTCGCTGCACCCGGGGCTATTGTTGTGCGGCCCCTCCGGGGCCGAAAACAGGCGGGAAGTGAATCTTGCCGTCCGCAAGTCAGTCGGAATTCCGCTCGCCACTGGGAGTGTCGGCGTCCCGCCGGCGCTCCCAGTAAAAAATAAGTAGGTGCTCTTAGTTCTTGACCTCGCTCAGCAGCCGAATTATGACCCGCCCCTGCAGTCCGCCGCCGCGCGATTCGCGCTCGAAGACGAGCGCGCGCTCGTGGTAGGGACTCGGCCAGCCGGGGCCTTTCTTTTCCGCCCACAGCGCCTTGACGCGGTCTGAGGTCAATTCGTTTGCGAGGGTATTGGCGACACGAATGACGAGTTCGTGTTTGCCGGGTGTGCAGGGCGGCAGCGCGATGCGCCATGGCGCCCAGAGCATTTGGCCCTGTGCCTGACCGTCGAGCAGAACCGTGGCGGCGTATTGGATGGGACCGGTTTCCAGTTGTAGCGGCGCGTTGGCCCATGACTCAGGCAGGTCGAAGGTGACGCGATATTCGGCCTCGCCGGAGTAATCCTCGCCAAGCCAGTCGCGCCATGCGGTGGCCTGTGCGAAGGAAACGCCAGTCTTATTCTCGGACGGGACAATCTCGAAGTCGTGTTCACCCACGGCATAGTGGCGGGTGGGGGTTGCGATCATGTCCGGGTCGATTCGCAGTGTGTCTTCGGTGGGCTGTGCCGGTGCTGTGGTCGTGGGCGGCTGACCACCCATAAAGAAGACACGGCTCTCGCCCGGTTCGAGATGCAACACCACGCGTTTGTCAGCCACCGGGCATATGGCAACACCACCTGTCTGCACGTCGAGCGTGCAGACATGGTCGGCGTCGGCGGCCAGGGTACCGTCATAGACTCCCCCCGCCTCGTTGAACAGCGCGACGATGGCGCCGCCGGTGACGGTGCGCGCGGCCACGCGCAATCCCGGCGCGGACGGTTCGAGTGAAACCGTAGGCGCAACGCGCCGCACGAGGGAATCGACGTCGGCACCCACCTGCCAGGCGGCGTCCGCAGCGCCGGGTCGGCCGTCCACGCCCGGTGCGGCGCCAAGGCAGAGCACCTTCCCGCCCGCCTGTGCAAAGTGCAGTAGCGTGTCGCGCGTTTCGGGCTGCATCCAGCGCACATTTCCGCAGACGATGGTGTCGTAGCGCATGGCACCGGCGCTCACGGCCCCGTCCTCTATCTTCGCGCCCGCGAGGAGGTCGTCATCGACGAGGTCGAAGTCGCACTGCCGCGCCAACAGCGCTGCGGCGAGTTGATCCTGCGTGCCAGCGGCGTCGGCGGCCTTCAGGCCCAGCGCCCACATGTCCCGCGCGGGATAGTAGAGCGCGGTCGTGATCTTCGGCTTGCCGATGGACAGCAGGTAGCCGAGCCGTGCGGTATAGGCATGAAATCCCGGCAGGTGATCCCAAAGCGGATTGCAGGGGCCGAAATGCGGCCGCTCTCCGGTCATGTGGTGGTCCCGCGTGCTGAGCGGAAGGCATCCGCCCACGAACAGGTTGAGCCCGCGCGCGAACTGGTAGTCGATAAGCCATTTCATCTGTGCGGGCGTCAGGCCGTTGCCAAAAACGCAGAACGATTCGGTAAAGGCGAAGCGGGTGCCGTTCTGGTGCGCCGCGCTGGAGGCGTACTTGGGGAAATGGTTGGGGTTCGGCTGTCCGGAAAAGAGTTGCCGCCAGATAACGTCCACACCGGGCACATCCATGGCGCGCAACTGCCGCAGCGCCTGCCCGAAGCCATAACGGACGGCATTGAGCGTCTCGTCCTCGCCGTTGAGGTGCCCGCCCGATCCCATGCCCACGCCATGGGCCCAGTCGCGCAGTTGGCCGAAATAGGCGTCGCGGAACCGGCCCGTCCACAGGTCATAGAAATCAATGCGCGCCTTGGCCACTTCCGGGGAGGCGTCGGGTCCCGGCTCTTCGAACAAACGCGGCAATATCGCCTTGAGGTCCCCGCCGAAGCGTCCGGAGTAAAGCGCGTCCATCTGCTGCGTCCACGGAATCGACTTGGGCACGTCGAGATTGGGCACGCCCGGTTCGTCGGTAAACGTGAAGCGGACCGTCTTGCCAAGATAGTCGCCGAGGACGCGGCGGTATCCCTCGTGGGTCAGTTCGATGAACCGCTTCGTGGCGTCAGGGTTCAACAGGTTGGGCCGCCCCTCCTGTTTGACGCGGTACAGCCAAGCCGACTCGCCCGCGGGTTTCCAGGTCTCTCCCGGCGCGAAGCTTTGAGGAAAGACCCTGTCCGTGATCAGGGCAAAGGCGTCCTTGGGCACTTCATAGGGTGCGGTCGCCTCGACGCGCTCGCGCACCATGCGCTGCACACCCAGTTCGGTATGGCCCTCCACCACTTTTCCCAAGGCCTGGCCCGAGGGCCAGCCGCCCTCGTCATAGAGCCACCAGTTCATGCCCAACCGCGCCGCCTCTTCCACGGCAAGGCGCACCCGGTCGAAATACTCCGGCGTCAGGTAATCCGGGTCCAGGGAGTTGTTGGTCGAGTCGGGACGAAATCCATGGGGCATGGGCAGCATGCACACGCTGCGCGCGCCGTGCGCGGCCATGTCCTGCAACTGCGCCCGCAGCGTGTCCGGGTCGAGCGGCGCATTCCACAGCCAGAAATAGCCCGGCCACAAAACCGACTCGGGGTCTTTGAACTGGTTCAGGTCCAGCGCCGCAGGCGGGGTCAAATCAGGCGCGGCCCATGCCGCCCCCGCCGCAAGAACAACTGACAACATCAAACAGACGCGCATGCCTATTCCCCGTCAGTCTGCCAGAAAATGAACGTCACTCTGTCCTCCATTCTGGCTTCTGGCTTCTGGATTCTGAATTCTGAATTCTCCGGCGCCTCACTCCGGCGTGACCACCCACTCCGTGTGCGCGCTGGCGTCTTTGATGTCCTGCTTGGGCGGCGGCCAGGAGGCGCGGAACTCGTCGTTGTAAAGGCCCATGCGCCATTCGGGCACGGCCTTCAGGTCTTTCATCTTGAACGCGGGCGAGTCCTGCTTCATTGTGTAGTCGTCTGCGGCCGCGTTCATGAAACGAGGGTCGGCCAGTTCGCTGTCCTTGTCAAATCCCCGGTCGGTCCAGGCCAGCCAGTCAATGACCGCCCCGTCGTCTTTCTTGTAGCTGCGGCAGAAAATCTTGGGCAGCGCCGGGTGGAAGATGATGTTGGAGGAAAACACCGTGCTTTCCGGGTCGAAAGGGCTGAGGTTGTAGACCGCCGCCTCGGCCGAGCCGGGCTTGGTGGTGCTCAGGCCGCGGTAGTCGTCGCGGGTGTAGGACACCACGTTGCGCACAAACTTGTTGTTGGCCGGTTTGCGCGGGTCGTCGCCCATTTTGAGCAGTTCGGGATAGCGCTCGCTGTAGGGCGGCTGCGTGCCGTTCACCGCCTCCAACCGCTGCTTCATGATGTCCCAGCAGTAGGCGTCCCAGCGGTCGTCGATGTGCAGCGCGGGGATGCAGTCTACAAACACGTTGTTGTCCACCACGTTGTCGCGCCCGCCGCCGATCATCACGCCGCAGAGCGGCACGCGGTAGAACAGGTTGCCCAGCACCGTCACGCCGCTGGTGCAGTCGTCAAGATAGATGCCCCAGGCCTGGTGCGGCGAGGCGTAGACAAACTTGCCGGGGTCGCCGTCGGCGGCGCCGACGAAACCGAAGCCGTAGACGTCGTGAATCCGGTTGAACTGCACCTTCACGCCGCGCTGGGTCCAGTCGCGGCCCATGTAGAAGGCGCCGTTGTCGCTGCCCTGCAGGCAGACGTGGTGAATCTCGTTGCACTCGATTACGTGGTCGTTGCCCGTGAGCAGAATGCCGATGTGCGGCAGATCATGGATGAGGTTGTTGGACACGCGGTTGCCGACGCCGCTGATGTTGACGCCCGTCTCGTAGGTCTGCCAGATTTCGGCGATGCGCCAGATGTGGTTGTTGTCGGCCACATGCGCGCCCGGCGTAAGCGTCTTGCGGTCGCCGCCGTCGAGCACAATGCCGCCGCGGCCCGTTGCGGTGATGTCACACCCGGCCACCCTGCAGCCCTTGCCACCCTTCACCACCGCGCCATACCCGCCCGCATTGCGAATCACGCTGCGCCCTACCAGGCATCCCTCGCAGTTGGTCATCACCGCAACGTCGCCCGTCACCGCCTCCATCGTGAAGCCCAGCCACGCGATGTTGGCCGCGCCGTCCATCCGCACGATGCTCTCCGCCACCGGCAGCACCGCCTCGGCGCCCTCCACCGCCGCGGGCGGCCAGAAGTACAGCGTGTGCGTTGACCCATCCAGGTACCACTCGCCCGATGTGTCCAGTTCCTCCAGCAGGTTCTGGAAGAAATAGCGCCGCCCCGGCTCGATGGTGTAGGAGATGTCTCCCGCCAGCGTCACTTTTTTGTCCGCTGGGTCAATGGCCGCCACCGGCGCAATGGTCTGCCACCAGTTGTAGTTCGGCCAGATGGAGACCTCCGCGTCCTTCAGGTTTTTCCACTGTCCGGGCCGGTCGCCTGCATAGTGAAAGCTCCTGTTCTTCTCGGCATCCACCGCCCCGGCAATGAAGGCCCACTTGCCGCCGGGCAGTTCGCCGCTGCCCCGGTTGGGCCAGCGCGCCAGCGTCTGCCGCTCGCCGTTGAAGAAAAACTGCCGCGCCCTGCCTTCGGGCACATTCAGCGCCGACACGTCGGCCTTGAGGATTTCGCCGCTGTGCGGCGTGAATCCCGTCACCACCGCGCCGCCTGACAGCCGCACCGTCTCGCCCGGAAAGGCCTGCCAAGTGAGCACGCGGTCGGGCGTGCCCGAATCCTCCTTTCCCAGCGCCAGGGGCTCGCGCAGGAAATAGCTGCCGCCGCGCACGTAGACGCCCCGCGCCGCCGGGCCGGCCGCGCGCAGCAGGTCGCGCGCCTTCGCCAGCGTGGCCACGGGGCCGTCGCTCCTGTCCGCGTTCGGTTCGGCGCTGCGGCCCGACCATGCGTCCCTGCCCGACGGGGAAACAAAGACATACACGCCGCTGTCGGCGGCGGCGCACCATGCCGCCAGGGTCACGACTGCGGCAAGTAAAACTCGCTGCATCTCACACTTCCTTCTGTTCGGGGACAGAGGACACCAACTCGCGGAGCGCCTCCACATAGCCGATGCCGGGGCCCTTTTCGGCGCGCGAGGCCCGTCCCGCAAAGAGGCCGCAGCATTCGGCCACCCACAGCCGGGCCGTCTCGCCGCCCACGGCCGCGCACACCGCCTCGAAGAAACGCGCCGGGTCCTCGGGCACGATGTCGAAGACCCCGCCCGGCGCGGGCCAGGTCATGGACAGCAGGCGCTGGAGATAGCGGCCCGGTGAACTGCGCAGTTCGCGGGCGCGGCAGAAGACCAGATTCACATTGGACACGCCGCCCTCGCTGCGCCAGCCCAGGAAATCGTCGGGCGACAGCGCGGGCAGGTTGAGCCCCACGCCCTTTTCCGGGCGGAACGCCCGCACAATCAGTTCGGTGAGGCCGAAGCGGATGCGCTCCGTCTCGGTGCGGCCCATGAGCCGGGGCCGCGGCGCGGCGGCCAGCGCAAGCTGTGTCGGGCTGGCCACACACAGCGGCGCGGCCTCCCGCGCGGGCCAGCGGAAGAAGTACACCGGCAGTTCGCGGCCCAGTTCGGCCCGGCGGTACCGGTCGGGCAGATAGATGAATCCTATGCCAAGCGGTTCCGAGGCCAGCGCCGGGGCTGCCTTGTGCAGCAGGCGCAAACCCTCATAGCCCGCCTTCAGGATGGCGCCGAATTCCTGATGATTGCGCGCCACCATCCAACCCAGGGTCGAACGGCTGCCCAGTCGGTTGGACGCCTCCACCGTGTAGAGGAATCGGTTCATGTTCTCCCAGACGATGTCGAAGTGCAGCGCGCCGATGGGCGCCTCGCCCAGCACCCGGTGAACCGCCGGCTGTATCAGCGGGTCGCGCTCGACGAGCAGCAGCTCGGTGGCCTTCTCCAGCGTCTCTTCGCGAAAGAAGCCCTTGTAGACCGGGGAAGCAGCCACCATGAAGGCCCGGCTGTCTTTCCATTTGGTGTGGATGATGTTGCTGGGCCGTATCGTGCCCGGAGCACGCTTGCCCCCGGGACGCGCCGACGGGGCGCGCTTGACGGCGGGCTTGGCCGCCGGAGGCGCAGCGGTCGGACCGGTAAGGACCGGCTTGGGCGCGGCCGCGCCGCGCGCGTTTCTTGCCGGACGCTCTGATGCCGGTGCGGAGGGTGCTGCACTACGGGGGCGCCTGGCGGTGCCGGCGCCGCCCGCGACTCCCGGCCTGGAAACCGGAGCCCCCTCGCTACGCGGCCGCCTGGGCGCGCCTGCTTTTCCCGCCGGGGCGGAAGCGCCCCGGGCGGTATCCCTTCCCGGTGCGGAGGGGCGTCCGGGACCGGGCTTTCCGGAAGGTTTGGCGCGCTTTGCAGCGGGCCGTGCGGCCCCGGCACCGGAGGCCGGCTTGGCGCCAAAATGGGAAGGTCCGGATTTTCCGGGACGTTTGTTTGTGGGCATGGGGAACTCCCTGCTGGGGCAATACCCCGCGTTTTATTTCCCACAGTGTACCAGTCCGCCGCCCGGTGGATAAATACGGGACCGATGAAGCCCCCGACGGGGAAGGTCAGGACAAAGACAAATCCTCGTCCTGCGCCCGCTTTCGACGGCCGCTCGGCTCTTTACCGGAGGCTATCTCACAGCGTGCAATTCAAGCGATTCATTGGCTGCGGTATTGAGCGTAAACCTTTCACCGGCCATGGCTTCCGATTGCTTCCCGTTTCTGAACACCTGCACATCCCTGCCGGGCCAAGGGTTGACGATGGTGCAATCCCGTCCCTTTTCGCTAAGAATGGTGACGCCGGGAATGAGGCCCCCTTTGATCTCGGCGGACACGAGAAAGGCCCCCACCGCGCCCAGCGTCCCAAATTTCGCGTCCATCTCGCGGGGCCAGCAGGGGAAGATTCGCAGCACGCCGTCGTGGCTCTGAAGAAGCATCTCGTTGACGGCAAGAAATCCACTGCAGTTCTCTATGCCGCCGCCCCTGTATTGGAGGAGCAGGTTGGGAGCCGAATGGGTGTCGCATTCGTGGCGCAGTCCCTTGAGGATGCGCTTGGGGTCGTAGCCAACCCTGGCGCAGGCGGAATACCAGGACGAAAAGCCGTTATTGTCGTTCCACCGGTGCATGGCGTCGATCATGTTGCGGCTGATGGCCAGCAGTTTCGGGTCGCTGTCCAGCCCGATGGCCCCCGCCGGAAAGATATGCTGGATGCCGAGCGTGTTGCCGTCGCACCATGCCATGCCCCTTTCGGAATAGCGAAAGACGGTGTGCCCGTCGCGCTCCTGGACCGGAAAGGCGCTGAGCTTGTCGAGAATGTCCTGCCACTGGGCGCGCTTGTCGGCGTCCACACCCAGTTCGGCGCTCATTGGAATCATGTTCTTGAACAGCGTCCGCACCAGGCCGAGGGTAAGGATTGGATTGAAGTCGGGACCGGACCCTTCATGGATGGAGTCGTTGTAAATCACGTAACGGCCGTCCTCGAACTTCAGGTAGTCCTCCCAAAACGCCGCCACCTCGCGCAGGTAGGGATAGGCCGTTTCCCGAAGGAACCCGGTGTCCTGGGTGAACTGCCAGTGCCAGATGAAATTGAGCGCGGCATAAACGGCGTCGGAACGCTGGCCCCAGTCGCCGTCGGGGTTCTCCGGCGACAGCCCCCAGGGGCCGATGCAGACCGGGAAATGCACGCCCTTCCACCCGTGCCGCTGCGCCATGGCGCGGCCGTTGTCCATCGATTCCAGCACGGCCTGGTAGAAGGGCAGGGACAGGTCGGCATGGTTGGTGCCGTAGGCCAGGTAGTAGGGCGCCTGGAAGTTGTAGTTCAGGTGAAAATCGCCGTGCCAGTTGGGGGTGTCCGTCGTAAGCCAGTTCCCCCACAGGCCGGGTGCCACCCTGCCTGCCCGGCTGCACGACCCCAGCGCATACAGCGCGGCATACCAGTGCTTCTCGATTTCCTTGTCGGGGATTTCGATAAAGGAGCGCGCCCAGAATTGCCCCCACCAGTCGCGGTGCTGTGCCGTGCGCGTTTCGACCGTCTCCTGTGTCAATTCGGCCACGCTGCTTTTCGCAGTGGCAAAAAAGTCTGGCGCGTCCAGGTCGCTCAGAATCGCCGTGGCCACCGTGACGCCCTCGCCCGGCTGGAGGGTTGCCTCCAATCCCTCGGCGCCTATGATGCGGGTGGCCACCGCCACCTCGCGACCCTTGCCGGGCAGTTCGTCGGCCTTGCGCGTGAACCAGTTTTCGGTGGATGTCTCCGCCCCGCCAGAACCGGGCGTCAGCCGCACGGACAGGGTGATCGGCCCGCCCCCGCATTCCACCTGCGTCAGCAGAAGATTCGCGTTGGCGTCCACCCAGGAGCGCGTGCGTACGGTGAGGCCGTCTTTTGTAAAGGCACCGCGCACTTCGGCGCGGGCCAAGTCCTGTTCCTGGTGATAAGTGGCGCCCTTGATCGCGGGGATGGAAAGGGTGACCGTTCCGACGGTGATGACCTTGGCATCGCCCACGGGACGGGTCCAGAAATCATTTTTGCCAAGGTGGAAACGCTGTGCCTCCGGCGGCCCCCCCATCGCCACGCCCACATCGCCGTTGCCCAGAAGCGGCCCGTCGGGCATGGCCTTGGTGGGAACATTCTTCGGCGGCGCGTCAAAGACGGCCGTGTAATTCATGGGGTGGCCCGCGCCTGAGGGTTGGCCGCCTGAGGGGACCGCCTGTTTCTGTTGGGCGAGAACAAAGTCCACCAATTCCTGGCACTGGAAGAAACCGGTCCACATGTTGTGTCCCTGGCCGGGCGGGACGATGATCTGCATCTTGCCGCCGAGCGCCTCATAGCGTTTTTGCATTTCGCCAGAGTTCGCCTCCAGCGGAACCACCGTGTCGCTGTCGCCATGAATCGCGAAGAGCGGAACCCCCGCCCTGGCCAGCGCGGCAAGCCGGTCAATCGGGTTGTGCTCCGCCAGACGCGTAGAAAGCTCTTCCACCGTCAGATGGTAAGCGCCGCAGGCCTTGTCCACGCCCGGATAACTGGCCAGACTGCATACCGGATAGACCCCCGCGAACCCGGCGACCTTGTCGGCATTGTCCTCCGCCCACGACAGCGTCATCAGACCGCCGCGGCTGCGGCCCAGCATCACGGCCTTGGGCGCAAAGTTCCGGTTCTTGGTGAGCTCGTCGTAGAAGGCCGAGTAGAGTGCGCGCCCGTCGGGACTGCCAAAGGATTCCCCCACATCGATGCCCGCAATGGCGCTGCCCCCCTGGGTGAAGTGTTCAAACATCCACTTCTCTTCATCTCCGGGCAGGCCATGCAGTGTCGGGGCATACCAGACCCACGGAATAGGTCCGGTGACGGGTTTCGCCTGCGGGCGAATCACAAAAGCCTCGTGGCCCTGCACAAGAAAAGTCTCGCCGGGCAGCGGCAGGGCCTTCTGCGGCGCGGCGGCCGCATGCACCGCAGCCAGCGGCGTGAGCAACAGGGCGACCAGGATGAGTGGAGTCCGTTTCATCGGGAGTTCCTTTGTCGGTTACACCCCCGCTTGTCGGCGCTCCCCGCCATGGCAGTCAACTGCATACCCAATGATGCCGGGAAAGACTTTCCGGCAGGGTGGGCGTCCCGCCCGCGCAGGTGCATACGTATCCTGCAACTTCCGAGGCAAAGGCATGCATGGCGTCAAGCGGCGCGCCGTGCAGGAGTCCCAGCACCAACGCCGCGGTGAAGGCATCTCCGGCACCGACGGTGTCCACGACCTGCACCGCTTCGGGTCGGCAATCGGACCAACTTCCGTCTTTGTAAATCAGACTGCCGCCGCCGCCCCGGGTGAGCGCCACCACCTTCAGGTCAAAGGTGTCCAAAAGGGATTCGATCTGCCGTTTGGAATCCCCGGACAGCGCGAACAGGTCCGCCACCACCGGGAGTTCCTCGTCATTGAGTTTGAGCACGTTGGCCAGTTGCAGCGAACGCTCAATGACCTCGCGGCTGTGATAGTGCTGGCGGAGGTTGATGTCGAAGACGCGCCAGGCTTCGGTCGGCGCGGCCGACAGCAGGCGTTGAATGGATTCACGGGATGCGAGGCTTCGCTGGGCCAGGCT
Source organism: Candidatus Hydrogenedentota bacterium (assembly GCA_903893795.1). Classification (GTDB taxonomy): domain Bacteria; phylum Hydrogenedentota; class Hydrogenedentia; order Hydrogenedentales; family CAITNO01; genus CAITNO01. Next base: position 36,611 of record CAITNO010000138.1, on the reverse strand, counting down.
GCCGAAGCACAGGGCATCGGCAGCGCGCACCACCGCCAGCGCCTCGGGCGTGGCCTCAATCCGGTCCCAGGCGGTGTCCGTGTGGATGGTGTACGAGGGAACGCCGTTCCCGTCCAGCACCACTGTCACGGTTCCCGTGGGCGCCTTCTCATCGGTCTGTATCCCAGTAGAAGACAGACCGATGCTTTCAATGCAACGGACCGCCTCCCGGCCGCGCTCGTCGTCGCCGACCCGCGTGATCATGGCGGCTTCCGCACCCAGCGCCTGGGCGTGGTAGGCAAAGTTGGCCGGGGCACCACCCAGTTTTGGGCCGGACGGCAGCAAATCCCAAAGGAGTTCGCCGATGCCGACAACCTTGTATTTCATACGAGTTCCTCGATTGAGACCGGACCGCCGCTCTGTCGTGGCAAAGGGTGTTACCAGACCTTCCATTCTTCACGGAACGGCCGGGTGAGCAGGGCGGTCGCCTCCGCGTCGCCGACAATCTGCTCCGCCTTGGGATCCCAGTTGATCGTCCTTCCGGTCCGCACGGTGGCGTCGACCATGTGTGCGATGGTGTCGCAGCGGATGGCCATTTCCACAGGACACACCGTTTCCTTTCTGGATTTCACGCAGTCGAGGAAATTGCGGACATGGCCCTTGGACTCATAGACCCGTTCATCTGTCGATTTCAGTTCCTGCTTCCACAGTTTCTGGTCGCTGGCGCAGAAGGAGCCGAACTTGAAGTCGCCAATCCACCCTTCCGTGCCGTGGAACACGACCCCGTCGCCGTCATGCCATTTTTCCGTGTAATACTTCATCACCTCGTCCTTGGCGGTCTCCATATCCATCATGTGGAGCTTCACCCCGTTTTCATAGTCGCACAGGATATCCCACCGCTCGAGCGTGCGGAAGATGCCTTCCGTCGGCACGCTGCCACTTCCCTCGTACCGCACCGGACTGGTGTGGTCCGTCCGGTTGCCCCATTGCGCGATTCCGAGCGGATGAATGGCGCAGCCCGCCACAAACCCCAAAGACGTTTCGGGACAGTGATAACCGCCCCAGGGCGTGCATCGGTCAGCAGTGTAGGGAACCATGGCCGCGGGGCCCTGCCACATGTTGAAGTCGAGGTCTTCGGGCACGGGAATCTCGACCGTTGAGCCGTAGGGCTTGCCGTTGTATTTGTCCGTGTCATTGCGCACATTGCGGCACCAGACGTCTATCCGTTTCAGTTCGCCGATGTAGCCGTTGCGCACCAGTTCAACCATCTTTGGGTACAGCGACTCGGAGCGGTACTGCGTTCCAAACTGAAAGACCCGCTTGTTGTCGTTGACCGCCGTTCTCAGGAGCTTGGTCTGTTCCAGGTTCAGCGACAGCGGCTTTTGGCAGTAGATGTCCTTGCCGGCCCGTGCGGCGGCGATGGCCATGGGTGTGTGCCAGTTGTCGTGGGCCCCGATGAACACGGCGTCCACATCGGGAAGCGCGAGGATTTCACGGAAATCGTTGTAGATCTTGACCGTGTCGGCGCTGCCGTAGTGCTTGTTCAGCTCTTCCGCCATGGCCGTGCGGCGCGACTTGTAGGCATCGCAGACGGCCACCACCTGGGCATCGGGATACTGCACGAGCCAGTTCTTGTGATAGTTGCCAATGTTGCCGCAACCGAGCAGCGCCACGTTCACGCGTTTGCTCGGCGCGTCTTCGCCCCAGGCGGAACCGGGCAGGATGGTGGGAACTGCCAGCGCCGCCGAGGCGGCAAGACTGCCCTTCATGAAATCACGTCTGCTAAGGTTCATGGTCTTCATTGCTGCGCCTTTCCTAAGGATAGGGTGGATTCCCTGCTTCCAGACTAAACTGTTTTGCAGTTCAAACGCCAGTTTACGGCACGCGCGGTTGCCGAGTGAATCTTCAGGCGCAGCCAGCCGGGCTCGGAAGGCAGCACTTCAATCGTGACACCCGCCCCCTGGTCCTCGGCGGAGACGGCGGCGGAAACGCATTTCCACCGCTCCATGCCGGCAATGCGCAATTCATAGGGGTCGCCGCCCACCACTTTCGACGTGGCCGAAAGGCACCCGTCGTTCCACTTTTCATCGGTAACATCAATGATGCCCTGCGTGACATGGCGCGAGGTGCTGACCAGCACCGGATGCCCCTCATCGGCGCGCACGGCCACCACGCGGCAGGATTTTGCCGACACCGTGCAGTCGAAGTTATCGCCGAAATCAGGCAGCGGCGCGTTGGCCCAGAAATCGAAGGCAAAGTGGCGAGGCGCCGGAGCCAGGCCGAGTCGGGACGAGGCATAACCTGCCTTCAGCTCGGAGGCTTCCCAGTTGAACACGCCGACAACGTCGCGGCGAACCGTGTCGTTTGTCGCGGTGACAAGCCAAGTCGTGGGCATGGCATTGTCAAAGTAATCCACGGGCCGCGCCGTGGCGTCATGGTGCGACATGGTGCGTTTCAGCACTTCGATGCGCTCGGCGGGCAGTTCGGGCAGCCAGTCGCTGACCAGAAAGAGCTGCCCCACAACCGACACCCACGACGCGCCAAGGCGCGCCTCGTCGAGCGAGACGGGCTTGATGCCCATGCCGCTGCCCGACGGCCGGACGATGGGCGGATCGGGGTCGTTCCACCAGACGCGCCCGTTCAGGAAATACAGACGCGAACCGCGCAGGGGCCCGGTCTTAATGCCGACACCGTCGGCGTTGTAGTCGGGACCGATGCGCATGGAATCGACCAGGCCGACGGCGCAAAGCTCGCGCATGTTCTGCGCCACGCAGCAGCCGGAGAAGAACACATCGTCACCGGCGCTCCTGCGGAGCAGTTTCAGGCCGCTTCGGAAGGCCTCGATGTTGGTGACGGCCGGGTCGTGAAAGGGTTGGTTGTTGCCGAAATGGTCGTCCTTGTATCCGTCGTTGACGTAAATCTGCTCGCAGGCCGCACCGGTCCAAAGGCCGTCCATCTTGTAGTATTTCACGCCCCAGGAACGGTACGCGCGGGCAATGTCTGCGAGCTGCGCCTGCACGTCGGGGTGCGTCAGGTCAAGACAGGTGCCGCCCCAATCCGTCTCATAGGGCTTTCCGTTTTCTCGCTTCACAAACCAGTCCTGGCGGTCCTTGTATTCGGGCGCCTGGTGGTTCCGCGCGAAGGGCAGCCACCACAGGCCAAAGGTCAGCCCCGCCTGATCCACGGCCGCGGCCACGGGCGCCATGCCATGCGGATAGGGGCCGTCCGGACGTGCCCGCTCAAAGCCCCGGCGCGGGCCGTTGAATTTGCCGCCGTCCTGCCATTCGTCGTCGATCTGGATGACGCCCAATCCGAAAGGCTTCAGTTCTTTGGCGACGAATTGGGCCAGTTCCACCGTGGATTTCTCATCGCCTGCCATGCCGTTCTTTTCCGCATACCACGAGCAGTACACCGTGGGCATGGGACGGAGGCGGATGTCATATTGCTTCTTGATCAGGTCGGCATACTGCTCCTCGCCGAGGCGCGCGTCGTCAAACAAGCCTATGGCCAGGGCTTCCAGCGTTGCCGACTGGCCCGCCGGAATGCGAAGGTGCCCATAGTCGAGTTGCGCCTTGATATTAACCCTGCCGTCCTTCACTTCCGAGAAGAGGACACCGCTCGCGCGGTCCTGCGTCACCCAGCCCGTCACAACGCCCCGGCGTGTTGCCGGATCGGCGCAGGTGAGGAACAGGTAACTGCCGGGATTCTTGTCGGGCGGGGTCAGTCCCGCGCTTCCCAGGGTTCGCAGTTCCGGGGCCGCTTTGGCAAGGTCGATCGCGAAGCTCAGCGGCACAATGCTGCGCGTCTCCGTCTCCGTCGAACCCGCATTGGTGAGTTCCCGGGTAACGAACACAAAAGGCAGTTCCTCCCGCAGTGCCACCGTGGTGCTGCCGTCGGCCTGGGTCACCACAAGGCTGCCCTCCGTCACCTTTGCCGTGCCTTCCAGCTTGGCGTCCGTCAGAAAGCTCAGGCCTGTGGCCCGATCCGTGACAGAGAAACTCCGGGCCGCGTCGTCATATCGCACGGCAAGCTTTTGGTTGGTGATCTCAAGCGTGGCGGCGTGAGGACTGGCGGCGGCCCCGCCGAGCAGCACAAGGGCCATGAGGGTAAATCTAACAGGTGTCATTTCAGTTCCCTTTCATCATTGACGCCATGACGCCGTGCCGGGTTGTTTATTCTTGAGATGATAGTCCATGACGCGCGTCTGCAGCATGTGCTGGTCCACCGGCTGCGGAGGCAGGGTTAGGATGATTGTGCATCCCATGTTAATCTTCCTGGTCCTGCAGGACTTTCCCAATTTCCGCCCAGACTTCTTTCACGTCCAGCGGCTGAAATTCAGGTTTGGCAAACTCCCGCTGGCACATGGCGTAAATGGTCCGGTTGACAGGGGCTTTCATGCCGAGCCTGTCCGCCAGCCCAACGATGTATCCGTTGATGGACTCCAGTTCGTTGTCCCTGCCACCCCGCTGAATCACGTCCTGCGCCATGGAACTCATAACCATCTTTTTCACGTTCCTGTTGAACATGGGCTTCGTGATGGCGCGGGGCAGTTTGGCACCCAGCCATAGGATGACCCACGACGGCATGCCGCCCAGTTTGCATTCGCGATAACCGGCGGCCTTAACGATTTCCACGCCCTCCCAGAGCAGGGCGGAAAGGATGCGCTGAAAGGCGGCGGGCTCGGATATTTCGCGGAAGCGGTGACCCACAAGGGTGGTCACCGAGTTGGTGAGATTGATGACGATCTTGCAATGCACCGCATCCTGCAGGTGCGGGGTGATCACCGTTTCCACCCCCCGGTTGAAGAGCTCCGACACCTGCCTCAGTTCTTCCTGGAGACGGTTGTCCGGGGTCCCGATGATCAGCGGCCCCTTTTTCTGATAACCGATCACACCGGGCCTGTCCATCCATGCGTTGTAACTGACCACGCAGTAGACCACTTTGGAAAAGTATTTCGGCAGTATCTCCTGGTTGATGATGCCGTTGGCCATGGAAACAATAACGGGTCTGTCTCCGACCTTCTCCCTGAGCATCTTCGCCACCGGATCGAGGCTGTAGTTCTTGACGCCGAGCACGATGATGTCGGCATCGGCGGCCTGCTCAAAACTGTCGACAACGTTGACCCGGACCTGCTGCCGCTTGTCCGGTTCTGAACCCAGATAGAGGGTGATGCCGTCCCGCTTGAGCGCCGCGGCCGTTTCTCCCTGGTCTAGGAGAAAGAGGTTGTCGTGGTGCGGTGCGATCCAGCCCGCAACGGACCCCCCGATGACGCCCGCGCCCAGAAAGAGCACTTTGGGATCTTTGCCGTCCATGGTCATTCTCCGAATCGAATGGTCTGCGAGCTGAAGTCCGGATTGGGAAGGTCAAAACAACTGCTCATGTGCCGGGCAAAGCGGAATTGGAAGGGGTGCTCCTCGATCTCCAGTTCCCGCAGCACCCGCCCGCTCGGCGTGTCGTGAATCTTGATGTATTCGCGGTCGGGCTCGGCACCCTTCTTAAAGAGCATGCCCATGTGCTTGGTCACGTTGAACGCCCCTTTGAAACAGGTCTGGCTTTGGAAGAAATCGTTGCCGCGCCTGCTGTAGAGGTGCGAGGACACATCGAACTCCTGCGGCGCGCCCGCCATGGGCACGCACAGTTCGAGATAGGGTTCGCCCGACGCCTCCATGGCGGTGGTGACGCAGTCGCCGCCCTCCTCCCTCAGATCGATTTCCTGGACCACCTTGGGAAGCCCCCAGATATTGACGCCGCGTATCTGGTTCTCCAGCGAAGTCACCGGCATGGAAAACACATAGTACCCGAAATTCTTGAACACGGGCAGGATCATGGGGAGCACGGGCACATTGACACCGGGGTCGACCATGACGGGGATGGTCATGGCGATCTCGTTGTAGGGCGCCACGCCCATAACGTTTTTGTATTCATAGCAGGAAAAGGCCACCAGCGACCGGCCCCGGGTCATCTTTACCGGCTTGATGCGCGGGTGAAGCATCATCCTTTCGGCCCGCTCATAGGAGCACAGGAAGATGGCCATGGCGCAGGTGACATCCCCGTAGAAGGTGGGGAACAGGTAATTCTTGGTCACCTCGTCATTCAGCCGGAGCGGCGCCGACGCGTGCCGAAGCGTGAAGCGTTTGAAGAATGGGTCCTGAAACCGGTCCTCGTTCTTGACGAATTCACCGTTGAACTGCGTCGTCGGCTTCATGACCACCTCCTGTTGTCTGTCCTGGCCCGTCCCGAATTCGGCCATCGCGTTGGACCCGGTCCGATTGCCTTCGGGTTTCACCTGTTCCGGTCAAGGTTATACCAGAAATTGCGCGGTGGCTATGAGAAACTATCGGCGCCGCTTCGCGCCTCCCGGGGGTGTCCGGGTTGACTTGGACCCGTTGGCGTGGCAGTCTGTCGCGAACCCCACGGAGCATGAGTGCATGAAGAAGTTGTTTTGTCTGCTGACTTTGGCGGCATGGACCGCACCCTTTGCCGTCGCGGCGCCGCCGACGGTACTAAAGAACGTCACCGTAAACCGGGAGATGGGCCGTTTTGCCGGGTGGCCTGCCAACAACGGTCTCTGGGCCTGGGGTGACGAAATCGTCGTTGGGTTTATCCAGGGCTGGTTCAAGAACTGCACCACCGGCCATGCGGTCGATGAAACGAAGCCGATGGCCTACCTGTTTGCACGCAGCCTCGACGGCGGTGAAACCTGGCAGACCGAACCGTCGACCCTTGCCGAAACCGCGCCGGTGGACTGCCCCGGTGACATTGACTTCACCGCGCCCGACTTTGTGATGACGCTGCGCATGATCAACAGCGAGGAGGGCTATTCCCGGTTCTACTGCTCCACCGACCGCTGCCACACGTGGTCGGGGCCGTACAAACTGCCTACTTTTGACCGGAAGACCGTGTCGGCGCGCACGGACTACCAGGTGCTGGGACCGCATGACCTGATCGCCTTTATGACCGCCGCCAAGGAAAACGGCCACGAGGGCCGCCCTTTCTGCACGCGCACCACCGACGGTGGCAAGACTTGGGAGTTTGTCTCCTGGATCGCCCCGGAGCCTGCCGGCTTCGCCATCATGCCCTCCACCGTGCGGCTGGGACCGGAAAGCTTTCTCACGGCCATCCGCCGCGAGGAGGGCGAGAACGGCTTTATCGACCTGTACCAAAGCGGCGACACGGGCAAGACCTGGCAGTATCTGGGCAAGCCCGTGGACAGTACCGGCAGCAATCCGCCTGCAATGATCCGGCTGAAAGACGGGCGGGTCGTGCTGAGTTACGGGTACCGCGAAACACCCTTCGGACTGCGCGCCAAAATCAGCGCCGATGATGGCAAGACCTGGGGCGAGGAAATTCTCCTGCGGCAGGACGGCGGTTGCTGGGATTTGGGCTACCCCCGCATCATGCAGCGCAGCGACGGCAAACTGGTCAATGTCTATTACTACAACGACGCCCCGGACCAGGAACGCTACATCGCCGCCACGATATGGGACCCCGGCACGCCGGAAAAATAGGCTCGGGACAGGCCCCCTCAAACGGCAAGGAGAACCTGTCCCGAATCATAACCTTTAAGGCTTGCGCCCGCCGGGGTCTTTCTATCGAATCCGGTATGACCGGCCCGCCGAGTGCATGCCGGTCTGCTGCTGCGAATGACCGCCGCCATGAGCGCCGGAAAAACCGGGAGCGGAACCGCCGTGGTAAGCGGACGTGGGGGCCTGCACACTCGGTCCGTGATACGTTGGCGCCTGCGCGGCACCGTGGCCATTCTGCCACGATCCCGGCTGCCTATAACTGCCGCCGCGATCCGTCTGCCACGAACCCGATTGTCTGTGGTTGCCGTCGTAGTATTGGACCCCGTGATGCTCCGGGTAGTATCCCGTCCCAAGCGGCGCGCTGTACACCCTGGGTGAATTGTAGTACGAAGTTCCGCAACCGTAGCCGTCATAGTAGCCATAAGGGTAACCGCAGGGGGCATTCCACACCGTCGACGGAGAGTAGTACGGCGACCCGTAGCCGTAATAGCTGCTGTAAGGGTAGTAAGAAGGGCCATACCCGTAGGGATAGGAACTGACAACCACGCGGGGACTGGAAACCACCGCCACGGGGTAGGGCGCCGGAACAGGCACGACCGCGACCGGCGCGGCAACCACGCTCGGATACTGTGGATAGCCGTAGCCGTTCACCAGGGTCCCCACGAGGCCCACCGCAGCGTTGGCGAGACCCACGTCCCTGAACGCCTCCGCATTGGAGTACCGGTCATGGTGCGAATCGTGGCCGTAATGCCCGCCGCCCGCAGAGCCAAGCAGACTGCCCACGGCTTTCAGGCCCTGCCCACCGAACGGCAGGCCACCACCACCCCGCACACCTGTCGAACCGTGCGGCACCGTCACTCTTCCGCCCCGGACCTGCGCAAAAGCGTCTGTCGCCAGAAAAACACCCGAAAACAGCAATAACCCGGCCACGGAAAGGGCCATGGTGCTCGTTCTAACTTTCGTCTTCATGTTGCATTCCTTGCAAATCTGTCAGGACCTGTGGAAATAGACGAAAGAAAAGGCGGTCTATTCACCCGAACAGCAGAAACCATGCCCCGGCCATTTTGCCTTCGGCCTTCAGCAAATAGAGCGACGAATTACGCCAGAACCTCCCCAGACAACTCCTTCTCGAAAGATGGCGCCTGTCAAGACTCCATGAGGCTGCTTGGTGAAGGTGCCGTTTGGCCCCATTGCGACATGGCCTCCTGTTCATGCGCCGACTCATCACAGGGCAAAAGTATGAAATTCCCTTGCGGCCTGCCGGAGAACATGGTATTCTAGCCATGCAGGATTCGATGTATTGGCAGCGGTTGACCGTGTCCCCATTCAAATGTCTTCGGTTGCGGAACATGCGGGTCAGACATGCGCATCGATTCTTTCCTTGACCGAACAGCCTGCACGGTTGAATGCAGTTTTAGAACCGTTCTTTTCACGCGTCCGGGTAAGCTTCTGACCTGGTATTCCAGGGCATGCCCTGAAGTGTTGTTTGATTCCAAGTTTTCAATGCTGTCCAGACACACGCCTGATTGCGGAAAACCGCAGGGCGGACCAAACCAACGAGCGGAGGTTGCGAAGATGAAACTGATGGCACCGGTACTGGCGCTTGTTCTGCTGTCCCTGCCCCAAACCGCTCACGCGGTGGCCTACGGCAGCATTAACAATTTTGATGCCGTGAATGACAATGGCGTTCCCGCTCACGGCTTCGAGATTGAGATTGACGGTGCCCACAGCACCGACGTGACCTACACCTACGACTGGAACCACTACGGCGTTCCAAAAATCACCGAGGACAACAGCGACCCATTGGTCCCCAAGGTGTTTATCCGCTATGAAAGCGCGAAGAACCCGGATGGGAGCTGGGCCGCGTACACCGCCGTTCCCTCCGGCCCCATCTCGCCGACCGACGGCCATCAATTCACCGACCCCAGTGTCAATTTCGGCGGTGAACACTTTGGCGCGGGTTTCTACGGAACACCCCAGGCGGTGAAATACCACTGGTTGATCGATGACGGCAGCGGCCATCTTGTGGACGGAACCTCCGTGAATATTGCCACGCCGAGCTTCACCTACATCCCGCCGGTGAACGCGGCGCCCCCCCAGGTCCAGGCGATTATCGTTCCGCCGCCGCCGCCCGCGCCTCCGGTTATGGAATTCGGCACGGCGAGCTGGGTGAAAGTGACAACGACCGCCAGCCACAACAACGGCAAAGTTGAACTCCGCGACCTGGTTTCCGACGACCCCAACAACCCGAATGACCGGAACTGGATGAACGGCGAGGCGGCGGAGGTTGAGGTGGAATGGCAGATTCTTCAAACGGAATTTGCCGCGGCCAACGGCGGCGCCAATGGCGAGCAGGACGGCGTTCCGGAAGACTTGGCGAACGGCGATGAGGTTATCACCCGCCGTTACGACTTCTACAAATATGCCGGCCCGATCGATCCCGACACGGGCGAGGCGCTTGCGGACACGGTGGGCGCCGACGGCATTCATGGCGTCATCGACTACGCGAACACGGTCATTGTGGGGGACTACATCGGCGCGCAGATGGCCGGTTTTGACGCCGCCGGAAAGCTCGGTCTCATTGACCACCTTCAGGACGGCGAGATCAACGTCCCCTATGTTGACCGCACCCTTGTGATTTCGGGCACCCCCCCGATCACGACCACGCGGACCGATGCGCTGCCAGACGGCATGGCTTTCGATGAAGTTACGGGCATCCTGTCGGGAACGCCCACGGTTGCCGGCACCTTCACCTTCAAGATTCACAGTACCGATTCCAATGCGGGGGATGTGACGCAAACCTACACCCTGACAGTGGTGGACTCTGTTGTGCCCCCGGTCCACATCACCGTGCACACGCAGGCGTCGCCGGCCGAAGGCGGGACCACCACCGGTGACGGAGAGTACCTTGTCGGCGCGAATGTGACCGTCTCGGCAAACCACAATCCGGGATTTGCATTTGTCAACTGGACAGACGGCGGCACCGAGGCCAGCGCGGACCCGAGCTACCAGTTCACGGGCAATGTGAACAGGGAACTGGTGGCCAACTTCGTGCAAATCGCAGCCACACAGGACCAGCAGCAATTTTTATACAACGGGGGCACGAGCGCACGGACGCTGCCGGGCTATACGGTCTGGCAGTCATTCACCGCCGGCATCTCGGGCACGCTGACCGAGATTGATATGGGCTTCTTCAACAACATGTCCGGCAGGGGACAGCTTCAGATTTTCGCCGGTGACGGAACGGGCGGAGCGATCCTTCAGACACTCACGGTTCCCGTGGTCGGCATCACCCAAACGCCAGTTACTTGGAATGCGTGGGCCGTCAATGTGCCGGTGACGGCCGGGCAGATGTACACCTTCAATTTGACGCCGGACCCTGCGACACTGCCCGATCCTTACGGCGTGGCCATCGGTGCGAACAATCCGTACCCCGGCGGTGTAATGGGGCTGAACGATCCTTCGGGCAGCTACCGAACCAATTTTGACATCGTGTTTAGAACCCATGTGGAACCGGGCCAGGTCGCGAAACACACTGTCACCACGAGTGCGTCCCCGAGCGCGGGCGGGTCTACGAGCGGTGACGGTCCGTACAACACCGGCGACAGCGTCACTGTGGCGGCCACGGAGAATCCCGGGTACCATTTCTTCAATTGGACAGAAAACGGGGCCGTTGTCAGCACGTCTTCAAATTACACATTCACTGTCGGCGCGGACCGTAATCTGGTGGCGAACTTTACGCAGGCCCACTATTATGTCATCAGCACCAGCGCATCCCCCGCGGCAGAAGGCTCCACCGGTGGTGGCGGCACATTCAACAGCGCTGACCCGGTCACGGTAACCGCCACGGCGAACCCGGGATATTACTTCCTCAACTGGACCGTGGGGGGTAACATTGTCAGCGCTTCTTCCAGCTACAGTTTTACCGCCAGCGCCAACCGCGACCTCGTGGCCAACTTTGCGCGCATCACGTTCGTCATCTCCACCAGCGCGTCGCCTTCAGGCGGCGGCACCGCCACCGGCGGCGGCACGGTTAACAGCGGTGACAGTGTCACCGTGGTTGCATCGGCGAATTCCGGGTACAGCTTCCTCAACTGGACCGAGGGCGGGGTCGCAGCGAGCACCGACGCATCCTACACGTTCGCCGCTGGCGCAAACCGTGACCTGGTGGCCAATTTCACCCGCATCACCTTTGTCATCAGCACAACTGCCTCGCCGGTTGCGGGCGGCACCACCACAGGCGGCGGCACGGTCAACAGCGGTGACAGTATCACCGTGATCGCAACCGCAAATTCCGGGTACAGCTTCCTCAACTGGACTGAGGGCGGGGTCGTCGCGAGCACCGACGCCTCCTACACGTTCGCCGCAGTTGCCAACCGTGACCTGGTGGCGAATTTCACCCGCATAACCTTTGCCATCAGCACAGGCGCCTCCCCGGAGGGCGGCGGCACCACCACCGGCGGCGGCACGGTCAATAGCGGCGATAGTGTCACCGTGATCGCAACCGCAAATTCCGGATACAGCTTCCTCAACTGGGCCGAGGGCGGGGCCGTCGTGAGCACCGACGCCTCCTACACGTTCACCCCTGGCGCAAACCGTGACCTGGTGGCCAATTTCTCCCGCATAACCTTTGTCATCGGCACAAGTGCCTCCCCGGAGGCTGGCGGCTCCGCCACCGGTGGCGGCACCGTCAACAGTGGTGATAGCGTTACCGTGGTCGCAACTGCAAATTCCGGGTACAGCTTCCTCAACTGGACCGAGGGCGGCACGGTTGTCAGCACTTCATCCGCCTACACCTTCACTGCGGGTGCAAACCGTTACCTGGTGGCTAATTTCGCCCGCATCACCTTTGCCGTCAGCGCAAGTACATCGCAGGCTGCCGGCGGCACCGTCACCGGCGGCAGCACGGTCAATAGCGGCGACAGTGTCACCCTGGTTGCAACGGCAAACCCGGGGTACAGCTTCCTCAACTGGACGGAAGGCGGTGTTGTTGTCAGCACGTCATCCGCGTACACCTTCACCGCAGGCGCAAACCGCAGTCTTCAGGCAAACTTCACACCCTCTCCGACAAACATCACCATCCGGCATTTGCGCATGCTCTCAAATGTGTTCGCCGGATTCAAAACCTTCGGCGTCATCATTCTCTCCGCCCCGGCCCCTGCGGGTGGAACCACGGTGGCCTTGGCTAGTTCCAATGCGGACGCACTTCAGGTGCCGGACTCGGTTTTCGTGCCCGCAGGCCGCAGGTTCGCGTTCTTCAAAGCCACTGCGGGCCATGTCAGGCATAAGAGCTTCGTGTACGTGACCGCCACGCTCGGGAACTCAAAGCGGATTGACACCTTGAATGTTATTCCGTGGCTCTGGTGAGGCAGCACAAACGGATGTGATTGGCGAACCCTTCCGCCCCGTTTGCGGGCGGAAGGGAAGCAGGGACGGGCACCGCGCCCTTACCTGGCCCCAACGGTAACCAGGGAAAGGTCGCTGTCCCTGTCCTTGGAAACAAACAGGACCTTTCCGTCCCCGTCGGACGCGAGGCTCTGGCCCCCGTAAATCTGACCGGTCCAGGGCCCGTGCGATATCTCCCCGACGAGGTCGGTTCCCACCACCGTGCAGCCGGTGAACTTTGCGGCGTTCTGCACCGTCTTCATCAGCTCCTTCCCGTGGCCGGGCCATTTGTCCTCTTCCGCGGCCCAGCCATAGGGGATGAGCACATAGTCCGGTTTCAGCTCTTTCATTTCCTTGAGCAGGTTCTTGCGGAAAGAATCGGCGCAAATCATGACGCCGATTCTGCCCAGAGGCGTGTCCACGGCTTCGACGCCTTTGCCCTCTGAATAGGGAGGCGTCATCAACTCGGCCAGCACGTTGTTCTTGCGGTGCTTCAGCAGTATCTTTCCCTCATCGTCTATAAGTATGGCCGCGCCATAGAGCTTGTCGCCATCCTTCTCATCCAGCCCGATGTGGATGTATATCTGGTGCCTCTTGGCCATGTCGCACAGGATGTCCGAGTCCTTCCCGGGAATCGGACAGGCGCGCTGGTGCGCGTCCGGATTCTCCCAGCCGAAGAGGCAGGATTCGGGAAATGCGACGAGGTCCGCGCCCGCCTCTTTTGCCTTGATTACGGCGTTTTCGATGCGCACCAGATTGCCGGACCGGTCGCCGTCCAGGCAGACAATTTGGGCGGAGGCAATCTTCACCGGTCGGTCCAGCGCGCGGGCGTCATGCAGGCCCGGAACACCGAGGCCTATTGATGCAAGGACAAAAAGCAGACCAGCGATGCTGGAGAGCCTTCTATGTTTAATCTGTAGCATTCGCATGGAAGAGTGCCTTTCACCTTTTATGATTTACTGCATGGGATGTCTTACGGTTTGGCGATGCCCTGTCCGTCCGCCACGGACACCTCGTCCGCGTCCATCTTCTCCACGAACACATCACGGCCGAGCACGTCACCCTGAAGGGTGTTGCCCGCGATGGTGACGCCCTTGCATCCCACCAGCCGGATCATGTGCTGGTTCTTGTGCCAAGGCTGATAGTCGTTGCTGCGGGTAATGGTGTTGTTGGAAAAAGTCAGGCCTTCGGTGGACAGGGCGTAGAGCACCGGGTAGTCATAGGGGTGGAAGCTGTTCTCCTCGATGCGGATGTTGCGGTGGAAGGGCGGGGGCGCTTTCTCCGGTTTGGGGATTTCCGGGTAGACGCTGATAATGGCCTCGCAGAACTGGTACATGTTGGCCAGGCAGGGGGCGTTAAAGCTGTTCTTGCGGATGAGCACATCGCGCACCGCGCCCGACTCGTACCAATAGTTCGAATCGCCCGCAACGAGGATGGCCGACCCGCTGGACTCGAAAACGTTTTCTTCTATGATTACTTTGCCCGGCGTGGAGATGAGCACGCCCCGGGCGCGGCAACTCTTGAAATGGTTGTTCCGCAGGAGCACATCCGGCGCCCAGGTAAGATTCTCCAGCGCGTCGCCCTCCTTGATGTCGGCGGGAATGGGCGCATTGAAGCTCACCTCAAAGTCGGTGAGGCTGGAGGGGGTGAAGGACGCGAGGATCCCCGTGCCGACGGTGCACATGCCCTCGTGCTCGATGAACCCGATGGATTCGCCGGGCCGCCCCCACTCCAGGCCGACAGACTGCTCGTGCATGAAGCGGCACAGCAGGCGGTTGCCGGCGCGCCTTTCGATGATGCGCACACAGGTGCCGTGCACGTTGATGGGGTCGTCCATCAGGCCGGCGAAACTGCAGTTCTCCACCGTGACCTGGCCCCGGCAGTTGGAGAAATGGGCGCCGTCATCATGACCGCTCAGGTAGCGGCCCTTGGCCGCGTTGGGGATGACGTTGGTGTTGTCCAGGTCGATGTTCTCCGTGAACTGGCCCAGCACGCCCAGTCCGCCGGTGTTGTACAGGTTCACATTGCGCACCTGCACATCCTTGCTGTGAAAGAGGAATATGCCGGAATGGATGCGCTCATTGTGCCGCAGCACCAGGAAGTTGCCCTTGTTGGGCATGTTCTTGGCGCGTTTGTGTATGCGGACGAGGTTGTCGTCAAGCTTTTCGGTCCGGTAACCGCCCTTCATCCACCCACCGCCCAGCGTCTCGTCGCCCGTGCCCGGCGGGATCAGATGGCTGTCCCGCTCGAACTCCATCACGCCCATCCACGGACTCTTCCAGTCCTCCCCCGAAAAGAGCAGTCGTTCCTTTTCCACGGCAAAGGGATATTCCACCGGGTCGATGCGAAGGTCGATGTGGTCCGCCTGGGAATCGACCACTTCGCCCTGCGCGGTCAGCGGAATGTCCCAGTCCACATTCACATTTTGAATCAGAACCTTCTCGCAGTGGTCCACGGTGAAGGGCTGCATCTGCCCGTGGAAAATAAAATCGCTCCCCGACCCGTCCACGGTGATACCCTTCATGTTTTCCAGCAGGACGGGACAACGCTTGGGATTGGTGTCCGTGGTGTTCGATTCGTGGTAGGTCTTTTCCGGGCAGTCCTGTGGAAAGAAATCGTAACGGCCCTTTGGAAAGACCAGCGTCATCTCCGCCTTGCCGGTGCAGGCCGCCAGCGCCCGCTTCACGGCCGGCACGGCGTTCTCGTGGGTGTCGGGCTTCAGGCCGAAGTCGCTGATGGACTGCGTTTCTGAAACGGCCACGGGTGCCAAGCCGGCCAGCAGGAACAGCGTGCAAAGGCCCGGAAGCGCGGTGAAGAATGAAATGGACAAGCGCTCTTTCATGATTCTTTCCTTAATCTATTCGTTCGCCAATGAGTGGCGGGTCGTTGAATTTGTTTGCCTATTCTTACCAGGTCCGTAGGTGTACCCAGTCCATTGCCAGTTCCGTTGTTCTGGCGTGGGGCGCATTCTTCACGCACACATGCAGCGTGGGCGTCTTGTAAGTTGCATAGACGGCCATGCGCCGGAGGAAGGCGGGCTCGTTTCCGTAGGCTTCCGTGTTGCCGGCGTTGCGGAAGCGAATATGGATTTCGCCCTGCGAGCCGACATGCTTCGTGGCATCAATGAGGCGCAGCCACGCGGCGTTTTTCTGGTTGTCTCCCTTGGCGGGGGGAATCTGCTCCGGCGACAAGACCTCGGTCCAGTCGTTGCCGTCTTTGGAAAGGTCGATGCGGTAGTTGTTGCCGGCCAGGAATTCGAGGTGGCACTGGTCAATCTTGGCAAAGACAAGCCGGTAGACAAAGTTTCCGTCCGGGGCCACGGCACGGCATTGCCCGTGGACGATGGTGCTGCCGCTTTCCGATTGCAGGCAGACCATGTCGTCCGGCGGGGCGAACTGGAGGGTGCGGACCAGTTCATCCTGTGCGCCCGTGAGGAAGGAGAGGTCGACGGAACGCGTGGTCGGCTTGTCACACCAGGTGTCGAGCCGGGGAATCCAATGGATGCCGTCGGGCGAGACTTCCACCCGGTAACTGCCCGCGTTGACGCGAAGGTCGAGGGCCGCGCCGTGTGCGCCGCCCACCTCCAAGGACTGGGTGATGCAGGGCGGGGAATCCTTCAGCCCCGACAGGTCGAGTTCGGTGGTCTTTACCTCGGGGGGCGGCGGCACTTCGCCGTTCTTGAGTTCGCGGATTTCGTGCGGGCCGGGCAGGAAACAGGGATTATCCACGATGGGCGCCCAGGTCGCCTCGAAGGCGCCCGATTCGTCGAACTTCGCAAAGGCGCCGGTGGGGAGCAGGCGTTTGGTTTCCTGGGGAATGTTGTAGCCGCGCAGCATAAAGCCGAGCATGTCGGGCTGGGCGTCGTCCTGCGACCACGGCCCCGCACCCGCATCGTTCCACAGGTCGCATACGGGGACCTGCGGGTTGTGCCAGCCGTTGGGCACGTTCAGATTGATCAGTTGATCAACTCGGTCCCTGAGCCCCCAGTGTCCCCATACCGCCATGGGCAGCGCGCCCGCGTAGACTTCAAATCCGCCGGGCGCCTTGAGCGCCTCGCCGTTGCGGTAGACGCCCTTGGCGTCGATGGTGTAGACCTCCATGGCGCGCTCATAAGCTTCGCGGTAGGCTTCGATACCCGTGGCCTCGTAGGCCAGCCATACGGTCTTCATGTTGTTGAAGTGCGACCATCCGTCGCCCCAGGCTTTGCCGTCATAGTCGCCTTCCTTCGACAGCAGGCGCTCCATCGTCAGCTTCACCCAGGGGGTGTACTTGTCCACCATCGCCGGGTCGTGCATCGCCTTGCCCAACTGCACCATCCACGCGGCCGCCTTCACCTCGAGGAACAGGCGGATAAAGTGGCGGCCCTTGTGCTCCGGCTCGAGCATGGCATCGACGGCGTTCACCGCCTCGACCTGCGCGGTGCGCGCCAGCGGATCGTTGTACTTCGTCAGCATGACGGCCGCCGCGGCCAGTCCGGAAGGAATGGCGTTCACCATTTGCTGGGAAGGATAGCCGTTGTGCAGCAGCCGGCCGCAGGCGAGGAAGTGCTCCGCGTTGCGGAAGACGTACTCCATGTCGTCCTCGTTGATCCATTGGAAGGGGTAGAGCCACAGCTTCCCCTTGGCCCCGCCGCCGCTGTTTCCAAACACAAATCGGAGCTGTCCGTAACCGTTTTCGGCGAGTGCCTCAACGGCCTCCGGCTGTCCCTCCCACATCACCAGCAGGCACGAGCCGTATCCCGGGCAGGCCCAAGTCGTGTTCTTGTGCAGCACGAGGTAGTGGCAGTCTGGCGCCTTTGCCACCTGGTCACCGTCCTTGTCCGAATGCCACCGCGTCTTTCGGTCGCCAAAGGTGATGATGCCCGGCACCTTGGCCTCCCAGAGCAGGGGAATGTGCTTGTCCGCCTCGCCAATCGTGATGGCGATTTTATCCGCCGTGGCGGATTCGTAGGCGTATTCGAAGGGCATGTCCTCGTCGCTCAGCCAATAGCGCCCCGTGAATTTGACCGACTGTTCGGGCCGGGTGAAGTCGCGCGTGAATACATAGGGGGATTCGTTCCAGTATTCGGGCGAGCGGGCCAATGCCGGGTTCCCGGCGCTCTCCGGAGTGTCCTTGTGGGTGAAGTCCTTTTGATCGACCCAGCCGGCAGGGACACTCCCCGTGGGGAACCGCGCTTGGAAGCCCACCGTGGCCAGTCCCTGGATGTCGTCGCCCCAGGTGGACAGCAGCACCCGGCCGTCGCCCGAGGGATGGTCAAAGGTGAGGAAACTCTTTCCGCCGCTCCGGTGCCGGAAGAAGTGGTATCCCTGCGTGCCCGGAATGTGCGCGGCCAGCATGCCCAGTTCGAAACGCCGCACCGTCTCCAGCCGCGCGATGCCCGAGTACTCGTCCTCCCAGACAAATGCCTCTGCGATGCGCGACGCATCGTCGGGAAACTGCAGGTTCCACGCGTCCAGCTTGTTGCTGTCAAAGCCCTGGTGCGTGTAGCTGGTGGTGTTCAACCGTTTGTCCAGCAGATTCTCGCAGTAATTCGCGCCGAGATACTCCAACTGCACCGCCGAATACGGCCTAAACAGGTGCCGCCGCTCCTCCTGCGCGCCCAGGGGCGGCTGCCCGCCGAACCATGCCTGCTGCGCCGTCGCGCAGATTGGGGCCAGTGCGACGAGTGCCATGCTCAACCACATTGATTTGGAGTAATTCATTGTTGACCTCGCGCTTTTTGGCTTCCAAGAAGTTCAACATGCCCGCAGGAATGTTGCGTTTTCAAGTGTAGCCGTGGAATGGGTCGTTTGCAAACGGAAGTAGCCCCAAAATGCGCCTGCAAAGAACGCGGCAGGATGCCGCGTCTACGTTTCCCGCCCATCGAGGGTCATAATCCAATAAGGGTTCTGCTCTGCTATAATGACCGAGCCATGATGAAACTTATCATCCAGATACCCTGCTACAACGAGGAGAAAACGCTGGCGGTGACGCTGGCGGCGCTGCCGCGCCAGGTGCCGGGGGTCGATGTGGTGGAGTGGCTCATTGTGGACGACGGATCCACGGACCGCACGGTGGAGGTGGCGCGGGCGCACGGGGTGGACCACGTGGTGCGGGTGCGCACGAACCGGGGTCTTGCCTGGGCGTTTATGGCGGGGCTCGACGCAAGCATCCGCCGGGGCGCGGACATCATCGTTAACACGGATGCCGACAACCAGTACAACGCCGATGACATTCCGGCGCTGGTCGCGCCGATTCTGCGGGGCGAGGCGGAGATTGTGGTCGGCGCGCGGCCCATCACGGACATCGAGCACTGGTCCCTGTCCAAAAAGCTCCTGCAGCAACTCGGCTCGTGGGTGGTGCGGGTGGCCAGCAAGACGTCCATCCCGGACGCGCCGAGCGGTTTTCGCGCCATGACGCGCGACGCGGCGCTGCGGCTGAATGTGTTCAACGATTACACCTACACGCTGGAAACGATCATCCAGGCCGGCCGCAAGAACATGGCCATCACGTCAGTCCCGGTGCGCACCAACGCCGATCTGCGTCCTTCACGGCTGATCCACAGCATTCCGCGCTACATTCAGCGTTCCCTGTTCACCATCGTGCGCATCTTCATGACCTACCGGCCCTTCCGCTTCTTCGCCATTCCCGGCCTCTTTGTGTTCCTCATCGGCGCGGTGCCCGCGCTGCGCTTTCTGTATTTCTACCTTGTGGGCAACGGCACGGGACACATCCAGTCACTGCTCTTCAGCGTGCTGTTCCTGGGCGCGGGCGCGTTTCTGGTGGTGATGGGGTTAATCGCCGACCTCATCGGTGTGAACCGCACGCTGCTGGAGGAGGTGCGGTGGCGTCTGCGCGATTTGCAGTTGCGGCAGGACCGAAAAGACCACGCCGCGGAGGAGGCAGAAAAGTAGGGTGCGTGGAGTGCCGCGAAGCGGCACGGAACGCACCGTCCCCTGACGCGTGACGTGGCCGAAAATGGTGCGTTCCATTTTGCGGAGCAAAATTCCACGCACCCTACAAATTCCAAATCCCCTTGTGGCTTGCCGCGCGTATTCTGCGCGCCCAGGGCTTGGTGGGAGAGTCCTGCACATCGACCCATCCCCCGGCAGCCTCCACCAGCGCCATGCCTGCGGCGATATCCCAGAACATGATGTCGTCTATAAAGTAGGCGTCAAGACGGCCGCAGGCCACCCAGGCCAGCAGCAGCGCGGCGGAACCGATCTGCCGCCCGCGCCGGAACCGGCTCATGGTCCGGTGGAAGGCCAGCACTTCGGCATCGTCATAATCGCGGTTGAGCGGCATGCCGAAACCCACCATCGCCTTTTCCGGCTTGGACAGTCCGGACACGCGCATCGGCTGGCCGTTGAGCCGAGCGCCCACTCCTGAAGCGCCGGAAAAGGTCTCGTCGTGGATAAAGTCCGTCACCACGCCAAGCAACGGCTGGTCGCCAATGCACAGCGCCACGGATACGGAACAGAAGGGAATGCCCCGGCTGAAATTGACCGTGCCGTCGAGGGGATCGACCACCCAGTAGGGCGTATCGCCCTGCGCCACGGTGCCGTGCTCGCCGCTTTCCTCGGCCAGCCTTGGCCACGGGGTGCTGTCCAGCACGGCGAGTATGACCGCCTCGGAATCGCGGTCGGCTTGGAGTTTGATGTCGCGCCCGGTTTCGGCGAGCGTGGTCTGCGTTCCGCGCCACAGGCCGCGCAGCACTTGCGCGCCCGCCGCCGCGGCGGCTTCCGCCACGGACAGCGCCGCTGCAATGTCGGCGGGGTTCATGCTCACACGCGCACGGCCCCGGCCGTCTTGTACATGGCCACCACCTTTTCGGGGGCGATTTCCGCCAGAATATTGTGAATGGCGCAGAACACGTAGCCGCTGTCCTTGGCCAGGCACGACACCACCTCGTGGACTTCGCGCTCCACGTCCTCCACGGTGCCGAGCGGCAGTGTGGACTGGGTGTTGACGCCGCCGCCCCAGAGCGCCATTTTGCCGCGTGTGCGGTCTTTCCATTCCTGATAGGAATGGCCGCCCGCCACCCACTGCACCGGATTGAGCACGTCGAAACCGCTCTCGGCAATGTCGTCGAGCATGTCGTAAATCGCGCCGCAGGAGTGGAAGAATGTTTTGGTCTGCGGCGAAATCTGGTGGATGAGGCCGTTAAACCGCTGGTAGTAGGGCTTGAACAGGTCGTTGTAGATCTGCGGCGCGGCGATGGGCGCGTTCTGCGTGCCCCAGTCATCCGGGCACGCCATGAAGACATCGACACAATCCGCCGCCAGCGGCAGCAGCTTCTCGACCTGCTCCATGGCGTGGGTGATGGCGATTTCATGCAACTGCGCCACATGCTCCGGCTCGGTCAGGCACAGCATGGGGAACATGGCCAGCCCGCCAAAATTGGCGATGCCGATTTCGGCGCCGATGCCCCAAAACATAATGGCGCGCTCCGAGGCGTCGCGCGTTCTCTTGAGCATGTCCACCGCCTTGGCGATTTGCTCGGGCGTCAACGCGCGCTGCTTGAGCGTGGTGCGAAACTCATCCAGGCCGGGCCTGGGAATGTCGCCGGTGAGCGAGAACAACTGCCCCGCATGGTCCGTCTCAAACACGTGCGCGCCGGGCGGCATCTTGCTGCCTGCATGGGGCTGCGAAATGGTGCCGTCCGCCTCCGTCACAAACTGCGACGGGTCGAGCACCTCGGCGTCGAGACGCCCGTTGAACGCATAAGGGTGCCAGATCTCGGGCTGCTCGTAGCCGTTGGTCAGTTCCATCTGCACCGTGACGACGTCGCAGTTCAGCGCGTCGAGCACATCCGTTTCGGGCAGGGCGAGCATCTGGCTTTGGTCATAGACGCGGGGTCTGCGCGGTTTGAGCCCAAGCGCCTGAATCAGGCCCGGATAGGCAAAACAGCTTATGTTGGTGGACGGCATGGCCCCCAGGTCCAGCGGGGGACGGTCCAGCGGCTCGAAATTGAGGGCGTGCATCACTCGGTCACGTCTGGTCATCGTGGATCTCCTTCCGGCGGGTCGGCCGCCGTCCTCTATTTTCCATTTTGGACGGTGTTTGCGCAAACAAAACGGGACGCGCCACCGCCGTTGGTGGCGCGTCCCGGAAATCGCATTCCAGACCGAAGGGACCGCCGCTTATGCGTCCTTCTTGTCCTCAAGCTTTTCGGCCGGCTTTTCGCCGTCCTTTTTCTCTTCGGGGTTCATGGCGCTCTTGAACTCGTTGATGGCCTGTCCCAGAGACTTGCCAATGCCGCCAAGCTTTCCCGGTCCGAAGATGACCAGTACGATGACAAGAACGATGATCAGATGATAAGGTGACAGGCCGCCCATAACAAATCTCCCGATTCCCTGCGCAATGCTGCGCTGGACGTCATTTAGGCTTCGTTTCCGTGGTACCCTTCAAGACAGGCACCCTCACATTTGATTATACCTTTCGTTTGCCGACTAAACAAGACTCGACCGGGGAATGCCGGGTTTCACCATTGACCGACGCCCTCTACGGAGCGAGAACTTTTATGTAGTCCCGGTACACCACGGAGTAGTTGTTGGCTCCGTCCAGGTACTGCACACGCACGGTCTGGTAGCCCGGTCCTCCGGGGATGAGATGGAGGAGACTGCCGGAAAGCGGCATCCAGGAGGTCCAGTGGGCGCCGTCATCGCTAAACCGCATCCGCGACACCACCCCGTCGCCGGCGTCCGCCCAGGCAAGGCCGAGCGTGACTTCGGGACTGATTGTGGTCAAAGCGCCGCCGTTGATGACAATGCTGCCCGTGGGCGGAATCGTGTCGAGTCGGATGTAGTCATTGAATGCCAGGGAACGTCGGTTGGCCCGGTCCAAGTATTGAACCCGCACCGTCTTGTGACCGTCACCGTCCGGCAGAGTGTAGGGATGCGCTGCCGCCAGCGGTTCCCAGGCGGACCAGGTCGCCCCGTCATTGCTGAACCGCATCCGCGCCGCACCGGAACCGGCACCGTCGGCCCAGGTGAGTGAAAGCGTGACATTGGGCGAGTTGGTGGCACTGCGGTTGTTGTTAATGAGAATGGCGCCCGTGGGGGGCGCGGTGTCCAGAATGATGCTGTCGGAAAAGACACCCGAAATATTGCCCACCCCGTCCTGGCACTGCATGTAGACGGTCTTGTTCCCTTCCGCCGGGGGAAGAGTGTGGTCTGCCAAGGCTCCGGCGGCAATCCAGTCGGTCCAGGCCGTGCCGTCATCGCTGAAGCGCATCTGCGCGACCCCGGAACCGGCACCGTCATTAAAGGTGCAGGCCAGCTTCACGGCATCTGTTAAGGCATAGGCGGCCCCGTCGTTTATGGACACCGTACCCGTCGGGGCGGTCTGGTCAATCTTCAGACTGCCATTGGAGAGGGAGGACCCGGTGTTCTTGGCCAAGTCAAAGCCATTCACGCTGATTGCAGCCGGGCCGTCGGGATCGTCCGGCTGAACGGTGTACAGATAGCTGTAGGAGAGACCGGTCTTGTCCAAGAATGTGGCGCCGTGGCCGTTGACACTGACAATCGGGTCCGATGACAGCGCCTCGCCCGCATCGAATGTGATTGTTACCGACGTGCCTCCCCCCGCCGTTCCGGGAATCGCGTTAAAGTTCCTGAAGGTCGGCGCGGTCCGGTCGATGACAAAGACGCTGCCCACCGTGATTTGTCCAAAGTGATACAGAAGGTCTGAACCGCCGACACGAACGGACACCGGGCCGGCGGCATCGGCATGGCTCACGGTGTATGTGAACTCATAGGAGGTCACGGAGTGGTTTTGCAGGGTGGCTGAAGCGCCACCGTTGATAACTGCAAAGGGATCGCTGGAGAGCGCCTCCGAAACGTCGAATCGTAACGTGATCTGCGTGCCGTCCGTGGCAAACGCCGGAAGTGCCGACAGGTTTGAAAACAGCGGCGGCGTGTTGTCCACGGCGAGAAGGTCGCCAAACAGCGGGGTGATGGCCGTTTCGGTGAAGTCCGTGGCAACCACCTGCACGTCCGCAAAGCCTTCGGGGTCATCCGCGGCAATTGTGTAGCTGTACTCGTAATTCAGCCCGGAATGCGTCGAGAGTGCCGCCGTGTGACCGTTCACTGTCACCCCCGGCAGTCCGTGAAGGGACTCGCTCGCCTGGAATGCAATGACCACCGCCGTGCCAATTTGTCCGAGGGCGGGAACGGCGTTTACGTTCGTCAAAGTGAGCGGCTGGTTGTCCACCGCCAAGGTGTTTGGATAGCGGGTGCTGCCCGGATTGCCGGCAAGGTCAGTGCCTGATATCTTGACATTGGCCGGACCTTCCGGGTCGGAAGGCAGCACGGTGTAGGAAAACACATAGGAGAGACCGTTGGCGCTCTGGAGGGTCGCGGGATTGCCGTTGACGGTCACTGTGGGGTCCGCGGCAAGGGCTTCGCTCGCGTCGAAGCTGAGCGTGACCGGCACACCGGTCTGCGGCGCGGCGGGCGAGGCGAGGAAGTTCTCAAAGGCGGGCGGCCACGCATCCGCAGGCGGCACCGCATCAGGATAGGTGTCGGGCACGACGCGGAGACCGGAACAGGTTTCAATGCCGTTGACCTTCACCGAAACATAGAACCCGGTCCAGCCGGTGGGCGGTTCGGGGACACTGGCAACATAGACGCCGTCCCCGTCCGGATCGGTGAGGGGCGAGCTTGTCCAGATGGCCCCCACGTTTTCAAGACGGAAATCGCGGTGTGTCTCCACGTGCGCCTGCCAGACATTGACCTCGTCGGGCGTTTCATCCATCACCACCCGGGTGGACCCGTCCGGCTGGAAACTCCAGTCGAACTTGGGCAGGCTCACCCCCGACCCCGGAACAAAGGCGCCCACGAATGACAAAATGTTCATGAGCATTTCCGGGTGGCTGGTGTCCACAGACAGGCTGTGATCGGAATTCGGCACATAGAGCACGTGGTTGTCGCCGGGCAGGCTGTTGTAATAGAACTTAATCCCGTCGGGCAGGAAGAATTGGTCGCCCGTGCTGTTGATGATCAGCTTGGGCATGGTAAGACGGTCGCGGTAGGTGAGCGGGTCAACAATTTCGCCAAGCGACATGCCTGCCGGGGTGGGCAGGCGGTCGAAAATGTTGAACTGGGTATAGTCGTGAATCGCATCCGAATACCCGCCATACATGTGATGGGCCGTGTCATTCGGGGCGTAGTTACTGTAGGCGTTCTTGTGGTGCGGCAATTGGCGTTGCATGTTCAGGATGTCGATCACAATCGGCACGGCGGCCTTCACGCGGGGGTCGACGGCGGCGGTGAGCCAGGTGGTCCATCCCCGTTTGGAGGCGCCGCCAATCACAAAGTCCGTGATATCCATGTTTTCCTGCTGCTTGAGGAACGCCTGGATGGTGTCCATGCCGCGAACGGCGCTCTTGACCATGGGAAGCAGCAGCGGCCATGTCGGGTCTTCATTCGCGGTCCCGTAGAGGCCCAGGTACTTGTCATAGGAGTAGGCAATGATGGAGTCTTCCGACCGGGAAACGCCGTCGCTGAAGGTCAGGGGTTCGTTGGGAATGTACTGGAGATAGGCAATGGAAATTCCGAGCGTCGCCGAAATGCCCGCGTATTCGCTGATGTCGAGGGGGGTGGAGCTGATGCTGCCGCCGTCGATGATCATGAAACACGCGGAGGGCACCGCATTGTAGGGGCGGGCGATGGTGATCCAGTGCGTCCATTTCGACCGGTCGGGGCTCGTCTTGCCCGACTGCCAGGTTTGTGAGGTCATCTTGAGCGTGTAGATGGTCCCGATCTGCGGAGGTTGGCCTCCCAACCCATACATGGGCTTGGTCGAGTAGAGCGACCACGCGTAGCTTGAATCAGGCGCGGCGACATAGTCGTCCAGCGCCGTATGCACAGCGTGTGCCGAAACGGTGCCCAACCCCGCAATCAGGAATGCGAGAAGAATGACAAGACCTGCCTTGGTCGAACGCATGGCTGCACTCCAACTGGTTCAAGAAAACACACTTCACCACGACCATAAGTGTATGCTCCCATCACCCCTGCGTCAAGACCCCTTGCCGGACGGGACGACGCCCTTCGGGTCCCGTGCCGGAGTTGGCCTTACGCCGGTTTCTTCATGGATTCGGCAACCCGGTCCCGAATCAGATGAAACACGGTCTCGGCTTTCTTGCGTATGCCCGACGGGACCATGTGGCAGATGTCGCTGAAGAGTGCGGGATCGTCGCAGGGGAAATTCTCCGCAACGGGCAGGTAGGTCGCGTGGTTCTCCGCGCAAAACCGCTTCAGAAGGCTGTGGTAATTCTGGACGGAGGCGGCGTATCCGGCGCAGTCCATGGCCTGCTGCGTCCAGGTAAAGCGATAGAGGCTGTAGTCGAACAGCCATTTGTCCTCAGCGCTGAATTTGGCGGGTTCGGGGCAGACAAAACTGCAGAAGGCGATTTCAGCGCCGGTCTTTCTGAGGGTCCCGGCAAATTCGGCCAAGGCCGGAAAGTAATGGGTGTTCAGCAGCGAGGCCAACTGCTCCTCCGTCGGAACCAGGAGGGACGGCCTGTATTTGAAAACAAAACGGGAATGCCTCAGTGCGTTCTTAAGCGGAAGACCGCTGGGCTGTCCGCCCCCGCCCACATGCTGCAATTCGGTGCAGCAGAAATTGCGGAAATCATTGATGAAGTTGTAGTAGACGACCATGTCCGGCTGAAGGGCGGCATATCGGTCCACCGACTTTGATTCCGAGAAGGTGTCCCCGCCGAAGACGCCGCAGTTGACGACCTCCACCTTGTCAGTGTGCAGATAATCACGCAGCATCTTTTGCAGCAGCCCCGGATAAGTAAGCTCGTCCGTCAACCCCTCAACAACGGTGGACCCGCCGATGCACAAAATGCGAAACACCCCGTCCGCCTTGGGCATGCTGATGTCGGGACCGCGAAATCCAGCGTTGTTCGTGCGGAACTGCGCCGTGTCCAGCGACGCCTCCTCCCAGTCAAAATTGTCCGTAATCTCTACATTTTCGCGGAAACGCTGGGCAAACACTTTCCAGATGGATTGACGCAGACACAACAGGGCCTCTTTTCCTGGCTCGATGGGGCGGAACTGCATTTGCACGAGTATGGTGCGACCGTCGGGAAGAAGCAGTTCCTTGGGCCCCCTGAAGCTCCCTTCCTTTTCCGTGTTGATCGCGTCAGTGAGCAGTTGCGTCAGATTCCCGGGGTCTGGCAGACCATAAATGGGCGGAAGCAGCTCCTTGAGCTTTGCCCCGGGCTTCAGCATGTCACCCAGCGCTCCAACATCCTCACCGCCGGGCGCATAGCATTTCAGTATTTCCCCCGCGCTGTTGAAAACAACGGCCACTTCATGCCGCCGCTGCGCCCACGCCAAACGGTCCGCATCACCCATCTTTGCAAAGGCGGCCACCTGGTCGTCAAAGGAGGGCAGACTGGCGAGGTCCGGCGCGTGCGTGGCAATTTCAGCCCGGTTGTCGACGCCGATCTTCACGAGATGCCGCATATTTAACTGAAAACCATCGCGCCAGTACTTGCCCATGGCATACCGCGCATACACTTCGGCGGCGAGAAGACCAACCACCAGCCAGAAGGGGAGGAAAACCAGTACAAGACAGCCGGCACGAAACCGTCTGCCCCGCGGCTTTTGGGCGCCGGGCCCGGTGGGCAGGGGAGTGCCAGGTTCAGTCACATCGTGCTGCAAGTCCATCGAAGCGCTCTTCCTACTTTGCCCAAACCACCCGGTCAATGAGGGGAAGATAGTCGGACCATTCCTGGCCCCGGGTCTTTGTCTCGCGGACGATGCGCGTGAAGGCTTCGGTCTGCGCATCGAGATTGTCGATGTGATGCAGGGCGATGGCTTCGACCGTTCTGGGCGTCACGGGGGAACCGTTTTGCAGTTCGCCGTGGTGCGAGAGGATGCAGTGGAGCACCTGCAGGCGCAGTTTCTCGGGGAAGTCGGCTATACCTGCTATTTTCTTCTGGACCATGTCACAGCCGATTTGGAGGTGACCCAGCAGTTTGCCCTCGTTGGTGTAGTCCACCACGAGATCGTGAGACATCTCTTCGAACTTGCCGATATCGTGAACGAAAACGCCGGCCAGCAGCACGTCGCGGTCGATATCGGGAAAGAGTTCGCAAAGCGTGACGGCAAGGCGCGCCATTTCGTAACAATGGCGGGCGAGCCCGCCCATGAATTCATGATGCCATTTCTTGGCGGCGGCCGCCGTTGTAAAGCGCTCCTCGAAGCCGGGTTCATTCCAGAAGGCGTCGATGAGCTGTTTGATCCACGGATTCTCGACGGTGTCCAAGATTTCACGGAACGCCTTCACATTTTCCGTAGCGTCGCCCGTGCTCTGGACCAGGTCCTCCATGGCGAACTCGCCCTCGCGCAGGGGGAGCACCTGCTCCACACGCACCTGGAGCCGGTTCTGATAGGAGGCCACCTGGCCGCGCACGCTGACCACATCGCCCACCTCAAAAAGGCGGGCCACGTCTGCGGCGGCGTTCCAGAGGATACCACCGATTTCACCGGTGCGGTCGCGGAACACGAGCCCCAGAAACTTGCCACCGTCCTGCTTGGTGCGCAAATCCTTGCGGACAGCGACGAAATAATCGTTGACACGGTCACCGTCCTGAAGGACGTTTACAAACTGGCTTTTCATGATGACTGCTCCACGGGATGGGGGGCTGAGGGTCGTGACCCTGTCAGCCCAGGCCTTCTCCGGTTTCTTTTTCCACGTCTTTGCGGATTTCCTGGTGTTTCTTTTCGCGTTCCTGCTCGCGCTTTTCATCTTCCGGCGAGAGCGCGGGCTCGGACTCTTTTTGCTCGGCGGTGGCGGCCGGGTCGGGCACGCGGAAGAGGAACACCCTCGGTTCCAGACTGGCCAACCCCTCGAAGCCGCCCCAGTGCACGGCATAGGTGCCGGGCTCCAGCATGGCCGAGGGAACCAGCTCGATCAGGAGACGGTCGGGCTCGTCGAGCGGATGCTGCGTAAGCGGGATGTCCTTGTCGGCCACCCACACCTTTTCACTGTACACCACCGGGGCTGCCGCCGCGGCACCGGCCGCGGCCGGCGGGGCTGGCGGCTGGGAGGACGCGCGCACCTGCCTGACCCGGGTAAGATGGGCGTCATAGGGCGGAAGTTTGCTGGCGATCAGTCTCGGCGCGCCTTCCACGGCATCGGGTCCGCCAAAGGGCGCCATGGACTCCGTCTTGGGCATTACCGGTGTGCCCAGGACAGGGTCGCCCTTTTCCACGTGATAACGGTTGGGGCGCGGGTGGTCCAATTCCTTGAAGCGCATATGCTCCAGGAGGAAGACACCCTCAGTGGGCGGAAGCGCCCAAAGCTTCACTTTGTCCATGGCAACCGTGCCCTGCGCATTCTCCACGGTGACTGCGGACGGCGTGTAACCGGTCTTGACAAAATCCAGGCGGACACGCCCTCTCGGGCAGTGGAGGGAATAGAGGCCGAGCGCGCTGGTGATGACGGACACATCCCCGCCCTCCACGGAAACCGCCACACCGGGCAGCGCTTCGCCGCCCATGTCACACACGGTGCCGCGCAAGACCGCTTCGGGTGCGCATCCGCCCAGCAAGGCTACGAGCAGCAGGGCCGCCAGCAGCCCCATTGGCAATGTTATTGTCATTCCTGGTTGCATGACGCCATGTACGCGGCGTTCCGTGCCGCGCTTTCCAAGGTATCGATTTCAGAATTGTCCTGTTCGACAATGAACCAGCGCGCCCCGGCTGCCTTTGAGGCCGCCAACACCCGGTCTAAATCCATAATACCGCGCCCAAGTTCGGTGAGTACAGGACGCTCCCCCGGCACCCAGGCCTTGCAGTCCTTCACGTGGACGGTGGCCACTCTTCCCGCAATCCGTTCCAACAGCGCGGGCGTGTCCATCCCCCCGACGGTGGACCAGCAGGTATCCAGTTGTATCGCAAGATGTTCCGGTGCGCTGTTGGCCAGAATGAGGTCAAATATGGTTTCGCCGTTAATCTTGGCGAATTCATGGTCGTGATTGTGGTAGGCAAGCCTCACGCCGCGTTCCCGCAATGCTGCGCCTGCAAGGTCCATGGCCCGCGCCGCCGCGACCCACTCGGCACGACTGCCGCAAATGTCCCCGCCCAGCCAGGGAATAACAGCCTCGGTGACGCCAAAGGTCCCGGCCGCATCGGCCACGGCACCCGTATTGCCGATGGTCTCGGCGTACCCCACGTGCATGCTGACTGCCTGAAGGCCCGCGACTTCAAGCAGCGCCTGCAGTTTTTCTGGTGTGAGTCCGTAGGTTCCGGCCAGTTCGACCCGGTCGAAACCAGCGGCTTTCACGGCAGCCAACGCCAGGGCGACATTCTTCTCGAACTTGTCGCGCACGGAATAGAGCTGCAACGCATAGGGGTACTTCATCGGATATCCCTTTCCCGGCGGCCGGAGGCTCACCTGTCGCCTGTCTGGTGGCCGACATAATGAATGGTTCCTACCGCGCCCAAGTTCCCGGGGTCCCATCTGACCGCCTGAAGGCCTGCAATAAGAACGGAGCAGCGCGGCCCTTAGGCCCCGCTGCCCCGCGCAAATCAGCCCGGTCCCCGTGGGGACCGTGAAACTTTACTCTTCAGGCTTGTACTCGCCAAGCCCCACCAGCTCGATGCGGGCCATTTCACTGCCGTCACCCTGACGGTGGCCAAGCCGCATGATGCGCGTGTATCCGCCGGGGCGTTCCACGAAAGCGGGCCCGATGGTGGTGAACAGCTTCCGCACGACATCCTCGTCGCGAAGCGCGGCGAAGGCCTGACGGCGATGGGCGACGGAGTCGACCTTCGCAAGCGTGATAAGCGGCTCGGCAAACTTGCGCAGTTCCTTGGCCTTGAAGACGCCGGTGCTGATGGCGTCGTGGCGGAACAGCGCAACAGCCAGGGCTTTCATGGTGGCTTTGCGGTGGGACATGTCGCGGCCGAGCCGCCGTCCTGCTCTATTGTGGCGCATGGGTGTTATTCCTCGTCCAAGTCGTCGGAGTCATCCGAGTCGACGTCGTCGTCAATGTTGTAAAGTTCCTCAACCGGATCCACGGGGATCGGTGCGCCCATCGTGCCGGCGGCGCCGACATTCATGCCCAGCGACAGGCCCAGTTCTTCCAGTTTCGCCTGGATTTCTTTCAGTGACTGCTTGCCGAAGTTGTGGAAGGACAGCAGTTCGTTTTCGGTGCGCGCCACGAGCTGCCCAAGGGTGCCGATGCCGGCCGACTTGAGGCAGTTGGCCGAGCGCACGCTGAGTTCCACCTCGGCAATCGGCTTGTTCAGCAACACCATCAATTCCGAGCTCTCCCCGTCCAAATCGCCGCCAAGCGAGGGGGCCCCAGGCTCTTCCTGCAGGAAGATGTTGAAGTGGCTGATGAGCAGGGCGGACGCTTCAGTGAGCGCATCCTGCGGGGTGATGGAGCCGTTGGTCCACACGTCGAAGATAAGCCGGTCAAAATCGGTCATCTGGCCGACGCGCGCGTCCTCAATCTGAAAATTGACCTTGGTCACCGGCGAGAAGCTGGCATCCAGGTAAATGGTCCCGAGCGGGGCGTGCTCCAGCTCGAACTGGTCGGCGGTGACATAGCCGCGACCCTTGGCAACCTTGAGCTCCATCTGAACCTTGGTCGTCTTGGAGGTGGCGGTGAACACGACGTGGTCGGGGTTGAAAACGTCGATGTCCTGCCCGGCAAAAAGCTTCGCCGTCGTGACGGGGCCTTCGCCCTCGTACTTGAACGTGAAGATAACCGAATCCTTGTTGTTCAGGCGGATTTGGCACTTCTTCAGGTTGAGCACGACATCGGTCACATCCTCGTACACGCCCGGAATGGCCGCAAACTCGTGGTGGATGTCTTCAAAACGAATTGCGGTCACCGCACTGCCTTCAAGGGAGGCCAGCAACACCCGCCGCAGGGCATTGCCCACGGTGGTGCCGTAGCCGCGCTCAAAGGGCTCAACCACGATATGCGCGTAGTTTTCGCCTGCGGCGCCCTCAAACTTTACGGTCTTGGGTATGGTGAATTCTTTGCTGATCATAAGTTCTCGCCTTTCGCGCTCGGGCCCCAGCCATGGCACAGGGAAACCCCCGCGCCGTTCGGGTACGCCACGGTCCTCTGCGGTTCCGTGGCGGACTGCGTCACTAGACGCGCCGCCGCTTCGGCGCGCGGCAGCCGTTGTGCGGAATGCTTGTGACGTCACGGATCAATGTGACGTTGAGTCCGCATGCCTGGATGGCGCGGATCGCCGACTCACGGCCTGCTCCGGGCCCGTTCACGTAGGCGCGCACTTCGCGCAGACCAAGGTCAAGCGCCTTGCGCCCGGCCTGCTCCGCCGCCACCTGCGCCGCAAACGCGGTGCTCTTGCGCGATCCGGAGAAGCCTGCCTGGCCCGAGCTGGACCAGGAAATCACGTTGCCCTGCATGTCCGTAATGGAAATGATCGTGTTGTTGAACGTCGCCTGGATGTGTGCCACCCCGGACGTCACGTTCAAGGCCAGCTTGCGCTTCTTGACCTTAGCTTTACGCTTTTCCTTTGCCACGTTCCCTGGTCTCCTTGCGCACCGTTTCGGTGCCCATATAGGTCACGCCACCGCGCCCTTTCGGCTTCCGAAAGAGTCGCCGTGCGTTGTGATTAGACTATTTCTTCTTGACGACTGCCAGACGACGCGGGCCCTTGCGGGTGCGCGCGTTGGTGGAGGTTCGCTGGCCGTGCACCGGCAGCCCGCGCTTGTGGCGCTGTCCGCGGTAGCTGTTGATGTCCATGAGGCGCTTGATGTTAATGCCGACTTCGCGCCGCAGATCACCCTCAACCTTGTACTCATTCTGGATGGCCACCGCCAGCATTGACGCCTGTTCGTCCGTCATTTCCTTGACGCGCAGGTTCGGGTCGATGCCCGTCAGCGCAAGCACCAAACGGGCCCGCGTCGGGCCGATGCCGTAGATGTACTGTAGGGCCGCCTCAATCCGCTTGTCGCGGGGCAGGTCCACGCCAATGATACGTGCCATGAATCTCTTCTCCCAGGCGCGCCGGTCAGGCGCTTCTTGTCTACTTCTGACGGTAGATAATGCGGCCCCGCGTCAAGTCGTAGGGCGACATTTCAACCTTTACCGTGTCACCGGGCAGGATGCGTATGTAGTTCATCCGCATTTTGCCCGATATGTGCGCAAGAACCATGTGGCCGTTCTTCAGTTCAACGCGAAACATCGCATTGGGAAGCGGCTCAACCACGACTCCCTCAACTTCTATTGCCTCTTCTTTCATACTTGGCCTTGCGGCCGCTCCAATTGTTCACCGCTCCGGCACCGGCCGGACACCATCAGTCGCCTCGGCAGCCCCATTTAAGGCGCGTGCCCTGCGACAATATTTCACCGCCGTGCTCACGCACGACCACACTGTGCTCAAAATGCGCGCTCGGCTTGCCGTCCGCCGTCACCGTGGTCCATCCGTCCCGAAGGACGCGCACCCGATGGGTGCCCATGTTCACCATCGGCTCGATGGCCAGCACCATGCCCGCGCGCAACAGCGGCCCGGGTTCGCCCGAGTCAAAATTGAGCACCTGGGGCTCCTCATGCAGCGCCGTCCCGACACCGTGCCCGACAAAGTCGCGCACCACGCCAAACTTGGCTTCCTTGCACGTGGACTCCACGGCGATGCTCACTTCGCGCAGGAAATTTCCCGCACGCGCCGCGCGCACAGCTCTCGCCAGCGCCAAGTCCGTAACATCCATCAGCCGCAACCGTGCCGCGTCCACCGTGCCGCATGCCAGCGTCACCGCCGCGTCGCCGTAGTACCCGCGGTAAACGGTTCCCACGTCTATGCTGACGATTTCGCCTTCACGCAAAGCGCGTTTTCCGGGAATTCCATGGACCACCTCGCTCTCCACAGAGATGCAGGTGGCTGCCGGATAACCCCGATAACCCTTAAACGCCGGTTTGGCGCCCCGTTCGCGGATGAGCGACTCGGCCGCCTGGTCCAGCTCGCGGGTGGTCACGCCCGGCCGCACCATCTCCGACAGTAGGTCATGGACCCCCGCCACAATCGCGTTCGCCGCGCGCAGAAGTTCTATCTCTCGTTCGCTGCGTATCGCGATCATACCGGTCCGTTGATGTATGCTGCCCAAGGGGGCATTGTTGCTGCAATATTCAATTATAGCACGCAGCCACCGCGGCTTTCATCCACGGCCCGCCGCCTGTGGCCATTAGCCGCGCCGCGCCCGGATGCGTCCGCCGCGGGAGCTGCCAAAGCCTTCATAGTGCCGCATGACCAGGTGCTGCTCGATCTGCTTCACCGTGTCGAGCGCCACACCCACAAGAATCAGCAGCGTCGTGCCGCCGAAGAAGTGGACCAACTGGTAGTCCTGCACATTCAGTATGCGGAAAATCGCCATCGGGGTGAGGGCCACGAGGGCAAGGAACACGGCGCCCACCGTCGTCACCCGCGTCATCACGCGGTTTAGGTAGTCGGCCGTGGCTTTGCCGGGCCGGACACCAATAATCACGCCGCCGTACTTCTTCATGTTGTCAGCCATTTCCACCGGATTGAAGGTGATGGCGGTGTAGAAGAAGGAGAAGAAGATAATCATCGCCGCGTACAGCAGGTTATAGGGCACGCCGTCGTGGCGGAACAGAAAGTTGATTGCGTATTCAATCGAGGGAATCTTGATGTACTGGGCCATACTGCCCGGCAGCATGAGGATTGAACTGGCGAAAATGATCGGAATAACACCGGCCTGGTTGACGCGCAAGGGCAGATAGGTCCGCGTGCCGCCGGTCATGCCGCGTCCCTTAATCTGGCGCGGATACTGCACCGGGATGCGGCGCTGGGCGGTGGTGACCACGATGGCCGCAGCGGTGACCACAAACATAAGGGCTACCAGGGACACGGCCACCAGCGGGGACAACTGGTCATTCTGCATCATCTTGAACATATTCTTAATGGACACCGGAATGCCCGTCACAATGCCGATAAAGATGATCAGCGAGATGCCGTTTCCGACGCCGCTTTCACTAATCTGCTCGCCCACCCACATGAGGAACGCCGTTCCCGTCGTGAGCGTAATCATGGCAAGCACGATAAATCCAATGCCCGGATGGGGCACAATCTCGCGACCCAAGCTCTGCATATAAAGCCCGATGCCCACCGACTGCACCGAGCAGAGGAGAATTGTTCCGTAGCGCGTGTACTGCGTAATGACTTTCTGGCCCTCGGCCCCGGTCTTCTGGAGCTTTTCAAGGGCCGGTATCACCGGGATAAGCAGCGACAGGATAATCGATGCCGTGATGTACGGCATGATTCCCAGCGCAAACACCGTGGCGCGACTAAAGGAACCGCCAGTGAACATGTCGTAGAACCCGAGCAACCCAGCGCCGCTTCGGTTAAGCATGGCCACCATGGCGTTGCCGTCAACGCCGGGCAGGGGCACAAAGGCCCCAAGCCGGAAGAACGCAAGCATCACCATCGTGAAGATGATACGGCTCCGGAGTTCCGGTATTTTGAACGCATTTCGGAAGGCTTCAATAGGCTCTGCCACGTTATCGCTCCTTGTGCAACGTCCGCACTGCCGCCCGCGCCGCTATTCCGCTGCCGCTTCGGGCGCAGCCACCAACTCGACCGCGCCGCCGGCCTTCTCGATTTTCTCTTTAGCGCCGGCGCTGACCGCCTCGACGCGAACGGTAAACTTCTTGCCGTCCACATCGCCGCGACCCAGGATTTTAACGCCGCCGGCAAGCACTTTCACAATACCCCGCTCGCGAAGGGTGTCCGTGGTGATCACGGCGCCGTCCTCGAACTTGGTGGCAAGCACATCCAGATTCAACTCGGCGAACGGATGCCGCTGCTGATGGTTGAATCCGCGTTTGGGCAGGCGCCGGTTCAACGGCATCTGTCCGCCTTCAAAGGCCGGCTTGCGCGAATAGCCCGAACGCGACTTCTGGCCCTTGTGTCCGCGACCGGCAGTCTTGCCATTGCCCGAAGCATGCCCGCGCCCGACCCGTTTGGCCTTTTTCTTCGCGCCGTCGGCGTGCTGGAGTGTGTGCAGTTCCATCGTCCACCTCGTCGTTTTCGCGTCCTTGGGACGCGGTCGTTTCCTTGCCTGCGCCGTCAGGTGCTCAAAGCACCTCGGCGACCTCAAGCCCGCGCTGCGAAGCGAGCTGCTCCACCGTGTTCAACTGGCGCAGGCCGTCAAGCACCGCCCAGACCACGTTGGTCGCGCTGTTCGAACCGAGCGACTTCGTCAGTATGTTCTGGTATCCGGCCGCCTCAACCACGGCGCGCACCGAACCGCCGGCCACAATGCCTGTGCCGAGCGAGGCCGGCTTGAGCAGCACGCGGGCCGCGTCAAGACGCCCAATCACCTCGTGCGGGATCGTCGTGTTGACCACGGGCACGCTGAACATGTCCTTTTTCGCGCGCTCTATGGCCTTGCGGATGGCCTCGGGAACCTCGCCCGCCTTGCCCAGTGCGGCGCCAACGCGGCCCTTGCCGTCGCCGACCACCACCATGGCGCTGAAGCTGAAGCGGCGTCCGCCCTTCACCACCTTGGCCACGCGGTAAATCTTCACCACGTGCTCGATGTAATCGTTTTGATCGTCACGGTCACCGCCGCGATTGTCACGTCTGCCACCAGAAAAATTGCTCAAGGGAAGAGCCTCCTTGCTAGAATTCCAAACCAGCTTCGCGCGCCGCGTCCGCCAGGGCCTTCACGCGCCCATGGTACAGCCGCCCGCCGCGATCAAAACACACCTTGCCGATG
>CAITNO010000137.1 GCA_903893795.1 Candidatus Hydrogenedentota bacterium | reverse complement strand
TGTCTTTTCGCGCAAACCCAACCGGCGGGACGCCGGCGCTCCCAGTGGTGACTATCCCAGTTCCACAATATCCGCGCCCAGCGCGTCGATCTCTATAGGGTGCTCCGTCGTTCCCAGCCGCACGGTGAACCGCTCGCGCTTTTCGGCGAGATTCCACAGCAGCACCGCATTGGTCGTGGGATACCACGCGCAGACAACCGGCTTGTCTTCAATCACGTGGGGCACGTCCTTCAATTCGCCTGCGATTTCATGTTTAAGCGCGAACACGCTGTTGACCGATTCTTCCATCACGCGCGCACCGGGGCCTTTCGGTCCGGCAATGCGTGACACCCACCGCGTCTTTTCCGGCAGTGTCTGCGTGGCGGTCTGTTTTGCGTCCGCATCGGAAAGGAAGACCCAGCCCGACTCGGGCGGCGCATCGACCACCTCGAAAGGCACCCCCGATGCCAGGCACAGGCTGAAGGGTTTGTCGTCGCCCACATAGCGGCTGGCCTCGCCCCAATAGTGCTTGAACGGCCCCTTGGGCGTGTGGCCCGCAAGCCGCTCATGCAGCCCGGCATGGTGCTTCATGGCCGGTCCGAGCACATCCCAGTGCGCCATCGGGAATGGCGTCAGGCCCGACATGAACATCGTGTTCCGCACGTCCGCGATGGTCGACACGGCCAGCTTGGCAGCCATGTTCGCGGCGGACAACTGGTCCGATGGATAGGCCGTTGTTTCGCTATAGGCCAGTTCGGGTGTGGTAAAGCGGCGGTGGAACAGGCAACTGTACAGTTCATCCATCTTGCCCTTGACCGTGCCGAAAGCCCCGTCATGGAACATCATCTCGCCCACGCGGAACGGCACACCCTGATAGTCTTTCAGGCGGATGCCCGCCTTCTCCGCGCCGAAGTACATAATCATGTTGCCCATCTCGATGGTGGGCGAGGCGGCCTGCATCGCGTGGAAACAGCCCGTCAACTGGTCGCAGGTGTATTCCACCCAGGCGCGGAGAATAGGGGAGAGGTCGCGCCGGTCCACGCAGTCAATCAGTTCCGCCCACCTGCCCTCGGCATAGCCGCCCTTCTTCAGGAAGTCCGCCTTGTGTTCGTTGCAGAAGCACCCGCCAATCTGGCCCGGCGACGGCGCCAGCCGGAAATCATCGTCCACAAACACACGGTTCACGCCGCATTTGGCCATCTCTTTCAGCGCGGCCACATTTTCCTCCATGGCCGGTTCATGCAGCGAGGTGCCCGAATAGAGTTTCCCGTCGGGCCGCTGTCCGTTGTGCCAGTATTTTGGGCCGGTGAGGGGAAAGGAACCGCTCGACGAACCGAGCGCGTCACCTGGATGGCCGAGGGGGATGTTGATCATCTGCGCGTCGAGCCCCATGTCCAGCGCGCGCTTGCGCCATTTGCAGACCTGGTCGAGCGGCACCGGCCAATGGCCGTAGAAGAATCCCGGCACCCACACATGCGTGCCGCCCGCCTTCGCAAAGACCTCAAGACGTTCCGGCTCCTTCTCCAGCGCCTCGATGGAGATGGAGAGATTGTACTGGCGCTTCGCGGAGGATGCGGCCGAGGCGCTGGTTCCGCCAAGACAATATCCGGCGCCTGCTGCGGCACAGGTTGCCAAGAAAGAGCGTCGGTTAAGATGCATGAGAAGGGCCTCCTTTTGGGAAACTGGAAGGGGAAGTGGGAGTCATGAGAAGCATGTGAAGAATGGGAGGGCAAGATTGTTGTTCGCGGCCACGCAAGACTGCACTGGGAGCGCCGGCATCCTTGCCGGCTTTCGGGCAGATGTGGTTTTCGGCACGTCGCCAAAGACCGCCTATCCCCATTACTCGCATACCTCGCATCCTTCCCATACTTCCCATCTCATATCCCTGCCCGTCCGCGCCTGCCGCCCAGCAGCAGCCACAGGAAGAACGGTCCCCCCAGCAGCGCCGTGATAATCCCGACCGGAATTTCCACCGGCGCAATCACGGTGCGAGAAAGCGCGTCGCAGGCGGTGAGGAAGGCGCCGCCGAAGAGCAGTGTCGCGGGGAACAGGCGCCGGTGGTCCGGGCCCACCAGCATGCGGCAGATGTGCGGCACCATCATGTCCACAAACCCAATCGGCCCGCACACGGCCACCACGCCGCCCACGGTCACCGACACGGCCACGAAGAGTCCCTGCTTGAACCGGTGCACATTGAGTCCCCGGCTCATGGCGATGTCCTCGCCCGTGTTGATCAGGTTCAGTTCGTTGGTCAGCAGCGCCAGCGCCACCACGCCGGTCCCCACAAAGGGCAGCACGTTCAGCGGGGCGTCGTAACCCACCATGCCCAGGCCGCCCATGAGCCAGCGCACCAACCGGAACGAGTCGTGCAGGTTGGCGCTGTACTGGATCGACAGGAGCATGCTCGACAGGAAGAAACTGAGCGCCACGCCCGCCAGCAGCAGCGTGGAGGTGGAAAAACCGCCGCGCGCCTTGGTGAGGCCATAGACCAGCAGAATCGTCATCAACGCGCCGACGAAGGCGGCGATGGACGAACCGGGAATGCCCAGCAGCGTGAAGACCAATCCCAACCGCACATAGACCGCCGCGCCAAAGGCCGCGCCGCTCGACACGCCCAGCGTGTAGGGCGTGGCCAAGGGATTGCGGAACAGCGCCTGAAAGGCCATGCCGCACACGGCCAGTCCGGACCCGGCGAGAAACGCCGTGATGGCGCGCGGCACACGGATGCGCCAGAACACCACCGATTCGGCCGACATGCCGAAGGGATCGAGCACGGCCGACATGGGCACGTGGCTCATGCCCACGAAGGGCGCGCCCAGCAGGCAGGCCAGCGCGATGACGGCCAGCAGCGGCAGCATCCAGCGGCGCTTCATGGCTGCCCCTTGATCGGCGCGACAATAATCGCGCCTGTGTGCGGATGGGTGATGTAGTCAAATTCCGTGTCGTAAATGCCCGACAAAATTTCCGGATGCGCCAGTAGTTCTTTCGGGGTGCCGTGGAAGATGGTACGGCCCTGCCGCAGCGCCAGCACGCGGTCTCCGGCAAGCGCGCCCTGGTTCAGGTCGTGCGTCACCGACACCACGGTCAACCCGCCCTCGCGGTGCAGCCGTTCCACCAGTTCCAGCACCTCCACCTGATGCCGGTAGTCCAGAAAGGTGGTCGGCTCGTCGAGCAGGATGGCGCGCGGCTCCTGCGCCAGTGCCGCGGCGACAAAGACCTTTTGCCGTTCCCCGCCGCTCAGCGTGTCCATGTTGCGGTCGGCGAAGGCCGTCACCCCTGTGCGTTCCATGGCCTGCTCCACCACCTCATGGTCGCGGGCGGTCAGGTGGGAGAAGGGGCTCATGTGAGGATACCGCGCCATCAGCATGAACTCGCGCACCGTAAACGGCAGCGTCCGGCCCTCGGCCTGCGGCACATAGCTGACCATGCGGGCCAGTTCGCGCTGCGAACAGGCCGCCAGTGACTGCCCGAACACGCGGATGCCGCCGGTCACTCCCGGAATCATACGCATGAGGCTGCGCAGCAGCGTGGTCTTGCCCGCGCCGTTGGGACCGATGATCGCCAGCGATTCGCCCTCGGCCACATCAAAGGTGACGTCCTGCAGGATCTTCGCGCTTCCCGCCTTAACCGACAGCCCTTCAATCTGGAATGCTTTACTGGGAGCGCCCGTCACTCCCGCGAAGGCGGGAGCATCCTGCCGGCTGTCTTTCATTCCCAGTGCGCTCATGGTGTCCCGCCCCACTCGGGATGAATGGCCTTCGCCAAAGCCTCCAGCGTGTCCACCACGCGCGGTCCCGGAATGGTAAGCTGTGCGCCGTCCAATATCGCGATGCGCCCCTTCTCCGCCGCAGCCAGGCCGGGCAGTGCGCGCCAGGGCGCAATGGCGTCCTCGCGGGTGAGGCCCAGTTCGTCCAGGCCGTTGGTGAATTCCACGATCACGTCGGGATTGAGCCGCAGAATAGCCTCGCCCGACAGTGCCGGGTAGTCCACTGCCGATTCGGGAAAGGCGTTTTCGCCTCCCGCAATGCGCAGAATGTCGCCCAGGAAGGTTTTGCGCCCGACAATGTACACCTCGTCCAGTTTCCGGGAGCGCAGGTCCCGTCCGGACGAAAGCAGCACACGGGGGTGGGGGAGGGTGGCCGCCCCGGCGCGCACCGCCTGAATGCGCTGCTGCATGGAAGCGCGCAATGCGCGTGCCTTGTCCCCGTTGCCCGACAACCGGCCCAGTGTTTCCACGCTTTCCAGAATGTCTTCCAGCAGGGTTTGGTCCAGCACGGTGCAGCGCAGCCCCAGCCGTTCCAGTTCAGTCAGGGGCCCCCGGTTGTAGGGCGTCATAACCACCAAGTCCGGCCGCAGCGCGACCATGGCCTCATAGTTCGGGTCAAGAAAACCGCCCACCTTGGGCCGTGCCATCGCCTCTGCCGGCCAGTTGCAGAAACGCGTCACGCCGACCACCCGTTCCCCCGCACCCACGGCGAACAGGGTCTCCGTAATCCCCGGTGACAGCGAGATGATGCGGCGGTATCCGTCGGCGGGCGCTGTGCTGCCGTTGCTGGCGGGCACGGCGGTGGGGGTGGGGGCGTCCAGATGCGCCGCATGGCGCACTCCGTACGATGCTGCCAAAAGGAGTGCTGCCACCCCGGCTATGATCCAAAATCGCATGACCGGACATTACCTTCCAAAGGAATGATTGGGAACGGTGAAATCGTACCTGAATGGGGCAGGTCAGCACAAAGACTGTCGGTGGGAAACTGCTCCATGTCTTTGGTCCCCCTTCGAATGGGGACAACCGCCGTAAGGCGGTAGGGGGATGTTGTATTTGGGGGGGGTGCATACAAATTCACATCCCCCTAAATCCCCCTTCAAAGGGGGACTTAAAACAGGCAGCTATCTAGGAGTACATACAATTGATGAGTGTGTTCCTGCGCATTGCAATCATCAAATGAGCAGGCCTGCACATTTCTGCAATAGCAACGTGGCTAGGAGCAGGACGATGATTGTCAGGCATCCGCAGCCTCCGCACCCGCACCCGTCGTCGCCGGTGCCCTCAAAACGCCAGTAGCGAACCTCTTCGCGCCGTGTTCCACGGTCATGGTCGTCGTGTCGACCGGGAAAGGCCACCTCCGTGGCGCCCGGTCTGGAGGAGGACGCCGATTCCGGCTCGTCAACGGTGCCGTCCGGATTGACCGGCCGGGCAACAATATCAATGGGTTTGTCGTTGGGGTTCACCGGAGGCATTCGTCGGTTCCCTGCCGCAGGCTGGAGAAATTACACCGGGGAATGTTGTCGTTGGGCAACTCCACGGGGGCCACACATATATACCCGGCACACTTCATGAAAGAACCTTTCCTGCAGGCAGGTACGTCCCTGCTACAACAGCATCTCCCATGGGACATCGCGGATGCAAGAAATTTGGGTGCGACGCGGCACTTGACCGCCGTTGCCCATCTGCTTACCATTACCCCTGCTCCCGGGGTTGCCTCGGGCGGGTCCAGATACTCTTGGAGGTACACGCCGATGGTCAGGTCAGGGCTGGTGGTTGTGGTGCTTGCGGCATTGTCCGCTTCTTCCTGGGCGGCTGACGCCGTCCCCGTCAGGTGCGGCGACAAGACAATCTTCACCTATATGCAGGGACCCGCACCGTTCAAATCCTACGTGCAGTCCCTGTATACGCCCTCGGGTGTGAATGTCATAAGGGACCATGTGGCCGACCACATTCACCATCACGGCCTCATGTTTGCCCTCACGGTCAATGACACCGACTTCTGGTCCGAAATCGACAAGTGCGGACGTGAGGTATCGACATCCTTCAAGACCCGCGACGATGGTGTGGCGGAAATGCTCGACTGGACCGCGCCGGACGGCAAGGTGGTGCTCAAGGAACGGCGCTCCGTGCGTGCGGCCCTGCCCAAGCCGGACGGTCCCGCCGTGGTCACCTGGAAGATGAAACTGGAGGCACCCGAGGGCGCCCCGGCCAAACTGACCGGGTCGCACTATGCGGGACTGGGCATGCGCTTCCAGGAATCGATGGACAAGATCGGTGATTTCTTCAATTCCTCCGGCCAGCCTGGCGAGATTGTCCGCGGCGAGGAGCACAACGTGCCCGCCAACTGGTGCGCCTACACGGCCCCCTGTGAGGGCAAGCCGGTCACGGTGGCGCTGTTCTCCGACCCAACCAACCTGCGCCACCCCACCATGTTCTTCACCATGCCCGTGGGCTTTGCCTACCAGTCCGCCACGCTGAATGTGTACCGCGAACCCCTGACCATCGAGCCCGGCAAGCCGCTGGCTCTGCGC
Organism: Candidatus Hydrogenedentota bacterium; assembly: GCA_903893795.1. GTDB lineage: Bacteria > Hydrogenedentota > Hydrogenedentia > Hydrogenedentales > CAITNO01 > CAITNO01. The sequence continues at coordinate 8,743 of CAITNO010000137.1, read as the reverse complement.
TACGGCGTGGCGCTGTGGGATGGAAAGGTCGGTGCGGACCAGGTCGAAGCCGCCTACAAGGAATGGGTCGCGGCCCGCAAGCCGGCGAAAGAGGAAGCATCCAAGTAACCCCAACACAGGAGGTGTTCATCATGTCGGTGGATAAAAGAAACACGCCCGAAGCATCGGGTTCGACCCGGCGCGAGTTTATGAGCAGTGCCGTGGTGGCCGGTGCGGCGGTGACAGCAGCCGCCCAGGCCGCGCCGAGCGGCCAGCCCGGCGCGCCCTGGGACCCGAATGGACGCATCGGCATCGGCATCAACCTGGAATACGTCCGGCACGCCGACAAGAGCCTAGAATGGGGTATCAAGCGGGCCGGGGAAATTGGCTACAAGTGGGTCGAACCGTGCATGCTGGACGGACGCTGTCTGCTCTCCAATGCGGGCTACTGCCACGTGACCAGTTTTGACACGGACCCCAAGGTTATCAAGGACTGGTGCGAAGAGGCCGGTGTGGGGATCAGCGGGCTGTCCTCGCACTCCGACCTGCTGAACCCCGAGTTCGGTGTTCAATACGCGCGGCGGGGCATCCGGTACGCCAAGGCACTGGGCATCAATGTCGTCCAGATCACCGAGGACATGCACCCGGCCAAGTGGATCGACGAGGCCGAGGCCTACAACCTCATGCGCATCAACCTACACGCCATCTCGGAGACCTGCGAGGAAAACGGCGTGTACATTGCCATCGAGCAGCACGGTCCGTACACCGCCAAGATTGAGCGCATGGCGCGCATCCTGTCGCTGGTGGACTCGCCTTGGATCAAATGCAACTACGATTGCGGCAACACCTTCCTTTCCGGTTCGGACCCCTATGAAATGCTCGAGGCGGTGATCGACAAGGTGGTCCACGTCCACGCCAAGGACATCTCGGTGAAACAGGCCGACGCGGAGCGCGGCAAGGTCACCGGCACGGCAGTCGGCTGCGCCTGCGGCGACGGTGTGATCGACTGGAAAAAGCTGGTGGCCCGGCTGCAAAAGGCGAACTATAAAGGAGTGCTATCTGTTGAGTGCGGCACGGAGGAGGAGGCTGTCCGCTCCCTGGCGCACCTTACGAAGGTATTGCAGGACCTGAATGCCTGACGGAAGATTCCCAACTATCAACCAACAACGAAGGAGGCTTGCTGACATGTCGGAGAACACAGGACATCCGGTAGAAACGTCGGGATCAACCCGTCGCGAATTCATGCGCCATGCCGTGCTGGCAGGCTCGGCGGCCACGGTGGCCGCGGCCGGTCCGTGGGTGCGTGCGGAAGCCGCCAGCCCCAATGAGACCATCCGCGTCGGCCAGATTGGCTGCGGCGGCCGCGCGGGCGCGCACATGAGCAGCTACCAGTGGCTGCGCGAAGACCAGAAGATGAACGTGAAGATCACGGCCGTGTGCGACATCTACAAGCCGCGCGCCGAGCGCGCCGCGAAGAACTACGGCGCCGAAAAGGTCTACATGGACCACCGCGAACTGCTGGCCGACAAGAATGTCGACGTCGTCAGTATCGCCACGCCGGACCACCACCACGGCTATCAGGCGCTCGACGCCATCATCGCCGGCAAGGACGTCTACTGCGAGAAGCCGCTGACCCACTGGCGCCAGTTTGAGCTCACCCGCGAACTGTGCCGCACCGCCATCGCCTCCCCGCAGGTGATGCAGATCGGCTGCCAGGCCATGTCCGACGGAGCCTACCACCAGATGGCGCAGATGGTGCGCGACGGCATGATCGGCCAGCCCATCCACGCCGAGACCGGCTATTTCCGCGTCGGCGACTGGGGCGAATCGGGCATGCCCATCGACGACCCCAACGCGCAGCCCGGCGCCGACCTGAACTGGGACGCCTTCCTCGGCGATGCGCCCAAGCGCCCCTTTGAGCTGAGCCGCCTCTTCCGCTGGCGCATGTATGAAGACTATTCGGGCGGTCCCGTGACCGACCTCTTCCCGCACCCGCTCACACCGCTCCTGCACATCCTAGGTGTCGGGTTCCCGTCCAAGGCGGTCGCCGTTGGCGGCAAGTACCGCTATAACGAGCGCGAAGTGCCCGACACCTTCAACCTGCTGCTTGAGTTCCCCGAGAAGGTCTGCGTGGCCGTGCTCGGCACCCAGGGAAACAACGACCAGGGTGTGGACGGACGCGGCGCGGGCGGGCGCGTGCCTATCGTGCGCGGCCATGAAGGCTCGCTGACCATTGTGGAGGAGAACATCCTCTTCAAACCGGCCGAGGGCAACAAGAAGAAGGAAAAAGATGAGCAGCGCATCCCGATCGAACACAAAGAGGACACCAAGCTCTTCTTCAAGAACTTCATCGAGTGCTGCATGAAACGCGACAAGAACACCCTGAGCGGTCCCGAACTGGCGCAGAAGGTTCAGACAGCTCTGCACATGGCGGCCTACGCCCAGCGCGAGGAAAAGACCATCCGCTACGATGCGGTGATGGAGAAAATCATCCTCTAACCCCCAAACTCAGCACAAGAAATACGGCGGCCCGGCACATCGTGTGCCGGGCCGCCTTGTTTCATTGTTTGTTCCGTTACTTCCCTTTGGGTGTTTCTTTTGCGGTGGGCTTGGCCGCCCACAGAATCGCCTGGTCCACCACTTTGCGGTAGTTCTCATTGGCGAAAATGGTGGGGCCGTGGCCCGGCATGATATAGAACACGTTGGCATTCTTGTAAGTGCGGCACCAGGCATAGTCGGGCTGGGTGGTGGGGCCCGATGCGTTCAGCACCACATGGTTGTCCGGCTCCGTGGTGAATCCGGCATAGGTCTCATCATGGACGGTGAACTGGGCGACGCCCTTCATGATGGGGTGGTCTTTGTCGGCTGGGGTCAGGGTGTAATCCACGCCCTCCTTCCAAGTGCTTTGGGCGTGTTCCTTTCCCTTTTCCATGAAATTCTTCAGGTAATAATGTGTTCCGATGATCTTCCAGTATTCTGGCCACTCGTTGAAGGCTGCGATGGCATGGTGCATCACCACCAGCCCCACCCCCTTGTCAAGCAATGCCAGGAAATTCTTCTTGCTCTTGTCCGAAATCTGCTGGCCCATGTTGTACAGAACGATGACATCGTAGGACCAGTTCGGGGCGTCCTCAAAGATCTTGCCGTCGTCCTGAATGTCCACATGGGTGCTCTGCACCCCCGGCAGCGCCTTGAGCATGGTGTCAAAGGGTTCGGCTTCAAAACCGTGACCGCCCGTGATGACCAGGGCCTTCACGGGGGATTCGGCGAAGGCGGGCAGGGGCAGCAAAGCGAAGGCCAGAATCACAGGAAACAGTCTGTTCATGGTGGAAATCCCCATTGTTGTGCCGAGTTCCGGCGAAGCTTCCTTTCCGGGCACGGCTGAACGCCGCCGCGTGCGGCGGCACCGGAGGCTACTTTAGCGCCTTGCCGCCGTCGGCCGCGGGCGGAAAGAGAGATTGCGCATTCTTCCGGGCGCGGTCCCGCGCGCGGCTGCGCATGCTGCTGCTGTATACGGAGCCGACACCCACCGTCGCGGCCGCAATGATGCCAATCAACGCGCCGCCGGCCGGAATATCCAGGAAGAACTCCAGGGAAAAACAAAACAGCATCCCCAGACCCAAACCCAGTATCAGTGCACCATTTAGATCCAGAAGGGAATATCGCACGATCATTCCTTTCCCGTGCCGGGACTGTTGAACCGTTATAAACTGCCTTGACCCGGCGCCGCATATAATGTGCTGAATCCCAGCGCGGATGCAAACCGTACCCTGTCGGGTCTTGCGAAGGACCGGGTCACGGTGCTAGCATGACCCGTGGACAGCAGGGTGGCAATGCCGGAGCGTCATCAGTGACAAAAACACAGAACATAGTATACCGCATTTTCCGCGGACTTTTTAATGCCTATCTTTTCGCCGTCGTGATGTCCATGTACGCGTACACGCGCGACGCGACGGGCGACATCAAATGGCTGGTGCTGAACGTGGGCGCTTTTGTGCTCGGCGGCGGCTGGCTCATGGCCATGGGCTGGTTCCGCATTCCCTTCCGGCGGCCCCGGCTTTTCCTGGAAATGGCCGCCCTGTTTGTCGGATTGTTGCTGGTTTCGGCGCTGGCCTCGTCCTACCGATGGGAGGCCCTGGTGGAGGCGGGACGTTTCGTCTCCCTGTTTGTAGTCTATTTTGCGGCCACCCAGTTGTATGCCACGCCCGCCGAGGCGCGCAAGCCCCTGCGGGTATTGTGCATCGCGCTTGGTTTTGCAACGCTCTATGCCGCCGCGCAGGCGGCCGGATACGACGCCTTTCCCTGGGGCGACCGCACCAGCGACACCTACCGGCATCTGCCCGGGCCTTTTGGCAATCCGAATTATGCCGCCCACATGCTGGTTGTCGTCATTATAGTGGCGCTTTACCTGTTTCGCACCGGCTGGCTCTGGGCGCTCCCGCTCCTGGTGGGTTACGGTTCCTGGCTCGTATACACCGGCCAGCGCGGCGGTTTGCTGGCTTTGGCGGCTGCGGCCGGTGTGCTGGTGCTCGCGGCAGTCGTCAGGCGCTTCCTGCCGGGGAGGCCCGGTCGGGCCGCCGCGTTGTCACTGGCGCTTGCCGCGCTGCTGGCCGTGGCGGGAGCCGCCGGACTCATGGCCGCGCTCAAGGTGCGCACGGGCAGCGGATTCCCCGTGGACGCATCCATATTACTGCGCTACCAGTCCTTCGTGGGCGCCTCGCAGATGGCCAAGGAAAAGCCGTTGCTGGGCTTCGGCACGGGCGCCTACAAGCTCGTCAATCCCCGTTTTTGGACCCCCTATGAGCAGGAGTTCTTCGCCCGCGAACTGCGCATGAACTTCCATGTGCACAATGACGTCTTGGAACTGGCGGCGGATGCGGGGCTGCCCGCGGCGGGAATGTATCTCGCGCTGATGCTGATGGGCGCGGGCATGGCGCTCGTCATGGCCTTCGGCGGCCGGGACAGGGAGCAGCGCCGCCTTGGCTGGATGCTCGCGGCACTCTTCATCGCATTCCTGGTCGATGGCATGTTCGGGTTCAACTTGCGGTTGCCCGCGTCGGCCTCCGCACTGTTTCTGGCTTTTGGCCTGCTCGACGGGGTGGCTTCCTCCTCCGTCGCCTCCGGAACGACCGCGCCCGCATGCCTGCCCGCGCTGTGGCGCTGGTCCGCGATTGCGGTGACCGCCGCCTTTGCCCTGCTCGGCGCCTGCGAGTTTTCCGGTGAATACTATCTTCACCAGGCGATGGGCGCGCAGAGCACCGGACAGAAGAATCTGGCCCGCTACTACTTTGCCCAAGGCGCGACGATGTCCCCGTGGAACGCCAATTTCCCCTGGCGCTTTGGCCAGTTCCTGATGAAAGAAAACGACATGCCGGGCGCCTGCCGCGCATTTGAGGAGTCGCTCAAGCTTAATCCGAACCAGGTCATGGTGCATGTGACGCTGGCCGAGGCCAAACTGCTTATTGCCCAGAACGCCCCCAAGGACACCCCGGAAAACACTGCCAAGGCGCTGTCCATCTATGACGAGGCGGTGCGCGAGGCCCATGCCGCGCTGGCCCTTTGTCCCAACCTGTCCGCCGCCGACGACACCCTGGGCCGCGCCTCCTCACTCTGCGCGACGTTGCTGGCGGCGCAGGATCGCGAGGATGTGCGCACCCGCGCCCATGAATACTGGGAAACGGCCCGGAAGCATTTGCGCCGCGCTGTGGCCAACAACAAGGTGCAGGAAAACAGCGCCGGACTCTACCGCAATCTGGGCCGGGTCTGTGTGGCCCTGGATGATGCAGACGGTGCCGAGGACGCCTTTGCGCGCGCGGCGCAGGCCAGTTTTGCCGACAAGGACACCTGGCCGCTGTTCCTGGAGTTTGCCCGCGACCACAACCGCTATGACCGGCTGCGTTCCCTGATTTTCGAGCAGATCAACTGGCTGCGCCGCCAGGCAAAGCCGGACCAGAAGGCGCTGGCCACGGCACACCTATTCCTGGCGAATGTGCTGGAAAACGGATCCCACGACTTTGACGGCGCGGAGAACGCCTGCCGCACTGCCGTGCAACTCGCCCCGCGCCAGCCCGAAGTCTGGACCAACTATGCGCGCTTTGCCTTTGAACGGGGGCGGGTGAAGTCTTTCGAGGAATCGGTCCAGCAGTCCTGCGGCACCCTGGACTCCCACAAGACAGAAAAGCCCCTCCCTGCTGTGGGGGCGGTGGACCTGGTGCTGCGGCGCGGTCCCGCATCGCTGGAGGATGCCACCCTGGTGCTGGCCTCGGCCGTGCGCGGCGCCGACCCGGGGTCGGCCATGCCGGCCGCGCAGGTGTTTGGCTGGTCCGCCGTGATTCTTTTTGAAAAGCTGCAGGAGCGTCCGCTGACCGAGCCGGGCATCTGCGCGTCGGCGTTCAATCTCGCCATAGTCTTTTCAAACATCAGCGATTTCGACCGGGCCGAGCGGCTCTTTGTCTCCGCGAAAGGATGCCTGCCCGCCGACTTGCGCCCTCCCCTGGCGGTGCAGTGGGCCGACATGCGCGTGCGGCAGGACCGCACCAAGGAGGCGCTGGTCATGCTCAGCGAGGCCAGCGCGGAAACGCCCGCCGATTTCGACGTCAAGTGGGCCTATGCCCGCGCATTGGTCCGGCTGGGGCGCATCTCCGAGGCGCGCGACGCCTACAATGAAGTGCGGGCCATGCCCACCCTGGACGACAAAGGCCGGGCCATCATCGACGAGGAGTTGAAACGCCTCGACAAAGGCCCGTCACGCACCACGTCCGCCGGAGGCTGACGCCTCAGTCGGCGCCGTGCGTGTAGGGAACGCCCGCGACTTCCAGTGTCTTGAGCAAATCCGCCTTGTCGGCCGACTTGAGGTAGGCCTCATGGGCTTCCACGATGTCCGTCTTCACCAGACGGGTGAGTTCCTGGTTAAGCAGCGTCATGCCGTCCTTGCGGCCGGTCTGCATGATTGTCATGATCTGGGAACTCTTGGCGTCGCGGATAAGCGCCGAAACCGCTTGGTTGACGATCAGCACCTCCAGCGCCGCCACCCGGCCGCCGCCCTTCTTCTTGAGCAGGTTCTGCGCGATGACCCCCTTCAGCGACGCCGCCAGCATGGTCCGAATCTGCTGCTGCTGGTCCGGCGGAAACTGGTCGATGAGACGGTCAATCGTCGACACCGCCGTGGTGGTGTGCAGCGTGCCGAAAACAAGATGCCCCGTTTCAGCCGTTTCAATGGCAATGTGCGTCGTTTCCAGGTCGCGCATCTCGCCGACCAGCACAATGTCCGGGTCTTCGCGCAATGCCGCGCGCAGTGCCGACTTGAAACCCAGCGTGTGCGTGCCGATTTCCCGCTGGTTGACCAGGCACCGCTGGTTCTGGTGCACAAACTCCACCGGGTCCTCGATGGTGATGATATGGTCGTCGCGGTTCTTGTTAATATAGTCAATCATCGCCGCCAGCGTCGTCGATTTGCCGCTGCCCGTCGGGCCCGTCACCAGCACCAGCCCCTTGCTCAGCGTGCAGAACTGCCGGATGGCCTCGGGAAGCTGCAACTGCTCAAAGGTCAGCACCTTCGACGGGATCAGGCGGAAAACGCCGCAGATCCCCTTGTGGTCCCGGTACACGTTCACCCGGTAGCGGCCGTATCCCGGAAGCTCATAGGCAAAATCGGTGTCATTGCTCACATTATATTCGTCCTCGGCGCGCTTGGGCATGATCTCATACAGCATGGTCTTGGCCCAGTGCTTGTTGATGTCATCCTCGCGCATCCGGACGATCGAGCCGTCCTTGCGAAACATCGGCTTGCACCCCGTGCAGAAATGCAGGTCCGACGCGCCATGTTCGACCATCATCATCAGGTATCTGTCTATTTCAGCCATTGCTCAACCCTCCAATGCCGCCCGTAAACCTCTTAAAGGAGTGCCTCTGTGTCGATTGCCGCCCGCCAAGGACGGAATATTCTGGTGGCATATTCCTTATCCATAGTGATTGTAGTCGCCATTGGATCTTTCCGGGATAGGGGATTCCCCTATTTATGCCCGCGAAATCCCCGATGCTGGCTGCGCGCAGTCAAAAAGGGGGCAATGCCGGAAAAGATTGAAAGCTACTTCTACCGTAGACGCGGCATCTTGCCGCGTTCTTGGCCACGGAGGGGCCGCACAACAATATTCCCCTCGTTCCCAAATTGCATTTCCCCTCGTTCCCAAGTTGGACTTGGGAACGTGCCTGTCTTCTCCTCCTCGTTCCCAAGTTGTACTTGGGGACGCACTTGTCTTCGAAGCTGCGCTTCGCTCCGGGAAATCCTTCTTGACTGCGGTGGCCATGCCGCCGCTTTTCCCGTAGCATGGGCATCCTGCCCATGGCCCTCACGAGCGGGACGCCCGAGCCACACCGTGCCGGAGCCGAAGCACCGCTTCAGGGACACGGACATTGCCAAGTGCAGCTTGGCAACCTCGTTGTGGCGTGGTTTCCAGACCACGCCACTCTTCTGACCGAAGGTCTCCCATGCCTTTCACGGTGCATCCGCCACGCGCCGGTTTTGGCAACCCACGCGGCATCCCATTGCCTCTGTTCTATTTCGGTGCCCGTGTCAGAGCGCAGGGGGGGGGGTGATCTTTTTCACTTACTGCGCTATCCTCCGTTTTCGTAGTGGGAAGCACGAGGTAGGAAGTCGCGGGGAAAGTTGAAGGGATGGGATTCAACGCGCCGGGGATATGGCCGCTTTCCAAAAAGCGGGGCGGTGTGTGTCCAATGCAGTCCAACCCAAACCACCGCTCACCAC
>CAITNO010000136.1 GCA_903893795.1 Candidatus Hydrogenedentota bacterium | reverse complement strand
TCATGATGTGCCCCCTCAGTATTCATCGGGCAGGAGAAAGGTGGTGGCCTGCCGATGGTGGTTGTCGTCGATTTCCGCGTCGGTGATGACCCACAGCTTTGTGCCGTCGGGCAGCGTGTAGGCGCTCATGATGCGGGCGCCGCTTGTGAGAGCCGCCGCGTTGGCCGCCTTGTCGGTTTCGTCGAGGTCTCCCCAGTCACCGGCGGCATGGCGACGGAGGTACTGGAGGGGATCTGCACCGCATGCGCGCAGGGCCTCCAGAGCACCGGGGGTACTGACCACCGGGCCCAGGTCGAATCGCGCCACAGGTACGGCGGGGGTGTTCTTTTCCATGGGTTGATTTCCTCTCTGTCCGCTCTCCCGGACAGGTTTGTTGAGTGCTGTCTGGAGATGGGCTATGTTGGCGGGAAGTGCCAGCAGTCGCTGGAGCTCAGGGATTTTTTCAGGCCGTCACAGCGGCTGGTCCATGCGGCGAACGATCTCGCTGTTGAGCGTGACGTACTCGGTCCTGTAGTTGTGCCCGCACCAGTCGATGAATCGGGTCACCACATCACCGAGCGTCTCGGGCGTGTAGTCGAGGGTCATGCAGAGCCGGTGGAACTTGCCGTCGTGCTGTCGGAAGAGGCCGCCCGTGAATCCGGGCTCGCGGTAGTGCTCAAGTGTGAAGCGCGCCCGCCACGCGAAGATGGAGGCCGGACCCTGGAAGCCGTCGCGACCGGTGGCCAGGCCGTGAAGGTGGCGCGCCCGCTCCAGGACCGCCTCGGGGTCCTTACGGCGCTGCGCCCAGCCGATGTATTCGCAGGAGCCGATCCCAAAGGCCTTGCTCTTTGCATGGGTCACGACGTCCCAGGCGCAGTGATGGGCGTCGGCCCAGGCGATCACGTCGGCGAGCGCGTGCTCGGTCGTGTGCAGCTCCGGCCAGGCATCGGAGGTCCAGACGGTGGTGGTTTGGGTGTGTTCATCGCTGTGCATGGTTGTGTGCTCCTGCGGCCCGGTGCGGACGGGCCGGGTGGTTGAAGGATTCTGTGAGGATGGGAAAATCGTCTTCCCCCGGGGACATCTGCCCAGGCGCTGCTCAGCGGGGAGCCTGTTCGCGGGAGGTGCCAGACGTTCCTGGAGGTTTGGCTATTTGCCATGGATGGGCGATGCCCGACGCCGTCTGGCAGGGCCTTCCCGTCAGACGTGGCAGAGCGAGAAAACAGGCCGTGACAAGCTCCGGCGCTTCGGATATACTGTGCATGTGGTAGCGGCGCGCTAAAGTAGATGTGGTATCCTTCCGCGTTCTTTGCCCTACATCATGAGGGCATGGCGTGAACAACAGCAGAGGAGCTCGTTCAATGGGAGCGAAATCACGCAGTACAGGTGTTGTGCTGGCGGTGTTGTGCCTTGCGCTTGTGGGGCTCGCGCAGCCGGTGGCCGATGCTGCGGACACCACGCCGCCGACGGGCACGATTGTCATCAACAGCAACCGGAGCGCGACCAACACGGCCAGCGTCACCTTGGCGTTGACCTGGAATGACGGTGCCGGTGGATCGGGCGTGTCACGCATGCGGTTCAGCGATGATGGGTCGCATTGGACCGCTTGGCAGGCGTTGGCAGCCACGGTCCCACACACACTGCCGTCGGGCGACGGCCACAAGACAGTGCGGGTGCAGTACCTGGACAAGGCGAACAACCGCTCGGCTGTGTACAGCGACTACATACTTCTGGACACCACGCCGCCGACGGGGACCATCATCATCAACGACGGTGCGGCGACGACAATCAGCCAGACCGTTTCATTGGGCCTGACTTGGGACGACGGTGCGGGGTCCCTGGTGTCGCGCATGCGGTTCAGCGACAACGGCTCAACGTGGACGGCATGGATACTGCCCGCGGCCACGCGCGCCCACACGCTGCCGAAGGCGGACCTGATCAACCAAACGGTGCGCGTGCAGTATCTTGACGGTGCGGGCAACTACTCCGCCGTGTACAACGACTACATCAAGCTAATCGATGCTCCCGGCACGGAAACGGTGCTGCTGCCAGGCAATGTGCCGCTGGTGATGAAGTGGATCCCAGGAGGGACCTTCCTGATGGGCCGCTACGCGGGCGAACTGGATAGCTACAACTATGAAGACCCGCAGCATTCGGTGACACTGGGCGGGTTCTGGATGGGCAAGTATGAGCTGACCAAGAGGCAATGGGTGGCGGTGATGGGTACGACGCCGTGGAGCGGACAATCCTATGTGCTTGCCGATCTGGACAGCCCGGCGGTGTTTGTGTCGTGGGCTGATGCGCAGTCTTTCTTGACGGCGGTGAACAGCTACACGAGCAAGACATTCCGGCTGCCCTCGGAGGCGGAGTGGGAGTATGCGTGCCGTGCGGGAAATCACGTTCCGCCGACCCGGTTCTACTGGGGGGGTGACCCGAGCTACACGGCTATTGGAAATTACGCTTGGTACTATGACAATGCTTACAACGTGACGGGTCAGCAGTACGCGCATGTGGTGGGTGGAAAGGCACCCAATGTCTTTGGCCTGTACGACATGAGCGGAAACGTGTGGGAGTGGTGCGAGGATGACTGGCACGGAAGCTATACGGGCTCTCCGACGGATGGCCAGGCTTGGGTGGATAGTCCTCGGGGTTCTTACCGGGTGCTTCGCGGCGGTGGCTGGTACAACAACGACAACTACTGCCGGTCGGCCGTCCGCTCCAGCAACTCCTCGGACCTCACGAACCTCGATATCGGGTTCCGTGTTGCGTGGACTCCGTAATACTGAGTACTGTAGCCCTATTGTCCTCTGCCCTGTTCCCCGTTACACTAACCGATCCCGCACTCCGCGCGGGGTCGCTTTCTTTTTGCTTGCTCATGCCGGTTCGTGCAGCGTCTTTCCGC
>CAITNO010000135.1 GCA_903893795.1 Candidatus Hydrogenedentota bacterium | reverse complement strand
GGTCGCCCCCTCGAACAGCGCGTCCGACAGGGTGCTGCCCATCAGGCCGCGCCAGTCATCATCGGTGTCGCCCCGCTCGGCCAGCACGACAGGCCCCTCGGTGGCGGGATCGTAGGAGTAACCCGCGCCGGCGTAGGCCGACGTGAGATCGCCCATCACCCGCTCCAGGGCCAGCCGCCAGCCGGGCGCCAGGTTCTTTGCCGCCCGCACCTCCTCAAGGGAACGAAATACGCGCATGGTTGCTGCTCCTCATGCGCCGGGCACCGCACAGAATCAATATGCGACTGAGAGGGGAAAAGATACGGCTGGGTGGCGCGGAGCACAGAAAGACAGCTCCGAGACGCGCCGACCCCGTGGCAACGAGGCCATCGAGCGCGCATTGACCATCTGAGGGAGTCTGGAGGAAGGATGCAGCACACGGCGGGTGCGCTGATGGCCGTCCCGCGAACCGTGGAGGACATGAAGACAGGTTGCACGAGGTACTGGGTCAGACCGAGGGAACTGGACGTGGGGCGGTTCCGCGCCTTCGCCGAGGCCTGCCAAGAGGTGTGCGCGCAAATGGAGGGTTGTCTGGCCGGAGGTGACCGAAGGGAAGTTCCGTTATGAACTAGACATGTCAACACGGCAGTGGGTTGAGCGAGCGGGTACGTACACTCCGGATTGACGGTCAACCCGCTGCTGGGTTGATGAATATTGCGACCAACTACCGGGGCTGTATTGTCAGCAACACGGACTGTTTCAATGCCGCAGCCCTATTCAATGCCCACGCCATTTTTGTCCCACGCGCCGAAGGCGCACAAAAAGAAAGCACGGAGCAACGCCCCAGGAAAAGGGATTACAGCGAAATGCGAGCGCTGAAAGCGCGCAACAAACACATTGTCCTTACACGAGAGCCATAGGAAAACGTCTCAGACTTTCCTATCCGCCCTCATCGGCTCCGATGCGGGAATTTCCTTTGCCGGAGGACAAGAACGGACGCGGCCAGGCACACCCCGAGCGCCAGCCCGACCGGGCCTGCCGCAGGCACCTTTTCGGCACTGACGGCAACCGGTACGGGGTCAGCGGTGAAAACTACGCCGTTCTCGTCCGTGACCTGGCAAGTGTATAAGCCGGCGTCGGACAGGGTGACTTGGTCCAGGTGATAGGTGTCAGTGGTGGCGTTCGCGATTGCCTCGCCGTCCTTTGTCCACTGACAGGCGATGCTGTCGGGAAAACCCGTGGCTGTCAGCGAGAGCGTCAATGGCGCGCCAACGCGGGACAGAGGCGCGCGACCTCGGGAAATCGAGAGCGTAACGGGGCTCATGCTTTCAATGTGAATAGAATACAGGCTAAAACCCATAAACCACAGTTTTCCTTTACATATACCAGATGGAACGCCACCCGAGCTTGGAGGCAAAAAGCTTTGGACCCAGTTTCTTCCATCCGTAGAACACTGAACCTCGTCCAAGAGAAAATTGTGAGAACCGATGCCGGAACCTGAGATATAGCCACCACCAAAAACCCACAAAGCGTTCTCAAAACTGGCTGCAGAGTGCCCCGCCCTCTCATGCCATGCCTTTGGGCTTTCATTGACCCAAGCGACGCCATCCGTTGTGTACCACACGTCGCCAAACTGGTCAGAATACTCGTCACCGCCCATTACCCAAAGTTTATTGTCGAAAACCGCCGCGGCAAAAGCGCAACGGGGAAACCACGGGGCGTGTTGTACCCTACAGGTCCAGTTGATTCCATCGGGGGAAGACCACACATCATCGTAATAAACACCGGCCCGGCGGCCACCCATCACCCAGAGATTGTCCTGAAAAACTGCTACGGCATAAGAACTTCGGCCAGAATCGGTTTGCCAAGGCGCGTTCGAAGTTGCTTTCAACCAAGTTATACCATCGGACGACGACCAACTGGCACCCCATGTGCCATCCTCATTCCTGCATTCAAGAAGCCACAGTCTGTTGTCAAAAACTGCCGTATTCCCATCGTTCTCTGGCCACGGCGCCTGCTGAACCACCTGTGTCCAATGTGCGCCATCCGCAGAGTTCCAAATGTCGCTCAAAGTGTGATCATTGTTATCTTCGCCACCCATTATCCATAGTTTGTCTTGAAACACGGCGACGGCTGCTGTCTGCCGTGGTGGGCAGGGGGCGTCGGCGACGCGATGCCAAGTGACGGATGGCGGCAGGCTGGCCGCTACCGCCCCTGTCGATGCAATGTCTGCTAAGGAAGGTTGGCTAAACCATAGGCAGCAAAGAAAAGCAGCAGTCATCAGCGTATGTCCGTGTTCAACGCGCATCATCATTCTCCTTGTGGTAAAGGCACCTTTCCCTGCATCAATTAGACATGGCTCACCAGTTAGCGAAAGGATCGTTTTGAGCCTTGTCTCTAAAGTGATAGGGGAGTCCCTGAACGAGAAGATAACCCTTCATCTTAAGGTTGCCATCATTGTCAAGAAAAGCGACCGTTTCCTGATTCTGGCCGACGACCTTGAAGACGGGCGCGGCAGGCACACTAAATTCACCACCCCACGCCCCTTCCGTTATGTGGCCCTTTACATAAAACATACCGTCGGGCTTCAAGCAGGCCAGACAACTGCCACTGCTGTCTTTGAAAAGGTAGTTTCCGCTACCGGAGAAGTCTAGGGATTGCCAATT
>CAITNO010000134.1 GCA_903893795.1 Candidatus Hydrogenedentota bacterium | reverse complement strand
GCTTTGGCTTGGCGTCAGCGCGTTATTGGCATTGCCCTCCCCGCAAATGTCCACGACGATGAAATCAGCGGGAATTGCGCCCGGCGTCAGGTTCCCCGTGCTTGCGGCTGCACTGCTGGTCACGCTGTTTGCGCTGGCCCCATAGTGGGTGGTGGACAGCGGGTTGGACTGGTCGATATTGCCCAGGCAGGTGATGGCCGCCTGTTTTCTGTCAATCGTGCCCTGATAGGTTATTGACAGGGTTCCGGCCTGCGTGACGTCAGAATCGCCAATGGCTGTATAGAACTCTTCCACGCCCAGGCCGTTGGGTGTGTAGCCAAACAGGGTACCGTCCGATTTGGTGAAGGTATGCCCGTTCCACGTGGGCAACGTGGTGGTGGAAACAAGGGCATTGGAAAAGGTGCCCGTCGTTTGCCTCAAAGTTGAGGTTGTCAGTACGAGCAGGCGGTTCTTGCCTGTCGGCGCGGTGTACGAACCGCTCTCCGCAGACGTGGTCGCCGTGCTAGCAAGGACGACGCTTGCCGTGCTCGATGTTCCAGGCAAAATCTGCGGGGCCGCAGAGGCTGGCCCGGCGGCGATGCCGCACAGGATTGCAGCAACAAACAGAACCACACCCCGGAAAACGCTCTTCTTCATGATTTACCGCTCCACTACCACGTTGTTTTGGTGGCCAAAACGCACAGATACACCACTACGGTCGAGATCATGACGCATTCTCGACGGAAGTACCAGCGGACAAATCCCCCATAAAGGAAGAATAATGTCCGGTTTTGACTATGTCGCTTTTTCCATGTCGTCTAAACGCTTGGCGCCCAGACCGTTAATTGCATTGAAAAAGGCCTATGCAAGTTGAATGCCAAAGACAAATACATCGTCGTCTTCCAGTGGTAAACACCTTAAATGTAATTGTTTATGTTGTTTTGCTGTCATTTTTCTTGCGAGGAAATATGCCCTCTAAACTGTAAAGACTGTAAATAAATTAAACAGCCTTTTTGTTTACTTTTTATACACCATGACCAGAGGGGGGGCTGCGTCAGTCTATTCCGGCCTATAGGTCAATGCGCCCTGCGCCTTTTTTTTCCGCAGTATTATCTCTCAAAATCGTTACAAGAGTTGGCGTTTCCCAAGGAACAACCCTCACTCCCGAGGAACAAATCGGGTGGCTTTGGTCCAATAAACTGCTATCAGTGCGAAAATTATAACCGCTCAATCAAGAAAGAACGTCCGGCACTCCCGCCGCCGCTGTTCACGGCGGAGCCGACCTTTGGAAACCGCCACACCACTTGGGGTACCGTTGACGCCATGGAGACTTTGAGCAACAGGCAACAGCGGCTCTCACAGCAACTGGAAGAGCTGTATGCGCGCTTCAACCGCCCCGAATGGATCGACCCCGACCCCCTCGCGGTGGCGCTGGAATACCGCCGCCAGGCCGACCGGGAGGTGGCGGCGCTGGTGGCCGCCGCATTGGCCTTTGGCGGGGTAAAGCAGATCATGGCCTCCGTGCGGCGCGCACTGGCCGCCTTTCCCCATCCCCATGCCGACCTGCTCGCGGCGCGGCCGGAGGAAATCCGCCGCGCCACCGCCGCCTTCCGCCACCGTTATGTCGGCGGGGAGGAATTGGCTGCCCTGCTGACGGGAATACGCGCCGTCTTGGAGGAAAACCGGTCGCTCGGCGCGCTCTTTGCGCGGCTGAACAGTCCCGGCGAACAGGATATTGTGCCCGCGCTGGCCCGCTTTGTGCGAATGCTGGAGGCGGGCTCGCCGCTCACGCGCAATTACCTCCTGCCCGACCCCGCGCGGGGCAGCGCCTGCAAACGGCTCCTGCTCTATCTGCGCTGGATGGTCCGCGCCGATGCCGTGGACCTGGGCCTGTGGAAGGGGGTCAATCCGGCCCTCCTGGTCGTGCCCCTGGACATCCACATGCACCGCGTCTGCACGCGCATGGGGTTCACCCAGCGCCGCGCGGCCGACCTGCGCACGGCCCGCGAGGTGACCGCCGCCTTCCGCACCCTGCGGCCCGATGACCCGGTACGCTATGACTTCTGCCTGACCCGCGCCTCCATGCACGCGCCGGAGGCGCTGGAGGGGTTGTTTCGGTTGGGATGAGTCAGGACGGTGCGTTCCATTTTGCTTCGCAAAATTCCACACACCCTACCGCGATGATCTTGACCCGCCTTCCTGTCAACTGGCAGGATGGGTGCATGTCATTGATGCGCATACCGGGCAGGGCGTACCGCCTGCTCTTCCGCACCGGACGCAGGCAGCGGATCCAGTCCTATCTGCGCTACCGCAACGCGCAGCGGCAGCTCGCCCTGGCCGAAAGCGAAATGCGCGACGGGAAGACCGTGGTGCGCGCCCGGCCCGTCTATCTCATTCTGGACCCCGGACCCATCTGCAACCTCCGGTGCCGCTTCTGCCGTACCGGCACGGGCACGGGCTCGCTGGCCAAAGAACTGCTCACGCCGGACACCTTTGCCCGCCTGGTGCCGAATCTCCCCCTGGATTCCCTGTTTGAGGCCAGCCTGTTCAACTGGGGCGAGCCGCTGCTCAACCCGAACCTCACCGAGTACATCCGTTTCTTCGCCGACCGCGGGATCCAGACCGTCGTCCACGCCAATTTCAGCGCCCGCGACTATGACGACGCCTATTGGGAGGCGCTGGTGCGCTCCGGACTGCACCATTTTGTCGCCTCCGTGGACGGCGCATCGCAGGAGACCTACGGCGCCTACCGTGTGGGCGGCGACTTCGAACGGGTGCTGCGAAACATCGGCGGGCTGGCGCGAACACGCAACCGGCTGGGCAGCGAAACGCCGCGCATCAGCTACAAGATGATCCTCAACCGCATCAACCAGCACGAGGAGGAAAAGGCCCGCGAACTTGCGGGCCGGCTCGGCGTTGAGTTCTGGTTGCAGGAAGACTTTGGCATTCTCGAGCCGTTCCGCGATGAATGGACGGCCGACCGCATCCGAGAGAAATACGGCACGGGCCAGACCACGGCCGTGGACATGAGCGCCCAGTCGCCCGTGTCCACCGAATGCCGTCAGATGTGGGACACGCTGGTGCTGAGCGCCAACGGCGATGTGCGCGCCTGCTGCCAGGTGCACAGTCCCGGATGCGCCCTGGGCAATCTCACGCGCGAGCCCTTTGAGGACCTGTGGAACAGCGCAAAAATGCAGTATCTGCGACGCTTTGCGCTGGACGCACAGGCCGCGCCGCCGGATTTTGAAAACTGGTGTGTCACCTGCCCGCTGCGGAACGCCACTTTCCGAAAAGAACGCGGGGCGTAGACGGCCGCCGTTAAGTCGTGCCCCGCTTCGCTTCAGTCAAGATGGTGCGCTCCGTTTTGCCCTGCAAAACTTCGGGCACCCTACCCCACAACATCGGCGCCGCGCTATGATAAGCAGAACCCGTAAGGACCAATACCATGACTTCTTTGCTCGTTGCCGCCGTTGTTTGCTGGACCGCCGCCACCGCCCCGACCGCGCCCGAACTTGTGCCGCGTCCGGTATCGATGGAACTCAAGGACGGCTCCTGGACACTGCACAGTGAACTGCGCGTGGCCGTGGGGGACCCGTCCCTGCGCCCCGTGGCGGAGTGGCTGCGCGATGACATGGAGGAGCACGGCACCGGACAGATCATCCTGATGAATCCGCAGACAAGCAAGGTCAAGGCGGATATCACCCTGGTGCTGGATGCCGCCGCCAGGGACCTGGGCGACGAGGGCTATGTGCTGGAGGTGACCGCGGAGGGGGTGACGATTCGCGCACCCAAAGCGGCCGGGGTCTTCTACGGCCTGCAAACGCTGCTGCAACTGCCGCGCCGCCCAGAAGGCGGCGGTCCCAAGACCGTGCCCTGCATGACCGTGCGCGACCTGCCCCGCTTCGGCTGGCGCGGGCTCATGCTCGACTGCAGCCGCACCTTCCTGACGATGGACTACCTGCGCCGCTATGTCGACCTGCTCGCGGAGCACAAGATGAACGTGCTGCACCTCCATCTCACCGACGAGCAGGGCTGGCGCATCGAGATCAAAAAGCATCCCGAACTCACCGACATCGGCGCCAAGTGGGACGAGAAGTATCCCGAAGAAGTAAGCGGCTTTTACACGCAGGAGCAGTTGCGTGAACTGGTCAAATACGCCGCGGACCGATTCGTCACCATCATCCCCGAAATCGAAATGCCGAGCCACTGTCTGCCTGTGCTCAGGGCGCACCCCGAACTTTCCTGCCGCGGCGAGGCCTACCGCATCGTGCCCTACATGGACATGATGAAGCCGGGCGTCACGCCCTACGGCGTGATGTGTGCGGGCAATGACGCCACTCTGGCCCTGATGGACGACGTCATCGCCGAGGTCGCCGACATCTTCCCCGCAAAGTACATCCACATCGGCGGCGACGAATGCCCCAAGGAATTCTGGGTCTCCTGCCCCAAGTGCCAGGCGCGCAAACAGGCCGAGGGGCTTAAGGACGACAACGTACTGCAAAGTTGGTTCGTCAAGCGCATCGAGAAAATGGTGAACGCCCACGGGCGCACGCTGCTGGGCTGGGATGAGATTCTCGAGGGCGGACTCGCGCCCAACGCGGCCGTCATGTCCTGGCGCGGCGTGCAGGGCGGCATTGCGGCCGCGCAGGCGGGGCACCCCGTCGTCATGTCGCCCACCACGCACTGCTACTTCGACTACGACTACACCACCACGCCGATGGAAAAGGTCTACGCCTACGAACCTATCCCGCCGGAGCTGACCCCCGAACAGGGCAAGCACGTGCTCGGCGCGCAGGCAAACATGTGGACCCATCTCGCGCGCAACGACAAGGCCATTGACGAGCAGATCTTCCCGCGCCTTTGCGCGCTGGCCGAGGTGGTCTGGTCGCCTGCCGAGGGCCGCAATTGGGACGACTTCCAGACGCGCATGAAGGCCCACGGCGCACGACTCACGCAGGACGGCGTTTCGCTGCACCGCGATGTGGTTCCCCCCGCACTGACCCTCCTGAACGACGGAACAGCCTGGGTGATCTTCAATGACGGCGACATGCAGCACCTGGTCAACGGCAAATGGGTGGCGGCACCGGCCGGTTCCATCAGGGGTATGGTCGCCGGACCGGGTGACACGCGCTACTTCTTGGGCGGCGGCGGCGAATTGGTCCGCTCCTCAGGGGAGAAGCGGGACAAAATCGACGCCGGATTTCCCGTGGCGCAGGTGGCCGTCGATGAAGACGGCGCGTTGTGGGCTCTTGACCGGGACGGCACGCCCCACGCGCAGACAAAAGACGGCTGGCAGACGATGCCCGGCAAACTGCGCCAACTGGCCGCATCAAAAGGACACCTGTGGGCGCTGGGCACCACGCCCGTGGCGGGCGGCTACGACATCCTCCAATGGACCGGAACCGAGTGGAAGCTGCTGAGTCCCGGCGCGGCGGGCATCCAGCTCTCCGCGGTGGACGGCATGCTGTGGGCGGCGAATGGCGGCGCGGTGGCCTGGAAATGGAACGGCACGAACTGGACGCCCTTTATGGGCCCGGTGCAGGTCATCGCCGCCAGGCCAAACGGCGTGGTGTGGGGCCTGCGGTTTGACAGCGCCAAGAACCAATGGTTGACGCTCAAACTCGAACAGGGCGTCTGGGTGGAGGCGGCCCCGCCCCTGGCGGTGCGCTGACTGGGAGCGCCGGCATCCCTGCCGGCTGTATTTGATCCCAGAAAGTAGGGTGCGTGAAGTGCCGCGAAGCGGCACGGAACGCATCATTTCCGGGAGTGCACGCAAAGTTGAGAAACATCACACAGGCATAAGGGGCGGTGCGTTCCGTCTTACTGCGTAAGACTTCACGCACCCAACGAATGGACTGTGGAGTTCTTGGGCGCCCGCACGTTCTTGGTCCCCCCTGGAGGGGGGTGGCCCGAAGGGCCGGGGGGTGTTTGCCCACGCATATACTTGGAATGTCCCTGCCCCGAAGATTGGGTCTGCCTGGGCGGCATACACCCCCCCGCCGCTTCGCGGCTGCCCCCCTCCAGGGGGGACCCAAGACAGCGCGCTTCCAAAGTACAACTTGGAAAGGAGGGGAAGGTATGATGCGTCAGGCTGTGTCTCATGCGGGAAGACGGTGCGTTCCGTCTTACTGCGTAAGACTTCACGCACCCTACGAATGGACCACGAATAGATCATGGCGAGGATGCTCATCATAGGCCTGGACGGCGCGGACCCCGCGCTGGCCGCGCCGTGGATGGAGGACGGCACGCTGCCCAATCTGCACGCGCTGGCGCGGGCGGGCACGCTGCTGCCGCTGCGCAGCACCATGCCGCCCGCCACCTTCCCCGCGTGGACCACCTGCGCCACGGGAGTCAATCCCGGCCGCCACGGGGTCTTCGATTTCACCGACATGCCGCCCGGCGGCTATGCGCTGCGTTTTGTAAACCGCACCTTTCGCCGCGTGCCCGCCGTGTGGAACACGCTCTCCGACGCGGGCGCGCGGGTGGGTGTGCTCGGCGTGCCCGGCACCTACCCGCCCGAACAGGTCAACGGGTTCATGGTGTCCGGTTTCGACTCGCCCGTGGCGACCTCCATCGACCGTTCCTTCGTGTATCCGCCCGAATACCACGACGACGTGCAGGGCTGGCGCTTTGCCGATTTTCAGGAACACAACACCGGGCCGGGCTGGCGCGAACGGGTGGGGACGCTGTTGCGGATGCAGGGCAGGCGGGACGCCTGCGGTACGGGGGGGTGGCATGAACGGGCGCGGGCGCGGCTGCTGGCCAAGATAGCGGACAAGGAGGCCGCGGCACTGCGGCTCCTGCGGCGCGAACCCTGGGATTTCTTCATGGCCGTCTTCGGCGAGACCGATACGGTGTCGCATCATTTCTGGCGCTTTCATGATCCCCATTCGCCGCGCCACGAGGCCGACCCGGTGCTGTCCAACGCCGTCCGCGAAGTCTACGCGCGGCTCGACACCACCGTGGGCCGCATGGTGGAGGCGTCCTGCGCGGAGCATGTTTTGATCGTGTCCGACCACGGGTTCATGGGCGCGGGCACAGGCGTGATCCATCTCAACAACTTTCTCGCCGAACGGGGCCTGCTGCGCTTTTCAGGCGGCAATGAAAGCGCGCTCAAATCGATGGCGCTGCGTTTCGCGCCGGAACGCGCGCGGGGCGCCCTCTTTCGCCGCTTCACCGGCCTCGCGGCGGGCGCCGAAACCCGGAGCCGTTTCGGCGGGATCGACTGGTCCGCCACGCGGGCCTATTCGGAGGAACTGGACTATTTCCCCTCCATCCGCGTCAACCTTGCCGGCCGCGAACCGCAGGGCATCGTGCGTCCCGAAGACTACGACGCTTTTGTGGCCGAACTCTGCGCGGCGCTGGAGGCCTGGGGACCTATTGCCCGCGCGTTGCCGCGCGCTTCCGTGTATGATGGTCCCCATGTGGACCGCGCCCCCGACATCCTTATCGAGCCCGCCTTGGAAAACGGCTACCGGCCCGCCTGCCTGCGCGCGCGCGGCGGGCCGTCCTTTCGGCGGATGGACCCGGCCGAATATGCGGGCGGCAAGGAGCGCGGCATGAACGGCGTGCACCGCAGCCCGGGCCTGCTGGTCAGCAATACCCCCGTCACCAAGCCCGACCCGGGACTGGAAGACATCGCACCGACGGCGCTGTCCGCCTTGGGCGGGGCCGGCCCCCCCATGGACGGCCGCCCCCTTTGGGGCGCCGCGCCGAACGGCAGCCTCCCTGCCGGGCCGGTCGCACCGGAAGAGTCCATGAGTGAGGCCGACGAGGCCGAATTGGCCGCGCGGCTGCGCGTTTTGGGGTATCTCGAATGAAACTCAAGATTGTGATGACCGGGGCCTGCCCCTATCCGGTGCCGCAGGGTTCTCAGGTGTTCATGGGCGAAACCGCCTGCTGTCTTGCCGGGCTGGGCCATGACGTGCGCATGGTGGTCTACGGCTACGGAAGCCCCTATTTCACCAAGGCCGCCGAGGCCCGCGAAAGCGGCGACCGGCACGTGTACGCGCTGGAACCCGCCGGGGAAGAAACACTGTGCCTGCCCGGTCCCGAACGTCCGGCAGCCACCGGTCCGCCCAGGCCCGAAGGGGGGGGCGTGGCGCCCCAGGTGGAACTGCGGGTGCGGGCCGTGCCCTGTCCCCCAAGACCGGAGGATCAAACCCTGATCCGCGCGGCCTGCCCGCCCTTTGCGGGAAAGCCCACCGCCGCCGGACCGCACTGGGGCAAGCCGCTCCATGACGCCGCGCTGCTGCTGGCCCTGCGCCGCACGGCGCGCAGCGCCGACGCGGTCTGCGCGCACAACTACGAGGCGCTCGTGGCCGCACTGCTCAGCGGAAGGCGTCCCGTGGTCTACTTTGCCCACAATGCCATGGCCGACGAACTGCCCTACTATTGCACAGACCCCGTTAAAGCCCGCCGTGCCGCCCGGCTGGGCCGCTGGTTCGACAACACCTTCCCCCGCCGCGCCACCCGTGTCATTGTGCCGCACCGGCGCCTCGCGGGATACCTCGTGCTGCGCGGATGCGACCCCGCCAGCGTCGCCGTGGTGCCGCCACCCGTTGACCCCCTTCCCTTTGAAACCACGCATATCGACACTTCCGTCGTGCTGCCTCCCGTCCTGTACACGGGCAATCTCGACGCCTACCAAAACCTGCCCCTGCTCATGGGAATGATGGAGCGGGTGCGCGCCGCCAAACCGGAGACCCGTCTGGTCGTGGCGTCGGCCCAGCCGCACCAACTGGACGGTGCGGAATACCTCGCCACTCCCGATTTCAACAACCTGCGCCGCGCGCTGCTTGAAGATGTGATTGTCGCCGTGCCCCGCGTTTCCTGGTCCGGCTACCCCATTAAAATGCTCAACGCCATGGTGGCGGGTCGGCCCATCGTGTGCTGCGCCAGTTCGGCCTGGCCCATCACCGACGGCGTCAACGGACTCGTGGTGCCCGACAACGACGCCGAGGCCTTTGCCGCCGCAGTGCTGCGCCTCATGGATTCCCCCCGGCTCCGCCGCGAACTGGGCCGCGCCGCCCGCGAAACGGTGCTGCGCGAAAATGCACCCGACACCGTGGCCCGGCAGATTGAAGCCGTGATCCAGGACGCAATGAACGCTCTCTGAGCGGCCTGGGGGGCGGGGTGCAATATCCGGCTCAGACGCCTGCCCGCGCCTTTGCCAGCGCATCGGCATAGCGCTTCGCATTTTCGGAAAGCCCCTTGAAATCGCGGGCCTCCATGAGTTTCTTGCTCACCAGATTGCCGCCAACACCGATGGCCACCACGCCCGCCTTCACGAAATCGGCCAGATTGTCCAGGTCCACGCCGCCTGTCGGGCAGAGCGGAATCTGCGGCAGCGGCCCCCGCACCGCCTTGATGTACTCCAGCCCCCCGACCGTGGCCGGGAACACCTTGATGATGTCGCCGCCCAGTTCCCAGGCGCGGAAGATTTCGGTGGGCGTCCAGGCGCCGGGCAGGCAGGGCTTACCGTAACGGTGCGCCATGGCAATCACCTCCGCCACCGTCACCGGCGTCACCACATACTGCGCGCCGGCGAGAATGGCCAACCGCGCCGTCTCCGCGTCGAGCACCGTGCCCACGCCGATGCACACATCGGCCCCGGCCAGTTTCGCCGAGGCGGCCTCGATGCACTGAAGGGCGCCGGGCGTGGTCATGGTCACCTCGATGCAGCGCACCCCCCCCTCCATCACCGCCTCGACCACGCGGACAAGGTCGTCGCCGCCGCCGTCGGCGCGCACAATGGCAATAATGCCGTGGCCGGTCAGATAATTGATGATTGCTGTCTTGCTCATGTCGGTCCTCACTGGGGACAGACGGGAATGGATGCCTGTCCACGGGTTGAAAGCGTAGGATATAATATATACTCTTGCGAAGTCGAAAGGTGGCGGAGCAGGCATTCGGAAGGAGCGTGACTGATGGGAAAACCGGTTGCATTTGCAGTGGCGGCGCATCCAGACGACATCGAGTTTATGATGTCGGGCACGCTGATGCTGCTGGGCGGGTGCGGATTTGAGCTGCATGTGATGAATGTGGCCAACGGCAATTGCGGCAGCGCCGTCGAGGACGGGCCGACCACGGCGGCGCGGCGCTTCGGCGAGGCGCAGGAGGCGGCCGCGGCCCTGGGCGCGACACTCCATCCGCCCCTGGCCAACGACCTGGAAATCCTGTACTCGCTGCCCCTGCTGCGGGGGCTGGCGGCGGTGATCCGCGAGGTGCGGCCCACGGTCGTGCTTACCCAGTCCCCGGCGGACTACATGGAAGACCACATGATCACCAGCAGGCTCGCCGTGACGGCGGCCTTCACGCGGGGCATGCGCAATTTCATCACCGACCCGGAAACGGCGCCCATTCCGGGCGAGGTGACCCTGTACCACGCGCTGCCCTACGGCCTGTGCGACGGGTTTGGCCATCCCGTGCAACCCGACTTCTGCGTCGATGTGGAAACGGTGCTGGCGCGCAAGTGCACCGCGCTGGCCTGCCACCGCAGCCAGAAGGAATGGCTCGACACCAGCCAGGGGCTCGACAGTTATCTCGTCGCCATGGAGGACATGTGCCGCGAGGTGGGACGGCGCTCGGGACGTTTCAACTATGCCGAAGGCTGGCGGCACCATGCCCACCTCGGTTTTCATGAGCCCGGCTTCGACCCGATCAAAACAGCCCTGGGCGACCGGGTGTGCGCGGCGCAGGCGAGTTCGGCGGTGCCGTGCGGACAGCCGGCCGGCCAGGGAGAGCTGCCGTGACCATGGGGCGGTCCCGCGTTTTTCGGACCCTCTTTTCCGCGGCCAGCATGCTGGCCTGGTGCTGTGTCATCGCGGGCGGGCTGGAACTTTGGGCACGTGTGTTCACCGGCGGGGTCCCCCAGGCCCCCGCCACCATCTGTTTCTCTCTGACCAGGGCGCGCGAAACCTACACCTCCGTCTATGAACGCCACATGAAGCCCTGGCCCGCGCCAATGCCGACGCACCCGCCGATGGAGAATTACGGGGTGCAGGATGACGCCCAGCGCCAGGAAACCGCCGAGGCACGCGGCGAATGGGCCCTGCTCTTCGACAACCAGTCCAATATCGTGCGCACTTACGGCAGCCCCCCCGCGGGGCGGCAGCAGTGGAGCTCCCATGCCGCACCGGGACAGGCCCTGACGGAACTGGCGGTCCCGGTTGAAATCCCCCAGGTGGCCGAGGAGATGAAGGGCCGCCTCAAAGGCCTGCTTGAAACCGGCTTCTCCCCAAACATGGCCATGGACCTGCCGGCCGAGGGGGATGCGGCCCCCATGAGGGTCGATATCCGCTTCGTGCCGGTCCGCTACGACGGCTCCGTGCGGCAGGGCATCGCGGCCATTCGCCCGTCGATCTGGATGCCGAACGGCAAAAAGCATTTCGCCCCCCGTGCGGCCCTGCTCGATGACAGCAACCTCATGATGATGGAGCGCTTCACCGCCAACAATCTCGGATACCGCGGCCCCGATGTGGTGCTGCCCAAACCGGCGGGCGTGCTGCGCATCGTGTGCGTGGGCGGCTCGACCACCGTGGAGGGCTACGATGATCGCCTCACCTATCCGGCCATGCTGCAGGAGATGCTCCGCGACAGGTTTTCCGGCGCCGCCGACCGCGTGGAAGTGGTGAACTGCGGCGTTTTCGGGCTGGCCAGCCCCGAAGAAATGGACATGCAGCCCGAAATTCTGGCCATGGAACCCGATATCGTCATCTACTACAACGGCATCAACGACCTGTTCAACCACTACAAATTCTGGATTGAATCGGGGGAAGCGTGGCCGACAGCGGGGGACCTGCTGCGGAGCCTGCTCGGGAAATCGGCCTTTCTGCGCCGCTTCTGGCGTGACCGGCTTATTCCCACCGATGCGGCCTTTGAACGGTTCATCCGCTCCACGTCCATCGACAACCTGGAAAAGCTCTTTTCGGCTTATCAGGCGCGCGGCGTTGCCGTGACGGCATGCAGTTTTGCCGGACCCGAACCGGAGGTTCTCAGCCGCGGCGACTGCCTCTATGCGGACACGCAGTTTGTTCCCCAATGGTTTCAGGACATGGACCTGCGCACCTATACCCACATGCGCGGTCTTTTCAATGCCACGCTCAAGGGGCTGTGCCGGGACAAGAATCTCCTCTACATCCCCGTGGCGGAGGAGCAACGGGCGGGCTTTGACCAGTTCACCGACCTCTGCCACATGACGCCAAAAGGCATCGAGACCAAGGCGCAGATCGTCTTCAATCATATCGCGCCGCTGGTGGCGGAGCGGCTGGGCATAAAGTAAGCCCGTGCACCCGCCTCGCTTTCGCGCATTCCGCCGCCTCCGTGCTACACTACGCCCATTATGTACATGGTTCGCAAACCAAGACTGACCGAAGTCGTTTCCATGAAAGAGCTTCTGGACGGGGCAGCCGCCGACGGGCTCGTGCTTCCACGGGAACTTCCGGAACTCTATGAGAACGTCAGGGATTTCTATGTCTATGCCGATGACAGCAGGCTGGGCGGACTGGTCGCGCTGCACATCGACATGGTTGATCTTGCCGAGGTCCGGTCACTGGTGGTTCGCAAAGAATTGCGCGGGCGCGGCGTGGGCCGACGCCTGGTGGAGGCGGTCGTGGCGGAGGCGGGACTGCTCGACATTGCCCGGGTGTACGCGCTGACGCGGCTGCCCGAATTCTTCGAGCGCAACGGGTTCCGCACCGTGGACCGCAATGAACTTCCGTACAAAGTGTTTAAGGACTGCATTCGCTGCCCGCTGAACGCGGAATGTGACGAAATCGCCGTGGTCAAAGACCTGGCGTTGGAAAAGGAGTAGACGGACATGGCCAAGGGATTGGGCTCCGTGGGATTTCTCGGATTCGGCAACATGGGTTCTGCCATCGCCTCCGGGCTGATAGCCCGGGGCGTGCTCGTGCCTGAATCCGTCATGGCCCATGACCCCGACGCCGGGAGGGCCGCACAGGCGGCGGGCCTCGGCGCGCGCGTGGTGTCCTCGGCGGTGGAGCTTGCCGCCGCCGCAGACACGCTGGTGCTGGCCGTGAAGCCGCAAATGTGGCGCGAAGCCGCCGCACCCTTGGCGGGCGCGCTCAAACCGGGCGCGCGCGTGGTGTCCATCATGGCGGGCGTGTCCATCGCGGCCATGCGCTCCGTGCTCGGTGAAGACACCCGCATTATCCGGGTGATGCCCAACACTCCAGCCATGGTGGGCGCGGGCGCCGCGGGCATCGCCCCCGGTCCGGGATGCGACGCGGACGATGCGAATGCCGCGCGGACGATGTTTGAGGCCGTGGGCGTGGCGGAAATCGTGGCGGAAGCGGATCTGGACGCGGTCACCGCGCTGAGCGGAAGCGGTCCCGCCTATTTCTTCTATCTGGTGGAATGCCTGGTGAATGCGGCCGTGGCCGAGGGGCTTGACCCCGCCGTTGCCGAACGGCTCGCCGTGCAGACCGCGCTGGGCGCGGGACGGCTCCTCGCCGAGTCGGGTGAGCCCGCCGCCACGCTGCGCGAGAAGGTCACCTCCAAGGGCGGCACCACCTTTGCCGCGCTGGAAGCCTTCCGCGGCCGCGATTTTTCGGACACCATCGCGCAGGGCGTGCGCGCGGCCGCGGCGCGCTCGCGGGAACTGGGCGCTTAGGCCGCAGAAGGGCACAATGTGGGACAGGCGCCCCCGCCTGTCTCTTCGGACCGACCGCCGAGGGCGGCTGTTCTACAGGAACAAAGGAGCTTGCCGTGCGCAAAGACAGACTCATCACGGAAGTGCTTGGACAGGAGCACGCCCTCACCCCCAGCGACCTGATCAACGCCGACCTCCGCACGGTGATTATCGGCGGCTATGACAAGATCGAGGTGGATGCGCTGCTGGAGCGCGCGGCCAACGCGCTGGAGTATTTCACCGAGGACAACCGCCGGGTGCGGGCCGAACTGGACGAGCAGAAGGCCCTGCTGAAGCAGCACCAGGAAATGGAACTCACCCTGCGCAACGCCATCATCAGCGCGCACAAGGCCGGAGAGACCATGATCGAGTCGTCGCGCGCCCAGGCGCAGGCACTCATCGAGGAGGCCCGGCTCGAACGGGCGCACGCCCGCTATCAGGCCGAGGAACTGCCCGAGGCGCTCCGCAGCGAGGTGCGCCTCCTGACCGACGAGCGCGACCGACTCCGGGCTGACATTGAGGCCGTGCTGCGGGCCCACGAGGGCCTGCTTCACCGTTTGCCCCGCACGGAGGTCCAGCTTCAGAACGCGCCGCTCCATGAACAGAGCAGCCACTATCTTGGCTTTGAGGAGGAACGCGTGGAAGCCGCGCCGGCAAAGCCCGTCCTCCAGCCCCCCGCCCCCTTCCAGGACGGGACGGCCGCCTGGGAAACGGACAATGAGGACGGGGAGGAGCAGGAATGATTTGCGCATGGGTGTTCGTGCTGGCGGCATGCACCGCCGCGCCCGACGCCAACATAGACGCCTTCTTCAAGGATTTTTCGGCCAAACGCGACGGAGTCGTCGCGCTGGACGCCGCATTCACGCAAAAGACCAAGCTGCCCGAAGAGGAGCTGGCCACCAAGGGCACCCTGACTTTCATCAAGCCGAGGCGCATCATCTTCCACACGGAAGACCCCGACCGCACCACCCTCGTCGATGACCGGAGCGGGTACGAATATGACCCAGAGATTAAGCAGCTTCAGATCTTCGACATCGAGGACAATCCGCAGGCGGACATTTTCTTCCTGGGTTTCAACAGCAACACCGAAACCCTGCGCAAGGCCTATGACATCGCGCTCTTCGACATTACCGATGACCCGCGGGGCAAACACGGCATCAAGATAAGGCCCAAGGCGGACTCGAAGGAGCAGGCCTACTTTGTCGAGGTCAGTCTCTTCCTGCGCGATGAGGACTACCTGCCCTACCGCATCCACATCCGCAACGACGCCGAGTCGCAGGTGACCATCGAGGTGGAGTCCATCAACAAGGCCTTCCGGCCCACGCCGCAGTTGACCCAGATCTTTCTGCCCCAGGATACCAAGGTGGTGCAGAACGACCGCGTGGTGGAGACCATCGCGGAGGGCGGCAAGCGCGTGCCCGATGCCATTCTGATGCCGCCCGAGCCGGGAATACTTAGGCCCGTGGAAATGAAATCCGAAGCGTCGGTGGCTCTGCCGCCTCCCCCGCCGCTGCCCGCGGCCCCTGCGGCAGCCCCGGCACCCGCACCGGCTCCCACGCCCACACCTGTTGCCGCACCGGCACCGCCGAAAAAGAAACTGGTGCTGTCTCCGGCGCCCAAGGCAAAGCCGAAAGCGGAAGCCAAACCGCAGGACGCCAAGAAGAAATCCACAGACGGCAGCGCCAAAAAGGCCGATCCCAAGAAGCCTGTTGCCAAGAAGCCCGAAGCCAAGAAAGTCGATCCCAAGAAGCCGACCGTGAAAAGCTCAACCACCAAGAAGGCGGACCCCAAGAAACCGGACGCCAAGAAGGCGGATGGCGAAAAGGCGAAGGACACACAGTGATGGTGCGCGTTGTGCTGGCCTCTGCATCACCGCGCCGTCGCGCCCTTCTTGAGGCGCTCGGTCTGGCCGTGGATGTGGTCGTGAGCGATGCGCCCGAGGTGGACAGCGGTACCGTGCCCGCCGCCATCGTGGAGGCCAACGCCCGCGCAAAACGGGACGCCGTGACGGCCCGTCTGGACCGTCCGGCACTGGTCATCGCCGCCGACACCCTCGTGTTTCTGGAGGAGCACGTACTGTCCAAGCCCGCCGACAAGGCCGAGGCGCGGACCATGCTGCGCCGCCTTTCGGGAAACACCCACCAGGTGGTCAGCGGCGTGGCCGTGACCGACACCGCCACCGGCCGCGAGGCCATCGGCAGTGAAACCACCGACGTCACCTTCCGCACCCTGACCGACGCGGAAATCGACGCTTTCGTGGAGGCCGTCAACCCCGTGGACCGCGCCGGAGCCTACACCGTGGACGGGCCGGGCAGCCTCATCGTGGCCCGCTACGACGGCTGCTACCAGAATGTGCTCGGTCTGCCCATCGTCCGCCTGGACAAGCTCCTGCGCGGCATCGGCCACAGTTTGTTTGATCTCATGAATCCCGAGCAGGCGCGATTCTTGTAGGCGGATTGCGTTCAACCTGATGCGGCATGGTACAATACGGTTGAAAAGTTAAACCTGAAAGTGCATGACGGACGCATGGAGAAACGGAAGCCGCACTACCCCCTGGAACGCGTCAAGATGCTCATACGGCAGGGCGCGTTTCGTGTTACCCGCACCGCCTTGTCGGATGCGGTGAGGGACTTTGGCCTCATGGGCGCGGAGCAGCTTTCGGAGCACGTGCTGGCGCTGACCGCCGCCGGATTTCGAAAATCGATGACAACGCTGCACGACCACACGCTCTGGCAGGATGTTTACCGCAAGGATGTCATGGGTGTGCCCGCCTATGTGAAGATTCAGATCGCGGCGGACCTCACGGTGATTTTCTCATTCAAGAGACTAGAGGCGTAAAGAAGATGAGAGAACGCAATTGGACAGACTGCCCATGCTGCGGCGCCAAAGGCGCCATGCGCAGGCAGTCGGGACAGACAGAACGGTTCAACCCTGCCGGGTATGCCCCCGTGGAGGTTGACGGACTGGACGGAAGTTTCTGCACTTCCTGCGGGGACGGCTTCTGGTCGCTCAAGTCGGAACGGAGGATTTCATCCGCCCTTGCGGAGCATATGGCCGGCCAGGATTCCCAGCGGATTGTTGCGGCGGAGATCGCCAGTGTCAAGGAGGCCGCCGACGCGATGCACATCACGGTGCAGGGCGTGCACAAGATGATGAAGGAGGGGCGGCTGCGCTATGTGCTGGCGGCCGGGCACCGTCTGCCCATCCGCATGTATATGACCCCGGCGCACGCCGGAGAGGCCGCCGCCACGCATACGGGGAGATAGAGATCCCCGGGAGTCCGGCCTGCCTGGTGCGCCGGTTCAATCAACATCAGATAAACGCGGGGTAATCTCCGCATGTTCAGGAGTGTCACCGTTGAGTGTGCCATCGGAAACCCCGTCCTCGCGCATCGTTTCGCTTGACCAGTTTCGCGGATACACGATCGCGGGGATGTTCTTTGTAAACATGGTGGGCAGTTACGCCTGCATGGCCCCCAACTTCGGCCATCACGGAAACTATTTCAGTTACGCCGACACCATCATGCCCCAGTTCTTCTTTGCCGTGGGCTTCGCGTTTCGGTTCACCTTCGGCCGCACCGTGGAAAAGTTTGGGGTCGGGGCCGCCTACCGCAAGGCCATCAAACGCAACCTGGGACTGCTCCTCTTTGGCGCCATCTATTACGGGTTCGGAAATCGTCATGCGAACTGGGCCGCCCTGCAGGCGGCCGGCGTCACGGGATTCTTCACAAACAATTTCTGGGGCGCCGTGTTTCAGGCGCTCGTCCACATTGCCTTGACGGGCCTTTGGCTGGTCCCGGTCATCGCCGCCCCCACCCGGGTGCTCGCCCTTTTCATGGCCTGCACGGGCGCCCTGCACCTGTTGCTTACCTATTTCTTCTACGCGGCCTGGGCGGCCCACTCGGGCATCACCGACGGCGGGCCGCTGGGCTTTATGAGCTGGGCGATTCCCACCCTCGCCGGCGCCCTGGCCTGTGACTGGATGCGCGGCCGGGGACCGCGCCGCGCCCTGCTTCCCCTGCTGGGCTGGGGTGTCGCGCTGGGTCTGCTGGGCTACGGCCTCTCCTGTCTGACCGCAGCACACCAAGTGATCGAAGGCACGTCGGCCGCGCAGGGATGGGGGCGCTGGTTTGTCGAGCCGCCCTTTGTGTCCCCTTCGCTGCCGTCGGACCTCTGGACCATGAGCCAGCCCACGGCCAGCGTGACCTACATGACCTTCAGTGCGGGCTTCTGCCTCGTCGTGTTTGCCCTGTTCGTCATCGCCTGCGACCTGCTGCCGCTGCGCATCGGCGTCTTTCGCACCCTGGGCACAAACGCCCTGGCGGCCTACCTGATTCACAATATCGTCGACAACGCCCTCACGCCCTACATGCCCAATGATGCGCCGCTTTGGTACACGCTGGCAGGCTTCAGCCTTTACTTCGGCATCTGCTACCTGTTCCTGCGTTTCCTGGAAAAGAACAAGCTCTATCTGAAGCTGTAGGGGAATGGCCTGCAGGACCGCCGCAGGAAGATTCCACCCTTGATAGAAAATGGAATGGGAGGCTCTTCCCCGTCATTCCCGCGCAGGCGGGAATCCAGAGGTCTGCGAGTTTACCTATCCAAGCCCGCAACCAGCCTCGATTCCCGCCTGCGCAGGAGTGACGGAGAGGGGGACGTGTTCTGAATAATGCCTCCGCACGGCCTCATCCGCCGGGCGGCGGACCGGGGGGATGCTGGTCGAACATGCGCATGATCGAGGACATCTTCTTGTTCAGCGGCGGCGGTCCCGGATACTTCACAAACTCCGCGTGGCCGTCCATGTACAGCACGTTGCTGCCGCCGGGGACATGGTTGAACTGAGCACTGGCGGCAGAGACATTGTCGTACATGACAAAGATTTCGCTTTGCGACTTGGCATTGGACGCCGGGTTGTTGATGTCGGTGATGAGGAAGCGCTCCGACCCCTGGGCGACGCGGTAGAGGGTCTTGCCTCCACCGTTGCCGCTGCCTTCGGTCACCGTGATGTCCTGGTCCGTGACGTTGAGAAAGCCCGCCGCGTCCTGCGTCATCATGTAGGGCATGTGCGCCGACATCAACCCGAACATGGCCTCCAGAATCTGCGAGGGCACCTCGGCAAAGTTGATGGTCGCCAGCGGGTCCAGACCCATTTGCTCCGCCTTGCCCAGCAGCGGCATGGCGATGTCCAGGGAGTCCGTGTCGGAAACGCGGTCCAGCACCCAGGCCATGTAGGTGTAGCTGCACCCGATGGCCTCCACGCCCTGCCGGTGGTTGCCGTCCACCTTGTTCACCAGCGTGAGCGTGCCGTCGGCGGCGATGTGGTTCTTCAGGCTGTCGGTCGGATTGGACGGGCAAAAGATGATCGCCGGGTCGGTGAGATAATCCGGATAGACCGCCGCCACGCGCGGTCCCCAGGACATGCAGGGGCGCCGGCCGCAGCCCAGCTCCAATTCGAGCGGCGGGAACTTGTGGCTGGCTGCTTCTCCCGAATACATCTGGAAGATCAGCCCCCACTGTTTGAGGTTGTTGCTGCACGAGGTGCGGCGGGCCGCTTCGCGCGCCCGTGCCAGCGCGGGCAGCAGTATGGACGCCAGAATACCAATGATGGCGATGACCACCAGCAGTTCAATCAGTGTGAAGCCCTGTCTCTTCATGTGCTTTTCTCCATCTTGAAACAAACCGTAAATCACATGCCTGGCGGCGGACCGCCCGGAGGTCCGCCATCAGGGCCACCGCCGGGACCGCCCCGTCCCCCGCCCGGCCCGCCGGGCGGTCTGCGGTTCTTCATCCGTTCCATCTGCTTTTCAAAGCGTTCCTTTTGCTCCGGCGTCATGACACTCTTCAGCGCGTCCATGCGCTCCGAATTCATGCCCGGAGGCCCTCCGGGGCCGCGTCCTCCGGGACCGCCCGGTCCCCCCGGTCCCCGGGGGCCGCCCGGTCCTCCGGGAGGGCCCATCTGCGCCTGAAGCGCCTGCTGTTCCGGGGTAAGGATTTTGGACAGCTCATCCCGCATCGCCTGGAAGCCTTCCCTCGGGTCGCCCATGGGAGGCCCGCCCGGTCCGCCCATGGGCGCATGCTTCTGAAGTATTTCGGCGGCCTGTTTGGTCTGCTCGTCGGTCAGTTTCAACCGCTTCTGCATTTCCCCGGCCCGCTCTTTCGCCCGGATCTCCGCCGCCTTTTCCGGATGCAGTTCCAGTTCCGAAGGACCCTCAACCGTGTTCTCCCGGTTCAGCGCGGCATGAATCAGGTAGCCTGTGAACACCACCAGGTAGATGGCGCCCAGGGTTGCCAAAACGTACTTTATCCGGCCCTTGGTCATGTTGAATCTCCTTGGTCATTCCCGGCCTGCCGCCCCGCCTTCTCAGGCGGTGGCGGCGCGTCCACGCGGGCAAGCGTGAAGTGCGGGCCGTCGTGCAATATCACCGCGTCTGCCGGAATCTTCACCGGCCTGTGCATGGGTGGAGGCGGGGGCGGGGGCGGACCAGACTGAGGATTCGGCCCGGGCCCCGGCCTTCCCGGACCGCCAAATCCGGGCGGACCGCCCGGCGCAAACGCATCCTTCATCACCAGGAACAGCACCGCATCATAGCGCTGCCAGTCAGAGTCGCCCAGTGCCGAGTTCTGCGCCACATGGGTGTGCAGCAGCCATGCGGCGTTCCATTCGATCCCGTGGTTCGCAACAATCAGCGTGTGGTCGGGGTGCGGTATCTGCGCCGACAGGGACTTGAGCTCTTCGTAGGCGCCGCCGCCGAAGAGCCGCCATCCGCCCGTCACGGTTTGAAAGGCGCCGGCTGCAAGAAGGGCAAGGCACGCGAGTCCCGCGAGAATGCGCCCCGGACGTCGGCCGCCGTTGTGGAGCAGTGTGAACGACCCCACCACCACCGCCAGCGGTGCGGCGATAAGCACCAGTCGGATGGCGCTGTCGCCCTGTATCCACGGCCCCGTCATCAAAGCGATGGCCAGCACACATCCGCATACCAGCGAAATGTCCGCGCCGGTCAATTCATGACGCCGTCGCCAGACCACCCGCAGCACCCATGCGCCCAAAGCGCCCAAGAGCAGGAGCTGCGCCAGCATGACGACGAAGGGCATAAACGGTGGCCCGTCGTGCATGGGCGGCATGGGAGGAGCCATGGGGGGCACGGCCCCCGGCCGGTGTGACAGGAAGAAGAGGGGATTCGTGATCACCCGGAGCAGACGCTCGATGCGGGCCGGGTCGAAGTTCCAGAAGACCAACGCCTCGGCCGCGCCGATGAAGGCGAGCGCCCCTGCTATTGCGGGGAGGGCCCGCTTCAGCGGCGGTGCGCCCGGTTGCTTTAGATACACCGCGCCAATGCACGCCGTCACCACCAGCGCGGCGCCAAAGGCGCCCACATGCGTTACCCCCAGGAGAAGGAGAAACAGCGTCGGCGCGGCCAGGGACCCAAGCCTCCGCCGCTCCATGGAGGCGTGCAGCGACAGTAGCAGCCCCAACAGCCACACCAGCGCCAGCGCGTTCTTGTCTATGTCGCCCGTCATGACCACGGCCTGTCCGCCCAGGGACACCAGGGCCGCCGCGACAAGCGGAATGGGCGACCGGGGACACCCCGCGCGGACGCTCCACTTCCGCCCCAGCAGAAACACCGGCACCGCCGCCAGCGGCGGCAGCAGGGCCAGCAACAATTTCACCGCAAGGACAATGGAGGGCTCAAAACCCAGCCCCGTGACATGCTGTATGAGCGAGGCAAAGCCTGCCTGCAGCGCAAACAGGAGCGGGAAATCGGGCAGCCCCAGGGTGCCCTTTTCGAGCAGGGAGCGCGCCTGCACCAGGCTGTATGCGCCGTTTACGCCGGGCATCGATGCCGTGTTGAATAGAATCCATCCCCGCACAAGAACGCCGGCGGCCACGACAAGGAACAATATCTCCATCGACCGGTCCGGCCGGGTGTTCCTGTTGTCGCACTGTTCATCCATGCCGCGTATTCCAATGGTCGCCAAATGAAGGTCGTGTGCCGATGCCGCGTCGGCAGGCGGGCCTTGAAATGCTATGATTGCACACGCCCATGAACATTGCCACACAATTGGATTAAGATTTCTTAATCTTGGGCGGGTTCCCTGCCTGGGTAAAGGTTCGCGACCAGAACCTTGCCCGGCGCGCAAAGCGGGTGCGGAGACCCCTGTGCACCAAGCCGTGAAAGGCCGAGTAGAGCGGTCTAAAGCCGTTTCCACGTTGGACACGACGGGGCGGGTTGGGGTATTCTTTGGCCGATTCCCCCGGTAATGAACACACAGGATTCCTCCCATGTCTGAAAAGAAGCGCGAAGTCATTCTTTCCGGCATCCGGCCGACAGGCCGGCTGCATTATGGCAACTATTTTGGCGCAGTCAAGCACTTTCTCCGTTTGCAGGAAGAGGATGCGGCGACCTGCTATTACTTCATCGCCGACTACCACGCGCTGACGACCATCACGGACAGGCAGGACTTTTACGGCAACACGATCAACATGCTGCGGACCTATGTCGCCTGCGGGCTGGACCCCCTCCGTTCGATCATCTACCGCCAGAGCGACCTGCCCTGCACGGCTGAACTGTCGCTGCTGCTGGGCATGATCACCAACATCGGTTTTCTGGAGCGCGGCACGACGTACAAGGACAAGCTGTCCAAACTGCAGGAGGACCCAAAGTCCGAGGGCAATCCGCTTTCCTACGGGTTGCTGGGTTATCCCGTGCTGATGGCGGCGGACATTCTGATTGTGAAGGCCGACGTCGTTCCTGTGGGCGACGACCAGCGCCAGCATGTGGAAATGGCGATGGACCTGGCGGCCCGCTTCAACAGCCGTTTCGGCGAGACGCTGCATGTGCCGCGGCCCGTGGGCCGTGAGGCGCTGCGCCTGCCGGGGCTGGACGGTTCGGTGAAGATGGGCAAGAGCGACCACAACACCATCGACCTGCTGGATGACCCCGCGACGGTGCTGAAGAAAATCAAGGCCGTGCCCACCACGACCGAACCGGCGCCGCTGGACACGGACAGCAATGAGCCTGATTTCGTGATTCCCAAGATGCCGTCCGGCGTGGGCGTGCTCTACCGGCTGCTGGCACTGCTGGCGCCGCAGGAAGTGTATCTCGAGTACCTGGAGCAGTACCGGCAGGGCGGCAAGTTCTACGGCGGTCTGAAGAAGACCGTGGCGGAGCAGGTCTCGCTGTTCAACGCGCCGATCATTGAGCGCTACAACGACCCCGCCAACAACGAGGATTCCGTGCGCGATTTCCTTCGGGAAAACGCCCAGCGCGTCACCCCGGTCGCCCTCGAAACGGTCGAGGCCTGCCGCACGGCCATGGGCCTGGGGCATTCCATCTACCGGGCGTAAACAGGTTCGGCTGAAAGCGGGCCGTGGTCGGGCACCCTGTGCCGGACTACGGCCTGTTGTGTTTCTGCCCGGCTTCCTTCCCGTCTCCCCCCAATAAAGAACCGGCCGCCCGGAGTGTTCCGAACGGCCGGCAGAAAGGTCTGATGGACCGGATTATTTCTCCGGCGCGGGGGCTTTGATCTCAACCGACGGGCTGCCGGTCTTAATCTTGAGCAGTTCCATTTCGAAGATCAGCGCCGAATTCGAGGGGATTTCGCCCGCGCCGCGGTCGCCGTAGGCGAGCTTCGGATGGATGAACAGCTTGTACTTGCCGCCTTCTTTCATGAGCTGAAGCGCTTCGACCCAGCCGGGGATGAGCTGCTTCACGGAGAAGGTGGCGGGCTCTTTGCGGTCATAGGAGCTGTCGACCACGGCGCCGTCAAGGAGCGTGCCCTTGTAATGCCCGGTCACTTCGTCGTCGGCCTTGGGGCTCGCGCCCGAGCCTGCGGTCAGCACCGCATCCTGCAGG
>CAITNO010000133.1 GCA_903893795.1 Candidatus Hydrogenedentota bacterium | reverse complement strand
TTGTCGGGTATCCCATGGCCTGCTCCTTTGGGTTGGTATACTCTAGCATATATGCTAGAGTATAGTTTAACACGAACCAACGCAAAAAGCAAGGGGTTTTACAAAGACCGTCTAAAATCTAGATAAAGGCCAAACACCAGAGTCCTGTCGGACAGTCTACTGTCCGGCAGGACATTCTTATTGGCTCCTTTCTGGCCAGCATCGCACTCGCGTTTTCTTGGGGGTAAAACTGACGCGGCACTTGGCCAACCGACCGTCTTCTGGTACTATTTGGGGAATTCTCCAAGAAGATGAGGTTAGATTTATGCCCAAGCACAGTTTTTCCATTATCGGGAGAGTTGTGCCTTTTCTTGTTTCAGGGCTTGGAATCTTCGGGGGCATTTCCCTCCTCACTGGGTACTCCTGTGCCAATGACACAATTCACTTTTCTCTTGTGCGGGGAATGGCGAGTCTTGGCGCCCTTCCTGTCGACACTCTGCGGGGTATGGCGGATAACGCCAATCAAACGGGCGCGGAGCTGGAAGCAAAGGGGCCCCAAGAAACATCCGCCGCACACTACAGCGCGGTCTCCTGGACCGACAGGTCGGGTTCGCTTTGGCTTCAAGGCGGCTGTCAGACGGAATCCTCGCCGAATGAGGCCTGCGTCAAGAACACCTGGAGGAATGACCCCGTCAACGACCGCTGGATTGAAACTGAAGACCCCTCGGAAGCCGGCCAGCCGGGCATCTATGCCTCTTTTGGAGAACCGTTGACCGCCGAAACGCCGGGAGGGCGTACACAGGCTGTCGCGTGGATTGATTTCGGGGGCGTTTTGTGGCTGTTTGGCGGTACCGGTTATACCGAGACGCCGGGCGCAGCCGAACTCAACGACCTGTGGAAGTTTAGCCCGTCTACGGGAACCTGGACGTGGGCAAATGCCCTCTCAAAACCCAGGGCGACCGGTCCTGCAGAGTATGCAGTCTGCTGGAAGAATGAATGGGGAACACTGTGGATGTTCGGCGGAACAGCACCAAAGTGTGCTGACTACCAGCGCTGCCTCTTTGACCAGTGGCGCGACCGCACCACCGACACTCCCTCCCCCCCGCCGGTAATAACCCTCCTCGGTGAACCCGCCGTGATGGTGGCCTGCGGAACACCCTACGTGGACGCGGGTGCCACGGCCATTGACGGCAACTGCCTGCACGACCTAAGCGCGCGCGTCGCCGCCTTCAACCCGGTGAACCCGCTCGAGCCAGGCAGATACGCCGTGCGCTACAACGTGACCGACAACGAAGGCAACCGAGCCGATGAGGTCATGCGCATTGTCACCGTCGCGGACAGGGAAGCACCGGTTATCACACTGCTGGGTGATTCCGAAGTCCGAGTGGAATGCGGCGGCACCTACGCCGAACCCGGCGCATTTTGCACGGACAGTTGCTCGGGAACCCTGCCTGTCGAGCTTGGCGGGGACAAAGTGAACAACGCCGTGCCCGGCTTATATCGGGTTACCTACAACGCGCTTGATGACAGTTGCAACCGTGCCGTTGAAGTGACGCGGTCCGTTACCGTGTTCGACGCGGCTCCGGTCATCACGTCCCGCCCGCCGGACGCGCTTGCCCTGGCCGATGACAAGGGGAATGCGCAGGTGCCCGACTTCCTGCCGGTGCTTCAGGCGTGGGACAAGTGCTCCGGTCCTTTAACAACGGCGCAATCGCCGCCTGCGGGCACAACAGTTCCGATGGGCCGCCATGACATCACCCTTACCGCCACGGACAGGGCGGGCCGGAGCACCTCGTGCAGCGCGGCATTCACGGTGCGCAAGGCCCAGGACCCGGCCACGTATGACGCCAGAGGGGCCG
This sequence comes from Candidatus Hydrogenedentota bacterium, assembly GCA_903893795.1. GTDB lineage: Bacteria > Hydrogenedentota > Hydrogenedentia > Hydrogenedentales > CAITNO01 > CAITNO01. The sequence continues at coordinate 41,071 of CAITNO010000133.1, read as the reverse complement.
CATTGGATTTCACCGCGAACTCGGGAAGTCTCGAAATAGACACCTCCGCAATGACCATGACCCTGGACGGAACGGTCGTTGCCACCGGCGCCGATGTGGATGGAGTTTGCGTCTTTCGTTTCAAAGATGTGAAGGTGGCCTCCGCCGTTGCGGTCAATGTCTCCGGAAGCAGGCCTTTGTCCGTTACCGCCTCGGGCGACATGGTTTGGCTGGCAGATTTGGAGGTCCCGCCCGGAACGCTGGGCGGCGGTGCGGGTGGCGCGGGCGGAATGGGTGCCCAAGGAGCCTCCACTGCGGGCAACGCGCCTGCCCTTCCAGCCGGTGAGGGTTTGGTCGGTTCCAAGGGCTACGGCGGCTATGGCATGGCCGGTCCGGGCGGCAATGCAGGCGCCGATGGTCAACCGGCACTTCACGGCCGTCCCGGCAAGCATGCCGGCCCGGGCGTACAGGGCGGTGCCGCGCTGTTCAACGCGCCCGCCATAGAAAGCACGCTCGCAGCAGGCAATGGCGGAGGTGGTGGAGGCGGGGGTGGCGCTGGGGCGTCCACCACCGGTTGCACCGGCGGCGTGGGCGGCAGCGGTGCCAAGGGTGCCGACGGAGGCGGGGCCTTTATTCTGGCGGCTCAGGGCCTGCTTCAGGTCACTGGCGGCCGTTTCAGTGCAAATGCCGCAGAGATTGCCGACGGGGCTTCGGGCGCGGCCGAAACAGGTGCTAAGGGATGTGGAGAGGCCAAAGGCGGCGATGGAGGCCGGGGGGGCTATGGCACACCGGGCATGATCAAACTCATGGGTTCGGTGGTGCTTGCCGAGGGACGAAATGTGCAAATTCTCCATGTTCTTGACAATTCCCCCTTCCACAACGGCGCCTTTACCCGCTATTCCAACATGAATTCGGAAGCACTGGCGGCCCATGCGCCGTCCTTTGACAACCCGGACGGCAAAACCACACCGGTGCTGGCGGAAAATGTCTATGGTGAATTGATTACGGCGAACAACCCCCTTTTGCTCTCGCCCACACCCAAGATTCCCCAGCTTCTCGGCGGCCCGTCCACGGCAGGCTGTTGCCTGAACAGTGGTTACTGGAACCAAGCGGTCGTGGACGCGCTGATTCCCCGCAATGGCACACTGCAATACACCGTGCTGCGCCAGCCTTCGGCGGGCGGCGCATCGGTTTTCAGGGGTTTCGACCAAGTATTTGTGAAGAACAGCGGCGAGGCCACCCTGGACCGGGTCGTGGTCTCCGTCGTCGGCGGCGGTCCCATGCTGCTCCCCCAAAGCTCCACGGGTGTGGACGGACAGTTGACCGCCGGGAGTGTCTGGACAACCACGGTGCCTGCGGGCGCCTTTGTGGTGGTGCGCAGAAGTCCCGGCATCTCCCCGGGAGCCGTGACGGTCAGAACGGGCGCCGCGGCGCAATTCACAGTGACAACCGCATCGACCAATATTGCCCTCACTTATCAGTGGCGCCACAATGGGGCTGATTTGCGGAACGATATGAAATTCTCCGGAGTGGACACTGCAACACTCAGCATTAAGGACTGTCTCAGCGCGGACGAGGGCCTCTATACCTGCGCGGTGGGCGAGGCGGGGACAGTTTCCCTTGAAATCGGCGATCCGAGCCTGGGGGGCATCCTCAAGGTGTCCGAAACATCGCCCTAGACGAATCCCTCCAGATTACGCCAAGACTTGCAAAGTCATCCTGGAAGCTGCCGAGGCGATTCCATTTGGCAAGGGCACGCCCCCTGTTTCAGGCATCAGGTTTGCGCCAAGAAGGGCTCAGACTTCATAATGAAGCACACTTTTTCGGGAAATGAACATGGAACTGCCGGAAATCCTTGCCTCAGATGAATTTGAGACGCGCGACCTGGGGCGGATGCGGCTGGTTGTGCGTCGGGATGGGGCTGACGCTATTGCCCAGGCGCTGACCACGGCGGAAAACTGCACCACAATCCAACGGGGTGAGCGGGGCGCATTGCGCAGCTTTCCCTGGACCCACGACCGGGATGGATTGGTGCGGGTTTGTCACCGGGGCGGGTTGGTTTCCCACCTGCTGGGCAGCCATTATCTCTTTATAAACCGTCCGGGTTTGGAATTTGTCGCCCACTGGTGGACCGAGCAACTCGGTCTTCCCGTGCCGCGGTTGCTTGGCGTCCTTTGGGAGAGACGGGGCCCCCTGGTCAGCGGCGCGCTGGCGACAGAACTACTGAAAGGGTCTGATTTATTGGGTTGGTTGCAGGCGCATGTTTCCAGCGAAAGCAACGGGGAACGCACCTGCATGATGCGCAGCGTGGGCCTGTTGGTGCGCGACATGCACTGGCGCGGCGTGTGGCATGCCGACCTTCAAGTGAAAAACATAGTGGTTGCCCAGGGTCTCCCCCACCTCATCGACCTTGACCGAGCCGATATTGGCGCCATGCCGAGTGTGATTGAGTGCAGCCGAAATCTGCTTAGATTTCGCCGATCCCTTGAGAAGAACGGTTTGCCACGGGATTGTTTTGAAGATTTCATGGCCGGCTACGGCGATTTGGGCGGAACGGGCATTCCGGAATGGCTGGACAGGCTGTATCAGTTGAAAGGAAGTCTGTCCACGGGAATACGGGGCAGGAAAGCAGGAACATGAGCAGTAGCGACACTTCTTCAAAAGACCCCATGTGCCCCCCCAATTTCAGCATCAGCCGCCTGTCGGGCAGGACGGTGTATCTCCGCAGTGATGTGACATTCGCCCAGTTGGAAACACTGTTGACCCATCCCGGAGAGGTCCTGAAAACCTCCCCCAAGGCCGAGGTGCGGCGCGTGGGGCACTGGGTGGTGAAGGAAAGCCGCGCCGGCGCGGGCATCAAGACCATGCGCCATACCCTGCTACGCGACCGCTTCCGCCAACCCTGGCTCGCCTCGCACCATCTGCGCGCGAATCATGTGCGTGTGCCCGAACCGCTTGCCTTTGTCGAAAAGCAGCGGCTCGGCCTGGTCAGTGGCACGGTGTTCGTCTTTCAGTATCTGGCCGGACAGATTAACACCGAGGAGTTCCTGCTGTCCCTATTGAAACAGGGCGCGGGCGCCGACACCATCGGCGGTTTTCTGGACCGTCTAGCCGATGGCATAAACAGCATCGAGGCGGCCGGGGCCTATCATTCAGACCTTTCGGGCAAGAATATATTCACCCGCGAAGGCGACCGGTTTTTCTTTATCGACCTGGATGCGGTCTCCCTGGACACCCCTGTAGACGAAGAGGCCCGGTTCAAGAATCATGTTCAACTGTATGATTCCTTCTGCGATGCCCTAAACGATTCGCTGATGGTGCCTTTCATTGGCAAGATGCTTCCGGACAGTCTAGATCTGCGCGTATGGATGCCCCGCCTGCGGAAGGCGCAGCAGGAGCGCCGGGCCGCCATCGAGGCCAAATGGGAGAAACAGGGGGTCCGCCCCCGACGCATACGGGATGAACTTCCCGGAAGCTAACCCCTTTTGAATACACGAGTTGACAATGCCCATGGAATGTTCCATGAGCAGGGGGCCTCGCGCGGCAACGATGCCGGAAATTCTTTATGCGCCCCCCGCCGGTCTGCTATAGTTGGTGGCCTGCGATGAGCCCCCACCAAGGGTGCGATGGGACACGGTGAAGTGTACATTGTGTGAAACCTCAGTGTAATGATCGTGGGTCTCATCGGTAAGGTTTGACGTTTGAAAAAGTCGATTGTGTTCATGGTTGAGAGGGTCTGTGTGGCGGGCTGTTGGCATATCGGGTGTACCACACCCGCACAGTCTCCCGTAAACACACCCACACTTGGGTATTCGCGCATTTGATAAAGCCTGAAAAGGCCTGAAATGCGCGGGCGCTCTTCAGGAGAGTCCATGCGGAACAGCGTTCTGATTCTAATGTTGTGTTGCACGGCGGTGCTCATGGTCGGATGCACAAAACCGGTCGAGGGGGCCGCAGCGGAAGCCAAGCAATCGGCTCCGGGTGGTACCGCGCCCGCCGGGGAAGCGAAAAAAACAGAATCGGAACGCATACTGATTCCCGTCGAGGTGTCCCATCCCAAGCGGGCGGACATATCCGCCTATTTTGAAACCACCACTCGCATCGTGGCGGAAAAGCGGGTGGAAGTGCTTTCCAAGGGAACGGGCGTGTGCCTTTCAGTGAAAGCGGAAGAGGGCGACCGCGTCAAGGAAGGCGCGGTCCTTGCCGAACTGGACAAGACGGAAATGGATGCCCAGATGCGCCAGACGCTCATCCAGGTGGAGCAACGCAAAACCGCCTTTCAGATTGCCGAACGCAGTCTTGCGGAAGGCATCGGCGCGCCCGTGGAACGGGACAACACCAAATTCGCCTATGACCAGGCCAAGGCGTTGCTGGAAATCAACCAGGCACAGCTAAAGCACCAGACCATCACCGCCCCCATCGGCGGCGTGGTGACCAAGCGAAACATTCAGGAGGGTCTGCTCGTCTCCCCCGGCATGCCGGTTTTCTCGCTGGTGGACACCGGTTCCTACGTTTTGCCCATCCAGGTGCCGGAGAAAGAGCTTTCGCGCCTGTCTGTGGGGCAGGAGGCCAGGGTGCGCGTGGACACCATGGAAGGGCAGGAGTTTACCGCCAAGCTGCGCCGCATCAACCCCAGTGTTGACCCGCTCAGCGGCACCGTCAAGGTTGTGCTCGATTTCACCATGGACGACAAGGCGAAGCTGCGCGACGCAGCCTTTGCCCGTGTCCGGCTCGTCATGGAAACCCACAAAAACGCGCTCGTGGTGCCGAAAGACGCTGTCATCGAAGAGAATGCGCGCATGTACCTTATGACCGTGCTTCCCGAAGCGCAGGCGAATGCCCAGAGTCAGCCCGACCCGGCCCCCGCGCCCGATGCGGCGGCCAAGCCGGAGGATGCCGCCTATGTCGCACAGCGCATCGAGGTGAAAACAGGACTGGAGGACAGCAACAACATCGAAGTCCTATCCGGGGTGGACGACAACACCCAGGTGGTGGTGCTTGGCCAGCATACGCTCAAGCAAAACTCTTACGTAACCATCACCAGCGCCGAAAAGGAACTCAAGGCCCGCGAGGGCGTGTCTTTCAATGAGGCGATCGCCGCGGCGAAGAAGAAGTCCGAAGAGGAAGCCAAGAAGCAGAAGGAGATGGAAGAGACCGCGACCAAGTAGGCCCTTTTCCCCAAGTTCACACAGGATGGCGCGCCCCGGCGCGCAACGCAACCCGGCGGACCGCCCATGACCAACACTCCCGAAGACAGCACTTCCCAAAAATACCGCGTTGCCATCCGGCGCCCGGTGACGATGATCATGCTTTTCCTGACCATCGTCGTGTTCGGTTGGCGATCCTACGAGAAGCTTCCCATCAACCTGATGCCGAACATTTCGTACCCGTCACTCACCGTTCGGACGGAGTATGAGGGCGCCGCGCCGGAAGACGTGGAAAAACTGGTCACCCGTCCCCTGGAGGAAATGCTGTCCATCGTCAGCGGGCTTGTGGAGATTAGCAGTGTGTCCGCGCCGGGACGCTCCGAGATCACACTTGAATTCACCTGGGGCACGGAGATGAACACGGCCCAGCAGGAAGTGCGCGATCGGCTGGACCTTTTTGAGGCGCCCAAGGAAGTCACCAAAAAGCCGGTCATCCTGCGCTATGACCCGACGCGCGACCCGGTCATCCGCATCGCCATTACGGCCACCGGCGCCCAAGGCACCCCCGACGAGGAGGTCAAGCGCCTCACCACGATACGTTATGACGCGGAAAAACACCTCAAGAGCGATCTCGAGGCCGAGGCCGGCATCGCGCAGGTGGCGGTGAAGGGCGGCCAGGAAGAGGAAATCCAGGTACTGGTCGACGCGGAGAAGTTGAAAGGCCTCGGCCTGCCGCTTCAGTATATTGTGGAGAACCTGGCACAACAGAACATCAATCTTTCCGGCGGACAGCTTCGCGAGGGCAAGACGGAATACCTCGTCCGCACGATGAACGAATACACGAACATCGACCAGATCTCCGCCACACTGATTACCACCCCTTCGGGCACGCAGAAGCGCCTATCCGACCTGGCGGACGTATTCATGGGCGCCAAGGAACGCGAAACCATTGTCCGCATTAACGGCCGCGAGGCCGTGGCCGTGGATGTTTACAAAGAGGGCGATGCGAACACTGTGGCCGTGTGCAACCGTGTGCGCGATTTGCTCGCGATGGAGCGTCCCCTTTCCTTCGCGGAAAAGCTTCAGGCCAATATTACGGCCGGCATGGCTGCGGCCGAACGGCGCGCAAAGTCGGCCATGCGCGGCAAATCGGCGCAGGGCACCCCGCCGCCCCCGTCCAAACGCACCCTGCTGGACCGGCTCCCACCGGAGGTCAGCCTCACTGTCATCACGGACCAGTCCCGCTTTATCGAGGCTTCCACAAAAGAAGTGCGTGACTCAGTCATTCAGGGCGGATTCCTGGCCTTGGCCATCCTGTTCATCTTCCTTCAGGAAATCAAGACCACACTGATTATCGGCATTGCCATTCCACTGTCGGTGATTGCAACGTTTATACCGATGTTCCTGCAGCACATCACGCTTAACATCATGTCCCTTGGCGGCCTGGCGCTCGGCGTGGGCCTGCTGGTCGACGACTCCATCGTGGTGCTCGAAAGTATTTTCCGGTGCCGCGAAGAGGGCGACGGCGTGGTGGACGCCGCAGAGCGCGGCACCCGGGAGGTCGCCGCGCCGGTCATTTCATCAACCCTGACAACCGTGTGCGTCTTTGTCCCCATCACTTTCGTGGAAGGGATTTCGGGCCAGTTGTTCCGGGATCTTGCCCTGACGGTCAGCTACTCCCTGATGGCGTCCCTGCTCACGGCCATGTTTCTGGTGCCACTGCTGGCCTCGCGGACCGGATTGGGACTGCAGGCGGGCGCACAGGTGGTGTGGACAGTGCGGGCATACAGGGAAGCCCGAAACCTGCAACGCCGGTCGCGTGTTGTTTCAGTGCTCCTGATTCCACTGCTGGGGCTCCGCTACGCCTGGGAAGGCTTGCGGGATGTCTTCGTGGATGCCTTCGGACCGTCGTTCACCACCATGGCGGCATTGCGCCTTGGCATCGGCCCCCTGCGCATCATCAAAGCGGTTATCGCGTTTTGCTGCCTTCCGCTGCTGCTGGTCATGGCCCTGTGCCAGATTCTTCTCAAGCTTCTTTACTCGGTTTTTGCCACGGGTCTTCATCTTCTATGCGTTGCCATTCTGATTGTCGCATGGATTGTGCGCCTGGTCTTCAAGGTTGCCATGGGTTGGTTCCTCTTTCTCTTTGACCGGTCGTTCAATGTCTTTCGCGAAAGCTACGGATTCATGCTGAGCGTGTGCCTGCGCTTTAGCCCCGTCTTTCTCCTGCTCGTGATTCTCCTGGGGGCGCATTCCGGGTTCATCGCCACCAAGCTGGGACGCGAACTTATCCCCCCGATGAAACAGGGTGAATTTGGGATGCGCATGGAAGCCCGCGCGGGCACCCGCTTGCAGGATACAGAACGGCGGGCGCGAAAATTTGAGGCCATCCTGCGCGATCACCGGGAGGTTGCCTCCGTGACCGTGGAAATCGGCCAGGAAAAGAAGACCGGAACGAACAAGGGCGGTGAAAATGTGGCCCAGTTCACCGTGCAGTTGAAGGACCCGGAAAGGACTGCGCCCATCCAGGACGGCATCATCAAGGAACTGCGCGAGAAGGTACTGCTGGAGCGGACCGATGAGAACATCAATTTCACCCTGCCAAGCATGTTCAGTTTCAAAACAGCGGTGGAACTCATGGTGGTCGGCGAGGACCTGAATGAACTCCGGCGTGTGGGGATGGAGGCGGTGGATGTTATCCGCAAGGTTCCGGGCGTGAAGGATGCGGAATTGAGCATCAAGACCGGCTATCCGGAACTGATTGTCGAGCTCGACCGCGAATCCCTGGCGGAAAAGAAGATATCTCCCGGGCAGGTGGCGCTGCGACTCCGCACGGAGGTGCAGGGCGACGTGGCGACGCGTTTCAGCCGCGGCGGCGAAAAGGTAGACATTCGTGTGCGCACTGACCAGGCGCTGCTGAGCAGTGTGGACGACCTGCGCAAGCTTTCGGTGACCGACGGCCCCGTGCCCATTCCGCTCTCCGATGTGGCGAAGATTACCGTGCAGGAAGGACCCAGCGAAATTCGGCGCGTGGACCAGAAGCAGGTGGCCGTCATCACGACAAACGTGGAAGGCCGAGACCTGGGCGCGGTGGCGCAGGACATTGACGACGCCGTAAAGAAAGTGAACAAGCCCGACGACTTCTACTTCCAGCAGGGCGGGCAGAACCGCGAACTGGGCACGGCCTACTCAAGCCTTCGGTTTGCGCTCATTCTGGCCATGTTCCTGGTCTACGTGGTGATGGCCTGCCAGTTCGAGTCCATCATCCACCCTGCACTGATCATGTTCAGCATCCCGCTGGCGTTTATCGGCGTCATCTACACCCTGTACTACACCGACACGAGCCTGAGCGTCATGGTCTTCCTGGGCGGCATCATGCTGGCGGGCATCGTGGTGAAGAACGCCATCGTGCTCGTGGACTATATCAATCTGCTGCGCGACCGCGGCATGCCCAAGGTCGATGCCATCGTGCTGGCCGGCAAAGTGCGGCTGCGCCCCATCCTGATGACTACACTTACGGCAGTGCTGGGCCTTGTGCCCATGCTCGTGGCCACGGGTGAAGGCTCGGAAATGCGCAAGCCCATGGCCATCACGATCATCTCCGGACTCTCCCTTTCGACCGTGCTAACACTGGTAATCATTCCGATGGTCTACTACATGTTCGGCGGAAAAGATAAGTCAAGATGAGGCAGTCCCTGCCAGAACTGGCCCTCAAGAAACCGATCACAGTGCTGATGATCACCGTCAGCCTGCTGATTTTGGGCGTCATTGCGTGGAACCGCATCCCGCTCAATTTCCTGCCCAAGGTGGATCGGCCCTTCATCGGGGTGCTGATCGCCTACCCCGGCGCCTCGCCGGCGCAGGTGGAGCAGCAGATAAGCATTCCCGTGGAGGGCGAACTGCGCACCATTCCGGGATTGCGCCGCATTCGCTCCACCTCCAATTCCAACGGCTGCGAAGTGGGGCTTCTGTTCAGCCTTGATACGGACATCTCGGTGGCCACGGCAGAGGTGCGGGACCGGCTTGAACGACTCAAGCTGATCCTGCCCAAAGAAGCCGACAAGATGCTCATCCAGCGTTTCAGTTCGGGATCGATACCCGTGATGGCCTTCGGGCTCTTCAAGGAGGGCGACCAGGACGAATTTGCCAACCTGGTCCGCACGGTGGCCGAGCCAAGACTCAGCCGCCTCGACGGCGTTGCCAAGGTGGAGGTCCTCTCCCCCATCCAGCCCAAAGAGGTGCTCATCGAGTTCGACCAGAACACGCTGCGCGCGATGAATCTCAACCTTGCCCTGGTTATCCAGAACCTGCGCGAGAGCAGCGTCAACCTTTCCATAGGCAACCTGGTCGACGGTGAGCGCAAATTCTACGCGCGGCTCATGGGCGAGTACCGCCGCCTGGAGGACATCGCTGACATGGTGGTGACCCCCAACGGCCTTCGGCTGGGCCAGATCGCCAAGGTGAGCTACCGGGCACGCGAAGAGCAGCAGCGGGTGGCGCTGGACGGCAAGGGCGGCGTCGTGCTGCTCGTGATAAAGGAGTCGGAGGCCAATGCGGTGGCCACCTGCCGCAACGTGCACATCGAGTTGGAGAAGTTGCTCAAGGAGCAGGCGTTCAACAAGGTGGACCGCCTGATCTTCTTCGATCAGGCCGACCTTATCAATCGTGCCCTGAAGAACCTTTTCCTTGAGGGCTACTACGGCGCGCTGCTCTCGGTGGCCGTGCTGATCTTTTTCCTGCACAAGGCCATGCCGACCTTCATTGTGTCGCTGGCCATTCCGAGTTGCCTCCTTGTCGCCGTCGTCTTCATGTACCTGTCGGGAATGACGCTCAACATCGTCACCATGGTGTCAATGATTATCTCGGTGGGCATGCTGGTGGACGACGCCATTGTGGTGGTGGAGAACATCATACGCCACCGACAGGAAGGCGAGCCCATGCGCGGGGCGGCCGTCAACGGCGCGATGGAGGTGGGCCTTGCCGTGGTGGCCTCCACGCTGACCACGGTGGTCGTGTTTGTTCCCATGTATTTCATGGACGCGGGCCGCATGTTTGTCTTCATGGAGCAGCTCGCCTGGCCGCTCATTGTCTCCCTGCTGGCCAGCCTTGTCGCCGCGCTGACGCTGGTGCCTCTGGCCATGTCGCGAACCAAGATTACGGGTGGGCACAACATCTTCCAGACGCTGTCTGAACACTGGCGCCGCAAGGGGGAGAATGCGGCCGCCGCCGACCCTTCGGACGACGCGGCGCGTGACAGCGCCAAGGGAGGCGCGTTCCGCAGGTCCATCACCTGGCTGGGCGACCTTCACCCGATTCAGTCCTTTATCGACGGCTATTCCAAGGTGCTGCACCTGGCATTGCGCCGCCGCCTCATCTTTCTGGCAGCACTGGCCTTCATCGTGTGGCTCACTTTTGAGATTCCCATGAAGGGCACAGGCATGCGCGAGATGCCCAAGCTGGACATGCGCGATGTGCGCATTGACGTCGCGCTGGATCAGAATTTCGATTTGAGCGGCGCGGCGGCCCTGTTCCGCCAGATAGAGGAAACGATCAACAAAGTCCGTGAACCGCTTGGCATCAAAAAGGTGCTGTCCATGAACGGCCCCAACGAGGGCTTCTTCGATGTCTATCTCTACACGGAGGATGACGACCCCAAGTGGTCCTCCCCGCCCTACACCACCGAGCAGGTCATGCAGATTCTGTCAGAGAAGATTCCAAAGCGCACTCCCGGTGCGGAGTTCCGCCTGTCCATGGGCGACATCGGCGACAACGGCAACCGGGCGGATATCACGCTCTATGTTCGCGGCGATGAGCGCGAGACACTGGAGAACTACGCCGAGAAACTGAAGAAAATTCTTGACGACACCAATCCCTATGTCAAGGAAGTGCATGCCGACGTTGAAAAGAGCAAGCAGGAGATGCAGATCAAGATTGATCAGCCGCTGGCCCAGCAGGCGGGGGTCAGTGCGCTGATTCTGGCGCAGACCGTGGATGCCGCCCTGCGGGGCGCGCGCATGCCCTACATGAAGCAGGGCCGCCGCGAGATTCCCGTTTGGGCACAGTTCAGCGAGGAGGACCGCAAGTCGCAGGCCAATCTGGACAATGTCATGGTTCCCGGCATGACGGGCAAGCTTGTCCCCCTCCAGGACCTGACCGATTACTCCAAGGTGCGCAGCGCCACGGCCATCAAGCGGGTCAACGGGAAGAATGTCATCACGCTGTCGGCCAAGCTGAACACAAAGAACCTATCGCTGTTCAAGGAAGAGGCGAAGCGCTCCATCGCGCTGCTGGACTTGCCGACCGGTTACAACGTGGACTTCGGCGACGAGCTCGAGGACTTGGAAAGCAACATCTTCAACTTCACTTCGTCCCTGGCGATGGCGATCATCCTGGTGTACATCGTCATGGCGGCGCTGTTCGAGTCGCTGCTGCTGCCCATGTCGATCATGACGAGCGTGCCGCTGGCCCTGGGCGGCGCTGTGTGGATGGTCTACTTCATGGAAAACCAGTTTGACCAGATCACCCTCATCGGCTGCATCATCATGGTCGGCGTCATCGTCAAGAACGGCATCGTGGTGGTGGACTACATCAATCAACTCTACTCCAAGACGGGAAACCGCACCGACGCGGTGCTGCGCGCGGGACGGGACCGCTTCCGTCCGGTAATCATGACAGCCATGACGACGATCCTGGGTCTGGTTCCCCTTGCGCTGACCAAGACGGGCGGCGCCTCCACCTTCTCCGGGCTGGGTCAGGCGTGGATTGGCGGGCTGACCGTGGGCACGGTGCTCACGCTTTTCGTCGTGCCGGTGTTCTTTACGATTTTCGACGACATCCATATTTGGGCACGGACTTTCTTCGGCAATCTTTTGGGGCACGGAGTGGCGGCGCAGGAAGCGCATGCACCCGCCGTGGAAGAGGCCTGATGGGCTGCTGCCTGGCGCGGTCTCCGCATTTGCGCACCCGGTTCAGCCCCTTGGAGGCATTATGAATTTTGTCAACGGCCATTGGGTCAACCAGCTTGACCCAAAACTGATTCATCTATGGGGCGATATCGGCGTCAGCTATTACGGCCTTGCCTACGTGACGGGGTTTGTAATGGGCGTGTTCATGCACCGCATCTTCCAGCGCACGGGGCGCTCCCCGCTCAGCGCCGAACAGGAGGAGATTGCGCTTTACGCCATGGTGCTGGGGGTGCTGGTGGGCGCGCGCCTGGGATTTATTCTCCTGTACGCCCTTCCCGACACGCTGAGCCGGCCGTGGTTCATTTTCGAGGTGTGGAAGGGCGGCATGTCCAGCCACGGCGGATTCATCGGCGTGGTGCTCGCTTGCTGGTATGTGTCGCGCAAGTGCAAGATCACGCTGGTTCAGTTCGGCGACATGATGACGCCCCTGGTGCCCGTGGGTTTTCTGTTCGGCCGACTGGCCAACTTCGTGAACGGTGAACTGTGGGGCAATATCAGCAATGCACCCTGGGCTGTGATCTTTCCGCGAAGCGCGCCGGGCATGCTGCCGGAGATGATTGCAGCGCGCCATCCCTCCCAGTTGTACGAGGCGGGCACAGAGGGGCTCATTCTGCTGCTGTACATGCAGTGGCGCTTCTGGAAAACGGACGCGCAAAAGTATCCTGGCCGGCTCTCGGGAGAATTCCTGCTGGTCTACTCTGTGTCGCGCATAGTCTGCGAGCAGTTTCGTGAACCGGATGCGTCCCTCATATTCGGCCTGAGCCGGGGCGTGTTCTACACCTTCTTCCTGATTGCCGGCGGCATCTATTTCATTGTGCAGTCGCACCGGCGCCCACCCATAACCTTCCCATACACGGCAACTCCGGTTGCGGTCGTCCCCGAAAAGAAGAAGACGGCGAAGAAACGCTGACATTCCGGCCCTTGCTAACAAGAACTGCCGGACCGCGTTCTCTTTATTGGACCGCTTTGCTTGCCCACACTTCCAGTCCGTCATAGGGGTTGGCGAGGCCTATGAACAGCCTGCCAAAGGCTGACTTTATGGTGCGCAAACCATAGTTGTTGTGGTTGCCGAAACCGTCCACGGTCACGCAGTACCATTTCTTTCCGTCCTGCGTCTTGTAAAGGTCGCCGCCATAATTGGATTTCCAGGCGGCGAGTTCAATGGCCGTTGTGACAAACACTTTCTCCGGCGACTCGCTCGATTCTTTTCCGAGCCCCATCATGCCAAGCATGAAACTGGGATGGGTGAACATGTAGTTCAACCCGGGCATGATGTCGTAAGTGCCCGCGTACAGCCAGCCATCATGTTCGCACATGGACCAGATGTAGCCGTTGGACCGCTCCCCAAAACCGCTCTTCTCACCGCCGATGGAATTCGGGCCGGCCACTGCCTCCCAATGATCCGCCCTGTCGATGCGCAGCAGGTCCGCCGGTTTGAGTCCGCCTAGAATCAGGCGCATGATGAAGCTGGCCTGCGAACCCACGTACAGATGGTCCTGCCACACGTACATGGTCATGAAAGCCTCGTTAAGCCAGCGGGGTCCGCCATGGTCAATCACTTTGATCGGCGCAGCGGCGGGGCCGGGACCTTCCAGCTTCCACACCTCGGCACCCTGGAGCGGATTGTGGGTGCCCGCGTAGAGCCAGCCGTTGAATGATTCGAGCGTGAATATGCCCACATTGCTCTTGTTGCCGAAACCGTCGTTCATGACCGTCCACACGGTCGCCCCGTCGGTGGCCATAATGATGGCGCTCGGGTCGTCGCCCTTCTTGGCATCGTCCTCGCCGGCCGCCTTGTCCACCATGGCATAGTCGTTGTAGTACGACATGTACAGGAGTCCATTGTGCACGGACAGGCCCCGTATGGAGCCAACCTGATCTTCCACCCAAAACTGCTCCCAGGTTCCCGGTTCACCCGTTTCGGAGCGCCACAGCGAGGTGGTGTCCCCGCGCCCACCCGCATAGAGGTAAAGCTTGCCGTCTGATTTGTTCCGGTAACTTTTCATCGAACGGAATCCGTGGGGACGGCTGTGGTCGTCCATGTTCAGGTCGCGCGTGTCCAGCACACGCTGCCAGGTGGTGGGCGAAGCATCGGGTCGATAGCGCCGAATTTCGGGATAGACCGGCTGGCGGTTGGGCTGGAAGCCCTTCCACTGCTGCACCCGGTTCCAGGTGCCCACGTAGACAAAACCCTCCTCCGGAGTTTTGCCGTCGGGCACGAAATACTCCATGGACCAGGGATAGTCGTTCTGGTCCTGCGCCTGGTCCACCGGGTCAAAACCGTTGGCGCAAATCTTTTCAAAGTCGCTCTGGTTGAGCCCCCCCGGACCTTTCTCGGGCTGGCGAAGACATCCGGACACAAAGAACAGCACCGCGGCACACAGGACCACGCAAGACGACACACCTCGAAACTTCATTCTCTGTCTCCTTAGTTGCACCCATAGTACGGACACTGCGCTGCAAACGCAAAGCGGTTATACACCCGGTGATGCCGACCGTTATAATAAGAAGGCCCGGCAGTGGGCAGGAAGGACTTTCGTCATGAAGAATCCCAAGATTGTCGTTATCGGCGCGGGCAGCGCCTCCTTTGGTTTGAGTGTGCTGGGGGCCATCCTTCAGGAGCCGGGGTTGCGCGGCGGAACGCTGGGTCTGGTGGACCTGAACGGTGAGGGACTGGACAAGATTGCCGCGCTGGCAAAGCGGCTCAACCGTGAATGGGACACAGGATTTACCATCGAAAGTTCGACGGATCGGCGCGATATGCTTCCCAGCGCGGACTTTGTCATTTTGTCCATCGCGGTGGACCGGGAGAAGTGCTGGCAGTCCGATTTCGACATCGCGAAAAAACACGGGATCATGCACTACGCTGAAAACGGCGGTCCCGGTGCGTTCATTCACGCGGCCCGCAATATCGCCATTGTGATGGATATCTTCCGCGACATTGAGCGGCTCTGTCCCGATGCGTGGCTCCTCAATTTCACCAACCCCATGGCACGCATCTGCACCGCCGCAAAGCGGCACACGAAGGTGAAAACACTGGGCATCTGCCACCAGCTTGCCTTCGGCTACATGATGCTGGGCAATCTGCTGTCGGAAGACCTGGGCATCGATCTGCCCAAAGGCTACCGCTTTGTCTGGGAGCAGGAGTCGATGAGCCATGAGCACGGCATCGCCGATGCGGCGATGCGGAAGATGGACGTGGTGGCGGCAGGCACCAACCACTTCACCTGGATGCTGGACATTCGCGAGAAATACACGGGTCGCGACCTTTATCCGCTGGTCATGGAGCGCGTCAACACGCATGACCCCGGTTTTGAGCCGCTGACCAAGGAGATGGCGAGAATCTTCAGCCTCTTCCCCGTGCCGGGCGACTGCCACATGGTCGAATATCTGCCCTACACGCACAACACCCAGCGAGGCACCTGGCAGAAATACGACGTGCAGATGTACCCGCTGGACGGGGCGGTGTCGATGCGCGACCAGATGTGGGAGAACATTGAAGCCATGGGCGCCGGGCGCATGCCCATTGATTCCATGCGCGAAGTCCGCTCGGAGCGGGCCGAAAAGGTCATCGCGGCCATCGCCACGGGCGAGACCCTCTATGAGCAGGCCCTGAACCTGCCCAACGAGGGATACATCACCAACCTGCCGCAGGATGCCATTGTCGAAGTGCCCGCCATGGTGGGCGCCGGGGGTCCGCGCGGGGTGGGAGTGGGCGCGTTGCCGGAGGCCATCGCCGAGCTTGTCCGGCGGCAGACCGCCGTGGTGAATCTCGCGGTGGATGCGGCCGTCCTGGGCGACAGGACACTGGCCCTGCAGGCACTGGCCCTGGACCCGATGGTGGATGACCCCGGCGTGGCGCGAGCCCTGCTGGAGGACTTCCTGGCCGCCAACCAGGCCTACGTGCCCCAGTTCTTCCAGTAGCACCGGAAACCGGGACGGAACAACTCCAGTCTCAATAGGACGCGATTTGCGCGGTATTGGAGTTTTTCCTATGAAACGTTTCCCGCTATTTGCCGTAATGCTTGCCTTGCTGGCCAGTCTCCCGAGTTATGCTATCGGCACGCGCACCCATGCCGAAATCGGCATGCGCTGCATTGAGGAATACCTTCTGGGCGCAGACGCGATGCTGCCCGGTCTGGGAACCATGTTTGCGCCCATGGAAAACCGCCGCATTCTGTACCGGGCCTGCGCTTTTCCGGACTGGGGATATGGAGGCATCAACCCGGATGCAGGCGAGGCCAGTCACTGGCATCCATTCAACAAGGCCTGGGCCAGTTTACTTTCTGACCGCCACTATACCATGCCGCCCAATGAGGACGGACAGAAGGAACTGGCGTATTTCTTGGGCGCCATCTGCCACGACATCGCCGACATCCCCTGGCACTTCAGCCATGGCAGTGACAAATCGTTCCTGCAAATGTCGAATGATTTGGACCACGCTTCGCACTTGGACACTGAAATGGGGGTGGATTTTGACCGCTACACGCAGCATCCCTTCCGACATATCAGCTACCTGTCAAACTTTGTGCCTTTTGACACCATCTTTGCGGCTATGCAAAGGGCCAATGTCCACGCAACGCGGGAGCAATTGCAGAACGGCATTACCCGCGAGCATCTTATCCTCTGGTTCGGCCCGGTGGTAGCGGAGTTTTTGGCCAAAGAACGGCGCGACGCGCTGCCCTGGTGCATGGCGCATATCGAAGACTACTACTACGGCGGTATGCGCCATGACACTGCCGCCTGCGCCATGTGGGTGCGCTACTGGTATGCCGAAATACTGGGAGCCCACTGCCTCCAGCAAATGCCCCTCTATTTCGACAATCCGAAGCCCAATGCGGATTATGTGCCCTATCTGGGCGTGGCCGACACCACCCTGCTGGAACGCCTTCCAGAGAACAACGCAGGGTTGGAACCCATCCTGGAGGTGGGTGGACCGGCAGGCGACCGGCGCGCCGCGCTACTGCGTTTTGACCTAGGCGGCATCCCTCAGGACAAGCCTGTGCGCAAGGCCACGCTGTGGCTGGCCTCGGCAGGTCCTGTCAACGACGCGCAAGCCGGTCCAGTATCCATCTCTGTGGCTCCAGCACCCGCAGCGTGGCAGGAAGGCACTGGCGTAAGCGACCCCTATAACGGCATTAACGGGCGCACCGCCGAACCGGCCGAGGCCAAGTGGAAAGATGTCCCCGTGACCCAAACGCCAAATGCCATTCAAACCCAGCTTCAGAATCCCGCTGCAAACCAGTGGATGTCCGTAGATGTTACCCCGATCGTGCAGGCGTGGATTAAAGATCCAGGCAGCAATTTCGGAGTCATTCTGCGCGGCACCGGCGAGTCCAGCGCTATGGGAAGATTGTATTCCTCACAAGCCTTCCGGGCCGATGCAAGCGGATATTGCGGCGGAACACGTGTCGCGTTTCGTCCCATGCTCATATTGTTGCCGTGACTGGCAGCGCCGGCATCCCTGCCGGCTTTGTGCGTGTCAAGAGTCGGCAGGGATACCGGCACTCCCAGTAGCGCAAATAACATTCTGAAACTCTGGCGACAACTGGGGTATAATTCTGTTGCGCGGTGCGTTAGTCCGCGCCTTTTTTCATTTCCTCTACCCGCGCCGTGGTGGTGCGGTGTTTCTTGGAGAGCGTTCGAATGGGCGAGTCGAAGCGGCACATAGTGGTCCTCATGGGAGGCATGAGTTTGGAGCATGAGGTTTCCCTGCGTTCCGGCGCGGGCGTGGTGGATGCCCTCTGCGGCAAGGGCCACAGCGTAGTCCCCGTGACCATCGGCAAGAATGGCCTTTGGGATTTTGGGGACGATGCCCCCCTGCCCTTCTCCGACGCCGTCTCGCGCCTGGCGACGCTTCGCCCTGACTGTGTTTTCGTCGCCCTGCACGGTGGTCCCGGTGAGGACGGCCGGATTCAGGGCCTGCTCGACCTCATGAACCTGCCCTACACGACTTCCGGCAGCCTGGCAAGCGCGCTCGGCATGGACAAGATTCGCGCCAAGGCCATCGTGGCCGCCGCAGGCGTGCGTGTGGCGCGGCAACTCGTCATGGACGCCACCGAATGGCGCCAGGACCGCAGCGGCCTGCTCGCAAGGCTGCGGAGCGATTTTGGCAGCCCCTGCGTCATCAAGGCACCCTGCCAGGGGTCGAGCTGCGGCATGACCATCAACAACGACGACGCCACGCTGGCGGCCGATATTGACGCCATCATGGCCGTCGAGGGGCGCGTGCTGGTCGAGGAATACATCCGCGGCACCGAGGTGACCTGCGCCGTGCTTGATGTCACACCCGGCGCGGCGCCACGCCCGCTGCCGTTGACGGAAATACGGCCGCGCAAGAGCGCGTTCTTTGATTACAACGAGAAATATGCCGATGACGGGGCCGAAGAGATTACCCCCGCACGGGTTCCGGAAGAAGTGGCGCGCATCGTCGGCGAAATGGCCGTAACGGCGCACCGGGTCATAGGTTGCGCGGTCTGGAGCCGCAGCGACTTTATGATCGGCGCGCAGGGACCGGTCTGGATTGAGGTGAACACGGTGCCTGGCCTGACGCCGACTTCCCTCTTCCCCAAGGCCGCCGCGGCCGTGGACATCGGCTATGCCGATCTCATGGAACTGTTTGTTGAATCGGCCATTCGCACGGCCGAAGCGCGCCAGCGTTCATAGAAAGAAAAGAGGCTTCCCATGGGCATCGTATTCACCAAGTTGCACGGTTTGGGCAATGACTATCATTTTATCGACACGGAGAAAAATACCGTGGCGGACCCACCCGAGCTGTCGCGCCGCATGAGCCACCGCCATCTGGGCGCGGGCGCGGACGGCATCATCCTGGTCATGCCCGGCGAAGCGCATGAATTCAAGATGCGCATTTTCAACGCCGACGGCAGCGAGGCGGAGACCTGCGGCAACGGCATTCGCTGTTTTGCCAAATATGTCTATGAGCGCGGAATGACCGACAAGACGGAGTTCACGATTGAAACCCTTGCCGGACCGAACCGGGTGACGCTCACCACGGAAAACGGCAAGGTCATTACCGTGCGATCCAACATGGGCCAACCCAAATTCGAGCGGGCCGAGATTCCCATGATCGGCGATGCCGGACGCGTGATGGAGGAACCCATCACGCTTGACGATAGCCGAGTGTTCAACATCACCTGCGCCAACATCGGCAATCCGCACGCCGTGGTGTTTGTGGATGACGCGACAAAGATTAGCCTCACCGACATTGGGCCGCGCATCGAAAACCACCCCAGTTTTCCGAAACGCACCAATGTCGAGTTCGTCAATGTCATAGACCGTGACAACATGGTCATGCGTATCTGGGAACGCGGCAGCGGCATCACCATGGCCAGCGGCAGCGGCTCCTGCGGTTCGGCGCTTGCCGCCATGATCACCGGACGGGTGAACCGGCGCGTCAATGTGCATCTTGTGTACGGCGCACTGGCCATCGAATGGGCCGAAGACGGCTGTGTCTACCAGGAAGGTCCCGCAACCGAGGCCTACACCGGCGAGTGGCCCGAATAGCGGGGCAGTGCCGCAGACCCTCCTCCCCCAAAATCCCCGCAGCGTATTCAGCAAAATAATGAGGGTGCGTGAGATGGCGCTTCGCGCCAATTCACGCACCCTTTTACTGTCTGGATGCTGCGCCCTTCTTTGTCAGGCGCGAATGGACTTGCTGATCTGCTCAATCGTCTGGCGCATCGCCGGGGTTGCCACGGCGGCCTTGGCCACCTTGTCGCAGGCGTAAAGCACGGTCGTGTGGTCCTTGCCGCCGAAGTACTCGCCCACGTCGTTGAGCGACAGGCTCGGTATCATGGTTTTGCAAAGATACATGGCCAACTGGCGGGGCCGCACAATCTGGCGCTGGCGGCTGCGGCCGCGCAGGTCGGCAATGCGGACATCAAAATGCTCTGCCACGGCGCGCTGCACCTGCTCAATTGTGACGGGCCGGATCTTTTCCGTGCCGATCAGGTCGCGCAGCACCGTTTCCGCAAGGGTCGTCGTGATCTTTTCACCGGTGAGGCGGCTGTAGGCAAGCACTGTGGTGAGCGCGCCTTCCAACTCGCGGATGTTGCTGACGATATAGGTGGCGATGTAGCGGAGCACATCCACGGCGATGGTGAGATTTTCCTCCCGCCCCTTGTTTTGCAGAATGGCAATGCGCGTCTCAAGGTCGGGCGCCTGAATGTCGGTGACCAACCCCCACTCGAAGCGGGACACGAGTCGTTCCTCGACGCCCTGGATTTCTTTCGGGCTGCGGTCGCTTGAAAGCACGATTTGCTTGTGCCCGTCGAAGAGCGCGTTGAAGGTGTGGAAGAATTCTTCCTGCGTGCCTTCCTTGCCGCTGATGAAATGCACGTCGTCAATCAGCAGGACGTCCACCTTGCGGTACTTGTCGCGGAATTTCTGCGTGTTCTTGTTGGCGATACTCTGGATGAGCTGGTTGGTGAACTCCTCGGAGGAAATGAACACAACGCTCAAGTCGGGATGCTCGGCGAGCACGCCCTGGCCGATGGCCTGCATGAGATGGGTCTTGCCCAGACCGGTGCCGCCGTAAAGAAACAGGGGATTGTAGGTGTGGCCGGGTGATTCATGCACGGCCTTCGCAGCGGCATGGGCGAAACGGTTGCCCGAACCCACCACAAACCTGTCAAAGGTGTAGCGCGGGTTGAAGCCGCTGAACACCTGCCGCACTTTGGCGGCCCTGGAGCGGACGGGATTCACCGGCTTGGCCGCACGCTCCGCCGGAGTTGCGCCCGCAGCGGCCATTTCGGCGGAAACTGCAAAACGAACATCGCGAAACTCGGGAAGCACCTTGCGCAGGGAGTCGCACACGGCGTCAAGATAATGTTCCTGCAGCCAGTTTGCAAAGAATTGGCTGGGCACATTGACGGTGAGCACACCCTCGTCGAGCGCGCCGAAACTGGTCTGCTGAAACCAGTTCTTATAACTGTAATCATCGAGCACGGCGCGCAGATGCACCTGTGCCCGTTCCCACAAATTCTTTTCTTTTTCCGGTACTACCACAGCCTCTCCCTCTGGCACTGACATATTCGCATCCCTGTTCAAAACGTTTCGGTCTTCCGCATTGAGGCAGCCCCCTGTTCCCGCACCACGGGCAACGGCACCACCCAGACCCTCGCACCAAAATCAAGTAACGAAAATTGCAGCGCACCGCGCGGGCCAGGCCCCGCGCAAAAAGTTGTTCACAAGTTATCCACAGGTTATCAACAGATCACCGATCAGCCCCTAAAATTGGGCTGAAACGCAAAATCGAAACCTGAGTTTGCACCATAAACAGGGCAGATGTCAAGGGGCATTTCTAAGTCGTTGTGCCCTCTTGATCCTTGACCTCCCGCCACAGCGTGTCGAGCGCGCAGAGTGTGCAACTTTGCATGTCGATGCCCCGTTCGGCGCACAGCGCGCGCACTTTTTCCACCCGTCCGCAGAGCCGGTCGGTGGCGCGGCGCAGCTCTTCGGCCGGGTCGGCGTCAAGAAAGCGGGCAACATTGACGGCAACCAGCAGCAGATCGCCCAATTCTTTCCGGGCATGTGCCTGGTCATCCGCCGCAACAGCCTCACGAATCTCGTCAAGTTCTTCAGCAACCTTGTCGAGCACACCGGAAATATCGGGCCAGTCGAAGCCGGTGGCGCTCACGACGTCCTGTATTCGCTTCGAATCCAGCAGCGCATCGCCGTGCGCAATTGGCGCAATTTCTTTTGTCACTTGTGGGGAACTCCGCCCAGTTTTTCAAGCAGGACCACATAGGACACTCCGGGCTTGGTGCGGTCCCCCTTGCCTGTGGCCAACACCACCTCGTTCATGCCGTCATTGTCGCAATCGCCCACGGCCAACCACGAAGACTCCGCATTTTCTTCGCGGAAGTCCACCAGTGTCTCTCTGGAGGATTTGCCGTCTGTTCCCACGCGGTACAGGTAGGCGCGGCCCAAGTGGTTGCTGTTGATGAACTCGGACATGTTGTCGCCGCGGGTCGAGATCACCAATTCATTCTTGCCGTCGTTGTCTGCATCGGCCACGGCCATCATCTTCTCGAAATAGCCCATGTCGAGGTCGGCTGTGTCGCGTTCCAGCCAGGCGACGGGCGTAGCGTCTGTCTTGTCGATATTGTACGCGACGAGGGTGCTGAGATTGATCTTCTGCTCCTTCTTCCACCCCACCACAAGCTCATTCTTGCCGTCATTGTTCACATCGCCCACGGTAAAGGAGGCATAGAAACAGCCATTGCCCTCGTAGCCGGCAATCGCGATGCGCGGTTCGGCCGAGAGTTCACCCTTTTCGTCAATGTCGAAAATCTCGACCCGGGCTTTGCCGGCCCGGAAAGCGTTCGCGGTCAGATACTCCATCCTGCCGTCATTGTCCACATCGGCAATAGTGGATTCCTCTCCCGACCCGGACAACTGGTGAATCTTGCGCGCGGAAATGGCGGTCAGCGACTTGTTCACATCGTAACGAATCACCTCCCCACCGCCGCAATAGGCTGCGATGACTTCCTTGAGTCCGTCCCGGTTCAGGTCTAGGATGGCGAAGTCGTGTGTAAAACTGCTCTTGTTGCATTCAGGCCGGCAGGAGAGTTTGTTGGTCAGCCTCTTGCCGTCCGTGGAGAGCACGTGAAACCACGCGGTGCCGCCCTTTTCCTGGCCGGTGCCCAGGAGGATTTCGTTGAGTCCGTCCCCGTTGAGGTCGGCCACGCGCACCGTAAGCCCCATGGCCGGTTGATCCTGGGCAAGGTTGTCGGCCAGTAGGGTGGTTTTCCACTGCGTGCCGTCGAGTTTGTAGAGGTACAGGCGGCTGTCGGGGCAACCCGTCGTCAGAATCTCATTCTTGCCATCGTTGTCGGCATCGCCGATTTCGACATCCCATCCGGCATAACTCTGGTCAATACGGGAGACCACTGTCCCCTGCCATCCCGTCTCGATGACGGCAATATCCGTCGCCGAAGGCACCGGCGCGGCATCCTCCGCTGAACAGGCCCACGCAGCAAACAACATGGAAAACACCAGCGGAGTCACGCGCATCTTCAAGCCCTCAGAAAACATGACAGCCGCAGCCGACCGTCAGGTCTGTCTTCTCACCAAAAATAAATGGGGGACAGCCCGTCAAGGCTGTCCCCCACATTCGGTCTTATTTGCCCAACGGGCTGAAATGGCGGATGCTGTCGATCAGGTAATCGAGGCCTTCTTCCGTGAGACGCGGATGGATCGGCAGCGTCACGAGGCGTTCTGCCAGGGCGTCGGCCACGGGGAACTGGCCGCGATGGAATCCGCGCTTCTGGAAGGCCGTCGTCCAATGCAACGGGATGTAGTGGGTGCCGATGCGGATGCCGCGCTCTTCGCGCATGGCCCACACAAAATCATCCTTGGTCATGCCGTACACGGCCGGGTCGATGAGCAGCGGGTAGAGGTGGTACACGTGCTTGTTGCCCGGCGTGACAGTCGGAAGCGTGAGTCCGGGAATATCCTTGATGCGCTCTGTGATGTAGTTGGAGCTGTCAATGCGCAACTGGTTGAGCTGGTCAATCTTGCGGAGCTGGACAATGCCCACGGCCGCCTGTATGTCGGTCATGCGGAAGTTGTAGCCGCAATCATCGAAATCCTGCCACCAGAAGCGCTTGCCCATCGGCAGCTTGGTCTCGTCCAGGCTGCAATATTTGGTGCTCTTGCCATAGACACGGGTGCAGTGGGAACGGTAGAGCGCCATACGCTCGAACAGGCCTGGGCAATTGGTGGTGATCATGCCGCCCTCGCCAAGGGTGGACATGTTCTTCTGCTCGTGGAAACTGAAGCAGCCCGTCGCGCCCATGCTTCCAGATTTGCGGCCCTTGTACTCGGCGCCGATGGCGTGGCACGCATCCTCGACAATGCCGAAACCGTGCTTGTTCTTCAGCGCGATCAGGGCGTCCATGTCGCAGCACTGCCCGTAGAGATGCACGGGCAGCACGGCCTTGGTGTTGGGGGTTAGCTTCTCTTCAAGCTTGTTCATGTCCATGTTGTAGGTCAGCGGGTCGATGTCGACAAAATCGACCTCGGCGCCCAGCGTGGCGCCCGCGGCGGCCGTGGCTATCCAGGTGAGCGGCGTGGTGAGCACGCGGTCACCCGGTTTCACCCCTAGGGCCAGCAGCGACAGGAACAGCGCGGCCGTGCCGTTGGAGACGGCGCGGGCATGGGTGGTGCCGCAATATGCCGCATATTCCTTTTCAAACTGGATGCAGGCGTCGCCCGAAGTCGGCGCGTTGTTGCGCAGCACTTCGAGCATGGCCTCCTGCTCTTCCGGGCCGTAGATGGAGCCGAACTTGCTTTCAAGTTCAAACTTGATGCTTGCCATGACTGGATTCCTTCTATTTCTGGAAACAGGGGTTAATTGGCGGAAGCCTGGGCCGCTTTTCTTGCTATCGCTCGACGCCGCAACCAGGTGGCCACCGCCATGAATACGAAGAAGAAGATGCACAGGCACAAACACATAAAATTGGTGTTGCGCATGCCGTGCGCCTCGTCACTTTTCATCAGGCTGCCGATGACAGTCTCCTGAAGAATGGGTCCGATGCTACCGATGCCGTTCACCAACCCCGCCACGGCCAGTCCGTTTTTCTCCCCCGCCACCTGCACCGACGCCGCGCCGCTCAGCAATGTCTCCGGCCCGAAAATCATAAACCCGACCACGCCGAAGCTGAGCGCCACGGCCATGGCGCTGCCGTCAAAAGTGAGCGCAATGACGAAGCCACCTATCATGCCCACGGCTGCGATCAGACACAACATCGCCCAATTGCCCCGGAAGAGGCGGTCCAGAGCCCACCCCGCCAAGACGGCGGGCAGGATGCCGCAGATGTCGTACACCATGGAGTAGTAGCTCGCATGGTCTGGGGAGACGTGCATCTGGACGACAAGGAAGGTAGGCAGCCATGAATCGAGGGCATAGCGAAGAAACTTGACGCACAGGTAGGAGAAGCCCATCATCAAAACCACGGGATGAAGGGCCAGCCGGAAATATTCGGCGAGCGACAGGTGCTCGCCGCCCTCCTCCTGAATATCCGCCTCGTTGTCCTGCGCCGGAATCACCAGCGGAGCCAGCCCCACATCCTCAGGCTTGTCGTGGTGCCGCCAAATGAGCATCGCCCAGAACAGCGACGCGACCATGGTCGCGCCCCAGAAAGACCAGCGCCATCCCGCGTAGGCCAGCAGCAGACCGCCTACGGCCTTTACCACCATCGTGCCCACGATGTGGCTCGTGGACCATGCGCCCATGATAATCCCGCGTTCCTGCGGCCGAATCCAGTGGGCCACCGCACCGACACTGCTGGGCCAGCCGGTGGACTGCAGGAAACCGTTGAACACCATGAAGATTAAAAAGGTCCAGTAGCTGTTCGCGAAACCAAAGACCAGATTGACCAGCATGGACAGGCCAAGTCCGCCCACCAGCAGCGTCTTGGGCGCCCATTTCCGGCCCAGGAAGCTGGTGATAAACTGTCCGAGCATATAAGCGAACAGAAAGGCGGTCCAGATGTTCGCAATCTGATTCCAGTCAAGGCCAAGTCCCCCATCGGCAACCGATTTCGCAATGAGCGGCTTGGTGAGACTGTATACTTTTCGGCAGAGATAGAAGCCCGAATAGGCAAAATAGGTGCTCAACAGGACATTCCACCGCCAATAACGGTGGGCAGGGGTCAGCACACCGACGTTTTCAGCGGCATCTGCGGGGCTATTGGACATGATAAGAACTCCTGAGCGGGGGAAGGTCCGGAAACCTGTATTTTATGGATTTTCGGTACATGGCGCAATACGGAGCGTTCACAAAAATGTTATCTCTTAGGCCAACGACAAAGTCCCCCGTACGCACCCCATAATCGTGGATGATACTTTGGGCAATGTTAGGGCTTCAAGCGGGTAATGTTACAGTCTGCGCTTCCGTTTCTTGGTAACGACCGAAAAGGTGAAGCTCTTGGTCAAAATCGACACACATCCGCGGAAATATCATTTGGGGGACACCGTGGCATGGCTACCGCAGTCTATATGATGTATGGTGCGTTTTATAAGGATTTTGACCTACCGCAGATTGCCGCTTATACTCAAGTAGCCGACTGTTCCTGCGCCGGACGGCAAACAGCAGCATTGACCTCCCGATTCCACGGCGCCAGATATACAAATTCCTACACCGTCTGCATATCCGCAGCAAGCTCAAAAGCACGAGCAAAAGGAAGCAGTAGATGTTCAAAGAAGAGCGGGAAGACACACAATTCGACTGGACCATGCTGGGCGATGTAACCCAGGGTCGGCCCCACCTTGGACCCACCACGGATGTTGCCGTGTATCGGCTCATGCAGTTCACGCTTCGGGACACGCTCATTAAGGAGTTCGGGGTCGCCGCGGCAGACCGTGTGTTCTACCAGTCGGGCAAGACGGCAGGAATGCACTTCTACGACAAACTCATCACAAAAGAGAGCGAATTCCAGGCCTTTATCGCCGAACTTCAGGAAGTCCTGAAAAGCATGGGGGTGGGCATCCTTCGGATTGAGAAGGCCGACCTGGAGAAGCTGACCTTTACCATGACGGTCGCGGAGGATTTGGACTGCTCGGGCCTTCCGGTTTGTGATGAGGAAATCTGCACCTATGACGAGGGTTTCATCGCCGGTCTGCTGGGGGCATATGCAAAGCGGGAGTTTCTGGTGAAAGAGGTGGACTGCTGGTGCTCCGGTGATCGGGTGTGCCGCTTCGACGTGAAACCGGCGACTTGAAAGGTTCCGTCTGATGCCCAGTGCAGTTGACAATCAAATCGCCCGGATTACGGAGGCCATCCAGAGCCTCATGAGCGGCAAGGTGCCCGAACCCATCCACCTGCCGCCCGAGCTTCCGGAGGGCGAACTGGGAGCCTTGACGCGCTGTGCCAACCGGCTCATTTACGAATATGGTTCCGTGCAACCGTTCTTGTACGCATTGTCACGGGGCGACTTGGACTATCAGGCCCCCCGAGGCCGGATGGCACTGGTCGACTGCGCGAAGAACCTTCAGGCCAATCTGCGCCACCTCACCTGGAAAACCCAGCAGGTCGCCAAGGGGGACCTTTCCCAGCGCGTGGATTTCATGGGCGAGTTCTCTGAGAGCTTCAACGCCATGGTGGAAAAACTCGCATCCAACCGCGAGGAGCTTCTCCGCAAGAACCAGGAACTGGAAACCGCCTCCCAGACGGACTCGCTGACCGGCCTGCGTAACCGACGGGGCATCGGGGAACTGCTGAGGAGGGAGACGCACCGGGCAGAACGGTCAACGCGAAGTTTTGCCATCATGATTGCCGATATAGACCACTTCAAACGCGTCAATGACACCCACGGTCACGACGCCGGTGATGCTGTGCTGGTGGAAATTGCCCGGATTTTGCAGGACCACACGCGCGGCGGGGATCTTTGCGTGCGTTGGGGCGGGGAAGAATTCCTCATCCTCCTAGTGGAGATGGACCTGCCTCAGGCGGTCGCCGTGGCCGAAAGGGCTCGCCTTGGCGTGGAATCGGCGCGCATCATGCACAATGGTCAGAACATTTCGGTCACCGTCAGCATAGGGCTGAGTATCCACCGAGACGAGGATGATGTGGCCCAGTGCATCAAACGCAGTGACGTGTGTCTCTATCGCGCCAAGGAAACGGGCAGAAACCAAGTTTGCTTCCAAGACGGATCGGATGGCTCACCCAGAACGATAGAGGGTCGGTAGCGCCTCAAAAGTGCGCGCACTACTTGACACATGAGCCTCCTCGACATTCCGTGAGACTTGGCTCTTTGCCCCGTCGTGGCGAACCAGCAGATACCGGCCGGCTTTTCGGCGGCCGTTGGTGCACTGCGAACCCAATCAGGCTGGTCCTATTTTCCCTTGTCCGCCTCTCCGGCGATAGCCGGATAGACTAGTCCGGCCAGAGCCGCGCCCACTATCGGAGCCACCCAGAACAGCCACAACTGGGCTATGGCCCAACCGCCGACAAACACGGCGGGCCCGGTGCTGCGCGCAGGATTGACCGACAGGTTGGTCACCGGAATGCCGATAAGGTGGATGAGTGTGAGTGCCAGACCGATGGCGATGGGGGCGAATCCGGCTGGGGCGCGTTTGTCCGTGGCGCCGAGAATAATCATGAGAAACATGAAAGTAAGCACGATTTCGGCGACCAGCCCGGCTGCCATGGTGTACCCCTGGGGCGAATGCGCGCCGTAACCGTTGGCGGCAAAGCCGCCCGCCAGGCTGAAGGATGCGTTGCCGCTGGCAATGAGATAGAGTATCCCGGCACCCGCAATGCCTCCCAGCACCTGCGCGATGACATAGGGGATAAGGTCCGCCGCCGGGAAGCGTTTTCCCACCAGCAGTCCGACTGAAACCGCAGGATTCAAATGGCACCCGGAGATGTGCCCGATGGCAAAGGCCATGGTCAGCACCGTGAGTCCGAAGGCGAGGGCCACTCCCACATAACCAATGCCGACATTGGGCACCCCGGCAGCCAACACGGCGCTTCCGCAACCGCCAAAGACAAGCCAGAAAGTGCCGATAAATTCCGCCACCGCCCGTTTTCCTATAGGCATGCTCTCACCCTTTCTAAAAGTTGACTGTGTCTGAAGTCTTCAACATCGTTTTCTTTTCAACAGTCAGGGGGTTAGCCACATTCCCAAGAATAAGCCGCAGTCTCAGGCACTTGGCAGTGCCCGGGTCAGGCAAGTCTAATGATCGGGACGTTACACCGCGCGGCGCTTCTTTTGGAAGGCTGCCAGTTTTCCCCGCGTGAAACGCCGAACGGTCCAACGCGTGAATCCGGGAAAAAGCCGATTGATAAAGAGCGCGAGTTTCCCCAAGCGGGTGAGGATGAGTTCCGGACGACGCCGATACACTGCGTCAACAATCAGGCGGGCGGCCTTTTCGGCGGGCATGATGAAGCGGCCCGGCACAGGGTCGGGATTTCCGGTGTAGACGCCGTCGTTGTTGACGCTGCGAATCTCGCTTTCGACGAAGCCGGGGTTGATGCAGGTGACCGATATGCCGACCTCGTCGAATTCGTGATAGATACAGTCCGCAAGGCCGTTGACGGCGTACTTGCTCACATTGTAGGGCGAAGTCATGGGGGTGCCGAGTTTGCCCGCCACACTGCCCAGCAGACCAAGCCGTCCCTTGGACTTTTTCAGCGCGGGAAGCGCGGCGTAGATGGTGTTCATCATGCCAAAGACATTGACCTCGAACTGGCGGCGAAAATCGTCCACGCCCAAGTTCTCAAAAGGTCCGGAAATCCCGAATCCGGCATTGGCCAGCACCACGTCAATCCCGCCAAAAGCCGCAACGGTTTGTTCCACGGCCGCTTTCAGCCCTTCCGCATCGGTCACATCGCATTGAAATACCAAAGCCCTTCCGGCATGGGCCTCTATCTCGTGCTTCACCTGCCCAAGCTTGTCGGTGCGCCGCGCCAGCAGTGCCACCCCGGCCCCTTCGGCAGCGAAGGCTCTCGCCATGGCGGCGCCGATTCCGGAGGATGCGCCGGTGATAAATACGCTCTTGCCCTCAAAACGCTGGGTCATGCTGATTCGGCCTCCGGTGTGCGCGGTTTGTTGTGGTTGAGGGCATCCCCAAGGGAGACGCCGCCCAGGTGAGAATATCGAATTCAACGGTGAGAATCCAGAAATCCATTGAAGATAAGACGGCAGACAGGAATGTCTGCCCCACTCTACATCCATAGATGCGTCAAAAGGACTACTGCAGCCTTCGGATGGTGCAGCCCTGCCCGACAAGGTCATTGCCCTGAATCATGGCGGAAATGTTCATGGTCTGCCCCATGGCCGTTGCCGTTACGTTCACCTGGTTTCCCGAACAGCTCCATGTGGCCGGAATCTGGCCAATGAGGGGATGCAGCCCCAGCCCCTGGCCACCGGGGTTAAACTGAAACTTGATGGTGCCCTGCTTGGCGCTCACTTCCCACATGGTTCCCGGAAGTGTTTGCGCGTTCAACCCTCCGGGCAGCGGTGCCGGGGCCTGTCCCGGTGCGGGGGCATTGGGAGCCCCAGGATAGCCCCCGGGGGCCGGTGACGGCACACCGACCTGTGCCGGCGCCACGGGCGCGGGGGCCGCGACAGGGCGCAGCTTCTGAATTACAATGGGGGCGGCAAAGAAGGCGATGATGCCCACGACAATGATAATGGTCAGCTTGTTGTTTTCCACTGGAAGCCCTTTCCCGGTGATTGGCTGCCGACAATGGTCAGAAACACTTCCACACCGAGTGAATACCTGGGTAAACGCAAGAGTTCCGCCAGCCTAAACCGGACGGACACGGCCTGCGCGGCGGCAAATCGCCTCAAACAGGTCGGAAACCTCCTGCACGCCGAAGTCCCTAAAGTTTGCGGGGTTGGTCCAGAATTCAGCCAGACGGCCCCGGCCCTCGGCCTCATAGGCCGACACTTTAATCATCATCTGGGCCTTGTCCAGCCCCCGAAGCAGTTTGGCCTCGGGAACGGAAGCCTCGGCAAAGGCGGCATGGAGTTCGGCGTAGCGGGCGGGAAACCGGGCAAAAAGCCCCTCGAAAATGGCCTGCTCGGCGTTGCGCTTGGCGTCGCGCATATGGGCGTCGGCGACGGGCATGGGGATGTCCATCAACTGCGACTCCGCCAAGTCATGCACCAGCGCCATGGCCAGGGTCGTGTCCCGGTCCCACCGGCCTGGGTATTCGTCCAGAAAGAGCAGGGCAAGGAGGGCTATTGCATGACTGTGGGCGGAAACCGATTCCGGCTCGGTCACGCCGCGCAGGAGGTATCCGGCACGGGGCACCCGGTCAAGGGGGTGCAGGGCCTGAAACAGGTCCATGGCCCTTTCGGCAAATCCGCTCATAGGCGGTCAAGGTCGGTGTCCGACTCGTCCTCTTCCGGTGCGGGTTCCGCGTAGGTGAAATCGTCGCTTTCATCACCGTCGTCCACCGGGTCGCCAAAGGCCTTCTTCACCACGTCGGTGAGCGCGGCACCGCCGGGCATGACCCGTTTGGGCAGGGACCTTGCCGGACCCGCCTCGGCCGGCTCCGGGTCCGCCCCGGAAGTTCCGCCGAACACGCGCGCCAGACGAACCATCGCGTCGCTGACATTCTTGCGGGCCTCGGCCACGGCGGGCCCCTCATCGGCCATCAGAAGAAGCGCCGCAGCCCTGTCCAGCAGGCGCTGCACCTCTCCGGCCCACACGCTGGCCCGGGCCATGCTTCGGGCGCCTTCGCGGCGGGATGAATCCAACTGCGCTTCGGCGGCATGCTTTTCCGCAACGAGCGAGTCATAGGCGGCCAGGGCCGCATCCCCTTCGGGAGGGGCATCCCCGGCGAGCACTTCCAAATCCCGGTCCAGACCGGACAGTGCCTGGTCAATGGCTTCGATGCGGGCCCGCTGGGCCGTCTCCACCTCTGCCAGTTTGTCGGAAAGGGCCTTGACGAGACCGGCCGCGAGGTCCAATTCGGCGCCCGCCTTGTCAGCCGATTCACGGACCGAAGACAGCTCCTGACAGGTTTCAAACAGGTCGCCCTCGCTCCGCTCCAATGCGGCGCGGATGCGGTCGCGTTCCGCTTCCAATTGGGCCGTTGCGGCGGCGGCCTCTTCCGGTGCCGGCCCTTTGGAGGCGCCGTCGAGGATTTCCTTAAGGCGGTCCCGCTCCTGCTCCAGGTTGGAAATGGTCTTTTTCAGTCCGGAGATCCGTTCCAGTGCCAGGGAGGGCATGCCGCCGTCATCCGAAGTGGCCCCGGTGGCCTGCATGCCGATAATCGACCCGGAGGACAGCAGGGACTTGAATTTTCCGCTGTATCCGGGAAGGGCGATGGGATGAATGCGGCTGGCCAGCAGCACCACGTGTCCATTGTCCAAGAAGGTGCGGACCACGGCTTCCAGTTCGGCCAGATTCTCCTTGAACCGCTCCATTTCGTCCACCAGCAACACGGCGGGACGGTTTTTCATGATGGGGGCGGGATCATTGGCGAGGTTCCGGACTTTGCGCGGAAAGTCGCCCGAGCTAATCAGCGCGACAGCGACACGGGCCTGCTTTTCACGGTATTCATTGACAATGGCCCACAGCAGATGGCTTTTGCCGGTGCCCTTCTCCCCCACGAGCGTCACCGGTCTGCCGGGCTCGCCTTTCAGCGCAGCCACCGTTCGGCAGGCGTCAAAGGCTGCCTGATTGTTCTCATCGGCAGTGAAATTGGCGAATGTCAGCCCTCTCATGACCGCTTATCCTTCCGCCCGTTTTCAAACCCGGCCGGATTCAGTATAAGGCCGTCGAGGCATGTATGCCCATCGTCCCCAAGGACGTTTTGCATCCAAACAACCCGCCCCGGACGGCCAAAACGCCGTTCTACGCGCTGTTTGGATTGTAACTTGCCACGCCTGCCCTGTCAAACGGGAAGAACCCTGAACAAGCGACGAAGCCTGCTGCCATCGCTGGAAAGGCCGGTTTCGCCAAACTGACAACACCGTCGGCCGCAAGCAGATGAAGTCCTCCTGCGGCCGAAACCGGGCTATTCACCTGCATTCATTCCGGTGCCACGGGGCGGTTATCGCCTCAGCGTTTACACGTCGATGGAGTCAATTCCGGGAATGCAGGAATCGAGGGGCACGGTCTCAATGTGGGTGGCACCGAGTTTGGCGAGTTCATAGCGCACGCGCGCAATGGGCAGGGTTTTGTTGGAGGCGCCCATCTGAATGCTGAATTCGGTGAAATTCAGGCCCTCGTTCATTGTCGGTTCATCGCCAAACAACTGGTTTTCCTTCAAGTAGTCGAGAATGCCGGGCACGTGCTCTTTCTTAGCGTTGAAGAAGACAAGCACCTTGTTCTCGGCATAGACGGCGCCGTACAGGTTCAGCAGGAACATGCGGGCCAGTTCGCGCTTGGCGGGATTCTCGCGCAGGGCCGGCGTGGTCCAAATGCCCGTCTCGGACTTCATGATCTCTTCGCTGATCTCGAGGCCGTAGTTCCGGATGGCGCTGCCCGTCTGGGTAATTTCAAGACCGAGGTCCACCGCGCCATTGAGCACTTTAGCTTCGGTCTTTCCCCAGGATTCGTATACCACCAGCCCGGCATCAATGCGGGGCGGGGTGTGATACTTCTGCACGGCGAATTTTCCGTGGCTCTCGCCGAAACCCAATGATGCAGCCTTCTTCTTAAACCATTCAACGGCGAGGTAGGGCATCTCGGAAACCATCTTGACCACGGGCTTTTCGCGGAGCAGGCCGGTAAGCCACGTGTCGAAAGCGACACCGTTGAGCGGCAGGTTGATGACGACGATGCGCACGTTGCCGCGCTCGAGCGAAAGCACCTTGTTGAGCTTGACCTCGCGATCGTACTCATAGCGGTATTCGAGCACGCGCTCGGTCACCCAGTCGTCGCCGCCTATGGCAATATCCACCTCATCAAGGGCAAGCTGTGCGCCGAATTCCTGCGGGCGCCCGTCCCAGCCCACCAGCCCGGTGTGCATCGGAAAGGTGGTGGGGCCGCCGTCTTCATATCCCTTGGTGGGGAAACCGGCGGACTTAAGCAGGTTCACCAGATTGCCGCCCCGCCTGGGGTCGGCCAACGAGCCTGCGGGCATGCCAATGATCAGCTTGTCGTCCATGTTCATGATAATGCACCTACTAGATGGTTTGGGCATCCCCCGACTGCGGCCCGTGGCGGAATACATCCGCGAAACAGATCACGTCGAGGGGGGTTATGCCAAGGGATTACGCAATAATATCACCTGACTCCACGGAAACAAACACCCAAACAGATGAGTGTGTCCGCGAAGCATAAATGCCGCCATGGCTCAGCCAAGTATACCTGTCAGAGCCGTTTCCTTTCCACCCGAAGCCCACCGCTTGAGCCCCGGCCATGGCCAAGGCTACCACAGAACATCCGGCACCCCCCTTTGCATTCCCGCCCAAAACAGAGCGACAGGGAACTCCTCACGGATAGAGACGGCGGTGCTCCCAACCGTCCGCCCCCCGGGTGTAGACCACCCGGTCATGGAGGCGGTAGGGCATTTTCAGCCAAAATTCAATGGTGTCGGGAATCAACCGAAATCCGGCCCAGAAGGGCGGACGGGGCACTGCGCCCAGCGCGTATTTGGCGGCGAATTGGATGATGCGCCGTTCGAGAATCATCCGTCCCTCAAGGGGCTGGGACTGCTTGGAGGCCCAGGCGCCTATCTGGCTCTGGCGCGGGCGCGATGCGAAATAGGCATCCGCCTCGGCTTCAGTGGCCGGCACAATGGCACCCCGGATGCGCACCTGTTTCTCGAGGGGCATCCAGTAGAAACACAGCGCGGCGCGCGGATTCTCGGCCAATTGGCCCGCCTTGGGGCTGGTGAGATTGGTATAGAAGACGAAACCGCCCTCGTCATGGTCCTTGAGTAGCACCTGGCGCGCATCGGGCGCGCCCGAGGCGTCGGCGGTGGCCAGGGTCATGGCCGTGTGGTCGTCAATGCCCTCGCATGCCTCGGCCTCGGCGTACCATTTGGTGAACAGGTCGAAGGGGCTGGTTTCCGGGGTGATGGACACGGTGTGCTACTGCCTTTCCGAGAAATGTCGGCGCGAAGAAACCCGGCCGCAGGGACTGAGGGGGTTATACAAACCGCTTCATGTATTCGAGGCTGCGGGTGGCGATGGCCTCCGGCCCCGGGTCGAACTTGAAGACCTCCACGGACACGTAGCGGTCATACTGAATGTCGTGCAAGGCTTCAAAGACTGGGGCAAAATCCACATCGCCCCAGCCGGGGCCGTTCAGATTGGTGTCGTTGGCGTGGTAGTGCCTGAGATGGGGCGCACAGCGGCGGATGAGCGAGGCGCGGTCTTCCGACTGGTAGGCCATGGCCTTGGTGTCGAGCAGGAGCTGGAAGTTTGGATGGTCCACCGCCTCAATCAGTTCAACGGTCTCGTCCACGGTCTGGCAAAAATTGGTCTCAAAGTGGGTAAGTTGCTCCATGCAGATGGTCACGCCGCGCGCCTCGCATACGGGCAGGGCCTTGCCAAAGACCTCCTTGGCATAGCCAAAGGCCTGGTTGTAAGTGACGTCGCGACCAACGTTGCGCTGCTTGGGCGAGCCAAAAATGAGCACCTTGCCGCCCACATCGCCGCAGAAGTTGACCAAGTCCACAAGATAGCGCGCGGTAAAGTCGCGCACCTCCGGGTCGGGATGGGTCAGGTGCACGCCCTCGGGACCCACAAATACCCAGTGTATGCCCAGAATCTCCAGCCCCGCCTTTTCCGCAAAGCGCACGATGTCACGGCGCGTGCTGTCGGGAATGTCATACACGTACTGCGCCAGGGTGAAAGGGGCAATCTCCAGCCCGTCATACCCCACACTGCGCACGTAGTCAATGGTGCGCTCGATATCGTTCCATTCTTTGAAGATCTCGTTGCAGATTCCAAACTTCACAGGATGACTCCGCTCCTCTCGGCTGAAACGTTTTCCTTTGTGTGGTCATAGACCCACACACGGTTTCCACCCGAGCGTTTTGCGCCGTACATCATCTCGTCGGCGAGGCGGATGAACGCCTGTATGTTCATCTCCTTGTTGAAGGTGATGAGACCCACACTGAGCGCACAACCGTCAAAATGCCGCGCCTCGAAGCTTGCCCGGATGCGCTCGGCCACCTGCCGGGCCTGCGCTTCCTCGGTTTCGGGCAAAATGACGGTGAATTCGTCGCCGCCATAGCGGAAGCCCGAATCAACGCAGTCACGGGTGGACTCGCGCACCAACTCGCCTATGGAGCGCAGCACGTCATCGCCTGCAAGATGGCCATAACGGTCATTGTAGTTCTTAAAACGGTCCACGTCGAAGAGCAACAGCGACAGGGGGCGACCCTGGCGGTGCGCCCGCTCGATTTCCATTTCCAGCCGCTGGTAGAAATGGCGCTGGTTGTAGAGATCGGTCAGGCTGTCCTTGATGGTCATTTCTTTCAACTCGGATTCGAGCTGTTTCTGCTGGGTAATGTCTTTGCAGATGGCCAGCGTGGACAGGAACATGCCGCTGTCGCCCCTCACCCGTGAAACGGATACCGTAACGGGGATGGGCCTGCCATCGCGCGAGAGGAGGGTTGTTTCATGATTGCGAATGGGACCGCGGTCCAGTTCTGTGGAAAGCCCCTCCAGTTCCCCTTCGCCGCCGGGCAGCACCAAGGTAATGGACTGGCCGACCAATTCGCTGACCGTGTAGCCGAGCATGTTCTCGGCGCCGCGGTTGGCGTAAGAAATCGCATAATCGAGACCGATGGTCAGCACGCTGTCCACGGAACTGTTGAGCAGGTTCTCCAGATATTCCTTGGTGGCGCGCAGTTCCGCCGTTGCTTCACGCACCCGCTCTTCCAGCAGAAGCTGGTATTGGCGGTTCTCCATCAACAGGCGTCGGCGTTCCAGGGACTTTTCAACCGCAAAGGCCAGTTCACTGATGTGGAACGGCTTGAACAGGAAGTCATAAGCGCCCAGGCGCATTGCTTCAATGGCACTGGACACATCCATGGCGGCGGTGGTGATGAGAATGCCCAGGTCGGGGTCGAGGGCGGAGGCACGGCGAAGCAGTTCCAGTCCGGGAATACCCGGAAGTTCCAAATCCATGATCAGCAGCGAGAAGCGCTCCCACTCAAGGAGGTCCAACGCCTCCCGGGAACTGTACAGCGCCTCGCAGTCAATACTCTCCTCAACCAAGTATTGGCGGACCACCTCCACGGCGCCTACTTCTGCGTCAACTATTAGAATTCGATCCGGCAAAGCCATCCCTTAACGACACTCCAGCACGGGGTGCCGCAGTGAAGCCACGCCCCATCCCCTGATGTTCCCACTTGAATTCATTGCAACCCTAGAACCTTACCCGTCTGTCGCATGGCGCACCCCAAGCGCGCCCATGGCGGCAACCGGCAACTTCACCAACCACCGCCAACTGACGGCCTACAAATACTTGAATGCCGCGAACACGGCAACAATCGACCCGATAGTGAAGCCTATCTCAAGTTTGCCGGGAAGTTGCTTCTCGTCAAACTTCTTTGTGGGCAAACCTTCCTGGTTGGCAAGTTTCTGGTCCGCCGACATGTCACCGCCTGCGGCGCCCGCTGCCTTCCCAATGTTGCCTGCCGCCAGCGCCGGTGCTGTAAAGAACGCCAGCGAAGCGACCAACAAGAGACAGGCACTGAGGGCCAATATCGTCTTCTTGAACGGCATGGCATAACCTCCGTTAAACTGTTACCTGCAAGGATTTTACTCTGTCAGCGCGAAAAGTGCAATATAATTGACACAGATGCCGCACCAGTGGGCCTGAAGCCCATGATCCGGAAGGGTCGGCAACGGGAAGGAAAATGTAGTCGTATGTCCGCAAACCGTTGGTTTCAAAGTGCTTCCGTATCGCTGGTGGTGACATTTACCCTGGTGCGGCGGTTGGATTCAGCCTCTGTTACGCGCTGATGGTTCTGGTCAATGCCGAACGGGGTGCCGCAGTTCCTGCCGCGGCGACCACCCCCGCGGCGCAGCTTGCGGGCGCCGCAGCACCACCGACCGAAACGGCGGCACCGGTTGTTGTCCCGGCGGCAGAGTCAAAAGCTGGCCCTGCCGCGCCCCAGTCCCCCACCCAAAACGCTGCTCCGACCGTCCTGACGCCCCGTCCGACACCCCCGCTGCCTCCCGTGCCTGCAAGCATTCCGGTACCCGCCACGCAACAGGAAATGGAACGGCTTTGGCCCGCACGACAGATTTTCATAACGCTTCCGGCAGGCCCGATAGACCCCGCGTGGGTCGCGTTGCTGAAAGCCTACAGTCCCGGCGGCGTGCTGGTGACGGCTCCCGATTCCGAGCACGGTGCCGAGGTGGCGGCAACCATCCGGCAGGCCAAGGAAACGCTGGGCATGGGTGTGGGCCAGTCCGACCTGCCCCTTGCCCTGGTGGATGAGGAAGGGGGGGCAAACAATCCCCTCGGTCTCAGTCCGGCACCATCGCCCCATGAGTTGGGCGAGGCTGGAGACGCAAAAGTATTGCGCGACACCGCGCTGCGTTACGCCGCCGCGGCGCGGGCGGCCGGCGCCGCAGCCCTGTTGGGACCGCGCCTCGACCTGGCCACGGGAATGAATGAGAATGCCAACCAGTGCTTCGGCGCATCGTCGGACCAGGTATCGGCCAGCGGCATTGCCTTTGCGCGGGCCGTGGCGGAAGGGGGCGTGCTCCCCGTGGTGATGCACTATCCCGGCACGGGCACGGCGGTGCGCACTGCCTCGGGACCGCCCATCATGGCGGAAACCAATCTGGAGTCGCTCACCGACATCATGCTGCCTTTTGCCAACGCCGCCGCCGAGCAGCTTCCGGGCATTCTGGTGGGCTGCGTCACCGTCCCCGCGCTGGACAAGTCCCAAACGGCCCGGCCCGCCTGCGCCTCGCCCATCATGGTACAGGGCATCCTGCGCGACAAATGGTCCTATCAGGGAGTGGTGCTGGCCGATGTGCGCCAACCCGCGCTGGCCGCCCCACTCGCGCTGGACGTCTTTGTCACCAACTGTCTGGCTGCCGGATGCGACGCAGTGCTGCTGGGACCGGTGGAACCGGCCGAATTCGAGCAGATATGCCGCACCCTGACGGTGGCCCTGCGCGACGGTGTGCTGAACACGGACCGCATGGCCGCGGCGCGGGCCCGTCTCGCTTCGTGGAGCCTGGCCCTCAAGATGGAAACGCCTGCCAGCGAGAAGAAGTCGGCCCTTCCCCCGACTCTGAACAACGCATCGGCACCGCCTCCGCCCGCCCCGGCTGTTGAGGCTCCGGAGAGCAAGCCTGCTCCTGTCCCCGCCCCGGCTAAAGCCCCGGTGGGCACGCCGCCAGCTGATGTAGTGGAGCATAAGATTGTGTCCGGGGACACCCTTGAGGGCATCGCCAAGAAATACGACATGTCTGTGGGGGACATCGTGAAACTAAACAACCTAAAAGACAACAACAGCATCCAGGCGGGCGCCAGGTTGAAGGTAAAGGCCCCGGCGGTGGTGGAAACACCAGCACCCGCACCCGCTCCGGCGCCGGAACAGCCCGCACCGCCCGTGCAAGAGGCCGCTCCGGCTCCGCAAGCGCTTCCGGAACCGCCCAAAGCAGAAGAAAAAGCCAAGGAGGCAACTCCGGAACCAACCGTTGTACCCCAGGCCCCTGTTGAACCGCCAAAGGCGGAAGAAAAGCCCGCGCAAGCCGGGTCGGAACCGAAAGCGGTGCCTGTAGAAAATGCCGAACCGGCCAAGACAGAAAGCAGTGCCCCAGCATCCCCACCGGAATCTGTCGCGACATCTGAGCCCAAACCTGAGCCCAAACCTGAGCCCAAACCGGAACCCAAACCGGAACCCAAACCGGAACCTGAGACAAAACCGGTTGAAGCACCCGCGCCAGCACCCGTAGAGAATGCGCCAGCGGTGGCACCACCGCCCATAACAGAAATCCCGGCCCCTGCGCCAGAGGAAAAGAAAGCGCCAGAACCGGCTCCGGCAAAACCGGCCCCGGAAGCGAAGAAGGCCGCCCCCGCGGAGGAGGACGGAGATTTCGAATACCACGTGGTGCAGCCCGGTGAAAACCTCTACCGACTTGGCGTCAACAACGGCACCACAAAGGACGAATTGATGCAGTTGAACGATATCAAGGACCCGGCTCTGGTAAAAGTGGGCGCGAAGATCAAAATACCGAAGAAGAACGGGGCCAAACCGCTACCCAAGGCGTCGGAACCAAAGGTTTCAGAACCCAAGATGCCTGAGGCCAAAGGGCAGGAAAAGAAGGAGCCGGAAGCCAAGGATCTGTTGCCGAAAAAGGAAGAGCGGTTGGACGGGCTTCGTTTCTGAGGTAACGAGTTTTCGGCCCATCGGGTAGAATAAGACGAGGAGTTTGTGAAAAATGCAGTATAGAAAGCTCGGCAACAGCGACCTCAATGTTCCGGTGATTTCCTTCGGCGCCTGGGCGGCCGGTGGCTGGCTTTGGGGCGGACCGGACGATGACAACGCCGTGCGCGCCATGGAAGCCGCCATCGACCTGGGCATCACGTGCATCGACACGGCCCCCGCCTATGGCATGGGCCACAGCGAGACGCTGGTGGGAAAAGCCGTTTTAGGGAAACGGGACCGCGTGGTCATCGCCACCAAGTGCGGCCTGCGCTGGGACTGCACCGATGGCGAGCGCTATTTCGACACCAAGGGCAATGACGGCCAGGCCCTGACCCTCTACCGGAATCTGCGTCCCGAGTCCATCCGCCATGAATGCGAACTGAGCCTGCGCCGGATGAATATCGACTCCATCGACCTGTATCAATGCCACTGGCCTGACAGCACCACCCCCATCGACGACACGATGGGCGCGCTGCTCGACCTTCAGCAGCAGGGAAAAATCCGCGCCATCGGCGTGAGCAATTTCACGGCGGACATGATGCGCCAATGCCAGGAAACCGGGCAGATTGCCAGCGACCAACCGCCCTACAGCGCGCTGACGCGCGGGGCGGAGAAGGAAGTGCTGCCTTTCTGCCGTGCAAACGGCATCGGTGTGCTGGCCTACAGCCCGCTGGCCCAGGGACTGCTCACCGGAAAGGTTTCGGTGGACCGTGCATTCCCCGCGAACGACCTGCGCAGCACCAAGCCGCTTTTCACCCGCGAGAACCGGGTGAAAGCCGTGGAAATGCTCGAACAGGTCAAGCCCATCGCCGCCGCGCACGAGGCCACACTCGGCCAGGTGTTTCTCGCCTGGCTCGTGGCGCAACCCGGCATGACGACAGCACTCGCCGGCGCGCGCAACGAGGCGCAGGTGATAGAAAACGCGGGTGCAGGTGATTTGGAACTCTCCGACGAAGAGCTTGGCAAGATTCGCGGACTGGTCGAGGCGGGTTGGCCGGTCCAATAGAAAGGACGCCTGTCTATTCCGTTATTGCGAGCCTCAGACCGCCTACGGCGGCGATTCGCGGCAGAAAGCCGCCGGGGGACTGGCTCACGTTTCCGTCCGAGGCCAAGGGACGGCAGCACTGTCACGTATC
>CAITNO010000132.1 GCA_903893795.1 Candidatus Hydrogenedentota bacterium | reverse complement strand
ACCGCTCAAGAATGTTCTGCACCGTGCCTTTGGGAATCCGGAAGTGCTCGGCTATCTGCCCCATGGATTGGCCGTCCTCGATGCGCGCGGCCACGATGCGCTTGCGAAGGTCTATGGAAGTTGCTCTCATGTGCGCAGTATAGCATCGTAGGCATCATACATTAACATGCTCTAACCGAACTGAATGGGCGTCTTGCCGCGTTGCGGCCCATGGCGCCCTTTGAATCCCTGCTGGCACTGGCGTCCTCCTCGATGTGCTCCCAGCAGTACTTGATGTATTGGGGGGTCTACCCCCGGTATATCTCAAGGGAAATGCTCAACGGGGGCTCCTATTACCCTGAATATGCCGACACTCTCTATCGGGCCGGAGGCTTTGCCGCCCGCGATCGCGCTCTTGCCGCGTCCTATCTTTCCAGCCTCCTCAAGATCCTCCGGTCGGACAACCCCGACCACTATCGACAGGCTTGGACCCATATCGCCGAAGCGGCCGACGGGACCGGCGTCCTCGGCAGGCACCTTGCGCCCCGCTATAACGGACTCTGCTGGGAAACAGCGCGGAGCGAGTGGACCGGCGCGCCGGCCACGCTCTATACAAATACGGCCTGCATCCGCATGGCCCGGGCGGCCATTGCGGTGATGTTAAAAGGCCGGGATGAAAACGGACTCTTCAAGAAGCCGGACTTCATGGAAGAATTGCTCCGTGATATGCACTGTCCCATGACCGGCGCTCCCATTGTCTGCAAGGTCCACCCACACCGATGCTCCCTAACGTATAGCGTCAGAATCGGTCCCCGGCGCGACCGCGATTATTGGGAGGTGGGTGTGCAGATTGACACCCCGCAGACGGCGGCAAAGTAGGGATTGGGTTGGGAGAGAAGAAGGCAGACAGGAATGTCTGCCCTACGCTGTGGAATGCTCACTTTGGTATGTGTGAAGACCCAAAAAGAATTGTGCCGGCGCTTCCGTTATTGGCCGCGCCGGCACGGGGGTCAAACAAACTGGCTCATCTACTCAAACACAGCTTTGAAATAGTCTCTATCGTCTATAAGCTGCAATTCGACGTTCACGAACGAATCCACCTCCGACTTCGAAATCGGCGCGGTGGTACGATTACCGTAGGGATTGATCTTGGGAGCGTCTGCCTCCGCTTCGGCCTCACTGCGGGCCACCACCGGTTCTTCGGCAGGCTCCGCTTCGTCCGGCGAGGAGGCATTTCCAATCGGACCCGCGGGCGGTTCGCCGCCCGGCCTGTCTTCAGCGGCCACGAGCTTGCCAATACGCTCTTCGAGAAAGGCCACCAGGACCTGCATGATATGGTCGCGGCGGGCAACGGCATTTCCGTTTAGAATGATGTCATTGTCCAGCGGCAATGCCTTTCCCGCGAAAATAACCACCATATTATGGCATTCCGGGCAAGGGCCTACAATGATGGCCCCTACTGGCGGCAACATAACTTGTCCGTGCGCGCCGCAATGCGGACATTTGATTTCGATAAGCGATAACATGGCCTGCTTCCCTAAAGTTGCCTCGAACGTCAATTAAATTGTAGCACTCAAATGCGAAACTGGCAACTGCTCCCAAGTTTCCGAGGTTTTCGGGTTTCTTTGTCTCCGAATGCCTTGTATTTAGGAACAGGACAAGATGGGGGGATATTCCGACTTCAGGAATGATTCCGAAGAAGGAAATCAGACTTTGAACAAGTCATCAAAAGCGGAAGGACGCTCTTCATCGTCGGGGATTCCGGCTTTTCCGAAGAGGGCGTCCAAGGCCTCGCGCGCGCCCTCTTTGGCAGGAACCGCTTCCCCGGTCGTCGGGTCAGTCATGACGAACTCGAATTCTTCGCAGAAATTGGCCCCGGCCCGGTCGCCCACCCATTCGGTATTGGGGATGTAGCACTGGTTGTGCATGGAGGGGCGGCGGAATTTGCAGTTCTTACAGCAGTGCAGATAGGCGTTGCACTTGATGCAGGTTTCCTTGAAGGCTGGATGGAGCCTTTCGCCGGGCTCCCACTCCGTGTGGCATTTGTGGCAGTTCTTTGAAGGCATGACACTCCGTCCATTCTCTGTCGCTTGCCCGGGCCCGGGCACGCTGCTCATCCACGCTGTCAAACCGACCAACCGTCGTGTCGAGTATTCAATTGTAACCGGAAGTATATCCGTGAGACGAACCTCATACCCGGTCTGTCCTTCTCCCGTATACAGTTGGCTGGCCGGGTGCGTTACAATATCGCATTCACAGCGCGGTACGCGCGGATGGAGTGGCGATGGCGCGGGTTGATGCAAAGGAAAAAGCTGGGCGGGTGCATGCGGTACTGCCCGCAACGCGCGCACTCGTTGCCTCCTGCCGGGTGTGCGGACGGGCCTGTGGGGCTGACCGCAGGTCGGCGGCGGTGGGCTATTGCCGTGCCCATGGGGAAGACGGCGACCATGCGCGCTGGTCGGCGGCGGTGCTGCATTTCGGCGAGGAACCGATGCTGGTGGGCCGGGGCGGCTCGGGCACGGTATTCTTTTCGCACTGCAATTTACGCTGTCTGTTCTGCCAGAACTGGCAGATCAGCCATGAGGGCGAGGGTCACATGGGACACTTCGAGGACCTGGCCCGGATTTTTCTAGACCTGCAGGCGCAGGGCGCCGAAAACATTAATCTGGTCACCCCCACGCAGTACATTTATCCCATTGTCCAGGCCCTGGGCCGGGCCTATGGTCAGGGCCTGCAACTGCCGGTGGTATACAACACCAACGGGTATGATGCGGTGGAACTGGTGGAATTGCTGGACGGCATTGTGGACGTTTGGCTGCCGGATGTGAAGTACATGGAATCGGCCCCGGCGGCCCGATACAGCCGGGCGGCCGATTATCCCGAAGTGGCGCAGGCGGCGGTCCGGGCAATGTGGAAACAGGCAGGGCCGTTGGCCCTGGAGGGGAACATTGCGCGTCGCGGGGTGGTCATCCGGCACTTGGTGCTGCCCGACAACCAGTCGGGCACCTTTGAGTTTCTGCTGTGGCTGAAGGACCAGGAGATGACCGGAGTGACGCTGAGTTTGATGAGCCAGTATTCGCCGCAGTATCGCGCCGCTGAATGTCCAGAGATTAACCGGGCGCTCAAGCCCAAGGAATACGCGGACGTAATCAAATTCGCCGACGCATTGGGGTTTGAACAGGTGCTG
Organism: Candidatus Hydrogenedentota bacterium; assembly: GCA_903893795.1. Classification (GTDB taxonomy): domain Bacteria; phylum Hydrogenedentota; class Hydrogenedentia; order Hydrogenedentales; family CAITNO01; genus CAITNO01. The sequence continues at coordinate 31,746 of CAITNO010000132.1, read as the reverse complement.
ACTCAGGAGATGGAGAGCCAGTCCGTGTTCCTGCCGAATTTTGAGCGGCAGGAGCCGTTTCGGGACAGGTAGTTAGGACGGTGCGCTCCGTGGCGCTTTGCGCCACTCCGGGCACCCTACGTGCAGGGGAAAAGTTCTTCGAGTTCTTCCGGCGTGTGGACCACGTGGGCGGGCTTGCCGGTGAGCAGACGGGACTCGGCGTGCCAACCCCAGGTGACGGCAACGGGCAGGGAACGGGCGCGGCGGGCTTCGATCATGTCGCCGCGGGTGTCGCCGATGTAGTAGGGCGTTCGGCGCGGCTCACGCCTGCGCGCTGCGCGAATCTTCTTGACCTTGCTCGGTTCAATGTCGGAACCGATTACGTCGCGCACCCCCGTGATGCCGTAGCGGTCCAGAAATCCCCGAACCACGGCGGTGTCGTTGGAGGTGATGATGTACAGCGGGTCGCGTGCGGCCAGCCGGGAGATCGTCTCGGGCATGCCGGGGAAGGGTGTGACTGTTTCGGCCACAGCCCGGATGCGCGGGGCAAAACGGACGGCCATTTCGCGCAGGCGGCTGACGGGAAAACCGGCCCGCACGAGCTGTATGAAAACATTGCCGTCAAAGAGGGCGAGCAGCGACTCCTTCGAGTTGATGCGGTCGAAGCCCATCTCGGTGCACACACCGGTGAAGGCCTCAAAATAGGCATCCAAACTGTCCGCCACTACGCCGTCAAAATCAAACAGCAACACTGGTCCCGCGCCACGGCGCCGAAACTTCAGCATCAAGTGTTCCAGCAGGGGCATGAAACTCACCCCCCGATGATTTCGCCGAGCGCCCGCACCAGCGCACCGCACTGCTCGTCGGTGCCAACAGTGATTCGCAGCGCGTTTTCCAGGCCTCGGAGCGCGAAGTAGCGGACGAAGATGCCCCGATCGCGAAGCGCCTCAAAGATCCCCCGCGCCGTGGGTGTGCCGTTCCAGCGCGCCAGCAGGAAATTGCTCTGTGATTCAGGTATGTCAAAACCCAGCAGGGTCAGCGCGTCGTGCAATTGGGCGCGCGTGGCGCGCACCCGCTCGACGTTGTCGCGCATGTGGCCATAGTCCAGGACGGCGGCCAAGGCGGCCGCCTCATTGAAGGCGCTCATGTTGTAGGAGTCCTTCACCTTCATGAATTCAGCGATGATTTCCGGCCGGGCGACGGCAATGCCGATGCGCATGCCGGCCAGGCTGAAGGATTTGGAGAAGGTGCGCATGACCACGGCGTTTTCAAATCGCGCGGGAAAATCCATACAGTGGTCCTCGCCAAAATCGACATAGGCCTCGTCAATCACCACAATGCCCGGGAAACTCTGGCAGAGCCTTTCCACGTCGGCGCGGGGCACGTTCACCCCGCTGGGCGCGTTGGGCCGGGCAAGCAGGCACAATTTGGCCGGTGTCTGATAGAACGCCTCTGTCAACTGGAACTGGTCGTTCAAGTCGACAGAAATCATTTCGCAGCCATGCAGCTTGCACAGCACTTCATAGAGCGAATAGGTCGGGTACGGCGCCAGCACCTTTTCCTCCGGGTCGACAAAGGTGCGGATGACGAGTGACAGTAGTTCATCCATGCCGTTGCCGGCGATGATCCAGTCCGTGCCAGGCAGTCCGTAGCGTTTCGCGCATTCGGCGCGAAAATCGGAGGCCGACGGGTCGGGATAGCGGCGCAAGGCCTCGGAACCGAGGGCGCGCAGGGCATCCAGCACGCGGGGCGACGGCGGATAGGGATTCTCGTTAGTGTTGAGCTTGATGACATTGAGGTCGGACGGCTGCTCGCCGGGCACGTATCCGGACACCGACTCCAGCATTTTTCTGCCGTACTTCATTTGAAATCCTCCTGTACGCGCACGGCCACGGAGCGGGCGTGGGCCTGCAAGCCTTCCAGTGTCGCCAGCTCGATGATGTCCTCGGCCTGCTCGCGCAGGCGCTGACGGGTGTAATAGAGCACGCTGGTAACCTTGCGAAAATCTTCTGCCGTGAGCGGCGAGGAAAAGCGCGCGCGCCGCATCGTGGGCAGGATGTGGTTCGGTCCGGCGTAGTAGTCACCCACAGCCACGGGAGTCATGGGGCCGATCATGATCGCACCCGCGTTGACTATTTTTGACGCAACCCGCGTCGGAATCTTCACCTGGATGCTCAGGTGTTCGGGCGCGATCAGGTTGGTCAGTTCAATGGCTTCCTCGATGGAACGCACCACCACGATGGAACCGCAGGACTCCAGCGACTGGCGCACGATGGCCGCGCGCTCCAGTTTGGGCGCCTGCTCGGCGATGTACTCCGCCACGGCATCGGCAAGCTGCGCCGAGGTCGTGATGAGCACGGGCATGGCCTCCTCGTCGTGCTCGGCCTGGGCCAGCAGTTCATAGGCGACAAAGCGCGGGTCGGCCTCGGCGTCGGCAATGACCACCACCTCGGAGGGGCCCGCCTCGCTGTCAATGTCCACCGCCTGCCGCACGAGCGACTTTGCGGCCGTCACGTAGAAGTTACCCGGCCCGGTAATCTTGCAGACCGCCGGAATGGTGGCCGTGCCGTAGGCCAGCGCAGCCACGGCCTGCGCGCCGCCCACGCGGAACACGCGTGTGGCGCCTGCAATGCGGGCAGCGGCGAGCACGCCGGGGTGAATGTCGCCGTTGTAGGTCGGCGGCGAAACCATGATGATCTCTTTGACGCCCGCCACGCGCGCCGGAACGATGTTCATGAGCACGGAGGAGGGATAGAAGGCCTTGCCGCCGGGAACGTACACGCCCGCACTTTCGATGGGCGTGACGCGCTGTCCGATGGTGGTGCCGTCTTCGAAGCTGTCCTCCCAGGACTCGCGCAGGTGTTTGGCGTGAAAGGCGCGGATGTTGCCGTGGGCCCGCTGGAGAATGGCCAGCAGTTTGGGGTCGAGGCTGTCGGCTGCCCGGTCAATCTCTTCCGGGGTGACCTCGAACTGCGAGGGTTCAAGGCGAACGCCGTCAAAGCGCTCGGTCAATTCGGCGACGGCCTCATCGCCCTCGCGGCGCACCGCCTCTATGATGGCGCGCACGCCTGCCATGCGCGAGGCGTCACCGGTGCCACCTGTCAGTGCCCGTTCAATGATGAGACCGCGCATCGCGCCGAGCGCCGCGTCGTCGTTGATGTCATACCGCTTTATCTGCACTGCTTTATCCTCCTCGACAAATTCCATGCGCGACGATCAAGCCGCTGCATACCTCAAATCTCTGATCTGAAATCTCATATCTCACATTTCAGACCTCGGGTCGGCTTTCGCCTTGTGGCCTTTGCCTTCAATTCCTAATTCATAATTCCCAATTCATAATTACTCACGAACGCGCTCAATATCCGCCCCAAGGCTGGCAAGCCGCTCCTCGATGCGCTCATAGCCGCGGTCAATATGGTAGACCCGCGCCACGGCGGTTTCGCCGCGCTCGGCCATCAGGCCCGCAATCACCAGCGCGGCGCTGGCCCGCAGGTCGGAGGCCATGACGGGCGCGCCGGACAGGCGCTCGACGCCGCGCACTATGGCGGTGTTGCCGTCGAGGTCTATGTCGGCGCCCATGCGGATGAGCTCGGCCACCTGCATGAAACGATTTTCGAAAACCGTTTCCTTGATACAACTCGTTCCCTGCGCACAGGTGAGCAGCGCCATGGTCTGGGCCTGCAAATCAGTGGCGAAACCGGGAAACGGGTAGGTGGTGATATCGGTGGCGCGAAGACCGTTTGTCGCCAGGGCGCGTATGCGGCCGCCGGACACTTCGACTTCAGCACCCATCTCGCGCAGTTTCTTCAGGAAGGTGGGCAGATGGTCGGCGTTGGCATTGAGCACGGTCACGTCGCCGTGGGTGGCCACGCCCGCGGCGAGGAAAGTGCCCGCCTCGATGCGGTCGGCGACCACTTCGTGCTCGGTGCCGCCCAGGGAGTCGACACCCACCACGGTAATCATATCGGTGCCTGCGCCGGAAATGCGCGCGCCCAGCCCGTTGAGAAAGCGTCCAAGGTCCTCGATTTCGGGTTCGCGGGCGACGTTGGTCAGGCGGGTGAGCCCGGTGGCGCGGCATGCGGCCATCATCAGGGTCTCGGTGGCCCCCACACTGGGAAAGTCAAGCGCGAATTCGGCGCCCCTGAGCCTGCCTTCGGCCACCACATAGCCCTCATCGAGCGTGATGGCTGCACCCATGGCCTCCAAGCCCTTGAGATGAATGTCGACGGGACGGGTGCCGATGGCACAACCGCCGGGCAGCGACACGCGCGCACGGCCAAAGCGGGCAAGGAGCGGGCCAAGCACGAAAAAAGACGCGCGCATCTTGCGCACGAGTTCGTAGGGCGCATAGGGCTCGACAATGCCGGCTGCGTCGAGGGTCATGTAGCGGCCTGTGAACTCGATGGACATGCCCATGTGCGAAAGCAGTTTGTCCATGGAGAAAACGTCGTGCAGGCAGGGGATGTTGTGCAGTATGCAGGGCTTTTCGGCCAAAATGGCCGCGGCCATGAGCGGCAAGGCCGCGTTTTTCGCGCCCCGCACCTGCACGGCGCCATGCAGGGGCTTGCCGCCGCGTATCAAGATTTTATCCATGCCTGTTTCCTCTTCATGGGCGACCCGGGCGGGCCGACCGGAACATTCCTCAAAAAATAAAGGCCCAAAGCTCAAAAGCCTTGGGCCTGAAACTGTAGTCAGCGTTTGATCACTGGGCCGGAGTTGCAGGCGCAGGCTCCGTGCTATGCTGTTCCGCCGGGGCTGCCGGAGCTGCCGCCGGAGCTTCCGCCGGGGCGGGAGCGGCCGCGGGGGCCTCCGCTGCCGGAGCCGCCGCAGCGGGTGCAGCCTCCACGGGAACGGGTGTGGCGGCAGGAGCCGTAACGGCCGCAGGTGCGGCAGTCTCGACCGCGGCGGTGGCTGCAGGGGCCTCGCCTTCCTTCGCGGCCGCCTCGCCCTCAAACAGTCCCTGAAGGGACTGCTGCGGCTTGGCATTCTCGTCGGCAAGCGCCGGGGCGGCGCTCTTGCCCACACGTCCCGACAGCATCGACATCAGCAATGCCAGGAACATGAACAGCAACGCCGCAGCGTAGGTAATCTTCTGGGGAAGGCTCTTGGAGGAGCGCGGACCAAAAATGGCCTCGCTGCCGCCGCCGACGCCGAAGGCACCGGCAAAACCCACGCCCTTGCCCTTTTGAAGGAGCACGATGACGATCAGGCCGATGCAGGCCGGAACGTAGAGCAACAGGATCAGTATCCACAACGTTGTCAGACTGAATATCGCAGAGAGCATGCCTTGCACTTTCCTTTGGTCAGAATTTTCAGCAGCCTGCCTTGACAATGGCCGCAAAACTGTCGGCCTTGAGCGCGGCGCCGCCCACCAGGAACCCGTCCACATTCGGCTTGGCCAGCAGTTCGGCCGCATTCTCGGCCTTCACGCTGCCGCCGTACTGGATGCGGATAGCCTCGGCGGCATCCGCTCCAAACAAGTCGCGCACCAAAGCGCGGGTAAACACATGCACTTCCTCGGCCTGTTCGGGCGAGGCTGTTTCGCCGGTGCCGATGGCCCACACGGGCTCATAGGCCAACACGACATTCGCGAGGTCGGCCGCGGTGAGGTCCTTGAGGCCCTCGACCACCTGGCGCTTGATCACCTCTTCCATGTTGCCGCCCTTGCGCTCTTCAAGCAGTTCGCCGATGCAGAACATAACTTTCAGGCCGGCAGCAAGGGAGAAACGAAGCTTTTCGTTCAAAAGCGCGTCCGTGTCGCCAAAAATGTGGCGGCGTTCGCTGTGGCCGATAATGGTCCAGGTGCAACCCACGTCGGCCAGCATCTGCGGCGAAATGGCAGCGGTATAGGCGCCGCTTTCCTTGACATAGGCATCCTGGCCGCCCACGGCGACATTCGAGCCGGCCAGCGCCTTGCCGACACAATAGAGGGAGACGTAGGTCGGGCACACGACGATTTCAACGGCCGTAACATCGGCCACCTGGACCTTCAATCCCTCCGCCAGTGCGACCGCATCGGCCACCCGCAGGTTCATTTTCCAATTGCCTGCAATAATGGGCTTTCTCACCGTACTGCCTTTCTCACGCGCTTTGGGTGCGCATTTCTGTTTCAAAACATACCCGCCGGTTCCTGTCGAACCGGGAAACCCTGCATAATGCCCCCATCTTTGGACACACGCACAGACAAAAAGTCCGTTACGGAACGGGGACACCTGTATGGCAAGGTTAGCACAAGAACCCCGGGCAAAACAACTTATGCCGCGCGTTTGAAGCGCCTCCTGCTGGGTTTTCGGTGACCGGAGTCAATCCAAACCCGCGGAACAAAGCGCTCCCCCGAAGTGCCCTGGGCAAAGATGCGGCGGCCCCGACTTTGTTGTATTATAATGGCTGTGATGAAGCATGTTTTTCAACGGAACATGGCATCGCAAAATGGAATTCGTAGAACCAACCGGGGTGTCTCATGGCTGACAAGGTTCACTCGACCCTTTCTTTGGATATTACGCAGAAACTCGCCCGGAGGATTACCTCCGGCGTGTATCCTGTGGCGTCAAAACTTCCCACCGAACGGGCTCTGGCCGAGGAATTCGGGGTGGCCCGGCACGTGGTGCGCGAGGCGCTCAAGCGAATTGAGGCGCTCGGACTGGTGCGTATCCGGCAGGGTTCGGGAATCTATGTCGAACAATTGAATTTCGGCGCCGGCGCCGAACTGTTCGACCTGCTCCTCCGTGACGAGCACGGCGGCATCAATTTCGGCTATCTCAAGGACATCCAGGAATTCCGCAGCCACATGGTGCGCGCCATTGTCCAGTTGGCCGTAATCCGCCGGGACGACGCGGAACTGGAAGAGATTCGCAAACTCGTGACCACCCTGATCGAAACGGGAATTGACAATGCCCTGCGCGACGAGACCGCCGAACGGCTTTTTGAAGTGGTGGCGGTGGCCACGCACAACGGCGTGTACAAACTGGTCTTTCACACGATGGGCCGGGTGTTCATGAAGCTTCGGACCATGTTCGACATGCCGCTCCTCAACGAGGAGGAGGGCAGCCATATCCTGACCGGACTGCTCGAGTGCTTTGAACGGCGCGACGTGGTCCGGGCCGACCTGCTGGCCTGCCGGTACCTCAACGCCATGGACCAGATGCTGACCATGCTGGCGCGGGGACATGAGCCCCATCCCCTGCCGTAGGGACTGCGCCCGATGCCGAAACAGAGCGATGTACGCCCCGTGGGCGCGCGGCTCTATCTTCTGCCCGTTCAAACGCGGGTTCCCCTGAAATTCGGCCATGAGACCCTGACCAGCGTGGCCTGTGCACGTGCCTGCCTGCGGGTGCGCGGCCGCGATGGCCGCGAGGCCGAAGGCTGGGGGGAAACCCCGCTCAGCGTGCAGTGGGTGTGGCCCGGCGAACTTCCCTATGAGTCGCGGCATCAGGCACTTAAAGACTTTTGCGAAACCTTGTGCCGCGCTTGGGCAGCCTTTGACTGTTTCGGCCATCCCATGGAAACGGGGCACGCCTTTCAGGAATCGGAACTGCAACGGCTCTGGGGAGCTTTCAATGCCGACCGCGCTGGGCGTGAAATGCCCTGGCTGGCCGCATTGGTCTGCTGTTCGGCCTTCGACATTGCGCTGCATGACGCCTATGGCCAACTGCACGGCGTCCCCGTCTACCAGACCTACAACGCCGCATGGATGAATGCAGACCTCGCGCACTATCTTGAACCGGCCGAAGACGCTGACGCGCCCTTTTCCGGGTGTTATCCCGCCGACTTCCTGGTCTTCCCGCGCGAGGACCTCCTTCCCGCCTGGCATCTCGTCGGCGGCAAGGACTGGATTGAACCCGAAGAGAAGGACGGCAGCGAGCCGGATGACAGCTACCCCGTGCTGCTGCGGGACTGGATTCGCCGTGACGGGCTCAAGTGCCTCAAAGTGAAACTGCGCGGCAATGACAGCGCATGGGACTATGACCGTTTGGTGCTGGTGGGGACCATCGCGATGGAGGAGGGCGTTCACTGGCTCTCCACCGACTTCAACTGCACTGTCGAAGACCCGGCCTATGTGAACGACATTTTGGACCGGCTGCTGTCGGCCTATCCGAACATCCACGCAATGATCCTCTACGTCGAGCAACCCTTCCCCTATGACTTGGAGGCGCACCGCATCGACGTGCACAGTGTGTCGGCGCGCAAGCCGCTGTTCATGGATGAAAGCGCCCATGACTGGAAATTCGTCCGGCTCGGCCGCGAGCTGGGCTGGACCGGGGTGGCCCTCAAAACCTGCAAGACCCAGACCGGGGCACTGCTCAGCCTTTGCTGGGCCAGGGCGCACGGCATGACGCTCATGGTGCAGGACCTGACCAACCCCATGCTCGCCCAGATGCCGCACCTGCTGCTGGCCGCCCACGGCGGCACCATCATGGGCGTCGAGACCAATGCCATGCAGTTTTACCCCGAAGCCAGCGCCGCCGAGGCTGCCGTGCATCCGGGCATATATCAGCGGCGCGGAGGCAGTGTGGAATTGTCCACCATCACCGGTCCCGGCTTTGGCTATCAATTGGACCGCATTCAGCGCCAACTGCCCGAACCAACGATAGCGGTGGGTTGAGTTTCGGAAAAAAAGCAGACGCGGCATCTTGCCGCGTTCTTCGACAATCCACGGCGAGCGCAAAAAAAAACAGCGGGCAATGTTTAGGCCCATCCCCACTCCCTTCGTCACACTCCGCCGCATGGGCAGAATTCGCATGCTTGCGGGCAGGATTTCACTCCCAGTAGAATGGTGCATCCCCGCGCGGCGCGGGGCATCCCCAGGGAGGTGCGGATATGAATGCCAAAACAAATACCACCGTTGGCGCGGGATGCTTGCTCCTGTTTTCCCTGCCTTTCGCGGCGGTGGGGGTGGGCGCGCTGGGCATGGTCGTGTGGACCATGGGCACATGGCTGTCCATGCAGTCCTGGCAGGAGGTGCCCGCGTATATTGACTGGGTGAATCTGGTCAGCAGTGATTCCAAGAAAAACACCACCCACCATGTGGAGGCGCAGTATTCCTATCGATGGGAGGGGGTGAGACATGAAGGTGACCGGGTCTCCCAGTATTCGGCAGACGACAACGTTGGTTCGTTTCACCAGCGTGTTGCGGCAGAACTGTCAGAGCACCGCGACAAGAGAATTCCGTTCCGCTGTTACGTCAACCCGAAGAATCCCGACCAGGTGGTGCTTTACCGTAATCTGCGCGTCGAGATGCTGGGGTTCATGCTTCTTTTCAGCCTGCTCTTCGGCGGCGCGGGCTTCGGACTCATGGGCGCGGCCCTGTATGGAAACCGGGTCCTGCGCGAACAGCAGGCACTCCAGGAGCAGTATCCTGTCGAACCGTGGCGCTGGCGCAAGGACTGGGAAAAGGGTGTCATCTCCGCCAACACAAAAGGGAAAATGGTGGCTGCCATCATCTTCGCCACATTCTGGAATATGATCTCGGCACCGCTGCTGTTCGTGGTGCCCAACGAGGTGCGGGACGGAAACCATCTGGCGCTGATAGGCCTGCTGTTCCCTCTGGTCGGGGCAATACTCCTTGGGGTGGCCGTTTACAAGGTCCTGCAATGGCGGCGTTACGGCGCAACGGTGTTTGAGATGGCTTCTGTGCCCGGCGTGGTGGGCGGCCTGCTTCAGGGCCGTGTCCGCATCCCCACCATGGTGCAACCCGAGGAGGACGCGAGCATCACCCTGTCTTGTGTCAACCGCCGCACGACGGGCAGCGGTAAAAACAGCCATACCTCAAATGTCATCCTGTGGCAGACGGAAGCCACCCTTCCCCGCAATGGGCTAATGCTGGATGGCCGGGAAACGGAGATTCCAGTAAGCTTTGGCATCCCTACCGACCGATCGTCCACTGACGACAGTGACTCCAACAACCAGATCCTTTGGCAGTTGGGCGTTAAAATCGCAACACAGGGCGTGGATTTCTTGGCCGAATTCGAGGTGCCCGTGTTCCGCACAGCGGGAAGCGCGACCGCCGGGCCGGGCCGGATGCCGGGTGATGGTCCCTTGGTCATTGCACTCGACGAGGCGGGCAACCCGATTCCGGACGGTAACACGCCCGACCCCGCAAAGACAGAGGAGAGCCTGCGCAGCGCGGGAATACTGGCCGAGCCCTGCGTGGGTGGCGGCATTACCCTGCTGTTCCCCATGCTGCGCCTGCCCGGCATGGCTATTGGCGCACTCCTCTTCACGGTCGTTTGGGGCGGTTCCCTCGCGTGGATGCTGCACGGGCAGGGTCCGCTTTTTCCTCAGGTGGTCTCCGGACTGTTCCTCCTGCTCATGGTCTATATCACCCTCGACCTGTGCACAGGGAAGAGCAGAATTGAAGTCAGCCGGACGGGCATACTTGTCCGGGGTGGCTTCTTTGGTCTCGGCCCTGTGCGGCGGTTGTCCTTTGCCGAACTCGGAGGCCTAGACCTCAAGAGTACCCTGCAGGTCGGCAACCGGCTTTATTTTGCCGTGGACATCAAGAAGCTGGGGGGCGGGACGCTGCGCGTTGCCAACCGACTGAGGCAGGAAGAGGCCAACGCCGTCGTCCGAACGATCGAGACCGCCATCGCTGCCTGTCGGTAAGTGCGGGGCACAGCGGGAGAGATTGGAGAAAAGAGGCTGGAAGCCTCTTCTACTTTACAGCGCTCCCATTCCCGGTGGCTTCGCGCTGGGCGCGCTCGGTGCCTTTGGAGCGCACGACCATGACGGCGCACTCCACGGCATGACGCACGCTGTCCACGGTGGCGCCGTGGATGAGGTCGCCCAAGCCCCGGTGGCCGTGGGAGCCCATGATGAGCAGGTCAAAGCCCAGTTCAGCGGTGACTTGGATAAGCTCATCGACGGGCTTTCCGTTGCGCAGGGCGATCTCGACCGGCAACTCGCGCTCCTCGATCTCGCGCGCGACCTGTTCGAGGTACACCTTGTCCTCTTCCCCGTGCTGGCTGGCGCTTTCCTCGCCGTACACCAACGAGCCGGGCGTGTCGACCACGTGGATTAGGGTGAGCCGGGCCTTGTGCGACTTGGCCATGGTGACGGCGGCCGAGATGATGGCGGCATCGCCCTTGGCATGCTCGAGGGCGACGCCTATTTCGCTGATCGGCACGGGGTGGATGTGCTCGGCAACACTGCGGCCCAGCGTGCGGATGCCGCTTTCCCATTCATGCCGTGTCCCAAACCAGGGGCGCAGCGTGATATAGCCCAGACCGAACAGGCACAGGCACAGCACCGGCACCAGGATAAACCACACCCAGACCGGAGCGCTTGCCATGGATTCCGACAGGGTGGCATAAACGAGTTTCAGATTGAGCGCCACAATCGTGCAGGCAACGGCCCAGGCCAGAATTCTGACCCATCTGGCGCTGGCAAAGTTGCCCATTTTTTTGCGGTCGGAAGTGAAATGAATCAGGGGAATGACCGCGAAAGGAAGCTGGAGGCTGAGCACCACCTGCGACAGAATCAGCAGACGGTAGGTGCCCGACTCGCCCCAGAAGGCTATGGCCACCACGGCAGGGACAAGGGCAAGGGTCCGCGTAATGAGCCTGCGCAGCCAGGGGCGCACACGCAGGTTGAGAAAGCCCTCCATGACGATTTGGCCGGCGATGGTGCCGGTGATCGTGGAACTCTGTCCTGCGGCCACCAGCGCGATGGCGAAAGCGATGGGGGCTATCGTGTGTCCCAGGATGTTGTCGAGCATCGAGTGGGCCTGCTTGATCTCGGTGACCTCGATGCCCCGCGCGTGGAAATTCGCGGCGGCCATGATGAGGATGGCGGCGTTCACGAGGAACGCGCCGTTCAGCGCAACGAACGAATCCAGCATGTTGAAGCGCGACGCCTCGCGCTTGCCCGTGATGGTGTTGGACACGGCCCGGGACTGCACCAGCGAGGAGTGCAGGTAGAGGTTGTGCGGCATGACGGTGGCGCCGATGATGCCGATGACAATGTAGACGGCCGACGGGTCCATGCGCGGGATGAAACCGCCCGCGATGCCCCCCCAGTCGGGACGGGACAGAAACACCTCGATCAGAAAGCAACCGCCTATGGTGGTGACCATCAGAATGATGAACGCCTCAATTTTGCGCACGCCGAAGCGCTGGAGCGCGATCAGCAGAAAGGTGTCCAGCGCGGTGATGGCGCATCCCCAAAGCATGGGCAGGCCAAAGAGCAGATTAAGCCCAATGATGGTGCCCAACGCCTCGGCCAGGTCGCAGGCGGCGATGGCGATTTCGGCAAAGACCCAAAGCATGAACGTGACAGGCCGGGGATATTCCCTGCGGCAGCCCTGGGCCAAATCCAGTCCGGTGACAATGCCAAGCCGGGCCGAGAGGGTTTGCAGGAGGATGGCCATCAGGTTCGAGGCGAGAATGACCCAAAGCAGTGTGTAGCCAAACCGCGCGCCGGCTTCAATGTCGGTGGCCCAGTTGCCCGGGTCCATGTAGCCCACGCTGACGAGATAGGCCGGTCCCACAAAGGCCATAAAACGGCGCGCCCAGCCGCGGCGTTTTATATTCACTTCGCCCCGGCTGTTTTCAATGCGCTCTTTGGAAATGTTCGTCTGCTCCGTCATACTCGCAACATAGTACCAGAGTGCAGGACGGGAACTGTAGGGTACGCGCAGTTTTGCAAAGCAAAACGCAGCGCACCATTCCCCTCACGGCCCTCTGCGCGCCGCGAACCGCGCGTTACCCTGCGGAACTCAATGCGAATGCCGGGCCATCATGTCGAACGCGGCAGAACCTGTCTTCAAGCAGGCCCTGCCGCGTCAAGAATGGCGCTATCCAACGCTATTTGTCCGCGGGCTTGGCGGAGGCCGGAACCGGCAGGGGCGCGCCGGGACCGCCGCGGCGGTCGATGCCAACACCGCGCATGGCGGTTTCGGCTTTCCATTTTTCCAACTGCTCCGCCTTCAGCACCTTTGCCAGCCCTTTGTCCAGGTCCTGCCGGATCTTTTCCTGCTGGGTGCGGATGGCTTCACGGTCACTCGGGGAGCTTATGGCCTGCATCGCCTTGCCCGATTCGGCCACACTGTCCATCACCAGCTTCAGCGCTTCGGCCTTGGGCTTTTCGTCCAAACCCAAACCGTCCAAGGCCAGGACCATGCGGTCCCAGCGACGGTTGAAGGTGCCGAGCGTGGTGAGGGACGCCGCCGTCTGTTCAGGTGTCAGAAAGGCTTTGATGGCCGTCTCAAACTTGGCCGTCTCCGCCTTGGTGGTTTCCTGCATTGCCTTGAAATCGGGACGTTCCCCCGGCTTCATCAGCCCGCTCAATGCGGTCGCGTGGCTCGCGCGCGCAGCCTTGTACGCTTCCAGCAACTTGGCGGTCGTCTCCGCGGGCAGAGACAGGCTCTGCGCCACCGAGTTAACTTCGAGGGATTGGGCCTTGGCCGTCTTTTCGGGCGAGGGCGGGCCATCGCCGCGCCCGCCGGGCTGGGCCACCGCCCCGACACAGGCCCCCACAAGGGCCGCCACCAGGGCGCAGGAAAGCACATTACGTCGTATGAACATCATCGAATCCTCCGTGGTTGAAATTCCGCCGGGCGCCAACCGGCCCCCAACGCGCTTTTGAATTTTCTGTCTGCTATCTTACGCCACCGCTGCTTTGTGCCGGAAATTGCCGCCGAGCAGGAGGTCAACGAATGTCAAAGGCATGCGACACCGCCGCCATCTTGGGATTCACCGGGGACTTGCCGGGATATTTGACGAAGTCCACGTGGCCGTCCATGTACAGCACATTGGCCCCGCCGGGAATGTGGTTGAACTTGTCGACCTTCAGGGCGACATTGTCATACATGATGAAGATGTCGCTCTGGGACTTTGCGCCTGCGGCGGCGTTGTTGATGTCCGTAATGAGGAAGCGCTCAATCCCTTGCCGCAACCGGTACACGTTGGTCCCTCCCGCGTTGCCGCTGCCCTGGGGGACTGTCCGGTCGCTGTCCACCACCTTGCGCAAGGCTGTCGCCGAGGCCAAGTCCGTGTCGGGGGCGCGGCGGTAGGGACGGGCCGCCCTGAAAAGGCTGCGGCTCACTTCAAGAAACTGTTCGGGACCTTCGGACATGAAAATGATGTCCGCATCGGAAAGCCCTATGACATCCGCCTCGGCGAGCAATTGGCGCATGATCCGCAGGGAAAAATCGAGCGGGTCCGAGTCGCCGCAGCGGTCCAGCATCCAAGGCACGTAGGTGTAGCTGGCGTCCATCGCCTCCACCCCCTCCTGCCTGTTGCTGCCGTTCACTTTTCTGGTGAGGGTGAGCGTTCCGTCGGGCAGTTTGTGGTTGGACAGCTTGTCCAACGCGTCCGACGGACAGAAGACAATGGCCGGGTCGGTGAGATACTCGGGATAGACTGCATTGATCATGGGACCAAAGGCAAAACAGGCGCGGCCGCCGCAGCCCAGTTCCATTTCCAGCGGCGGATAGAGGCCACCGGGCGCCTCGCCCGAATACATGCTGAACACCAAGCCCCATTGCTTGAGATTGTTGGCACAGCTTGCGCGGCGCGCCGCTTCGCGCGCCCGCGCCAGGGCAGGCAGCAGAATCGAGGCAAGAATGCCGATGATGCCGATGACCACCAGCAATTCTATCAGCGTAAAACCGTGTTTCTTCATTTCAATAGCTCTCATTCGTTGTCTTTCCATAACCGCCGTCCGCCCAGCAGGCGGGCAGACTTCCCTATCGCCATCCTTCAAGCCCGTGCATTGCGGCCATTGGCCCTATTGTTGAGGGGGTTGTTGTCCCCGCCGCTGGCCGCGCTCTCCTCCGCGCCCGCCACCGCCGGGTCCCCGGCGTTGCATCTGTTTCATTGCCTTGTCAAAGTGCTGCTGCTGGTCCGGAGTCATGCTTTGCTTGAGTTGCTCAATGCGCTCGGGAGTCATTTGTCCCCGCGGCCCGGCCGCTGCGGGCGCTCCACCCGGTCCCTGCATACCGCCCCGTCCGCCAAAGCCAGATGGGCCGCCTGGGGCGCCAAATCCCCGATTCTGACTGCGAATCTGATCCCAAAGATCCTTTTGCTCCGGCGTCAGCACCTTTTCAATCTCCTCCCTTTGCTCGCGCCAGCGGCTCCGTGGGTCGCCCTCGGCCGATTGGTTCGCGTCATACTTCAGGTAAATGGCGGCGATTTTCTGTGTCTGTTCCTCCGAAAGCTGCAACTGGTCGCGCAATTCCTCCGCCTCACGGCGCGCAACGATTTCGGCCTGTTTCTCCGGATGGGCCTCCAACTCCGACGGTCCCGCAGGCGCAGACGGCCTCGTTCCCGCGTAGACGAGATAGCCCACAAACAGGAGGATATAGAGTGCACCGGCACCTGCCAGCGCATATTTCAGCCGCGTTTTCGTAATCCATGCCATCGGCCGGGTCCTTTCGGTATTTTGTCCGCTTTCCGTCCCGCAGAGGTACAGAGCCCAGCCGCAAGGGTTTACGGGACTTTCTACGGAGCGGCAAAAGCGATGAATCGCCGCAGTGCATGCTGAGTGAGGCTTTTCAGCAGGCGTCAGTTAAACGTACAAATGCAGTAAAAGGTTCCACCTTTTTTGTATTTTCTTGAGCTGGCACCTCCGGACGGGGCATAATAAGACATTCCCGGCGCCCATGTGGCTCGGGTGTCACCCTTCAAACTTAACTACCGATAGGTAGGAGGGTGAAAAGTTGCATTTTCCTGTCCATTTATATACTATGAAAACTGACAATAACCACGGGAGATTTTACCATGTCTGAAGAACTGACAACCCGTTTCCAGAACGCTTCCACGGAAGTTACCCAGCTTTCGGAAGCGCCGGACAATCTTGCCAAGCTGCGGCTGTACGCACTTTACAAACAGGCCACTGCGGGCGATGCCACCGGCGACCGCCCCGGCGTGTTTGATTTTGTGGGCCGCGCGAAGTTTGACGGCTGGAAAGAACTGGCCGGCACCAGCCTGGATGACGCAAAAGAGATGTACATTGCGTTTGTCGAGGAACTGAAAGCCGCAGACAAAAAATAATTTGTCCCGCCTCTGCAGCGCTTCGGCATTCTGAAAGCCCGCGCTCTTGGGGCGTTTGACTGCCCTTCCCGCATTGGCTATCATCCTTCCATGTTCCCGCCACTTTCATGGCGGGAGCATGTCTGGCACGCATTCACAGGTCCAGAAGGATATTTGCATGGCACGGGTTGAGATTAAGAACCTGAACAAGGTGTTTCCGGGCGGGATACAGGCGGTCAAAAACGCCAATCTGGTGGTGGAGGACAAGGAGTTCGTGGTGCTCGTCGGGCCTTCGGGTTGCGGCAAGTCCACGACTTTGCGCATGATTGCCGGTTTGGAAGAGGTGAGCAGCGGCGATATCCATATCGGCGACACGCTGGTCAACGATGTGCCCCCGAAAAATCGCGACATCGCGATGGTTTTCCAGAATTACGCGCTCTATCCGCACATGACCGTGTATAAGAACATGGCCTTCGGCCTGATTCTGCGCAAGTATCCGAAGAAAGAAATCGACCGGCGCGTGCGCGAGGCGGCGGAGATTCTGGGCATCACGGCCCTGCTGGACCGCCGTCCCAAGGCCCTCTCGGGCGGCCAGCGCCAGCGCGTGGCCGTGGGCCGAGCCATCGTGCGCCAGCCCAAGGTCTTCCTCTTCGACGAGCCTCTGTCCAATCTGGACGCCAAGTTGCGTGTGCAGATGCGCACCGAAATCTCCAAACTGCACCACCGGCTCCAGTCCACCATGATCTACGTGACCCATGATCAGGTCGAGGCCATGACCATGGGCGACCGTATCGTGGTGATGCTGGACGGCGTGATCCAGCAGGTGGCCCCCCCGCTGCAACTGTACCACCATCCGGTAAACAAGTTCGTGGCGGGGTTCATCGGCAGCCCGCCCATGAACATGGTGGAGGGGCGCCTGGCGGGCGAGAATGGCACGGTGCATTTCATCGACAAGAACGATGCCGTCTGCCTGACGGTTCCGCCGGAACGGCACGCCGCGCTCAAAGGCCACTTGGGCAAGAAGGTGACCCTGGGCATACGTCCCGAACACCTTCGCGAGAGCGGCACCCCACAGGGAGCGGAAGGTGCCAGCATCAAGGCGCTCATTGAGGTTGTCGAGCCGATGGGCTTTGAAATCAACCTCTATCTCAACCTCGGCGGGCAGAGCATCACGGCGCGCATCAACACCAGCGTCGAGCCGACGGTGAACACGCAGCACGTGCTGGACGTGGACATGCACTGCGCCCATTTCTTTGACATGGAAACCGAAAACACCATCGTTTAGGGGAGCGGTCCTTACCGGCCACCCTTTTTCTTTCACGGCGCAACGGTGCTGCGCAACAGGGAGTCTTCTAAGAATGGGCGACAGCCCCACATCCTGCGGAGAAGGTCCCGATTCCCCACGTGGGGACGGTCACGCGCTCCCGTCATTCCCGCGCAAGCGGGAATCCAGTATTGGTGAAGACCCAGGTCCACGCGCGGAAGACTGGATTCCCGCCTGCGCGGGAATGACGGAGGGGAAGGATGACGGTGTGGCTCCATCCCCGGAGTCCAACCATGCGCCCCAATTCTCCTGGCCCGAAGGCAGGCAGATGGCTTTGAGTCTCAGCTTCGACGACGGCCGCGAATCGCAATGGCGCCATGCCTTGCCCTTACTCGACCGGTACGGGGTGCGCGCCACTTTCTATCCCCTTCCGTCGGCGGTGCGGGAGCATGTGGAGTCCTGGCGCGCAGTGGTGACCGCCGGTCACGAAATCGGCAACCATTCGGCAACCCATCCGTGCAGCGGCAATTTCCGCTTTTCGCGGCGTAATGCGCTGGAAGAGATGACGCTTGACGCTCTCGAACAGGGTGAGTTGCTGGAGGCGAACCGGCAACTGTTGGAACTGCTGGGGGTGCAACCCCGCACCTTTGCCTATCCCTGCGGCCAGACCACGGTCGGGCGCGGGAAGTCGGTGCAAAGCTACGTGCCCGCAGTGGCGCGCCACTTTCTGGCGGGCCGTCTCTTCTTCAGCGAAATGCACAACGACCCTGCCTACTGTGACCTCCACCAGTTGTATGCCGTCACGATGGACAACGTGGACGAGGCAGGCTTGGATGCCCTGCTGGATGCGGCCCGCGCCGAGGGTGGATGGCTTATACTTGCCGGACACGATGCCGGGCCCGTGGGCGCGCGGCAGACGACGCTGCTGGACACGTTGGAGCATCTCTGCCGCAGAGCGGCAGTCCCCGAAAACAGCATCTGGCTGGACACGGTCGAACGAATAGCGGAATATGTCCGGGATGCCCGGACAGCGCGTGGACAAACATGAACGGACATAGCGACATAAAACGATGGCTGTTGTGGGCCGCGGCGCTTGCCGCGGGCGCGCTGCTGCTGTTTGTCCTGTGGCCCAGCGCCGCCAGTTCCGATGAGGAACGGCAGGCCATCCGGGACGGACGCGAGGTCATCGTCTATTGGGACCGCCACTCGGGCCATGAGCACGCGGAACGCCGCAAGCTCATCAATGAGTTTAACCACAGCCAGAACGAGGTGTACATACGCGCCGTGCCGATTGGCTTTGAGGCACTGATGGAGAAGGCCCTCACCTCGATTGCCGGCAGCGCGCCACCCGATATCATGTCGCTGGACGGCAGCGTCATCTGCCAGCTTGCCGGAGACGGGCTTTTTCTTCCGCTGGACGATTTCGTGGCCGGCGAGCCTGAAATCAGGCCGGACAAGTTCTTCCCCAGCATCTGGCCCATGATCAAATTCGACGGGCATGTCTGGGTGATTCCAACGACCACGGACATTATCTGCCTGATCTGGAACAAACAGGAATTCATCAAGGCAGGACTTGACCCCGAACGTCCCCCGCAAACCCTGGAAGAACTGGAAGACTACGCCGCCAAACTCACCGTCCGCAAGCCCAACGGCGCCATCGAACAAATGGGCTTCCTGCCCTGGCTGCCCTGGGACAACAGCTTCATGTGGGGCGAATTCTTTGGGGGCAAGTGGTACAACGAAAAGACGGGGCTGTCCGAATGCGGCAGTGACCCGGCCATCATTCGCTCCTTCGCGTGGCAATTGAGCTTCACGCAGGGGCCCGATCCATCAAAGGACAAGCCCTACGCCATGGACCCCAACATGGTGACCTCCTTCAGCAAGGGACTGGGCGAGTACATGAGCGCCAACAACCCCTTCTACACGGGCCGGGTGGCCATGATGACCGAGGGCGAATGGCAGGTGGCCTACATTCCCAAGTACGCGCCGAGCCTTGACTGGGGCGTGGCGCCCATACCCCAGCCGGCCGGGGTGACCCCGATGGCCTATGACCCGACCATTGTGGGCGACATCATTCCGGCCACGGCGCGCCATCCAGAGGCAGCCAAGAAGTTCCTGCACTGGTTCTATAACAACCGCCCGGGCGGCACCTCACCCGTCAGCGACTACAACGCGGCCATTCGGAACATCCCGCCGCGCATTGACGACGCCATGCAGGAGCGGTTCATGAAGAACCCCAAGTTCAGCGTCTTTGTGAGGCAGTTGCTCGACCGCCCCGTGGTCGCGCTGCCGAGCATTCCGTCCAACCGCCTGCTGACCGACGAGATGGAGCGGCAGCGCGAGCGCGTGGTCATGCACGAGACCACGCCGGAGGAGGCGGCACGCATGGTGCAAGACACGGTCAACCGTGAAATAATGCGGCTGCGCAGCCTGCCGAAGGGGGGGGCTGCCAAATGATGACGCGCATGGAAAAACGAAACCTGGCCATGGGCCTGCTGTTCGCCTCGCCGTGGGTGCTGGGCTTTCTCGTGTTCACGCTCTATCCGCTGATCATGAGCATTTACTACAGCTTCACCTCGTTCAACGTGGTGCAGCCTGCAGTCTGGGTGGGACTGGACAATTACCGGGAACTCTTCTTCAAGGACCCGGTCTTCTGGACGGCGCTCTACAACACGCTCTATTTCACCCTGTTCTCGGTGCCCCTGTGCCTGGCGTCGGGACTGGGCATTGCGATGCTGCTCAACCAGAAACTGCCGGGCCAGTCCGTATTTCGCACACTGTTCTTCCTGCCAAGCATTGTGCCCATCGTGGCGTCAGCCGTGCTCTGGCTGTGGGTGCTTAATCCTGAAAGTGGTCTCGTGAACAGCTTGCTGATGCAGTGGTTCGGCATCCAGGGTCCGGGCTGGATTGCCAGCCCCGAGTGGTCCAAGCCGTCGCTTATTCTTATGAGCGTGTGGGGCATCGGCGGCGCGATGGTGATCTTTCTGGCGGGGCTGGCCGATGTGCCGCCGACGCTCTATGAGGTGGCCGAACTGGACGGCGCGGGCGCCTGGGCCAAGTTCCGCCACGTCACGCTGCCCATGCTCACGCCGACCATCCTGTTCAATCTGGTCATGGGGCTCATCTCCTCTTTCCAGTATTTCACCCAGGTGTACGTGATGACCGGCGGCAAGGGCACCCCCGTGGACACGACGATGTTCTACGCGCTGTACCTGTACCGCAATTCCTTCTACTACCTGCGCATGGGCTACGCCTCGGCCATGGCCTGGATGCTCTTTATGGTCATCCTGGCGGCGACTGTGGGTGTGCTCGTGTCGTCGCGGAAATGGGTTTTCTACCATGGCGAATAGTCGCAAAACAGTTAAGACAGCCCTGAAACTGGGCATACTCGGACTGTTGTCCATCGCGTTCGTGTTGCCCTTCGTCTGGATGCTGTCCACGTCGTTCAAGCACGAGTCCCGCATATTTCCGCCGCCGGGTCAGCCGCCGCAATGGATTCCCACCACCGATGTGCGCGATGACCAGGGACGCACGCTGGTGAAATTCGACGGAAAGTCCGCCGTGGACTTGGGCGCCGAGGAGACGGGGCGGCACCATCTGTTGCTGGACGGGAAACAGGTGGAGGCATGGGACCACGAGATCGAGCCGCTCCAGCAGGTGGGCCTGCACTGGGAGAATTACAGCAAGGCCTTCGAGATGATGGATTTCTGGCAGAATCTGCGCAACACCCTCTTCATCTGTTTTTGCACCGTGCTGGGCACGCTGGTGTCGTCCTCCGTGGTGGCCTACAGCTTCGCCCGCATCCCCTGGCGTGGACGGGATGCCGTGTTCGTGCTTGTGCTGGCGACCATGATGCTGCCCTACCAGGTCACGCTGATCCCCCTTTTCGCCCTGTATAGCAAGCTCGGCTGGGTGGGGTCCTTCAAGCCGCTTATTGTGCCCTACTGGCTGGGCGTGCCCTTCTACATCTTCCTCCTGCGCCAGTTCTTCAAGACCGTTCCGGAAGACCTGAGCGCTGCGGCACGAATCGACGGTTGCTCCGAATTCGGCATCTATGCCCGCATCATCCTGCCGCTGGCGAAGCCCGCACTGGCCACCACGGCACTGTTCATGTTCCTCTTCCAATGGGGCGATTTCCTCAACCCGCTCATCTACCTCCAGGACGACCGGCAATACACGCTGGCCATCGCGCTGCAGCAGTTCCAAAGCCAGCATGTCAGCGCCTGGGGTCCGCTCATGGCCATGTCTACCGTCATCACCCTCCCCATCATCGTGCTCTTCTTCTTCACGCAGCGCACCTTCATCCAGGGCATCACCATGTCCGGGCTAAAAGGGTAAACCCAGAATTGGCGGAGACGGAATTTGCGCGGGGGGGGCATAGGGCGTATCGTATCCTTGCGTCTCACGCAGGACGTGAAATACGCGGTGTCGCTGTAATTATAAACATTCATATGAGGTGGCCAGTTTTCGGCCACCGGCAGGGACAGGCTATGGCTTCTCGTGACCTTAAGTTCATCCAAGATTTTCTGAAGCGGAACTGGGACTATGTTCTGGAAAAATACCGCGACAAGAGCCGTCTGACGGTTACTTCCAAATCCGAGCCGGCCGACCTGCTGACCGAGGTGGACCTGACGATTCAGAAACGCTTTGCCGACGCGGTGGCGGAAGCCTTTCCGGGCGACTTGGTCGTTGGCGAGGAGGGTGACCTTGGGAAAATCCCCAGCAATCCCCGGGGGCGTGTGTGGGTAATTGACCCCATTGACGGAACGTACAATTTCGTGCGGGGCATGAACCCGTTATTCGGCATCTCCATCGCGCTGGTGGTGGACGGGTTGGCGCGGGCCGCAGGGGTGGGTTTTCCCGTCGGCGGCCAGGTCTTTCTGGCCGATCAGGGGGAGGGCAGTTTCTGCAACGGCCGCCCCTTGCGGGTTTCGGATGTGCAGCATCTCGCCGAGGCCTGCGTGGAGATCGATTTCAGCGGCTTGGACGACAAGAAGGCCTTCCTCAGCCGTGCATCAAACGTGATACGGCAGAGTGGACAAATCCGGTGCCAGGGCGCGGCCACCGGGGGAATCTGCCAAATCGCCACGGGTGATGTGGACGGCTACATTCACATGTCCCTGTGTCCCTGGGACTATGCCGCAGCCCAGCTCATCGCGGAGGAGGCGGGGGCCATGGCCACGCGGCTCGACGGAAGTCCGCTGCGGGTCTTCGACGGCCGCGAGGGCGTGCTTATCTCAAACGGGGCGGTTCATGAGGCGTTGCTGGGCTGCATCACCCATTCTTAAAGCCGAGACTGCGCAGTTCCCGACAATCAATGACACCTGATTCCGTGACAAGATAATCCACCGGACAGTCATGGGGCTGGGTGGAAATGGTGTCGATGAGTTGCACCCCATGGGCGAGGCCGACGGAAATCCCGGAGAATCCGTTCAGGAAGCGGTCGAAATATCCGCCGCCATAACCTATCCGCCATCCGTCACGGGTGAACGCCACACCGGGCACCAGACAGACCGCCCCGTCGGGAACGGCTTCAATACGCACGTATTGGGCGGACGGTTCTAGCAGGCCAAAATGCGTGCGCTCCAGTTCCTCCAGCGCTGTGAGGCGCGACCATTGCATGATGCTGCTTTTCCGGTCGCATAGGGGCACAAAGATGGTCTTGCCCTGGGTTAGAAGCTCCCTGATAATCTGGTGGGTGGCCACCTCGTTGTCCTTGGCGGAAACGTAGCACAGCACCACTGAAACGCCGCTCAGAAGTTCTGAAGCATCAAGCATCACCCGGACAATCAGGCTGTTTGCCTCCGCTGTGGCCTCATCCAAGCTCTTACGCTTCCATAGGACTTCGGAACGAAGACTCTGCTTGGTCTGTGGCGGCATGTCACCCGGATGGCTCAAGGGCATTGATCCTAATGGCGGTCCCCGCCGTGGGCTTTCCAGGTGTGCGATTCTTCGTGGGCCGATTTGGCATGCCCGTGGGGTTCCAAGTCACGGGGAACCGGCGGCCCTTCTGCAAGGCCCGGCGCTTTGCCATCGTCCTTCGCCATGGCTGCAAGAAATCTGTACCACAACTCCTTTACGCTCATCGTGGTATCCTCCATGGTTGTAATCTTGCTCTCGTCTAATTGTACCATTGATTTCAACAACGCTCACGCCCCTGCTTATGCCTGGGCAATGGTGACCAAGGGATTCTGAATTGGGAATGAAGAAGGACTGGACAGACGCACTGCGTGAGCCGGGAACGGCCCTTTTTGTGGGCTGTCAGGAGGCACGCATCTTTGCGGGGCCGTCCCAGATGCTTGTCGCCTCCCGCTTGGAAGAGGTGCGTCCCTGCCTGGAAAAGGTGGAAAAGGCTCTCGCCGCAGGCGCTTGGGCCGCGGGCTATCTGGCCTACGAGGCCGCCGCCGCCTTAGACCCGGCACTGGCGGTTCACCCGCCGCTGGGAACGCTTCCTTTGGCGGTGTTTGGGCTGTATGACAATATGCAAGTCATCCCGCTGAAAAAACTCCCCTCCCCCACTGAAGGGGCATGGCAGGTCAGCGAATGGCGACCCGGTGTTTCGCGTGACGAATACGATCGGGCCATCGCCAAGATACGGTCACTGATCGCCGCCGGAGACAGCTATCAAATCAATTACACGTTTCCCATGACAGCGAAATTCGACGGCGATGCGCTGTCGTGGTTCCTTTCCCTTTGCGCGCGGCAGGAGACGGAGCACCGCGCATGGCTCCATTTTGGAGACCACAGCATATTGTCCCTGTCTCCCGAGTTGTTCTTCCGCCTGGACGGGGAGAAACTGGAAACCAGGCCGATGAAAGGCACCATGCCCCGGGGGCGATGGAGTTCGGAAGACGAACAGGCCCGCCAGAGACTCCTGGACAGTGTGAAGGACCGGGCCGAGAACCTGATGATCGTCGACCTGCTGCGCAACGACATGGGCCGAATTAGCGAAACGGGAAGCGTAACGGTGCCGCGGCTCTTTGAAACCGAGCGTTATGGAACGGTATGGCAAATGACGTCTACCGTCCAGTCGCACACAAAAGCCGGACTGACCGACCTTTTTGCCGCGCTGTTTCCCTCGGGCTCGGTCACGGGGGCGCCGAAGATCCGGTCCATGCAAATCATCCGGGACACCGAACCCGAAGCACGGGGCGTCTATTGTGGCGCCATCGGTTGGTGCGGTCCGGACCGCCGGGCCGAATTCAACGTGGCCATACGCAGCATTCTGCTGCATGCGCCCTCCGGCCGTGCACACTATGCCGTGGGCGGCGGCATCACGTGGGATTCGACCGCAACAGGCGAGTATGACGAATGCGTGCTGAAGGCGGCGTTCCTGAAAAAGCAGACTCCCGACTTTCTCCTGATTGAGACCCTGCTCTGGGACGGGGAGTGTTTCTTCCTGCTTAAGGAGCACTTGGACCGGATCCGACGTTCTGCCGAATACTTTGGGCGCCCATGTAGCATGGAAGCGGTGCGCAACACGCTGGAGGACGCGGGAAAACTATGGAAGCAGAACGCCACAAAGGCGCGCCTGTTCCTGGCCCCGGACGGGACGGTAAGCGTCATGGGCGAACCTGTACCTTCACCGCGCCCTTTCACGCTGCGTTGGGCGGGAAGACCCGTCAATGACTTGGACCCTTTTCTCTTCCACAAAACGACGCACCGCCACGTTTACGACGATGCCTTTCGGAATCGGGACGGCGCGGACGATGTGCTTCTCTGGAATGCGCGGGGCGAGGTGACCGAAAGCTGCATTGCCAACATCATGGTGAAACTGGACGGGACCTGGTGTACCCCTCCCCTGTCATCCGGATTGCTCCCAGGAACCATGCGCAGGCATCTGCTGGAAACAGGACAGGCCCGCGAAGCGATCATGATGCGGGATGAGGTGCAAAGTGCCTCAGAGATTGCCTTGGTCAATTCCGTAAGAGGCTGGATTCCGGTGACCTGCATTATGGAATAGCGGGGATGCCACGAATGGCGTTGACCTAACGAAATGCGCGTCTGTTTCGCACTTTCAGTGCTTGTCCTTCGCTGCAATCCGTCTTCCCGGGGCGTTGCCCCGGGCTGTCTTCTTGTGCGCCTTCGGCGCGTGGAACTCAAAGGCACGCGCACTCAGGCGAACATGGGGGCAAGCTGCACCAGCAGGTAGATGAGCGCCAGAGTGATCACAATACTCCAAGACATCAGCTCACCAAAAAAGGCAAGCAGACGCACTCTCCCCTCGCGAAACGAACGCACCGCATTCACCAGCACCAGCACCGCGAAGACGGCGGTGAGCCCTTCAACGGCCCCGTCAATCATGGTTTCACGGCTCCATGCCTGTCCCTGCCGCATGTGCAGATCCAGCAGGTGCATCAACGCGTTCACGGAGACAAACAGAAAGATTCCGCTGCCCACCATACCCAGCAGCGCGCGATAGTGCGCCCAGCGTCCGGTGCAGCAACAAGTATTGGTCTCATCCGTGCAGGTTTTAGTCATGATAGGTTGCTCCTGTGAATTCATTATATGCGGGATAGCCACCGCCGTTCATCCGGCCGCAACTTTTCGTCCTTGCCTCAGCCGGGAAAAATCGGCAGAATAGCGGCGGTTTTGCAACGGCGCACCCCGACAGCGCCAAGGATGGAGACAACCATGAATGATGTGAGCAAGAGCACGCCCTCCCGGCGTGAATTCCTGTCGCGGAGCGCCGCGGCGGCCTTTGGATTTTCGATTGTGCCGCGGCATGTGCTGGGCGGCCTGGCCTTCACCGCGCCAAGCGATGAAATTGGCCGCGCCGTGATCGGCGTGGGCGGCATGGGGCGCGGCCATCTGGGCTACACGGGCGCGCGCACAGTCGCCGTCTGCGATGTGGACAAGGGGCACCTCAAGTCGGCGCTGGACTCGCTGGACAAGGGAGTGAAGGGCTTCGGCGATTTCCGCGAGGTGCTGGCCCTGCCCGAGGTGGACGTGGTGCACATTGCCACGCCGCCACACTGGCACGGCCTGATCTCCATCGCGGCCGCCGAAGCGGGCAAGGACATCTGGTGCGAAAAGCCGATGACGCGCACCATCGGCGAGGGCAGGCGGGTGGTGGAGTCCGTGCAGAAACACGGCCGCATCTTCCGCATCAACACCTGGTTCCGGTTCAAGGACAACTTCTACGGCTTCGGCTCCACCGTGAAGCCGATCAAGCAGATCGTGGACAGCGGCGAACTGGGCTGGCCGCTGAAGGTCACGGTGGGCAGCACCACGGGCTTTGACTTCAAGTTCTTCTGGAGCGGCAAGACGGACCTGACGCCGCAGCCGATTCCGGCCGAATTGGACTATGACTTCTGGCTCGGCCCCGCGCCGGACAAGCCCTACCATCCCCACCGGGTGCACCAGACCTTCCGCGGTTATTGGGACTACGACGGCGGCGGACTGGGCGACATGGGCATGCACTACCTCGACCCGGTGCAGTATTTGCTGGGCAAGGACGACACGAGCCCGGTCGAAATCGAGGTGGATGCGCCGCAGCAGGACGCGGATGCGGTAAGTTCCTGGCGGCGGATCACGATGCGCTACGCCGACGGTTGCGAGATCATCCTGGACGGCGAGGGCAAGTCGGAGGGCCAGCCCTACATCGAGGGACCGAAAGGCAAGCTCTACAAGGGTCTGCGCCTGGAAATCAACGGCCAGGAGAAGGTGCTCAAGGGTCTTCCCGAACCCGCAACCCAAGAGGGCGACTTCTACTCGTGCGTGCGCACACGGCGCCGTTTCGCGCTCAACGAGTCCAACGGGCACCGTTCCTGCACGCTGGTCAACCTGGGCAAGATTGCGGTGCAGCTTGGCCGCAATCTGCGCTATGACCCGGTGAAGGAGGAATTCATCGGTGACGAGGAGGCGAACCGCCAAATCTTCCAGCCCATGCGCGGCGCATGGCGCGTGTAACCCGGTGTTTGCGTTGCGGAAACGGTCAAAACTCCTCACCTGAAGGAATGCATACGATGAATCGAAAGATGAAGTTTTTCGTGCCGGTCCTGATGGCCGTGCTGATGGCAACTTTGGCCCATGCGGCCACCGTGGATGAACTGCTGGCCAAATTCCCCGGCCAGAACATGGCCGACACCAATGCGGCCTGCGCCGCCATTGTGAACGCGGGCGTGCCCGCGCTGGCGGACATCTGCGCCAAGATTCTGCCCGAGGCCTCGGGCGGGGCGGACCTGGCACCACGCCTTGCCGTAAGCGGGCTGGCAAAATACTGCGGCGCGCCGGGACACGAGGCGGCCCGGGCGCTGTTCACGCAGGCGCTTGTTGATGCGATGGGCCGGGCTACTGATCCGACCGTTAAGCAGTTCTTTGCCTTCCACCTGGAGTGGACGGGCAACGATGCCGCCGTGCCCGCGCTGGCGGCGCTGCTGGACAATGCGGCCACGGTGCAGCCCGGTGCGGCTGCGCTGGAGGCCATCGGCACGCCCGCGGCCGTGGAGGCGCTCAAGGCCAAACTGGCCACCGTGCCCGAGGCGTGCAAGGCACGCATTGGCAAAGCACTGGATGTTATTGCCGGCAAGCCCGCCGCGCCGGTCGCACCCAAAGCCGCCAAGACGAAAGGCCCGTCGGCCCGCGCCATCGCCCTGGAGGCACTGGTCCACGAGAAGGGCGAACGGGCCGCGAACGAACTGGCCGCCGCGGCGTCCGACACCGACCCGCAGTACCGCGGCGCGGCGTTGCTGCTGACCGGCCGCATCCCCGGCAAGGTGGGCAGCGTGCCCTGGATTCGGGCGATGCGCGCCGCGAAGGACCCGGCCGTGCGCGCCCAGATCGTGGCGATGCTGGCCACCCGCGACGATGATTCGGCCCAGAAGGCCTTGCTGGCCGCGCTGCGTGACGATGACATGACGGTGCGCTCGGCCGCGCTGGAAACCATCTCCGGTGGGGTGGCGGAAAAGGGCCAGAAAGTGCTGTTTCACATGGTGGCCGAGCCCGCATCGAGCAACGAGATGCTCGAGGCAAAGCAGGCCCTGAAGCGGGCCACGGGCACGGCCGTGGCCGATGAGGCGGCCAGGCGCTATGCCAAGCAGTGCCCCTGCGCCGCAAGGGACATTCCGGGCTGGGTTCCGCCGAAACCGGACCCGCCCGAGACCCGCCGCGCCTGGCTGGAAATCCTGACGGCACGCGGCACCGACAAGCATGCCCATGTGCCCGCGGGCGCCCTGCAGGATGACGACGCCGCCGTGCGCCTTGAAGCCTACGCGGCACTGCGCGTCATCGGCGGCGCGGGCCAGGTGGAACCGGTCTATACGTCGTTTCTGGCAGCAAAGGCGGACAACGAGGAGGCGGCCGCCCGCGAAACCCTCGCTGCCCTGACAAAGAAGGACGCTGCGGCACGGGACTCGCTCACGGCCCGCGCGGCGGAAAAACTGACCTCCGCATCCGACGCCGATGCGCCGCGCTTCATGCGCCTGCTCAACACCTTTGGCGGCGCGACGGGTGCCAAGGCCTTGGCCGCTGCGGCCCTCTCCCCCACGCTGACCGAGGCCACACACCAAGAGGCGCTGCACCAGTTGGCCGTCTGGCCCGACCCGGCCGGACTTGCCCAGATTTCCGCACTGCTTGACAGCGTTGAAGTTGCCGCCATCCGCATCTCCATCATCGAGGCCGTGTGCGATGCCGCCAAGCGCGGTTCGGACAGCACAGACTTTGCCGCAACAGTGACGCCCGTGTCGGCGAAACTGCGCAACGCGGACGAGAAACGCGCTTTCCTGAAGGGGCTTGGTTCCATTCGGGTGGTCGGCGCGGCCCGGGCCATCACACCCTTCCTCGATGACCCCGAAGTGGCCACCGAAGCCGGCGTTGCCCTGGCGGACAGCGCTTGCATGAAGAGCGAGAAAGACAAGGGGCTTGCCGATTTGGACATCCTCCTGCTGCTGGAGAAGGTGAAAACGGCGTCCAAAGACAAGGCGCTGGTCAAGCGCATCCAGGCACATCTTGATGCGGTGAAGAAGAACTAGACCTAACAAAGACTGCTACGCGAGCCCTCCGGCGATGCGCCCGAGGGCTCGCGTCTTTTCTGGGATGGAATGGGAACCATGGGACACATGTGACAGTCTACCTGCGGCGGAAAACACATCACATCAGTCTTCCCCCGACCCGGCCTCCCATTCGCTGTCAATGGTCAACTGTAAACTGTCAACCATCCCAGTTCTTGCGCTAGAATGCGCGCATGGCAGAGGAACCGAAATACAACGTGCTGCTGGTGGACCGCGATGAAACGGCGGGCCGCCGCGCGGTGGCGTGGCTGCGCGAGCACGGCTATGTCGCCGCATGGGTGCCCGACGGCGAAAAGGCGGTGAACCGCATCGCCGCCGCGCCGGTTGGCGCGCTGGTCGCGGATTGGCGGGCCGGCCGCGTGGACGGCATGCGCCTGCTGGCCGCGGCGCGGGGCCGCAATCCCGAAGCGTGCGTTGTGCTGGTGGCCGAAGGCGCCGATCTTGCGCGCGCGGGCGAGGCAATCAGCGCGGGTGCCCACGATGTGCAGACGAGGCCGCTCGACCTTTCCCGGCTCGACGCGGTGATTCGCCGCGGCGCGGTCTGGCAGCGCAGGGCCATGGAGCACACAGAGTTGCGCCGCAGACTGGACGAGCGCTTCGGCATGGGAAGCCTCGCGGGCCGCTCGGACGCCATGCTGCGCGTGTACGCCGCCGTGCGCCACGCGGGACCCCGCACGGAGCCGGTGCTGATTTTCGGCGAGCCGGGCACGGGTCGGGAACGCATCGCCGAGGCCGTCCACCAAAGCGGCCCACGGCGCGACGGCCCCATGATCAAGGTGGACTGTGCCGCGCTGGCACCGGACATCATCGAGCGGGAGCTTTTCGGCGAGGGCGGCCCGGAGGGGACCTGGCCGGGTCGGGTGGAACACGCCGACGGTGGCACACTTTTTCTGCACCACATCGACGCGCTTTCACCGGAAGCGCAAATGCGCCTGCTCACTTTCCTGCGCACCGGCACCGCGCCGCGCCTGGGCGACGGGAAACGCATCCGGTCCGATGCGCGATTGCTTTCCTCGACATCCCTGTCCCCCCAGGAACTGGGCGGTCCGAAAGGCGTTGCGCCCGAACTCGCGCCCATGCTTGCCGTGCTGACCGTCGAGGCAGTGCCGCTCCGTCAACGACCCGAAGACATCCCCCTGCTGGCGCGCGACCTGATGGCGGAGCATGCCGACGCCACCAAAACCACGCCGCGTGAATTGTCGCCTGCCGCGCTCGACGTGCTTCAGCGCTACGAATGGCCGGGCAACGTGCGCGAGTTGGAAAACGTGATCGCGGGCATGCTCACCGCCGCTCGGGACACGGGCGCAATCAGCGTTTCGGAAATCCCCATGCGCATCCGGCGCGCCGCCCGGCCCGCGCGGGGCGAACTGCGCGTGCCCATCGGCGTGCCCATGGCTGCCATAGAGCGCGCCGCCATCGAGGACACCATGCGCTTCTGCGACTACGACAAGCCGCGCTGCGCGGTGATGCTCGACATCGGCCTGCGCACGCTCTACCGCAAGCTGGACCAGTACGCGCGGGATGATCGGGGGGAATAGCGGCCCCGTGTGCGTGATCGCGCGCGTGGGCAACTGATAATGCCGACGCCTGATGTTTTGTTCGGATACCCCAACGGGGTCATGGAGTTTCTGGGTCCACGTCGGCATAACTTCCGTTATTGCAGGTCGTTATGATTCTTTAGAATCGGTGTTTGATGTTAACAAACTAGGGGGGGAATGCTAACATCTCGGGGTGATTGTTATCACCGTTTCCTGCGTCCTCGCGGGCGCTGACGCAGGACAGGCCCGCGCTTCAGATCGGCCAACGAAGAATCCAAGTAACGCACCGGAAAAGATCAATGCTGAATGATCGAAGACCCAGGGTGGGGCCATCCGCACAAAGAGGCCAAAGAACAACGTCGGAAGCGCGAAAGCAACGGCTCCAGGCAATGCCAAATCAACACTCTTCCAGCAACAGCCGACACCTCCAATGATGGCGAAGATAAACAGCGTAAACAATAGATCCGCGGCTAATGATAACACGCCGTTGCCCGATGGCAGGAACTCGATGGCGATTTGTTTGGCTGCAGTTGTAATAATGACATAAGTCAGGGCAAATCCTAGCGTTGCCCGTTTCCAGTGGGACGTTCCGTAGAAGAGTACCGCAGCTGCCGACATGAAACCCAGACAGTAGACCCCGATGGAAATAGCCGCTGCGCCAAACGCCGCCATCACGTACCCAACGTCCTTAAAGAATATAGCCAGCCCAAACCCCACCGCACCGCGTATGGCGAAACTCAATGGTTTCTTCATAAACCTCTCTCCCGTTGGTTGCACGAGCTTTACATGTAATGGTATACGGAGAATTAGAATCCGATCAAGCTAGAGCATTTTAAGTAATTATACCTACGCCACAGTGACGAAAGAAGCCTCTTGTGTCGCTCGAAGTGACTGTTGAGAGCGCGTCCGCGATGGCGTCCTGTAGTTCACCCTGGGTCCGGGGCTTGGCGCCGCGCAGAAAACTTTTGACCTTGGCCCACATCATT
>CAITNO010000131.1 GCA_903893795.1 Candidatus Hydrogenedentota bacterium | reverse complement strand
GGAAGCTTTCCTGCTCGGGCCGGTTGAGCACGCGGTTGAACTGGAATTCGGCGGCATGGCGCACGGCGCCCGCGTTGATCACCTCGATGCGGTTCTGCGCGGCCTGCGCCTCCCACCGGTAGACCTCGCCGGGCCCGGCAACGCCGACCTCCTCGCGCACGCGGGCGATTTCGAGATTGGCGCGGGTCTTGTGCAGGTTTGCCCGCTGGATGCTTTCAAAGGCCTTGGCGCGGAGCACGTTGAAATAGGCGTTTGCCGCAAGCTGAATGATGTCCAGTTCAAACCCGTCGTACTCGTGCTGCAAGCCCTCCTGGAGCCGTTTCTGGATTTCCACGTTGGCATGGGCCATCTCGTCGTAGACGAGCTGGTTGACCACGATGGAGCCTGTCCACAGGCGCTCCGGCTGGAAGGAACTGGCCAGTTCCTTGCTGATGGAGGTCAGCAGGGTCTTCGCGTCCACCTGTGGCAGCAGCACGGCGGTTGCGGCGGGCACATTCTGCGCGGAGGCCCGCAGGGACCGCTCTTTCTCGCTCAGATCCAGATTGCCCGACAGGGCCGCCTGCACCCCCGAGACCAGGTTGTACTCGCGGGAGGCCCCGGTGGCCTCCTCGTTGAGCAGGTCCGCTTCGGCGGTCAGCTTCCATGCGGGCGAATAGCCGATGGTTCTGGCTGTTTCCATGTTGATGGCCAGCCCCTCGCCCGCCTTGAACTCAACGGCAAGCTCCGCCGCCGGGTCCCCGCTGACCATGCGCTGCAGGTAATTGGCGACATGCCGGGCAAGCCTGCGCAGTTCGCCGTCGGGCACCAGTGTGGCCAGGGCGCCGTCTTTCACATCCTCCAGTCCCATCATGGAGAAGGAGGGCAGGCGCCGCTCGTTTACGCCCTTTGCCAGCGTGGCGAACTGCTCCGTGCTGAGGTTGGTCATGGGACCGTAATACACCGCCTCCGTGTCCGGGGCAATGGCGGCAAGGGTGGTGGCCGCATCGTCCCCGGCGGGAACGACGCGCACATCGAGCCCGCGCTTCTTGAATTCCTCGGCAAGGTTGATGTGCATGCCCTTCATCGCCTCCACCGTGTGCCCGTTTGCCACAAAGGCGAGCCGCGTGAAGGGGTGGATTTCCTGGAACTTCTTAAGGTCGCGGCTCAGCGGATTGCCGGCGGCAATGTAGACCAGGTTGGCCACGCCGCTGCCGTTCCCCGAACGGGGCAGGCCCAGCAGTTCCGAGTCCACCACCCGCGCGGCAATCACCGGCTTCTTCAGTGAAGTGCGGCGGCAGGCGTCAATGGACCCGACAAAACCGGCCGTCACCACCGCATCCACCTTTGGCGTTGAAAGGAGTCCGTCCATGGCTCTGCGAATGCCGGCGAGCGTCCAGTCCCCCTGGCGCTGGTCGAAGCGCACGTCATACACCTTGCCCAGCATTTCCGTAACTTCGGCCTTGAAGCGGTCGGCCGCATCGCCGCGCTGGGGCGGCCCGTCCAGCAGCAGGCCCACGGTCATGACCCGGAGCGGTCCGCTCAGTTCCCTGAGCGCTTCCGACACTTGCGCTGAAGCGTCGTCAGGGTGCGCGTCCGCGCCCGTCCGGGGGGCGGCGGCGCTCGGCGCTGCGAACGCCGCGAAAGCGGCGCAGGCAATGAAAAGACCGGAAAAACACGCCAACGAGCGTGATTCAATCATGGGTGTAACCTCCTGGCAATCATCCCGACATGCCAAGAATATACGGGGAATGGGGGTGGATTCTCCAGCGGAAGGCAAAATGGCGGGTGAAAGCGCGCTGCAATCGCGCCAGAAAGGTGCCTTGGTCACAACAGTTCCGCACAAGGCGGCACGGTCCATGCAACACCTCGACACGGGGAGCCGGAGGCGCTACAATAGGCCGATGAACGGGTTTGGGAACATTGAAATCCTCTCCACGCTGGGTTCGGGGGTGGTGTTGGGCCTGTCTGCCGGGCTGTCACCGGGGCCGTTGCTCACGCTTGTGCTGGCCCAGTCGATGCGGCACGGCACGCGTGAGGGGCTGAAGGTCGCATTGGCCCCTTTCTTCACCGACGCCCCGGTTATTCTGGTGTGCATCCTCGTGCTGAAGCGATTGTCCCAATTCGGATCAGTGCTCGGTGTGGTGTCCCTGCTGGGGGCGGCCTTCGTGCTGTGGTTGGCCTGGGAGAGTTTTTCGGTGCGCGGCATGGAACTGGCGGACCCGGACGCGGACCCAAAATCGCTGCGGCGGGGAGTGCTGGTGAACTTCCTCAATCCGAACATTTATGTGTTCTGGCTCACCGTTGGCGGCCCGATTATCCTGAAGGCATGGCACCAGACGCCCTTGGCGGCTGTGGGTTTTCTCGTTTGCCTCTTGGGTTGCCTGGTGGGGTGCAAGATGACGCTGGCCGTGATTGTGGGCCGCTCGCGGCATTTGCTGGCCGGCCGCGCCTATCTGACCGTCATGCGCACACTTGGCGTGATGCTCCTGCTGTTTGCGTTGCTGATGCTTCGCGACGGACTGCGGCTGCTGGGCGTTATGTAGGGTGCGTGAAGTGTCGCGCAGCGACACGAAACGCACCATCCCTTCCCGCATATGACTACCGAAGACAGCCAAGACGGTGCGTTCCGTCCTGCTGCGCCGTCCTGCTGCGCAGGACTTCACGCACCCTACGCCTACGTCCCTATTTTCCCCGCACGGCCTTGATCAGCGCCTCCATGTGCCTGAGGTAATTCTCCAGCGCGCGGCGTCCTTCGCTGGTGATGCGGTAGACCGTTTTGGGCGTTCGTCCATCGAAAGTCTTGGCGCAGGCGACATACTGCGCCTCCTCCAGTTTCCGGGCGTGGACGCTGAGATTGCCGTCGGTGGTTTCGAGCAGGGTTTTCAGCTCGGTGAAGGAGAGGGACTCGTTTACCGCCAGCGCGCTGACGATGGCGAGGCGGATGCGGTCGTGCAGCAGGCGGCCCTGTGGCTCGTCCTGTTCGGACTGGGCCATTCCCGACACGGCGCGCAGCGTCGCCTCGCTGTCCTGCGCGGCCCGGGCCGCCGCTTTGTCCTGTCTGGCCATTAGCCGTCGTGCCTCCATGCTATGTACAGCCCGCTGGCAATGTGAATGAGCCCGAACCCCGCCGCCAGAATGAGGTCGGCATAGGTCAGCGTGCCGACGAGCGGCGAGAATATCGGCACGGGAGGGTAGAACGCGCACACGCCCAGGGCGATGAAACAGAATCCGGTGATGGGAAGCACTTTGACCGAGAAGGCCCCGCCGGTCACCACGCCCACGCCGTACATCATTAGCCACACCCCGGGCATCAGCCCGTCCAACTCGCGCTCGTACAGAATCTCTGTCAACACCACGCCCGCGAAAATGGGGGGAAAGAGGCTGAGCGCAAAGTTGCGGCCCACCGCCGAGAAGAGCGGCACGCGCTGCTGCCGCGACTTGAGCGCCATGCCGGCAAAGCCGGCAAGGCATCCCGCAAAGGCCACCGCCAGCCAGACCCAAATCCACCAGTCATTGCTGCGCCGGAGCGACCCGACCCAGGCCCCAGCCAGCGCCGTGCACCCCATGACCACGGCGCCCCAACCGGACACGGCCGTGAGCGGCGCCGACCGGGCCATGGTGTCGCGGATAAAGGACAGGTTGTCCATCGCGCGTTCGTGCAGGAACGCGACAGGGGCGGCCTCGCCGCGGGCTGGACTCTCGTTCTGTGCCATGTATCAATTCTATCAGGAGAGTCTTGCGTTTTCAAGGACTTTGTGTTACAAAGTAATTAGAGCTTTGAATTGCAAAGAACTTTGAAAGGAGAATGTAATGAACGCGAAACCCCGTTTTCTCCGCCTGTGCATCCTTGGCAACTTCGTTGTCACCGTCGCGCTGGCCTGCTGGTTCGCCTTCTACCCGGCGGTGCGGGTGGCGCTGGACCTGCGCGACCCGTCGCTGAAAGGGGGGGAGGTGCCGAAGGCGGCCATCCGCCTGCACCGGAGCATCGCGCCGAAACTGGAGCGGTGGGCCAAGGCGCGCGTGGCTTCGGGCCGCGCGGCCCAACTTTCCACGGAAAACATCTCCGGCACGGAGTGGCCCGTTTTCGGGGCGCTCTTTTACCTGTGGTCCACCGAAGCCCTGCAGCAGGCATGGGAAAAGGTGCCGGTCGGCACCGTGCCGCCGAAGGAATACGCCCGCGGCGCGGTGGACGCGCTGACGGCGCTGGTGCTCGACCCCAGCCACGGCGCATGGGTAAAGAAGCACTGGGGCGAGAGCTACCTGGAGCGCGAAAACGTTTGGTACCGCGCCATGCAATTGTGCGCGATCATGTCGCAGCACAACCTGACCGGCGAGACCCGCCACCTGCCCCTGCTCCGCGAACGGGCCGATGCCCTGGCCCGGGAGATTGATGCTTCGCCGCACGGGTTGCTCAATGACTATCCGAACGAATGCTATCCGGGCGATGTGCTGTCGTCTATTGCCTGCATCCGCCGTGCCGACGTACTGTTGGGCACCGATCACAGCGCCTTTCTCGCACGGGCCACGCGCGGGTTCACGGGGCACTCTGCCGACGACTCCGGCCTGCCCGGATATCTGGCCGACACCGCCTCGGGCAACCTGCTCGGCCCGGCCCGGGGTTGTTCCAATTCGTACCTGTGCTTCACGGGTCCGGAGCTCTGGCCCGACCTGTCCAAACAGTGGTACGACGCCTATGAGGCGGGTTTCTGGCAGTATCGTTGGGGTGCCTGGGGCTTCCGTGAATTCGCCAAGGACGGCGGCATGGGCGACTGGTATGCCGACGTGGATGCCGGACCCTCCATTGCCGGGCACGGCATGGCCGCCTGCGCCTTTGGCCTGGCGGCGGCGCGGGCCAATGCCCGCTTCGACCATGCCTATCCGCTGGTGACGGAAATGCTGGCCATGTCCTGGCCGCTGCCCAACGGGCGTCTTGGACTGCCCCAACTCCTGTCCAACGCCACCGATGCGCCCTATTTGGGTGAACAGGCCATCCTCTTCAACCTGACCCGGCCGCCTGCGCCGTCCATGGCGCCGCGCTTCGGTGGGGCGATTCCCCCGATGGTGTTCGCCCTGCTGGCCGCCTACCTGGCGGCGGGATTGGTGGTCATCGCGTCGGCCGCGTTGGCCCTGCGCCGCGCACTGCGCTTGTCTATATCCCGGCCGAAGACCCAGGCCGGACTGTGGATGACCCTTCTGCTGGCCGCCGCCGCGCTGTTCCTGCTTGGGCAGAGTTCCATCGCCTTCCTATGTCTGGCGCTTTCCTTTGTGCTTCCCCGCGCGGCCGCGTTAAAGAGTTGAACCGATCCGGCGGCCCATCTCTTTGCGCGATGGGCCGCGCTCCGATATACTGTCGTCCTCAACCTATTCCCGTTTGTTCGCGTCAATCGGACGCCGTGATTCCCGAAGCGGGGCGCCTCCGGCGTCCGACGGTCCGGCTGGCTGACGCATTGCGCCTGTTCGACAGCAAGAGGAAGCAGAATGCCGGAAGTGAAAGCCTGTCCGCTGGAGAGCGGCGCGACCCGAGGGTTGGCCGCCCAGTGCATGCAGATTCTCCTCATCAGCACCGCGCTGATGCTGTTTGAGGTCAATCTGGTTCGCCTGTTTTCCATTCTCACGTATTACCACCTGGCGTTTTTCGTGCTCGCGATCGCCCTTTTCGGCATCGGTATCGGGGGGCTCTACGGGCACATTTTCCGCGCGCGCATGGGGGACGCCTTTCCCAAACTGGTCCGGGTGCTGCCGTTGTGCCTGGCAGTGTCGGTGCTGGCGTGCAGTTGGCTCCTGCTAAAAATGCCGCTCAAGGCGAGCGCGTCCGAGGCCGGGATTGAGGACATTCGCTGGGTGCTCGCGGCCTTTCTGGTGACGGCGATTCCCTTCTTCTTTGGCAGTCTCTTCATATCGTCCATCTTCGCGGGCCGGACTGAGCACGCCAACCGGCTCTATTTCAGCGATTTGCTGGGGGCGAGCGCCGGTTGCCTGCTGGCTGTGGCCAGCCTCAATGTGCTGGGCGGTCTTAACAACCTGTTTCTAATTGCGGCGCTGGCCGCGAGCCCCTTCGCCTTCGAACCCTCCGTGGGCCGCAAGGCGCGGGTGGGCGCGCTGGCCGTTGCGCTGGCGGGCGTGGGCGCGCTGGCGCTGCTGAACCAGACGGTGCCCCTGTACCGCATATCGGTGGGGCTGCCGGGCAGCACGCCGCTGTTTTCCAAGTGGAATTTCTTCTCCTTCATTTCGCTGGAGGAGTTTCCAGACTGGCACGGGTGGCGGCCCAGCAAGAACTTCACCGGTCCGGTGCCGCGCCATGTGCGGATATGCCAGGACGGCCGGGCACCCGCGTTTGCGGTGGAATTTGACGGCGACCTCAAGAAGGTGGACTATTTGCGCCATGACGTGACGGCCATGCCCTGGGAGGCTGCCGCGGCGAAGAAGGCGCTGGTGGTGGGCGCGGGCGGAGGCCGGGACCTGCTGACGGGCAAAGTCTACGGTGTGCCGGACGTTGAGGGGGTTGAGTTGAACCCGACCACCGTGGAGGCGATGCGGGGGCCGTTCCGGTCGTTCAGCGGGGGCATCTACGATTCTACCGGGGTGCGCGTGTTCAACGACAACGGACGCACTTTCATTTCCCACAGCACGGAACAGTACGACCTGATCATGACCTCGCTGGCCGACACGCAGTTGGCGAATTCACAGGGTGCCTTTGTCCTGTCGGAGAACTACCTCTACACGGTGGAGGCCTACGGGGAGTACCTCAAGCACCTCACGCCGGGGGGCGTCATCGGCACGGTGAGCAGCGTCTATTGGGGCGGGCAGTTGTTCCGGCTGATAGGCACCGCGTCGGCCGCGCTGGAACACATGGGCGTGGCGGACCCCAGTCGGCACATCCTGGTGGTCCTGACACCGGCGGTCAACGAGCATATCCTGCAGGGTATGTCCATTATCGTGGGCCGTAACCCGCTGACGCCTGAAACGATTAATCGCACGCGTCAGGCCTGCACGCGACTCGGATATGAACTGGCCTGGGCACCGGACGGCGGTGCCTACACCCCGCCGCCGGGCATGGTCGAGCTGATGAAGAAGGCCACCCGCGACCCCTATGTGGCGGCGCATTTCGCGGACCTGTCGCCGTTGGTGGACGACCACCCCTATCTGTATTACCCCATGAAACCGGGAGAGTTCTTCAAGTCCTGCCTGGGCATGGGGGACAAGTCCAAGGAAAGCCTCTACCAACTGAGTGCGTTTCATGTTCTGATCAACCTCTTCCTGGCGGCCTTCGTGTCGGTGCTGATACTGATGCTGTCGCCGCTGGTCCTGTTCCGTGGCCGCGACCTTCAGTGGGGACTGCTCAAGTTGCAGGGCGCCTTCCTGCTGGTGTTCTTCCTGCTCGGCGCGGCCTACATGCTGGTCGAAATCTCCCTGCTCCAGCGTTTCTTCCTGCTGCTGGGCGACCCGACGCTCACCTTCGCGGTGGTGCTGTGCGCCATGCTGGCATTTACGGGTGTGGGCAGTCTGATTGCGGGGGCGGTTTCGTCACAACGCCTGCGGCGTTTTATGGCCGGAGCAGCACTGGCCTCGGTGGCGCTTCAGTTGACCCTGTGGCTGGCCGGTCCTGTGCTGTTTTCAATGGTCCAGGGGGGCGGGTTGCCCATGAAGTTCGCTGTGGTCACGCTGATGGTGGGCCTGATGGCGACGCCGATGGGCATGCTCTTTCCGAGCGCCCTGCGGCTGGCGGGCTTCAGCCGTCTGGACATCACCTGCTGGGGTTGGGGCATGAACGGTGTGGGTTCGGTGCTGGGCAGTGTGGGCGCCACGCTCCTCTCCATCAACTTCGGCATTCAGGTTACCTTCTTTGCGGGTATACTGCTCTACGCGCTTGTGTTCGCCGCGCTGGCCCTGCTTTTTTCCGGCAGGCAGGCGGACGCTGCGCTGCAATCCAACTGAGAACCGGTACGGCCGGACGGACATACAGGCATTAACTCGGAGACACAAGCCATGTCGAATCATGCGATTTCAAGGAGAACAGCCATGGGAGCAATGGCCGGATTGGCGGGCGCGGGGCTGGTGGGACCGTCCGCGATGGCGCAGGCGGCTCCTGCGGCGGGCGGCGGACGCCTGAAGCAGTCCGTTTCACGCTGGTGTTACGGTAAAATGTCGTTGGACGAACTGTGCAAGCAGGCCAAGGCCATCGGCCTGAAAGGCATGGATCTGCTAGACGAGCCCGACTGGGAGATTGTCATTTCAAACGGGCTCGAGGTGGCCCTGCCGAACGGGCCAAGCGGCATCAAGGACGCCTGGACCGATCCGGCAAACCACGCGGATCTGTACAAGAAGTCATTGGAGCTGTTCCCGAAACTTGCGGCGCTCGGCATCAAGAACATGATTCTTCTCTCGGGCAACCGAAGGGGACTGTCCGACGAGCAGGGTCTCAACCACTGTGCGGCGGGGATCAAACAGATTCTTCCGGCGGCGGAAAAGGCGAACATCACGCTGGTCATGGAACTGCTCAACAGCAAGCGTGACCACAAGGACTACATGTGCGACCACACGGCCTGGGGTGCGGCGCTGGGCGACAAACTGGGCTCGAAGAATTTCAAGCTGCTCTATGACATCTACCACATGCAGATCATGGAAGGCGACATCATCGAGACCATCCGGAAGTACAAAGACTACATTGGCCACTACCACACCGGCGGCGTGCCCGGCCGCCACGAGATCAACGCCACGCAGGAGATCAACTACCGCGCGGTGTGCGAGGCCATCGTCGAGACCGGTTTCACCGGCTATCTCGCCCACGAGTTTATCCCCAAAGGCAGTGACCCAATAGCGTCCCTGCGCGAGGGTTACGAGATCTGCAACGTGTAGGTGGAACAGTTCTGTTTTGAGAGCGGCGGGTCTGTCCGCCGCTCTCAAAACCAAAAGCGCATGCTCCGCGCCTATTTCGACGGCAGGGCGGGGGGGGCAGGTTTTGGCGCGCTGGGTGCGCCTGCCCCGGTCCTCGGCTTGAGCACCTTGAATGGAACGCGCATCTCGGGAGATGCGGCGGAATCGGTCTTGAGTATGAGTTCCTTGCCGTCCAGCGACCCATCCAGCGGCATGTCGCTGAGCGCCACCACGTAGTGGTTGTCGGACATTTTCCGTATGTCCGCCTTCATGCCCTCGACCGGCGCAACCGCCCCGGTGAGGTTGAACTCCTTCATGCGGCCCGGCTCAACGCTGATTTGCTGCGATGCCGTTTCCCCGGGTTTGTCGGAGGAGCCCAGGGTGATCTTGGCCGGCATGACCAGCATGGGACCGACCACCTGAACGTTTACCGAGGAGAAGATGATGGTGCGGTCGGGATAGTCGGTGGTGATAATCACGCGTCCGCTGTGCACGCCCACCGGCAACGGGCCCTTGCTCCGTATTTCAATGGAGTATTCTTTTCCGGGGGTTACGGTCTTGACCTCCGTTTCCATAAAGTCCATATCGTCGATCTTGACTTCCTTGATGTTGAAAACAGCAT
The DNA here is from genome assembly GCA_903893795.1 of Candidatus Hydrogenedentota bacterium. Classification (GTDB taxonomy): domain Bacteria; phylum Hydrogenedentota; class Hydrogenedentia; order Hydrogenedentales; family CAITNO01; genus CAITNO01. Next base: position 20,491 of record CAITNO010000131.1, on the reverse strand, counting down.
CCTCCTTCCTGGCCACCACCTTGAGCGTGGCGCTGCGGGGATTGTCGTCTTCAACGGTGGGAATCGAGATGGTTTCCGGGTCGATCGCGATGGGGGCTATCGCCGACCCGGTGAGGGTCAGGATGACCGACGCATTGGCGGGATCGTTTGTCGTGACCATGACAGTTTTGGTGAGTTTGCCTTGGCGGCCTTTAAGATTCAGCGAGGCGTTGAGTTTTTCCTCCTGACCGGGCTGGAGGGTCTTGCTCTCCAGCGTCGTCGTGGTGCAGCCGCAGCCGGGCTTGACATCCTTGATTTCCAGAACGCCCTTGCCCTCATTGCGCAGGATGAAATCGTGGTTGACCACCGTGTTGGCATCCAAGTCGCCAAAATTGAAGGTGGGTTCAGGGACCACAAACTTGGGCTGGGGCGCATCTGCATCCGCCGCGGCGGCCGGCGCGGCCGTTCCGGCAGCGGCTGCCGGCGCAGTTTGCGCCGGGGATGCCGGTGGGGCCTGGTCCTGGGCGGACCCGTTGCCAATGCAGGCACACAGTAGAACCAGGGCGAACACTGCGCAAGAAGCGCCCACGGACACATGATTTCGATGCTGTTTCATGACTCTGACATCCTTTCTTCCCGCTTTTTTCAAGCTAATCCATCCCTTGGTATCGGCCAGAAACCCAATTGTTGGCACTACCGGCGCCTGGGAGACAAGGCCCACCCAGGCCGCCAACATTTTCCCTGTCAAAAACGTCGTCGGACAGAAAATGTAAGACACCACTGTGATGCAGTCGGCCGGCGGGGGCGGAGGAATCTTAAGCTCCCGCCTCCCCGTTCCACCAAACATAGGGGCTACACCGTCTTTACCGCCGCCGCGACAGCCTCGCGCAGTGCCAGCAGTGCGTTTCCCGGCCCTGCACCGGCAGCCCAGCCGCCCGTGTTGCCGTCCACCACGACCGCCTTGGCCCCAAGCCGGGCCGCTTTGGCCATGGTTGCCGTGTCGAGTCCGCCGCTGAGGACAATGGCCGTTTGCAGTTCACGGTAGCGGATGTTCTCCTCCAGCACCTTCACCCGCTCCAGCAGGGAGCCCCGTGCAACACCCTTTGTCACGCCCGGTTCCAGGCCCAGCAGGAGCACCCGGTCAGCCAGTTCCAGCACGTAGTCGAGTTTTGTCAGCGGTGTGCAGGGGGACACCGCGATGCCGGGAGACATGCCCGCGGCGCGAATCTGGCCGAGCACGCGGTGGGCATGCACGCACCCCTCGAGTTGGAAACTGAGCCGTTCGCATTTCATCGCGGCGAAAACGTCCACATGGCGTTCGGGACGGGCAGCGATCAAATGGACGTGCCGCGCCAATCCAAGGCCGCCCGCGGCGGCCACCAGGGCCGGACCGACGCCCGTCAGCGGCGCATTGCCGCCGTCGGAAACGACGAAGAGGACCTCGTCCGCACCGGCGTCGGCGATGGCGCGCAGCGCCGCCTCAAGATGGCCGAGCGGCAGGCAGGTCGCATCGACGGAGAACTTCAGCACTGTTTTCGACACGAAACACTCTCCTTGTCATGGCATGAATTGAACTTGCCAGAGTATACCTGACTAACTCTGCGCCGCGAGAAAAGCCTCCACCGCCTCCAGTGTGGGCATGGAGGGCTGGGCACCGGCCACCGTGGCCGCCAGCGCGCCGGTGGCGTTGGCGAAGCGCAGTGCCTCGGTCACGGAAACGGTGCCCCAGCGAAGCGCCAGCGCCGCAGTGAACGCATCGCCCGCGGCCGTGGTGTCCACGGCTTTCACGGGGAAAGCGGGAACAAACACGTCACCCTCCGGTCCCAGATAGAGCGAGCCCTGCGCGCCGAGTTTCATGACGGCGTGTTTTGCGCCCATGTCCAGCAGCCGCTGCGCGGCGGCGCGGGCGCTGTCTGGTGAATCAACGAAAATGCCGGTGAGTGCCTCTGCCTCGGTCTCATTGGGCGATACCACGTCCACCATGCCGATGAGTTCGGGGCGGATGGGACGGGCGGGACCGGCATCGAGCAGCGCCAGCGCGCCACACTCCCGCGCCAGGGCAAAGGCGGCCATGACCGTTTCCAGCGGGATTTCCAGTTGGGCCAGCACCACGTCGGCTTCTTCGAACACCGCGCGGTGGGCCAGCACATCCTCCGGCGTCAGGCCAAGGTTCGCGGCGGGCGTCACGACAATCGAGTTCTGGCCTTCGTCTGCCACGAGGATGACCGCCGTGCCGGTCGGTTCGGTGGGATGGGTCTTGATGCGCGACACATCCACCCCGGCGGCGGAAAGGCTTTCGCGCTGCTGTGTGCCAAAGGCATCATTGCCCACGCAGCCGATGAAGGTGGTCTTCATGCCCAGCCGGCCCGCGGCGACGGCCTGGTTCGCGCCCTTGCCCCCGGTGACCGTCATGAAAGAATGGCCTATCAGCGACTCGCCCGGCTTGGGACTGCGCGGCACGCGGGTCACCAGATCGATGTTGGCGCTGCCCACAATGACGATGCGACGTTTGTTCATGCCTGACTCCTTGTTCCCTCGTTTCCCTCGTTCCCAAATTGCATTTTGGAACACACTTGCCCGCGAAGTTGCACTTCGCGGCGCCGGGGCGTGGCTCCGGCGAAGAAAAGCGGCGGCATGGCCACCGCAGTCAAAAAGTGCGCCGGCACAAAACTCATGCCTTCCCGCCCGTAAATATCTTCTTCAATTCCGCGCAGACCGGCTTGGGCCGTCCCTCGAAATCGATGATGGAGTTGTTGGCCGGACAGGGGAAACAGTCGTGGCCCATCCACATGATGAACCCGCCGCACTGCGGGAAGCGCTCCTGGCAGCGGCGCGCCGCGATGGCGTACGCTTTGGCCTGCATGTCCTGGGCAAAGGCCACGTATTTCTCCAGCGCCGCGCGGCCTTCCAGACCGGTCACCGCCGCCTTGGCGGCGTCGCCCCACTGGGTCCACCACGCGGCCGTGTGCCACCAGTATTCGCCCTCGGGCGGCCAGCAGGGCTGGTCCCCGGCGTATTTCAGGATGAGGTCCGCATCCATGGCGCCGGGAAATCCGACTTCCGAGCGGAAGAGCGAATCATCGGGCGCCCAGTAGGCTGTCCATGCGTCCATGTCGGGATTGAGGCCCTGTCCCCAGGGGCCGTGCACATCGTGGTGAATGCCCTTGCCGTAGTCGTGCGGCTGGGCGTAATCCACCGGCCCGCTGGCCGATGCCGTGAGGAAACGGCGCTCCGGGTCCTCCTCTGCCACCACCTGCGCCAGCATGGCAATGCAGGGATGGGACAGGTCCACGGGGTGATGGCAGGGCGGATGCTCCTTCGATTCGCCGTAGTACAGTTCATTGCCGCCGCACCACAGCAGCAGCGAGGGATGATGGGCGCGCCTGCGCACATAGGACACGGCGATGTCGTGCAGCGTTGCGATGGCCGCCGGATCATCCGGCGGCGCGTTTTCTATGCCCGAAGAGGACAGCGGAAATTCCTGCCAAACCAGGATGCCCGCATGGTTGCACAGGTCGTAGAAGGTCTCCGTTTCCAGAATGGCCCCGCCCCACACGCGCAGCACCGTGCAGCCCATGTCCTTGTACAGGTTGATGCGGGTCGCATAGTCGGCTTCGGTCACGTCCTGATGGTTCACCAGCACGGGCACCCAGTTGGCTCCGCCGAGGAATACGGGTGTGCCGTTGACAACGCATATCCACGGTTCGGCGCCTTCCGGCGCGCCCTCGTTCTGCCGCCATTCCACGGTGCGGAAACCGACGCTGCGCCGTTCCACCAGGCATTCGTTGCCGGAGGCGTCGAAGGCGCGCACTTCGGCCCTGTAGGTCTTCTGTGCGCCGTGGCCGTTGGGCCACCACGCCTCCACGGGCACATCCTCCACCGCAAGCACGGCCGTCCCCACCGCGTTTTCTGCAGCCGCAATTTCCACGTCGCCGTCGAAGAGGCGCAGCGTCCAGCGCGACACCCCGTCCGCACCGTCCAGCACCGCCTCAACGCAGCCGTTGCCCGATTCCAGGTCGTAACAGCTTTGCAGGATCTGGAGCGACACCGCTGCCGCCGCGCCGGTCAGCAGCCGAAACCGCCCCGCCACGCCGATGGGCACGAAACGGGGACACCAGTCCCAACTGTAGTTGAAACGCGCTTTGAAGTAGTGGGAGTGCGAGGTGTAGCCAATCTGGCCCTGCTCGCGCGGCGGCTCCTCAAACACCACCGCCAACCGGTGCTCCTTTCCGTCGCCCAGCTTTTCCGTCAGGTCGATGCGCTGTGGCAGGAGCGAGCCTTCGAAGCGGGCCGCCTCCCTGCAATCGACCAAAATCCAGCCCCAGTAGTCCAGACTTTCGGCTTCCAGCACGATGGTCTCGCCCGGCGCCAGCGCGCCTTCGGGAATGACCGTCTCCATCAACCAGTGCCGGTGCTCCACCCACTCGCATGCGCGTGAGTTCACGCCCACATTCCAGTCGGGAATGACCCCGGCGTCGCGCAGCGCCGCCTGCACCGTGCCCGGCACCCGCATGGGATAAGGGCCCAGGTCGGCCCGGATGCCGAAGCCCGTTTCCATCGACTTGCCCAGTTTCCACGAAAACGGACGCCAACCCTCCAGGGTCCAGTCCAGTCCGTTCAGATCAAGCACTGCCATGTCGTCGTCTCCTTTCGTGCGCCCGGGGCGCGAAAGGAAAGTTTACCAGTCCGTGCGGGGTCCCGGCGAATCAGGGCCGGTTCCATGAAAACAGATGTTGACAAAAAAGGATTATGTACTGTATAAATATATTGCAAGTCGAATTTGTCTCTCGCATGTGGGTTGTCGCTTGTTCTGCGGGAGAAACCACAAGTTTGGCGGAGAGGGTGCATCATGGGGAAGAGTCTTAGTGTTGGGGAAAAAAGGGGGACGCATCTCTATTAAGTATGACAAATGTGTTGATTCATAAGATTAACAGGCGACTGTCCCCTTTTAACTTGAGGAAAGGAACGAGATGTTATACATCCTTTTAGCATTGAGTTTTGGTATGGGACCTACGATGTTCTGCAACGTCGATGTGCGCATGGCGTTGCAGAATCGCGGGTTTATCATTAAGGGCGGAGACATGGCTCCAGGCGACATGGCCCGCGGATTGGAGAAGGCCTTCTCTACAGATGATGCAGTCCTTCTGAATCTTCTCCTATCCGGTCTTATCATGTCTGAGTTTGCCGATCAGCATGGTGAACTCTTGAACCAGCTTTTTCATGACCATCCCGGTAGTAGCTTCAAGAACTCCGCTGCGGCGAGTGTTGCCGCAATCATTTGCAGAGCTCCGCGCCTTGCCCAAAGTAAGCTTGGCTGCGAGTGCTACAGTATTGCTGCAAGCGCGTGGTTTAGCGCCAGCACCAGCAGTTCGGACTGGTCTGATTCACGGATGTGCCTGCAGTCATTGGCGGAGTATTGTGGGCTGGATTTGAGCGCGTACGCTTGCAAGAAGCTTCTAGTTACCCCTCCGACGCAGGAATCCCTGCACGTGGCCGTAGGTTGTCTTGAGATCAATGCAAAAGATTTTGCGAAGATAACACCAGAAGCAGCCTATCACATTTACCAGCGGTACAAGGGGACCGATGTCTTTAAGGAATACGAGGTATCATATAAGGGCAAGGTCAAGGAACTGTTGGCCAGCACAACCATGCCAGAAAACGCAACGCTGACGGCTGTGATGTCGAAGCTGGATGCATCAATAGTAGAAAATGGGCGCAGGCTTTGCGAGAAGTATGGCACCCTCACACCGAAGCCGTATGAGGCTCCGGTCGAAGTTCATATTGTGGAGTAAACGGTGACAAACAAACCGGGAAAGAAGGGACGCGTCCCTATTAGGGAAACCGGGGACGCTTCCCTATTAAGGAAATTCAGGGACAGACTACCAATTGGGAAATCGGGGACGCTTCCCAATTAAGTGTGAATAATATGCATGAGAACAGCCAAGCCCCGTCCATACGCCCCGCCGACAGAAGACCGCGCTCGGCGCTGACGGAATTCAGGCGGAAATGGCAACGCTTATGAGGGACGCTGCCGTAACGAAAACGCATTTGTTGCGCGCTTTCAGCGCTTGTCTTTCCCTGTAATCCCTTTTCCCGGGGCGTTGCCCCGGGCTTTCTTCTGGTGCGCCCTTGGCGCGTTGACCAGACAAGCCATGGGCGACCTAAAAGGGGCAGTTAACACCTATATCCATGCAGCATCGGCGCGGGGATGGACGTTTGTCTGCTGGTGGCGATAATAGCCGTGTCCATTGAGAGCAAGCACGGCCATGTCCTCTTCTCTTTTCGTGCGCCGAAGGCGCGAAAGGAAATCTACCAGTCGGCGCAGGGTCCCGACGAATCAGGAACGGTCGGTGCATTCTCCGGAGGCCGCAGGTATAATTGACCCGGCGCTGCGGCGGAAACAGCCGCAGCATGGTTGGCGGAAGAGCATTCTCACGGCACTGGCATAGGACAGCCCAAGAGCAGGGGTTCGCTTGCATGAAAAAAGAGGTTGATATTTCCAAACTGCCGCGGGCAAAAGTGTTTGCCTATTCGCTTCTCCCTGCCATTCTGCTGTTGTGCGTGCTTGAGGGCGGTGCCCGTCTTCTCGAAACGGTGCGCCCGCCGCTTCCGGCCGACTACGGCATGGGTTTCAACGACGGTAGCCGCGTGTTCATGTCAACGGGCGGCCCGAACCCCTCTCTGGTTACGCGCCCGCAAAAGGAAATTTCCTTTGTCAGCCAAAGCTTCGCCACGCCCAAACCGGCCAACACCTACCGCATCTTCTTTCTGGGCGAATCAAATGTGTACAACCTCCAGTCGCACCTTCCGGATTTGGCGAAGCGCCTTACGGGGGCAAGTGCGGCGGGACGGCGTTGTGAAATCATCAACGTCGGCGGGCAGGCCTACGGATCGAGCCGTCTGCTCCGGGTGGCGCAGGAAATTATTGAATATGAGCCCGATTTGATTTTGGTGTACATCGGCCACAACGAATTTGAGGAAATCGACTACGAGGCGCTCGCCGCACCGCAGCGTCTGGCCGTGCAGCAGCAGGTTTATCGGTCAGCACTCATGCGATTGGTGCGCGACACGGTTGTCAAGGTGGAAATCGGTGGAATGCGCTACTGGATGTCGCGCTTCAGGCATCCTCCGGAGGTTGCCGCGTGGCTCGCGTTTGAGCACGAGTTCAGCCCGGCGGAGCTTGACGAGCGCATGGCCGGGTACAGGAAAAACATGGCCGAGATTCTGGCGCTCTGCCGCGACAGGGGGGTGCCGGTGATTATGGGTGTGATGGCGACCAATCTGCGGAGCCCCATTCTGCGGCCCAACAGCACCGACGGCCGGGAGAAGATAGAGACGATGTACCGCGCAAATGATTTCCAGAACGCCATGGCCTTTGCGCGCAGAGTGCTGGCTTCCTCGACACGCCATCAGGCGTCGGACGCAGAGAACGCAATCATCCGGCAACTGGCGAAGGAATATGGCGTTGTCCTGGTGGACATTGAGGCGGCCATCGCAAAGGCAGAGCCGCACGGTGTGCCCGGAGAAACGCTCCTGTATGACCGCTGCCACCTGAATGACGCGGGCAAGTCCATTCTTATCCGGGAGTATGAGACGGAGATTCGGCGCTTGGCGGGATTGCCTGCACTGGCGCCATGAGTTGTTTCCACCGTGGAGAATCCCCGTGAGCTTCGCACCCGTTGCGCGGTATAATCGTTGCCGTCCGGCGCGGGTGCCGGAAAACCAACAGGATAACGACATGACGCACCATGCGGGACGCTTGGGTTTGGGGCTTTGTCTGGCGGCAGGATTGCTGGTGGGGACCATCGCCACAGGGCAGGAGAGAAAAATGATTCTTGAAGAACGGGCATTGACCACCACGCCGAAAAACCATGACATGGACAACAACGAGAATTTCTCGGCGGACGGCAGGTATATCTGCTACGACACGCGCGAAATGGTCGGCCCCGGCATAGACAATGGCCAGTCGATTGAACTGCTGGAAGTGGCGACGGGCCGGGAGATCATCCTGTACCGTCCGGCCCAGTCCGTGACGGGCGAGAAACCGGCACCCGGCGTGGGGGCGGTGTCCTTCAATCCCTCGGGCCGCGAAGTGGCCTTTATCCACGGGCCCATGGTGGATGAGGTGCCCTGGCGCGGCCCTTACGGCAAGCCCAACCGCACGGGTGCGCGCGCGGCGACGGACGGCGAAGTGGTGCAGCAGGACGGGGAATGGCGCATGCTCAAGGAGGGCGCCTTTTCCCTGTTGTGGTATGACAAGCGTGACATTGCCACGGACCGGGACACCCAGCCCGGTGCGCACCGGGGCGGAACACACCGGCATGAATTCTGCGCCACGGGAAAGCGGATCGGCTTTACCTATGACGACTTTCTGCTGAAAGAGTACGACCGCACCATTGGCTATATGGAACGCCATCCTAGGGCGCCCAAGGGCGCGCTGTGCTGGTTCGCGACGCTGGTGGCGGTGCCGCCCATGGGCCAGGCCAAACCGGGCGAGATTGAAAAGGCCTACGGCGATTCCTGGGTGGACCCGGAGGGCACCATGCGCGCGTTCATCGGCAAGGTGCGCAATGACGACGGCCAGGGCTATGAGGAATCGCTGTTCGTGGTGGACATTCCGGAGAGCGTGGACATCACCACGGCCGATTCCGGTTCAGCGAAGCGCTATCCCGCGCCACCCAAGGGGCTGACCGTGCGGCGCCTGACCCATGACTGGGCGGGCGGCGTGGTGCGCGGCGCGCCCGACGGCAGCCGCATCGCCTACTTCGGCAAGGATGCGGCGGGCGACACGCAGGTGTTTGTCATCGCGGCCAACGGTTCCGACAAGAGCGACGACCCGGCGCTGCGGCCCGTGCAGGTCACCAAGATTCCCAGCGGAATCGAAACCTGCCTGCGCTGGCACCCCTCGGGCCGGACCATCTTTGTGGCCGTGCAGGGGGGCATTGACGCCGTTTGTGTCGCGCCCGGGCCGCGTTTCGGCGAAACAGTGCAACTGACCCCCCGCGGCGACGGCGCGCCGCGCCATGCGCTGGTGGTGTCGCCCGACGGCCGGACCATCGCCTACAACCGCCTCATTCCGACCAAGGGTCCCGATGGAAACGTTGCCAAGAATTATGCGGGGCTGGACATGAAACAAATCCTGGCCATAGACTTCCCCGACACGGACCGCGACGGAATGATAGACGCGGACAAGAGCTGAGCGGTCGTGACATCGTATTCATGCAGGTTTGCAAAAACCCGCGACAGAAATCGCGGTGCTCTTTCTGTTTGCGCTTTCTCAGGGCTTCATGCTAATATTCGTCGTGGCCCCTGTGGAGAGGTGACCGAGTGGCCGAAGGTGGCGCCCTGCTAAGGCGTTGTACCCCAAAAGGGTACCGTGGGTTCAAATCCCACCCTCTCCGCCACTTCTTTCCTCCTTGAACATCCCCTGCCGCGCTTCCGGTCGCACTTCTTGAACCACTCTCGCTCTGTGCTCCGCCTCGAATAATAACGGTTGCATCCTGGAATTGGGCGGACTATAATGAATCCATCAGCTTGGGCGGTTCGTTATCCAGGCAGAGGTCAGCACGGTAAGATATAGGGGCTAGATTACGGTGGGTGATTGGTCAGAGGTGGTTCTACGGGTTTTGGGTGTGATTCCACATACTGCGGGCGAGTTGATGTACATAGTGCTGCTCGCCGCAGTGGCGTTCTTGGTGTTCCTGTCAGTGCAGGCCCATGGCGTGATCCCGGAGGTGGATGACGGCGGCAAAGACCCCTTGGACTAGCCGGGAAGACTGTCGGCCTGACGGCTTGCCGCGTTGCGAAATTCCTTTTTTCTCGCCACCAGCGCGTGCAGCACGGAAATCCGCATCTTGGGACCGCCTGACCTCCCGGTGCGCGCGTCCTGCACCATGACGTCGAGAGACGCGCGTCGGCGGTAGTAGCAGACCCAGACGGGGTAGTGGTAGGGGCGAATTTCCTCAATGCCGTCCACAATCGGCTTGTTTATAAGGCCGCGCTGTCTGAGGATGTAGAGCATGGCCCCCTTGCGGGCCAGTGCGGCGGCGCGCGTCTCGTCGATGGTGGCCGGGAAGACATCGCCGTCCAGTGCACGCTCGTCCAGTTCCTCGTCGCACTCGAGCAGCGAGAACTCCCCGTTGATTCCCTCCACGGCTGTCCACACACTGCGTTCGGCCTTGGGGGAGGTGGCATGCACGCGCACGGCGAAGGAGGGGAGCCACAGCCGTTCTATGAACGGCAGCACGCGCGTGGCGGGGTCACTGTTAACGGCAACCGCCGCTTTCTGGGCAAAGAGGCCGAAACAGTTTCCGAGACGGGGACGGCCGAAGAACCGCTCCGCCTCTTCCACACCGACCACGACCGGCAGACACAGGGAGGTCAATCGCGGCCCTTGTTTCGCGTCAGGAGCAGCCGCCCGTATATGATGGCCCCGGCGCCAATCATCAGCAGGACCGTCGCGCAGATGACATTGACCACCGCGGCGCGGACGTTGGTCTGCGCGGCGAAATAGGTGCCGACCATGACGGGGATTCCCACGGCAACAATGAACAGCCCAAGCGCCACATAGGTCTCGCCGTCGCGCTTCTCCATGCGGATGTTGACGTTCTTGTGGGAGTCGGACTCCTTGGGTGAATCGCTCATCAGCTTGTCGGCCTCAGACAATTTGGGTTGATCGCTCATCAGCATGTCCGCACATCCTATCTGAAGTAGAAGTAGACCACCACGTGGGGGGTCATGGAGATTACGGTCCACAGCCGCAGGTCGGTCCAGATCGATTTGTAGGGTCGGCCGCGGTTCACGTATTTCGGATTAAGGATCAGGCCCACCCAAATCATCGTCAGCACGAATATGCCGACGCCGCACCACCCGGCCATCCAATTGGGAATCATGCCGAGGGCGTCATTGATTGGCACGAAGACCGCGCGCAGCGCATGGCCGAAAAACTTGTCGCAAAAGGCTGTAATGGCGTCTTCCATTATGAAACCCTTTCCTGCAGCGCCTCTTGGGCGTCTTCATCGGTCACCACGGAACTCCAGCAAAGCCCGCGCAGTTTCTCTTCGGACTCGGGCTTGGTCAGCAGGCTGACCACCACCGTGACTATCAGGGCGAAGATGAACGACCACCATGCCACAAAGAGGAACGGCTCGGCGGAGGCGAAAAGTCCCGGCGTGTACTTGAGCACAAAGCAGAACATCACGCCCAGCACCAGGCCCGCCAGACCGCCGTAACCCGTGGCCCGCGGCCAGAGCACGCCCAGCAGCAGGATGGCCAGCAGGGGCCCCTGGAACAGTGACAGGATGGTCTGCATGAACACGTAGATGTGTTCCCGGTTGGCGATGGGCTCGGCTAGCAGGGCCGTGGAGACAATCAGCGCCAGGGTGATGAAACGGCCCATGCCCAGCGCCATCTTCTCGCTCATCGGGCCCTTGCCCATCCAATTGCGGATCTGGCCCCAGATATCGGTGATAAAAATGGTCGTGGTTGAGTTGAGCGATGCCGAGATGTGCGACATCATGGCGGCGAAGAGCGCGGCAAACATGAGTCCCCGCAGTCCGGCCGGCATGAGCAGGCGGATCATCTCGGGCACGGCGCGGTCGGCGTTTTCACTGCCGAGGTTCGGGATGAGCACGATGGCGCAAAGGCCGGGCAGGGCCACCATCAGCGGGATCATCGCCTTGAGCAGGCCCCCAAAGAGCATGCCGCCCTTGGCGTCCCACTCGGAGCGCGCGCCCAGCGTGCGCTGCACGATCACCTGGTTGCCGCTCATATAGGCCACGGCCATCACGAGCGCCAGGCCGAACACAATACCGGTCCAGGGGAAGGGGCCGGTGGTGTTGTGGGGCAGCAGCAGCCGGAAGTGGTCCTGGTACGCCGGGCCCAGGGCGAGCACCTTCTCATGCAGCGCCGTCCAGCCGCCCACCTCCCACAGGCTCAGCGCGAGCAGGCCGAAGCCGCCCACGTACATGACGATCAACTGCACCACATCGGTGAACACCACGGCGGTCAGACCGCCCGAGAAGGTGTATATGCCGGTGATGCCCGCCGTCAGCCACAGCGTGATGTAGGGGTTCCAACCGAGGATGGTGTGCATCAGCTTGTCGGCCGACAGCCACTGCATGATGGCCAGCATGAAGAAGAGCACCACGGCCCAGATGAGCCCGTTGATGAACTGCACGGCCGTGTTGTATCGGCGCCCCAGGAATTCGGGGATGGTAAACACGCCCGAGCGCCAGAAGTAGGGCACGAACACGAAGGCGGCGATGACCATGGCGGGCATGGAGCCCATCCAGTCGAAATTGGCCGCCGACACGCCGTTGGTGTAGGCCGCGCCCGCCACCGCCACAAAGTCCGTCGCGCCGATGTCCGACGTGACGATGGAAAAGCCGATGGCCCAGAAGGGGAGCGCCTTTCCCGCGATGAAGAAGTCTTCGGCGCTGCCCACGAAGCGGGTGCAGTAGGTGCCCAGCATCAGTGAGCCGACCATGTACACAAAGACAATGAAGATGTCTATGGGATGAAGCCCGACAATTTCCATGAGGCGTTCCCCGAGGTTGAATGGGTTTTCACAATGACCGGGTAGATACTTGTTTAAGACGCCGCATTATGCCAAAATTCACCGGCCCATACAAGGGCTTCGCATGGCTAAGTTGATGGAATATCGCGAATTGCGAAATATGAGTTAAACTAATGGCGGCGCGCGGACATTGCCATTGGACGCGTTTGCACGGGTTGATGATTGTCTGAATCCTTTGTGAAACATTGCGGGTAGCGGCACCGCCAGGGCGGTGCAAGAGCGGAGGTGCTTTCTTGGGCGTCAAGCTTCGTCCCGAAACGTTGGACCTGACAGTGGTGCTTCCCTGCCTCAACGAGGCGGCGAACCTGCGGGTGCTGTTGCCGTCACTGCGCGAAACCCTCAACGGACTGGGCGTCACGTGGGAGGTGCTGGTGATAGACGGCCCCTCGACCGACGACACCCGCGCCGTGGCGCAGGAGTTCGGCGCGGGCTATGTCCGCGACGAGCAGCGCGGCTACGGCCGGGCCATCCTTCGGGGCTTTGAGGAGGCCAACGGCACCTACGTCCTGACCATGGACGCCGACCTGTCCCATCCGAGCCAGTTTGTGGCGCGGCTTTGGGAGGCCCGAACCCGCGGCGACATTGTCATCGCCTCGCGCTACGTGCCGGGGGGCAAGGCCGACCAGCCCTGGGCGCGGCTGACGCTCAGCAAGGTGCTGAACGGGTTCCTGCGCACGGCGCTCACGCTCGAGCCGCTCGACCTGTCGAGCGGGTTCCGCCTCTACCGAAAACGGATGCTGCGCGGGCTCGAAATCGAATTCACCAATTTCGCCGTGCTCATCGAGATTCTGCTCAAGGCCTTTGCCAAGGGCGCGATCATCACCGAGACCCCCTTCCACTACCAGCCCCGTATCGAGGGCGTGTCCCATGCGCGCATCATCGCCTTCGGCATTGACTATCTGCGCCTGATCCGCCGCATGTGGGGCATCCGCAACTCCGTCGATTTCCCCGACTACGACTGGCGCGCCCACAACGGCCGCATCTGGTTTCAGCGCTACTGGCAGCGCAAACGCTACAACATCATCATGCGCTTCGCGCCCAAGTCGGGCCTCCTGTGCGACATCGGCTGCGGCAGCAGCCACATCCTGGCCGACCTGCCCCACGCTGTCGGCATGGACCTGCGCCTCGAGAAGCTCCGTTTCATGCGTCCCCGCCACAAGGGCGGGCTGATGCAGGGCGACGGCATGCACATGCCCTTCGCCGACGGCTCGCTCGACGGCGTCATCTCCTCCGAAATCATCGAGCACATCCCCAACGAAAACGGAAGCCACATCGACGAGGTGCTGCGCGTGCTCAAGCCGGGCGGCATCCTCGTGATCGGCACGCCCGACTATGGACGCTGGCAGTGGCCGCTGATTGAGAAGATTTACGGCAAAGTGGCCCCCGGCGCCTACGCCCACGAGCACGTCAACCCCTACACCCGCGACGGGCTGCTGAAGGCGCTCAAAGAGCGCGGATGCGAAATCCTGGACGAGGACGCCATCTGCAGCGCCGAGCTGATAGTGAAGGCGAAGAAGGCGGGCAAGGCGTAGGGTGCGTGAAGTGGCGCGAAGCGCCACGGAACGCACCGTCCCCCGATACAGCGAGACTGTATAGATCCGCTTCGCTCCGGGCACCCTGCGAAATCCACCCAAGGCCTGCGGCATCACCGCGGCGGTGTTGCTTTAGGCGCTCGGGTCGTATTTCATGATCAGCACGGTGGACACCAGCACCACGGCGGCCCCGATAACCGTGAACGCGCTCAAGTGTTCCCCAAGCACCAACACGGCGAGAATCACGCCGAAGATGGGCACGAGGTAGAGCGACATGGAGGCGACGGTCACGGGCAGGTACTGGAGCACGTAGAAGAAGAGCAGCATGGAGGCTCCATACATGAAGATGGCGAGAAAGGCGAAGGCCAGCCAGCCCGGCAAGTCCAGCGCCGCGAGTTTGGCCAGGCAGTCGGGTTCCTGCCAGAGGAGCACGGGCAGGCTCGCCAGGGAGGCGGTGACGTAGCTGAAGATGAGGATTTCCACCTCCTGAAAACGCTCCAACAGCCCCTTGCAGTACACATTGTAGAAGGCCGAGCCGGTGCAGCCGCCGAAGATGAGGAGGTTGCCCAACAGGTAGCCCGTGTGCAGGAAGGCGCTTTGCCGGAGGTCCTGAACGGACATGAGCAGCACGCCCACCAACCCGAGGAACAGGCAGGCCACGCGGAGCTTGGTGATGCGTTCGCGCAGCAGAACCGACGCCAGCACGGCGGTAATGACGGGAATGAGGAGATTGAGGATGGAACCGTTGGAGGCGAGCGACTTCGTGATACCCCAGGTCATGCCCAACTGGGCGAGCACCTGGCCGCAGATGCCCGCCATGGCGAACTTCCACCAGTCGCCCCAGGTGGGCCGCGCGGCGTTGGGGTTGGCGCGGCGCTTCCAGACCAGCAGCGGCACGAGCAGCACCGTCGTCAGATAAAAGGGCAGAAAGGTGATGCCGATTGGGCCGAGCTGTTTTTCGAGGTACTTGACCGCCGTGCCCTGCGCCGCCCACATCAGGTTGGTCAGGCCCAGCAGAAGCAGGAACCAGAGCATGCGGCCTTTGTTCGCTGCGGCGGGGGTTGAGTCCGTCATGATCTAAGCCTCCAGAATCGTGACGCCGAACTTGTCCGCGCCGATGGAACTGCCCTCAAACACATAGGGTTCAAAACCGCGCAGCGCCCCATAGCGCCGCACGATGCGCCCGAAGGCTTCGCCCGCACTCTTCAGGCCGAGCACAGCCACGGTGCCGCCCGCGCCGCCGCCGGTGATCTTTGCGCCGTAGATGCCCTTTGCCGGGCCCTCTTCGCGCGCCAGTTCCACCAGCAGGTCGGTGGCCTCCGCGCCCAGGCCGCACTCGGTATAGGCGTGGTGCGACTGGTACATCAGGTCGCCCATCAGTTCGAAGGAGCGCGTCATTCCGTGGAGCGCCGCGCCGCGTGAAAGCTCGGAGAACAACCGCACCCGCGCGTTCTCCTCGACCGCATAACGGGTGTTGGCCCGAATGCGGTAAAGGTGCTCTGGATAGAGGTTGGTGAAGGGGTCCACATGCGTGCCAGCCTGTGCGGCATAATCGGCGCCGCTGAGAAGCTCTGGCAGGCGCGCCTCGTATTTCGCACGAAACTCCGAGGGCGTGACATTGGCCAGGTAGCCGTTCCAGCGCGGGTCAGTGTAGCGGGGGACCGCACCCGACTCGTCCAACTGCACGGGAATGCCCTCCCAGTCGCAGATGAACTTATAGCCCATGAATGCCGCCGCGCGCGCCGCCTCGTATTCGATACCGCTCACGCAGTGGCTCACGCCCGAGTCCACCGCCCAGCATTGCAGCGCTTCCGGAAGCCGGATCAGCGGTTCAGGGATGGCGGGCTGGCACACCAGCGGCAGGATGAAGCCCTCATCGCCGAGCACCGAGGTGATCTGGTCCATGATGCCGCAGGCGGAGCGCGCGATCACATTCTCGACCCACTGGCACGCTTCGGCCAGTTCGACGCCGGCGAGGTCGATGCCGTAGCACCGCGCCCCGGCCTTCATCGCGGCCACCTCCACCGCCGCCGACGAGCTGACACCCTTGTTCAGCGGAACTTCGGAACGGAGGTACAGATTAACGCCGTGCGTCACCGTTTCGGGATAGCGTCGCTTGAGCCAGTGAAACACGCCCAGCACGTAGGCTGTCCAGGTGATACCCGGATCTTCGTTGACCAGTCGCAGGACGGTCTCGTCGTCCGTCAACTGTGCCAGTTCGAAGCGGACCAGTTCCTGCCAGCCCCGTTCGCGCATTTGCGGATTCATCAGGACAATCTGGCCGTCTTTGCGGGCCTGCGCCGCCGCCCAGGTTGCCTCCTGGATGGTGGCCTCAAAAACGAGTCCGCCCGTGTAATCGTCGTTGCCCCCCATCAGGTCGAGTCGGCCGGGGGCGCGCGCGACAAACACCTGACAGTCCGCCGCAAAGAATTCGCCATGCTGCCGCATATCCCTGACTGTGGACTCGAAATTGCTCATCGTCTATGGCTCCTTGTCAAATGCGGCACTGCGGGAAAAAGGCCCAAAACAGCCGGACGCACCGCGTGATCTAACCCATGCCCGCCACGGCAAAGTAGAGCACACCGGGACGGCGGGGGGCAAGCCCCCGCGGCTTCGGCGGGACGGGGCGGAAAAGGGAATAGGCAGCAGTGTGGCGTGTTAGAAAAAGTGAAGGGTAAGAAGTCCCTTTAAGGAGGTGTGCGATGAGAAAAGCCATCGCGATTGCCACGGTGGCCGTGGTGGGAGCACTTGTACTCGGAGGTTGCGCCACGACCGACTATTACGGCTCCGGTCCCAACTATTCAGGCTACGGGCACTATCCCTATCCGTACAGTTACGACGGCCCCTATGGCTACGGCTGGCCCGGCTATGGGTATGGACATAACCGCCCCTTCGTCCACGGCGATTCTGATCACCATCCCGAATTTCACGGCGGCCATCTCGAAAAAGGCCGTCTTGAACCCGCCCCCTTTGGAGGTGGTCGCTTTGAAGAAAGGCGCTTTGGCGGAGGGTATGGACGGCACCGTTAGCAGGCGGAATTGCAGTGTTATGACTCTAAACAGCTCCCAAATGAACACATTTGTTGATGTGCGGAGTGGAGCGTTTGTTTTGCTGAACCCCGTAAGTGGTGTCGGGCTGAAAAGCCCCCGCTTCCAATGCAAGCGAAAGCCGGCGAGCAGAAGAAACAGGAACAGCAATAGCGGCACGTTTCGCTTGACCTTGCGGGGTAATCTCGATACGCTGTCGTTGGACAGCGTGTGGGCACATGACGATGCGCATGCCGAAGTTGACCAAGCGCCTCGAAGAATGGGCGGTGAAAGGGTGGCAACGATGAAATTCCGCGTTTTTAACAGGTGGCGGAGTATTACTGCGGCGCTTCTTCTGGCAGGTGTTTTGTGGGTGGGCAATGGTTGGGGAGCAACCACACAGGACAGTGCAAAGTTCTGCAACATCATCCTGCACAACCAGGGCGCGGACAGCATTGTTGGACTGCACCGCTTTGTGGATATGGCCAAACAGCGCGGACTCCTGGACCGAACACATCTGACGGTCATCATGAACGGGGTGGAACCGGAGACGCAACCGGACGAAAAGAGCTTCTTCACGGCGCTTCAGGCCGCCGGCCATGAAATCGGCATTGAGCGGCTGGAAAAACGGGAGGCCATCGCCGCCTGGCTCGGCATCGCCGAAAGCGCCATCACGACGCACGGCGCGCAGTTGTTTGGCGATGCCGACGTGGGACAGCAGGCGCTCGAAACGACGCTCGGATTTACGGCCTGCGCCAACGCCTGCGTTGAGGGCGATTCGCTGGCCGAGTTTTGGGACATCCCCCACAACTGGGAAGGCGCGCCCATGTTTCCCTACTGGGTGCAGTGGAATCCGGACCAGCCGTTGCTGACGGCGCGCACGAACCGTGAACTGGACCGTGACCACGCGCTGCTCGAACTGCAGTGGGCCACCCGCACGCTCTTCCACAACTATGACCGTTTTCCCATCCCCCAATGCTGGCATTTCGGCGAACCGCTCAAGAAGAAGCAGTGGAATGTCGGCCAGTTGGTGCGCCGGGGCGAGAAGGGCGGATGGTGGCGCGTGGAGTTGGAGCAGTACGAGGCCAACCTGCGCCTGGGCCGCACGCCCTTTCTCTACATCAACACGGCCTCCGAGGGGAACATCTTCACACCCAACGGACCCTGGAGTCCCATGCTCGACAACGACGAGGCGTTGGAATGCGCGTTGGACCTGGTCGCCCTGTTGCTGGACCACGGGTGGAGCCTGTGCACCGTGAAGGAGTTCACCGACTGGTTCTCACAGAAATGGCCCTGTCCAAAGGCTCCGTCGATGGTCTATGTCATGGACGACACATTGTCGAACCGGGACGACCGCGACGGCCGGGTCATCATGGGCCACGGCCGCCTGCTGCACGCAGAGACCCGGCACTTCCAGATCTGCGACCCCGAGGGCCGCATGGCGCCGGAGATGATCGTGGCCTACGACCTGCGCACACCCAACCTGCTGCGCGGCGGGTACACTTTTGCCAATCCGGGGAAATGGAACGAAAAGGAAAGCTGGGACGGCCACTACGCCTCCACCTCGGGCAACGCCGTGTTTTGGAGCCCCAGCGAACCGTTGAAGGACGCCGACGGCGTCCCCTATTTCCCGCCCTACAAGAAGCCCGAGTGCCGCGAACGCACCTTCACGCTCTATGTTGGCGATGAATGGCAGCCCTATCAATTTGCGCCCGGCGGCGTCTTTGATGTTCGCCGCGACGGCGATGTGCTTTGCTGGAGCAAGGAAATGCTCGCCCCCGTCGCGGGAACTGATACCCGCGTGATTTACCACCACACCCTAGACGGGCCGGAACATCGCGTCCGTGTCGAAGTGCTGGGCAATGATGCCGTGGGCAAACCGGTGCATCTGCGCCTTTGCCCCTATTTCCACCAGGGCTGGGACCACAAGGCGCCCAACACGCGCACCGATGACCGGATTCCCGATCACAACATCGTGGGGCAGGAACGGAATGTCTTCGCGCGGACGGGTGACCGTGAGTTCGCCTTCTCTGAGTCGAATGAATCACTCCGCACCGAGACTGTTAAGACGCTGGCCGATGGAAAGCTGTCCGTGTACAACCGCAACCCGGGCAGGTCCGGCGGGAGCTTTGATGACAACCCCGCCTTCAACCGCGGTTTCACGATCCAGGTCAAGGGCCCCCAGGCGGGCGTGGAGTTCGTGGACCCGCCGGGTCCCAATGCCTCCGTGGTCGTCCTGCTTAATTTCGGAAACCACGAAAAAGGCACCGACTACGTATTCTCATTCCGCTA
Organism: Candidatus Hydrogenedentota bacterium; assembly: GCA_903893795.1. Classification (GTDB taxonomy): domain Bacteria; phylum Hydrogenedentota; class Hydrogenedentia; order Hydrogenedentales; family CAITNO01; genus CAITNO01. Next base: position 1,085 of record CAITNO010000131.1, on the reverse strand, counting down.
CTGGCACGGAGCGGAGGAAGCGGAAAGATAGGCATTGCTTTCCTCGGCGACAGGGGAAACGAAGGGGAAAAGCGCAGGACGCAAAAAGACGCAGAGAAAGACAAGAGCAGAGAATAGAGCATTTTAATTTATTATGCCTACGATGCTATACTGCGCACATGAGAGCAACTTCCATAGACCTTCGCAAGCGTATCGTGGCCGCGCGCATCGAGGACGGCCAATCCATGGGGCAGATAGCCGAGCACTTCCGGATTCCCAAAGGCACGGTGCAGAACATTCTTGAGCGGTACCGCGACTCGGGGTCTTTGGCACCCAAGCCCCAGAATGCGGGCCGTAAGCCCGCCTTTTCGGAACAATCCCTGCGCAGCCTGGAGCAGGATGTCCTGCTTCACCCGGACGCCACACTGGCCGAGCTGCACAAGCGCAGCGGGGTGGACGTGTCGGTTGTCTCCGTCCACAACACCCTCAAGAGACTAGGCTTCACACGAAAAAAAAGTCTCTATATCCGGGCGAGCAGCGCCGCCGGGACATAGCCGACCAGCGCAATGCCTGGAGCGAATGGCTAACCGGGATAGACCCGCGCCGTTTGGTGTATCTTGATGAAACGGGGGCAAAGACAAATATGACGCGCGCCCATGCCCGTGCGAGAAAGGGAAAGCGCGCCGTGGATTATGCCCCCCATGGGCACTGGAACACGACCACGCTGATAGCGGGCATCACTTGCGAATCGGCGGTTGCCCCCATGGTCTTGGATGGACCGATGGACGCGCCGTGTTTTGAAGCCTACGTTGAGCAGATGCTCATCCCTTCCCTGTCCCCCGGAGCCATCGTGGTCATGGACAACCTGTCCGCGCACAAACCCGCCGCCATAGCCCGGCTGTTGCGCGAGGCGGGCATGGACGGGTGGTACCTGCCGCCCTACAGTCCTGACTTCAACCCATCGAAATGATGTGGGCCAAGGTCAAAAGTTTTCTGCGCGGCGCCAAGCCCCGGACCCAGGGTGAACTACAGGACGCCATCGCGGACGCGCTCTCAACAGTCACTTCGAGCGACACAAGAGGCTTCTTTCGTCACTGTGGCGTAGG